>NZ_JBIVXY010000022.1:0-77627 GCF_044769485.1 Kitasatospora sp. NPDC090308 | reverse complement strand
CCCGCCGCTCCGGCCCCCGTCCCCGCCCTGACCTGACCCGGGCCGGGCCCCCCCCCCCCCCCCCCCCCCCCCCCCCCCCCCCCCCCCCCCGGGGCCCCCCCCCCCCCCCCCCCCCCCCCCCCCCCCCCCCCCCGGGGGGGGGCCCCCCCCCCCCCCCCCGCCCCCCCCCCCCCGCCGCTTCTCCCCCTCTCCCCCTTCCCCGGGCGGACCGACACACCGGCGGCCCGGAGGTCGTTGCCGCTCGATCTGACGTGCGATTGAATCGCCTGCCATGACGCTCACGTGGAAACTCGTCGTGGACAGTTCGGACGCCCCGGCCCTCGCCGAGTTCTGGGCCGCCGCCCTCGACTACCGGGTCGAGGACCCGACCGCCCTGATCGACGCGCTGCTCGCCGACGGCCGCCTCCCGGCCGCCGCCGTCCTGGAGCGCGACGGCCGCAAGCTGTTCCGCGGCTACGCGGCCGTCCGCCACCCCGAGGACCCGTACGACCCGGTGAGCGGCATCGGCCAGGGGCGCCGAATCCTGTTCCAGGACGTCCCCGAGCCGAAGAGCGGCAAGAACCGGCTGCACATCGACGTCCACTCCGGCGGCGAACTCGACGCCGTGGTGGCCCGGTTGGAGTCACTCGGCGCGACCCGGGTCGAGGAGCAGGACCAGGGCCCGGTCGGCCACTGGTGGGTGATGCGCGACCCCCAGGGCAACGAGTTCTGCGTCGCCTGACCTCCCGTCAGCCCCGCTCCGGGCCCTGCGCCAGACGGTCGCCCAGCTCGGTGCGGTGGTAGAGGACCCGGCGGCCCACCCTGGTCCGGTCCACCAGGCCGGTGTCGCGGAGGATCGCCAGGTGGCCGCCGACCGTGCCCACCGACTGGTCTAGCAGCAGGGCGAGTTCGCTGGTGGTGGCGGGCGTCTCCAACTGGCGCAGGATCTGCGCCCGCCCGCCGCCGAGCAGCCGGGCCAGCGCCCGCCCGTCCTCCCCCGCACCGGAGCCCGGCCCGGTCCCGGCCCCGGAGCCGCGCGCCGCGTACACCAGCGCGAACGGGCGGTCCGGCGCCTCGCACAGCCAGGAGCTGCGCTGCGCGGTGACCGGGACGAAGAGCATGCCGTCCGGCCCGACCACCCGGTCCGGGCCGGGCCGGTCGCTGAACCGGATCGCGTCCACGCCGACCCACCCGCTGGTGCGGTTCATCTGGCGCAGGGCCCGCGGCCAGCCGTGCGCGGCCAGCAGCCCGGCCCGGTGCGTGACGTCGCGCTGCAGGGCCGCCCGCCGGGCCGGCCAGTCCGCGGCCAGGTGCGCGTCCCAGACCGCGCGGAACAGCTCGGCCGCCCGGGCGCCGTGCCCGCGTCCGGTGAGCCAGGCCGGCCGCTGACCCGCCCAGGCGTGCTCCTGCGCGGTGCGCAGCCCCGCCACCGCGACCTCGTCCGGCACCCGGGCCACCTCGGCGAGCTCCGACTCCAGCGTGGTCTCCATCCCCCCGCCCGGCGGCAGCGTCAGGTGGTCCGGCAGGTACTTCGTCGCCGCGATCAACTCCACCAGCCCGCGCGCGTACCCGTCCCCCGCCAACCGCGCCAGGAACGCCGCCCGGTGCCGCTCCCGCCAGGGCCCCGCCCACGGCTCACCGTACGGACGGGCCAACTGCACGATCGCCGCCAGCGTCTCGGCGAACGGCGACAGCGCGAACCGGGACCGCGACAGCGCGAGCGAATCCAGCCGCAGCACGACCACGGCGCCACCCTCCCCTCCGGCGAGCTTTCGGTGGAACCCGAAACGATAGGGCCCCCGCCCCGCCCGCTCGCCCACTCCGCGGGTGCTTCCACCACTCCTTCACCACCGCGGCCTCCGCCGGTGCCGCCCGGCGGTCACGAGTACCAGATCAGCAGCCCGTGCCGGTAGCGGGCGGTGCGGGTGAGGTAGCGCAGCAGGTCGGTGTAGTGGGCGGAGAGGTGGTGGAGGGCGGACGGGTCGTCGGCCCAGAGGCGGACGGGGTAGACCTCGGCGGCGGCGAGGTCGGCGGGGGTGAGGCCGGCGGCCAGGGTGTCGAAGGGGAGGTCGGCCAGCTCGCGGACGGCGGTGGCGACCCGGTCGGGGGCGAGCAGGGCGGGCGGGCCGTAGCCCCAGTCCTCGTCGCCGGGGAGGGGGGTGTCGCCGTGGACCAGCTCGGTCGGGAGGCCGCGCCGGGCGAGCAGGTGGGCCAGGGCCGCCCAGGACTTCCCGGTGTCGTGGAAGCGCAGTTCGGAGGGGTCGCGCCGGTGTTCCAGGGCGGCCTGCTCGCGGGTGAACCCCCGGACCCAGCCGGGTTCTTCGAGGGCGCGGGCGAATTCGGCGGGGGCCAGCCGCAGGTAGCTGCCGATGATGCTCATGGGCCGCGATCCTGGCAGCCCCCGCCGACAGGTCAGTCCGAGGGGGACTTCCGGCGGCGCAGGGCCAGGACGGTCAGCGCGGCCAGGACGGCGACGCCCGCGACGCTGCCGAGGACGATCGCGGTGGTGCTGCCGCCGCCGTCCCCGTCGTCGTGCGCGGCGGTGGTGGCCGGGCTCGGCGAGTCGGCGGCGGTCGCGGTGGCGGCGGCGGTCGCGGTGGCGGTCGCGGTCCCAGCCGGAGTCGCGGGCGCGGACGCCGTGGCGGACGGCGACCCGGCGGGGGCCAGTGGCGTCGCACCGGCCGCCGCCGGGCGCAGGGCCAGGGTCGGGGCGGGGTGCTCGGGCTCGGTGCCGCCCTGCGGGAGTTCGATCCAGCGGTCGGTGTGGCCGTCGGAGTAGTCGACCAGGGTCTTGAAGACCAGCGAGGCGGCGTCCGGGAGTTGGCGGACCTTGACCGACCAGTCGGCGGCCGTGCCGGGCGCGAGCGCGGGGCCGGCCAGGGTGTAGCCGTCGGCGGTGGGGGTGAGCGCCCAGCCGGCGGGGGCCTGGGCCAGGGTGACGTCCCCGGGGGCCAGCCCGGCGGGCAGCACGACCTTGACGTCGGTGATGCCCGCGGTGGAGGACTCGCCCTCGGCGGAGAAGGAGACCTCGGCGTCGACGGCGAGCGCCTGCGCGGTCGGCGACCCGACCTCGACGTGCGCCGCCGCGGCGCCGGCCGCGCCGAGCACCAGGGCCAGCGCGAGGACGGGTGCGGCGGGGCGGAGCGGGGTGCGCGGTCGCATGGCGGGCACCCTAGCGGTCCCGGGCCGTCAGCCGGCCGCGCACCGCGGCGTGCACCTCGGCCTCCTCGGCCGGATCGGCGGCGAGTCGGCGCAGCCGTTCGAGGACGCGGACGTCGCCGGTGGTGGTGACGTGGGTGGCGGCGAGCTCGCGGGTGGACTCCTCGCAGTCCCACAGGCACTCGACCGCGGGGCCGGCCCCGAAGTTGGCGTCGGTGACGGCGAGCGCCTGGGCGGCGCGCCCGCGCAGTTCGGAGGAGGCGGCCTCGCCGTAGACGTGCCGCAGGGCGGGGACGGCGGCGGTGGCGTGCAGCCGGCCGACGCCGTCGACCAGGCTGCCGAGGGCGGCGCCGGTGACGCCGTTCAACGAGATCCACTGGTGCAGTGCGGCGACCACGAGCGGGGCGTCGCAGGGCTCCCCGGCGTCCGCGAGGAGGCGGACGGCGGCCTGGGCGAGGGCGCTGTCCGCGCCGCCGGTCGCCGGGTCGGCCCAGCGGCGGGCGTGCGCGAGCGCCTCGGGACCTCGCATGCGGCCGAGCAGTTCCAGCGAGGCGCGGACCACCCGGTGGTCCAGGTCGGCGGCGGCGGTCTCGATCAGCCCGGCGGCGGCCGGGTCGCGCTGTTCGACGAGGTGGCGCAGCGCGGCGCAGCGGGCGCCGGCCGGTCCGTGCCCGGCGGCGTCGTGCAGCAGCGGCGCGTCCTCGGGTCGGACGACGGCGGTGAGACAGCGGGCGGCCGCGGCGGCGCGGCGGGCGAGGGCGTCGGGTGCGGCGCTGTCGCCCTGGTCGGCCCAGGCGAGCACGTCGGCGGTGGACCAGCCGGGGGTGACGCCGGGGCGGGCCAGTTGGCGCTGCCACAGGTCGAAGGGGGACTGCTCGCCGGCGGCGGCCACCCGGGGATGGTGGGCGGCCCACAGCCGCCAGACCCGCGGTTCGTAGGCGGAGCGGACCGCCTCGCGCAGCTCGGCGTCGCCCTCCGGGTCGGCCGGGAAGCGGGCGAGGACGGCGGGGGCGAGGGAGAGCAGGGACTCGTCGGTGTCGCGCAGGGCGAGTTCGTCGAGGGCCCAGGACCAGTTGGCCCCGGTGGTGGTGTAGGCGCGCAGCAGGTCGAGGGCGTCCCGGCGGCCGTAGCCGGCCAGGTGGCCCAGGACGGCGAGGGCGAGGCCGGTGCGGGCCTCGTCGGGGTCGAGGCTGTCCTCGGGCGAGTGGAGGTGGAGCTCGATGCCGGTGAGGGGGGCTTCGAGCTCCATGTAGAGCCGCGCGTAGTACAGGGAGCGGTTCTCGACCTGCCAGTCGGCGCGGGGGTCGTTGGTGACGCAGGTCTCGACGGCGGCGATCGCCTCGTCGCGGTCTGCGGCCAACGCATGCAGCTGCCCGTCCCCACGACCTCTCTGGAGGAGGCCGAGGAGGCTGGCGCTGGGCGCTATCACTGGCTCGAACATGAGGTCAGCATCCGTTGCGGCGGTCGTCGTGGCAACGGGATTTCCGTCGCCGGGGTCGGTTGGCACAGCTCAGGCGCCCGGGCGCCGGAATCACCGAAGGTTACCGCCTGGGTGACCGATCTGCACACAGGGCAACGGATTTCCGCACCGTGACCGCATCACACCGGGTCCGTCCGTACCGGATCGACCCCTTCCGGAATGCCGGGTCCGTTCGAGCCCGAATCACCCGGGCGTCCGACCTCCGGAGCCGCCCCGGTCAGATCGGGCGCGGCCTCCTGGGCGCGGGCAGCGCCTCGTTGATCTGCTCGCGCAGCTCGGCCACCCCGGGCAGTCCCTGGTAGCGGGTGGAGAGCCGGTACATCTCGCGCAGCCGGTCCCAGGTGCGCTTGGAGGAGGTGTCGTTGATCGAGGCGAGGGCGAGCTTGGCCTGCACCTGGGCCTCGTCCGGTTCGCCGGAGATCCAGTGGATGGAGGCCAGGGTGATCCGGTCGAGCAGCGCGGAGCGCTCGCGCCCGGTCTTCTGGCGCAGCCGGATCGCGGTCCGGGCGTGCCGGACGGCGAGCGGGACGGCGCCGGGGTCGTGCTCGGCGAGGGTGCGGTAGACCAGGGCCTGCATGCCGTGCAGTTCGGCCTCGTTGAACAGCTGCATCCAGCTGGGGGCGGGTTCCGGGCTGTCCCGGACGAAGAGCTCCTCGGCCTCGCCGAGCACCCGGCGGGTGGCCTCGGAGCGGCCGAGCGCGGCCTGCGCCCAGGCTTCGACGGTGTGCAGCATGGCCCGGGTGCGCGGCTGGGCGCCGTCGCCGGAGCAGGCGCCGGCCTTGGCCAGCTGCATGAGTTCGAGGGCGTCGTCGGCCCGGCCGAGGTGGAGCATCTGGCGGGCGGCCCGGGAGATCGCCTCGCCGGCCCGGGGGCGGTCCTCGGCCTCCCGGGCGGCCTGCGCGGCGATCACGAAGTAGCGCTGGGCGGTCGGTTCGAGGCCGACGTCGTGGGACATCCAGCCGGCCAGCACGGCGAGGTTGGCGGCGACCGTCCAGAGCCGGCGCTCCAGCGCGGCCGGGTGGTCGTGGGTGAGCAGGCCGCCGACCTCGTTGAGCTGGCCGACCACGGCCTTGCGCTGGAGACCGCCGCCGCGGGACGCGTCCCAGGCCCGGAACACGTCCACGGCGCGCTCCAGCGCGGCGACCTCCTCGTTGCCGACCGGCCCCGGTTCGTAGACGTCCAGGACGGGCCGGGCCCCGCCCTGGACCAGGACGTGGCGGGGGCCCGGGCGGGCGGCCGCCTCGGCGACGGCGCCGCCGGTGAGCCAGTCGTGCAGGTTGTCGGCGATGACCGCGCCCGCCGCGAGGGCGGCGGAGGCGCCGACCAGTCCGCGTCTGTTCAGCATGAGGTCCATTCCCGTGAACTCGGTGAGGACCGCGGCCGTCCGATCCGGTGCCCAGGGCTCCTTCGGCGGTGCTGCGCTGCTGCCGGACCTGGTGGGCCGGTGTCGTTCGAGACCTAGGTCCTCGGTGGTGACGACACGGCCGAGCCGCTCCGTGAACACGGCGGCCAGCACCCTCGGCACCGGGTCGCGCGGGATCTCGCCCTGCTCGATCCAGCGCCGGACCCGGGAGGTGTCGGTGGACAGCTGCTGCTCGCCCAGCGCGGCACCCCGCCGGTTGACCAGCCGGGCCAGCTCGCCCTTGGACCATCCGGTCAGGGCGAAGTGGTCGGCCAGTCTGGTGTTCGGCCCCTTGCTCAACTGAAGCCCCCAGATCCTCGGCTGGCTCGACCCTAGTGGCTCTGTCACATGCCAAGCGACCATTCGCCAGGGTTCGCCAGGGTGCGCTACGTGGTGTGCCAGTGCCGTCCGGGTGTCAGGTAGGTATGCGCCACCCCGACTCCGCGTCGGAACGGCCCCCGACCGGCCCGGACCTGGTTCCGACGGTGCGTCGGGCGGCCTTCCGGGAGCGGCTCAGCGGGGGGTGGCGCGACCGGGTGGCGCGAGGGCGCCGGGCAGGGCGCGGCGGTCGGGACGGACGTACTTCCCCAGGGTGCGGACGGTTCCGGCGGACCGCGGACCGTGCCCGGCGCCCGCGCCCCACCCGGCCGGCCCGACCCCGGTTCGACGGGCCGCTCACAGCTTTGCCGCCGGTCAAGGAAGGACCCTCACTAGCCCATGTACTCCACAGCCAGCACCGGTACCCGCTCGTCGTCCCCGAACGGGATGGACGGCGCGACCGTACGCCCCGCACGCTCCCCCCTGCGCCCCCCGACCGCCGGTTCGGGACGGCCCGCACCGCGCGCCGCCGAACTGCGCGACCCGCGCGGGCGCACCACCCTGGTGACCCGCCCGCTGGCGGAGCAGGCCGGCCGACCGGGCCAGCCGGGCCGACCGGCCGCGGGCCGGGCCCCGGAGGCGTTCGTGGACCGGGTGGACCCGGCCGCGCTGCAGACCCCGGCGGTACGGGCGGTGCTCGCCAACGTCGCGCGGATATGTCCGGCGTTCCTGCCGCGCCAGGTGCTGCGGGAGGGCGGTCGGCACATCCTGATCGCGGGCACCATCGGCCGGGCCCCGGTGGTGGCGAAGTGCCTGTCCCCGGCCGCGCTGCGGGGGGAGCGGGCGGAGCAGCTGGTGGAGCGCTTCCACCACGAGGTGGCGGTGTACCGGGCGTTCGTGCGGCACCGTCCGCCGGTGCGGCTGCCCCGGCTGGTGGCGGCCGACCACGACCGCTGCGTGCTGGTGCTGGAGCGGGTGCCGGGCCGTCCGGCGGCCCGCGAGCGGCACCCGGTGAACGCGCCGACGCCGGGCGAGGTGCGCGCGGTGCTGGGCTCGGTGCGCACGCTGAACCTGTGGCGCCCGCCGACGGACGTGTTCGGCAAGCCGATGGACTACCAGACCGAGATCGCCCGGTTCCACTCGCTGGGCCTGCTGACCGACCGGGACGCGGGCGACCTGCGCGGCCTGCTGCACGGCCTGTCCTCGGTGCCGTGGCAGCTGAACCACGGCGACGCGCTGCTGGGCAACATCCTGCTGGCCCCGTCCGGCCCGGTCCTGCTGGACTGGGAGCAGGCCGGCTGGTACCTGCCGGGCTACGACCTGGCGGTGCTGTGGAGCGTGCTGTCGGGCGACACCGCGGCCCGCCGCCAGATCAGCCAACTCGCCCAGTCCGGCGGCACGCTGGCCCGGGACGCGTTCCTGGTGAACCTGGTGCTGGTGCTGATGCGCGAGCTGCGGCTGCACGACGTCCCGGGCGCGGGCGAGGAGCAGCGGATCATGATCCGCCGGCTGTACGACGACGCGGCGCTGGCCCGCCGCGCGGTCCGCGCGGCGGTCGGCACCCGGTAGTCGGTCGGCACCCGGCAGTCGGTCCGCTCCCGGAGCCGGCGGGGTCAGCCGCCCAGCAGGGCTTCGCCGAGGGCGTCCAGCACGGTGTCCTCGGCGGGCAGTTGGGTGCGCAGGCTGAGTGCGTCGCGCAGGTGCCGCTCCAGCGGGTGGCGGCGGTCGAGCCCGGCGCTGCCGGTGAGGGTGAGGGCCCGCTGCACGGTGTCGCTCGCGGTGCGGGCGGCGAGCAGTTGGACGGCGGGCGCCCGGGTCGCGGCGGACGGGTCGGCGTCGGTGCGGGCGGCGAGGCCGTGGACGAGTTCCTCGGCACCGGTGAGCGCGGCGTCGAGTTCGCCGAGCGGGCGGCGGTGGGCGGTGGTGCCGCGCAGCCGCCCGGCGGACCAGTCGAGGGCGGCCCGGGCGGTGCCCAGCAGGACGGCGGTCAGGGCGAGTTGGTGCCAGGCCGTGGCGACGGGGTCGGCGGGGAAGGCCGGCCCCTTGGGCAGCAGGGCGGCGTCGGTGCCGATCCGGGCGTCCTCCAGCAGGACGTCGTGGCCGGCGGCGGCGCGCAGGCCGAGCTGGTCGGCGGCGGGGTCGATCTCCAGTCCGGGGCTGTCGGCGCGGACCAGGAACAGGCCGGTGCGCGGCTGGTTCTCGGCGGTGCGGGCCTCGACCACGAGCCAGGAGAGCGCTTCGGCGCCGGGGCAGTGCGGGGCGCGTCCGCCGAGCCGCCAGGCGTTGCCCTGCCAGTGCGCGGTGACGGCGGGCGGGCGCCCGGCGGGGGCCCGGAGGGTGCCGACCAGGGCGGGCCCGCGGCGGGACTCGGTGAGCAGCCGTCGGTAGAGCGCGGCGGGCCAGGGCGCGGTGCGGGCCTGTTCGGCGTGGTGCAGCAGGGTGTGCGCGGCGAGCAGGGCGACCGAGGCGTCGCCGCGGCCGAGCCGGGCCAGCACCCGGACGGTGTCGGCCAGGCCGGCGCCCGGCCCGCCGTGCCGCCGGCCGACGGTGAGGGTGAGCAGCCCGGCCTCGTGGGCGGCTTCGACGCCCTGGTACGGGAAGGTGCCGTCGCGGTCGTGCTCGGCGGCCCGGGCGGCCAGCAGGTCGATCACCCGGGGCAGCCGGGCGAACGCCCGCTCGACGGCGTCGTCGGCGGCGTCGGTGACGGGGGCGGGGACGGTCGGCTGTGCTGCGGTGCGGGTCATGGCGGGCCTCCGGGCGGGCGGCGGGGTGTCGGGCGTCCGTGAACTGGGGTTCTCAGGAAGCCGGACAGGCCGCGCCGGCGGTGCGCCGGAGGTCCACGTGCAGGCGGCGGGTGAGCAGCGGTGGCCGGGGCATCGTGCGTCAGCCCTGCTGGAACATCTCCGCCGGAAGCGGCTTGAGGAGCTGGTAGAGGTCGTCCGAAACCGGTCGGTCCCAGGAGGCGATGGTCACCTGGACGCCGTCGCTGCGGCCGAACTGCGAGCAGTACAGCCGCTCCTCGGTGACCTTGACCTTGCGGACGATCAGCAGGTCGTCGCCGAGCATGACCGGGAAGTCCTCGGCCGAGACGAAATCGACCGGTTCCTCGTTCTCCAGCGAGGCGAGCAACTGGCGGGCCTCCAGCGGCACGCCGTCCTCGCTCTCGCGGGCGGGCGAGTCCTCCGGGAGGTTGCCGATCAGCATGGCCGGGCCGCGGCCGCCGAGCAGGTCGTACTGCAGGAAGACGCCTTGGCAGGAACCGTCCTGACCGGCCAGGATCATGACACCGAAATCGCCGGGCCAGTCGCCCGGATCCATGGCCAGTACGTCGAAGTCCGGGCCGGCGGGCTGTCCGGAGCGACGGCGGAGAAATGACATGGGCCCATCGTACGGGGCCGGTGGGCGGGGGCCGGTGCGCGGGTCCGCGATCAGGCCGAGTTCTACGCTCAGGGACCAATGTTGACTCTGAGCAACCGTCCGGGCTACGTTCGGTTCAGCACGACGGCCGCTCCGGGGCGAGATCCACGGGGAGCGGGTTGTCGCAGCGTGCCTTGCGCGCATTCCCTCACTGCGCACGCGGTCGTGTGAACTCCAAGCACCATTTGCTGATTCAATGGTCCTTAGACGGTTCCTGGAGCCTGCGGGTGATTCCGGCGGGCTCCGGACGGTCGAGGTGCCATCGGGATCGGCGCCACCACAGCCACATAACCGAACCCAGAGCCAGGTTCGCGGGGCCCTCGTGCCGTCGCGTCCGCGAACCTCGCCCGGATCACCGCCGCGTGGGGGCGTGCGGAATCCGGGCTCCGACCCACCCGGGGAGTCGCTCTTCCCGGTCGGGTCACTCCCGCTGCGACGGCTGCCGCACCCTGTGCGGCACAGGGAATGGGAGAGCCCGTCATCGGCGCCGTTGACGGGCAGCAGAAGCGGGCGCCGTGCCTATACCGCGTGGGGGCGGTAGGCACGGCGTCTGCCTGCTCTTACTGTGCTGGCAGGCTTGTCGACCAGTCAACAAGATTCGGCCCATCAGAACTCTTTTGTAACCTCGACGTATGCCCGGCCGTCACCTGGACGCGGGCCCCGGCCCCGGCCGCCGTGCCCGGGAACTCCTGGTCGGGCGCGTGGCGGAGCGGCGAACACCCGGCCAACCGCGCGGGCCGCCGCGGCCGGGACCGGCCGGTTTCCACCGCCCCGGCGCCGTGCTTGCGGCTACTGGTTCCGCGGGTCGAACTCGCCGTCCCGGGCGCCCAGCACGAAGGCCCGCCACTCGGCGGGGGTGAAGATCAGCGCCGGGCCGTCCGGCTCCGCGCCGTTGCGCATCGCGATGTACCCGTCGACGAAGGCGATCTGGACGCCCTGTTCGCCGCCGGGCGCGTGCTGCCACTCGGCCCCGCTCACGTCGAGCTCGATCTTGCGGCGCTCGTCCGCCGCCCGTGCCGCCTCTGCCGGCGTCATCCGCACACCCTCCCGCCCGGACTCCCGCCCGGAGTCGTCCTGCCTGTGGTCGAGCGGCAAGTTTAGCCACCCGCGGCCCCCGGCCCGACCGTTCCGGCCCGGCGCGCCCACCGGACGGGGCAGATGGGGCGATCCGGCCCTCCCGGGGCGGCTGCTGTGCTAGGAGCCGCCCCCTCGAACGTCCGGGCCCCGGCGGTCCCGGTCGGACACGCCGACCCGGGCGCGCCCGAGGAGCACGCTCCGGGCGGCGGCCGGGGTGAGGATGGGTGGCGAGCAGTCAGCCACCCAACCGGGAGCAGCCGATGGACCAGCGGGACCGCAGCCGCGCCGACGTCATCCCGATCTCGACCGCGCCCTCGGCCCCGCCGGTGGGCGCCGCGACGGGCACCGTGACCGCGCCGGTGCCCTCGGTGCCGCGCCCCGCCCGGCCCGCCGGGCACGGGCGGGTGGGCCTGGTGCTGGTGTCGCACAGCCAGGAACTCGCGGACGCGGTGCGGGCGGTGGCCCTGGCCGTGACGGAGGCGGACGATCCGGCTCCGGTCGCGGCGACCGGCGGTTCGCTGGAGGACGGCCCGGGCAGCAGCGCGGTGCTGGTGGCCGCGGCGGCCCGCCGGGTCGACCAGGGCCACGGCGTGGCGGTGCTGTGCGACCTGGACGGCCCGGTCCGCACCGTGCTGACGGTGCTGGCGGCGGCCGAGGAGCACGGCCTGCCGTTCCCGACCCGGTTCGCGGACGCCCCGTTCGTGGAGGGCGCGGTGGCCGCGGTGGCGACCGCGACCGCGGGCGGCGACCTGGCGGCGGTGCTGGACGCGGCGGAGGAGACCGCCCGCCGGCCGAAGCGCTGAGCCCCGGCCCGGGCCGGTCCGCCCCTTCGCCCGTCAGCCGATCCGCCGACGTGCCGGTGCGCCGTCCGTCGTCCCGGATGTGTCCGATGGGACGGTTTGGTGGCGACTGTGCGGGTTTCCCGCCCGCCGGGCCCCGGGCCGCCGCTAGAGTCGGCCGCATCGGCCCGGCGGGGGGAGTCCCCGGGCCCGACCGGAGGGGTGGTGCGCGGCCGTGCGTGTGGTGATCACCGGCGGGGCAGGGTTCATCGGGGCCAATCTGGCCAGGGAGTTGACGTCCCGTCCGGAGGTGGCGGAGGTCCGGGTGGTGGACGACCTGTCCACCGGTAGCAAGGCCAACCTGGCGGGGGTGGACGTCGCCCTCTTCGAGGGCAGCATCCTCGATCCGGCCCTGCTGGACGCGGCGTTCACCGGCGCCGACGCGGTGGTGCACCTGGCGGCCCTGCCGTCCGTGCCGCGGTCGATCGCCGCCCCGCTGGCCAGCCACCGGGTGAACGCCACCGGCACCCTGGAGGTGCTGGAGGCGGCCCGCCGCGCGGGCGGCCTGTACGTGGCGGCGGCGTCCTCCTCCTCGGTGTACGGCGCGAACCGGGAGCTGCCCAAGCGCGAGACGATGCGCACCGTCCCGATGAGCCCGTACGCGGTCTCCAAGCTCGCCACCGAGTCCTACCTCGGCGCGTACCACCACTGCTACGGCCTGGGCGTGCTGCCGCTGCGCTTCTTCAACGTCTTCGGCCCGCTCCAGCCCGCCGGGCACGCGTACGCGGCGGTGGTCCCGGCCTTCCTGGACGCGGCGCTGGCCGGCCGGCCGGTGACGGTGCACGGGGACGGGCGGCAGAGCCGGGACTTCACCTACGTCGGCACGGTGACCCAGGTGCTCGCCGAGGCGGTGCTGCGCCGGGTGGTCTCCGCGGAGCCGGTGAACCTGGCCTTCGGGACGCGCACTTCGCTGCTGGAGCTGATCGGCCTGCTGGGCGGGGTGCTAGGGGCGCCGGTCGCCGCCGAGCACGTCGACCCGCGGCCGGGGGACGTGCGGGACTCGCAGGCCGACAACGCGCGGCTGCGCGAGCTGTTCCCGGACGTGGCGCCCGTCCCGCTGGAGGAGGGCCTGCGGCGCACCGCGGCCTGGTTCCGGACGCTCTGAGGCACCGGAGGGCGGGAGCGGGGCGCGCACCCCGCTCCCGCCCTCCGGCGTTCAGGGCGCCGTCAGTTCGAAGTGCGCCTCGTCCTTCCCGGCCAGCGCGCGGGCGATGTGCTCCAGGAGGCGGTCCTCCAGTTCGGGCAGCGCGTCCGGGTGGAACCAGCCGACCTCGAGCGACTCGTCGTCGTTCACCCGGGCCTCGCCGGACAGCGGGCGGCACCGGAAGACCAGGTCGAGGTACTGGGTGCGGTCGCCGTTCGGGTACTCGATCATCGGGGAGACCGCCACCGAGACCAGCCGCTCGGGCCGCACCTCGACCCCGGTCTCCTCCCGGCACTCGCGCACCACGGCGTCCGCGGGCTGCTCCCCCGGGTCGATGATGCCGCTGATCAGTGCCCACCGGCCGTTGTCCGCCCGCCGTCCGAGCAGCACCCGGCCGTCCTCGTCCACCACCACCGCCGACACCCCGGACAGCCAGAGCGGCCGGTGCCCGACCACGGCGCGCAGGTCCGCCAGAAACGCAGGAATTCCCATGCGGGGAAGCCTAGGCGATGCCCCCGGGGGCGGGAGGGCGGCGCAGCAGCGGGCGGGCCGGGGTGCCGACCACGGTGGTGCCGGGCGGCACGTCGCGGGTGACGGTGGCGGCGGCGCCGACGAAGGCGGCGCGGCCCACGGTGCGGCCCTGGAGGACCACGGCTCCGGAGCCGACGGTGCTGTCGTCCTCCAGTCGGACGGCGCCGGAGACGTGGGCGCCGGGGTAGACGGTGACGCGGGCGCCGAGGCGGGTGTCGTGGCCGACGGTCGCGTTGTAGTGGACCTGGCTGTGCGGGCCGAGGCGGACGCTGCTGGAGACGTGCGCGCCGCCCATCACCAGGCAGCCGGGGGCGAGTTCGGTCTCGGGGGCGATGATCGCCCGGGGGTGCGCCAGGGTGACGGGGTGGCCGCCCGCCGCGTCCAGCAGCCCGGCCAGCCGGGCCCGGGCCGCCGGGTCGGCGATCCCGACCAGGTACCCGGCGCCGGGCGGCAGTTCGGCGGGGGCGCGGACGGGCAGGCCGCGCACCGTGCTCCCGGCCTGCCGGTCGTCGAGGAACCCGGCCACCTCGACGCCCGCGGCGAGCGCCACGTCCAGCGCCTCCCGGCCGACGCCGCCCGCGCCCGCGATCCACAGCACCATGCGCCGTTCTCCGTCCCTCGTCCGTGCCCTCGCCGATCGTCCGTCACCGGAAACGTACCCGGCCGGGCGGTCGCCGCCGCCCGGCCGGACCGTTCCGCCGCACCGGGCCGAGGGCCTGTCTTCGAACCCCCGTCGTAGCCCTGCGGCGTCCGGTGCGGGCTCTCGGCGTGCCGGGCGAAGGGCCTCGTACTGGATGTACTTGGTTCTTTGCCCGGTGCGGCGGGAGTGGGTGCCAGGCGTTGCGGGGCAGGCGGGGGTTGAAGACAGGCCCTAGCCGCGCAGTTCCTCCGGGGCCAGCCGGGGCGCGGTCGCGGTGGCCTGCCGGGGCAGCACGATCCGGGAGGCGGCCGGGACGGCGGGCTCGGCGGTCGGCTGGGTCGGGGCCGGGAAGCCGGGGTTGACGCCGCCGGCGGCGGTGATGCCGGCCGGGCGCAGCAGCACCTTCACGGTGAGGGCGAGGATGCGCAGGTCGAGGGCGAGGCTGTGGTGCTCGATGTACCAGAGGTCGAGTTCGATGCGTTCGGGCCAGGTGATGGAGTTGCGGCCGCGGACCTGGGCCCAGCCGGTGAGGCCGGGGCGGACGGCGAGGCGGCCGCGCTGGCGGGTGGAGTAGTGGACGACCTGCTCGGGCAGGGTGGGGCGGGGGCCGATGACGCCCATGTCGCCGCGCAGGACGTTCCACAGCTGCGGGAGTTCGTCCAGGCTGCTCTTGCGGAGCAGCGCGCCGAGGCGGGTGATGCGCGGGGCGTCGGGCTCGTCCTCGTACTGCCGGTCGCGCATGGTGCGGAACTTGAGGATGTCGAACTCCCGGCCGTGGCGGCCGGTGCGGGTCTGCCGGAAGATCACCGGTCCGCCCATGGTGGCGCGGATCAGGAGGGCGATCAGCAGGCCGAGCGGGAGCGCGATGATCCCGGCCAGCACAGTGACCGCGAGGTCCCCCCCTCGCTTCATTTCTCCCCCAACTGGGTTGGTGCGGTGCAGTGCGGTGCGGTGTGGTGGTGCGGTGTGGTGGTGGTGCGGATGACGGTGGCGGCGGTGCGGACGCTCAGTCGGTGCTCCAGCGCAGCCCGCGGCGGCGGGCGACGGCGGCGTAGGTCTCCAGCGAGACCTGGGCGACCGCGCGCTGGTCGAACCGTTCGAGGGCGCGGCGGCGGGCCGCCGCGCCCAGGCGTGTCCGCAGGCCGGGCTCGGTGAGGAGCCGGTCGAGCGCGGCGGTGAGGGCGGCGGCGTCGGCCGCCGGGGCGAGCAGCAGGTGCCGGTCGTGGGTGCCGATCTCGCGGCAGCCGCGGATGTCGCTGAGCAGCAGGGGCAGGCCGCTGGCGGCGGCCTCCATGCCGGAGCGGGAGAAGCCCTCCCGGTGGGAGGGGAGGACGAAGACGTCGAGTGCGGCGTAGACGGCGGGCATGTCGTCGCGGGGGCCGAGGAACTCCACGCCCGCCTCGGCGGCGCGCAGCGCGTCGGGCTTGTCGGGGTCGTCGGGGCCGATCCAGACGAAGCGGGCCTTGCCGGCCAGCGCGCGGGCGGCCTCGGCGTACTCGCGGATGCCCTTCTCGGCGACCCGCCGGCCGACCCCGCCGACCAGCAGCTCGTCCTCGGCGAGGCCGAGTTCGGCGCGCAGCCGGGCGCGCAGGGCGTCCCGGGCCGGGCCGGGGGCGGGAAAGCGGTCGAGGTCGACGCCGTTGCCGACCACCCGGGAGCGCCCGGCGGGGACGCCCCACCTGGCGAGCGCGGCCCGGTCCTCGGCGTTCTGGTAGAGCTCGGCGTGCGAGAAGCGGGCGGCGAGCGCCTCGGCGCCGAGCACGGCGAGCCGTTTGGCGAGCGGGTCGTGGGCCTGGGCCCACAGGCCGTGGCAGGTGTTGACGACGACGGGGACGCGGGCGAGCCGGCCCAGGACGCGGCCGAGCACGCCGGTCTTCGGGTTGTGGGTGTGCAGCACGTCGGGCCGGATGCGGCGCAGCTCGGCGAGCAGTTCGCGGGCGGCGGCGAGGTCGGCGGCCGGCTGCCAGGCGCGGGTGAGCGAGGGCAGCGGGAGGTGCCGGACGCCGATCCGTTCGATCCGTTCCCGGTAGGGGCCGGGGGCGCTGATGCCGTAGGTGCGCAGGCCGTGTTCGACGTCGACGGTGAGCTCGGTGGCGAGCAGCAGGTGCAGCGACATGTCGACGGTGGTGAGGTGGGCGACCCGCAGCGGCCGGCCGCCCTCGCCGCGCAGGCGGAGCGGGAGCTGGTCAGGCACCGGCGCCCACCGCCTTCGCGGCGGCGACGATCCGGGCGTAGGCGCGTTCGGGGACCAGCCGGCCGTACAGCTTGGCCTGGAAGAAGTCGATCGGGTCGGTGCGCCGGACCGGGACGCGGTGGAAGCGGGCCGGGTCGTACCCGGGCAGGTTGCGGCCGACCAGGCCGGTGGCGCAGGTGCGGAAGCGGGCGCGCAGCGCGGCGTCCAGGTGCGGGACGGGGCGGCCCCAGGTGTAGGCGAAGTGCCGGGGGCGGGTGCCGAGGTGCTCCTCGACGTCGTCGCCGCAGGCGTCGAGCTCGGCGGTGCTGAGCAGTTCGGGGCGGGCGTGGCTGCGGGTGTGGTTGGCGACGGTGCACAGCCCGGAGGCGGTCATCTCGCGCAGTTGCTCCCAGCTGAGGCCGGTGGCGGGGGCGCCCTTGGCGGTGGAGCCCTCCCAGCGCATCGGGGCGCCGACCAGGCCGCTGGCCAGGTAGACGGTGAACGGCAGGCCGCGTTCGCGGAGCAGCGGCCAGGCCGTCTCGTAGGTGTCGGCGAAGCCGTCGTCGAAGGTGAGGACGGTGCTGGGGGTGCGCAGGCCGGCGTCGAGGCGGTCGGCGGCGGTGTCCAGCGGGACGACCCGGCCGGGCGGGAGCTCGGCGAGCAGGTCCACCTGGGCGGTGAAGTCGGCGGTGGCGAGGTCGAGCTCGTCGCTCGTGCCGCCGCCGACCCGGTGGTAGATGAGCAGGGTGGCGCCCGCGCCGGGCACCCGCCCGGCCGCGCGGGCCAACTGCTGTTTGACCTTCGACCGGACGCCTCCGGCCCGGCCGGCGGTGCTCGTCATGGATCCCCCTCGCGGTGCCCCCGCACCGGACTGTGACTCCCCCGGCCCGCGGTTGCCGCGGGCGATGCGCATCACAGTAGGGGGAAGTGTGAGGCTGCTGCCCCGGAAACGTGAAAGAAGTGCGTAGGTAGGCCGAAAATCAGCCGGTCCGACCGGTCCTGTCCCATTGGTGGACGTTTTCCGGTCGGCAGTCGATCAACGGGGGCGCGCCCCCGGCGCCCGGGGCTCAGGGGGTGGCGCCGCCGCTCGGGCGCAGCAGCGCGATGCCGATCCGGACCAGCAGCAGCACCCCGGCGGCCAGGCAGCCGGCCACCGCCATCACCCAGGCCGGGCCGTCGGTCTGCGGGACGAGCACCGCCACCGCGATGCCCATGCCGACGCAGAGCACGCCCACCAGGGCCAGCAGCGGCTGGTGGCGGCGCAGCGCGCAGCCGCCGAACAGGGCTGACCGGCGAGTAGCGGGGCGGTTACTTCGGGTGTCTGCCATGCCCTCCACGGTAACCCGGTCCGGGGGCGCGGGCCACAGTCCTCCGGCCCTTGCGGAGCACCGCTCCGGTCCCGCCCGCAGCGGCTTCCGCCCGCCCGTCCGCCGTTGTGTCCGGCCCCCGGACGGCCGCTGTAGGGCCGCTGTAGGGCCGCTGCACGGCCCCCGTCCGGCCGCCGTCCGGCCGCCGCGCGGGCCGTTCCCGGAGCGCTTCCGGAGCGCTTCCGGACCGCCCGCAAAATCTCGCCGTCCGGCGTACAACCATCCCGGGGCGTCGTGGGTCTCCACTACATTGAGCGATCCAGGAGCCGTCCGACGAGCGGGATTGGGAGTGCCCGCCGCGGGCTAGATCACTCGGGTGCGGAGCCGCCGCGCCCGGGGTCGGAGGCCGGGCTCCGCCTGCCGACGGTACCGCCACGCCGCTTGTCGGCGACCGAGGGGGGAACCGTGTCGTACGCCACCGTCACCGCTGCCACCGCCGCTGCCGTCTGCGCCCCGCCCCAGCCCGTCGTCCCGTCCGCGACCCCGCCCGCTCCGTCCTCGGCGCCCGACCAGCCCAGGGAGCGGGACCGGGGCAGCTGGCTGCGGTTCAGTCCCGCCCAGCCGTTGTTCCGGGCCCGGGCGGCGCAGCGGCTGGCCGTGCTCGCCTACCACGGGATCACCGACCCGGCCTCGTTCGGCGCCCAGCTGGACCGGCTGCGGCGGCTGGCCACCCCGGTGTCCGTGCCGGACGTGGAGCGGGCTCTGGCCGAGGGGCGGCCGCTGCCGCCGCGCTCGGTGCTGGTGACCTTCGACGACCCGGACCGCACGGTGCTGCGGCACGCGCTGCCCGAGCTGGTGGCCCGGCGGATCCCCGCCGCCGCGTTCGTGATCGCCGAGCTGGTCGGCACCGAGAAGCCGTTCTGGTGGCACGAGGCGGCGTTCCTGGCCCGCTACGGCGGCCGGGCCCGGCTGCTGCCCCGCGGCGCCGACCCGGCCCGGGTGCTGGCGCTGCTCAAGGCGATGCCCGACCCGGACCGCCGGCGCAGCCTGGCCGAGCTGCGGGTCTCCGCGCACCGCCGCCCGCCGGCCCAGGAGCAGCTGCGCCCGGAGGACCTGCGGGTCCTGCGGGAGGCGGACGTCGCGGTCGGCAACCACACCCTGGGCCACCCCTCGCTGCGGCGCTGCGACGAGGCGACGGTGCACGCGGAGATCGCCGGCGCGCACCGGGTGCTGTCCCGCTGGCTGGGCGAGGCCCCCACCGCCTTCGCCTACCCGGACGGCGGCTTCGACGAGCGGGCGGACGCCGTGCTGCGCCAGCTCGGCTACCGGCTCGGCTTCCTCTCCGACCACCGGCTCGGCCCCCGGTTGCCCGCGCACCCGCTGCGGATCAGCCGCCTCCAGGTCGACTCGACCACCTCGACCCGCCGGTTCGACACCATCCTGTCCGGCCTGGAACCGGCGGTGCAGCGGCTGCTGGGGGCGCAGGCGTAAGCCCCGGGTACGGACGTGAGCCTCGGGTACGGACGCGGGCCCCGGGTACGGACGCGGGTGGCACGGGCGGGGCCGGGGCCGGACACTGGCGGGGGCGGCCCGCCCGGGCCGGCCACCGGCACCCGGTCCGGAGCAGCGATGAGCGAGACGTTTCCGGCGCTGTGCGCGCACACCCACCTGTTCCCGGGGGCGCGGCTGCGGGTCCGGGGCCTGCCCGATCCGGCGGCCTTCGCGGCGGCGCCCGGGCCCCCGAACGCCGGCCTCGACCTCGACCTCGACCTGCACTTCGCGGACGGCTCGGCCGCCGAGGGCCGGCTGCGCGCGGCCGGACCGGCCGTGGCCGAGCTGGCCGTGGCCGGGTACACGACGGCGGCCGGGACGCGGGTGGACGCCCGGACCTGGGAGGTGCGGGCGTCCGTGGCGGCCGACGGCGGGCTGGAGCTGACGGTCGGGGGCCGGTCGGCCGGGTGAGCGCGGGCCGGGGTCAGTCGGTGGCGGTGGGCCGGATGCCGCGCATCCGGCCGATCGCGTAGACGGCGCCGGCCAGGGCCAGGTCGGAGAGCAGCATGAAGCCGATCGAGTAGCTGTTCTTGGCGCTGTAGATCGCGCCCATCACCAGCGGCGGGACGAAGCCGCCGAGGCCGCCGATCGCGCCGACGATGCCGGTCACCGAGCCGACCTGGGCGACCGGGGTGACCTGGGCGACCAGCGCGAACACCGAGCCGCTGGTGGTGCCCAGGCCGGCCGCCATCACCAGGAAGGCGATGGTGCCGATCGGGCTGAGGTCCGGGTCGAAGGCCTGGACGATGGCGAACAGTGCGGTGGTCCCCAGCGCCCAGGCGGTCACCACGGCCGGGTGGACGCGGTCGGAGAGCCAGCCCCCGAACGGCCGGAAGACCACCGTGACCAGCGCGAACCCGGCGGCCTTGGTGCCGGCGTCGGTGGCGGACAGCTCGTACCAGGTCTTCAGGTACGTCGGCAGGTAGACGCCGAACGCGACGATGCCGCCGAACCCGATCGCGTACAGCGCGGACAGCTCCCACGTCACCCGCAGCCGCCCGGCCCGGCCGAGCCGGGAGGCCAGCGAGGCGGTCGGGACCACCCGGTCGGGGCGGTCGCGCAGCAGCAGGTAGGACAGCACGGTGTACCCGGCCAGGGCGATCGCCAGCACCCAGAACGGCAGGTCGTGGCCGTGCTTCCACAGCCGCGGCGTGAAGTAGCCGGACAGCGCGACGCCGCCCATGCCCATGCCGAACACGCCGACGCCCAGGCCGCGCTTGTGCGGCGGGAACCAGGAGTTCACCAGCGGCACGCCGATCGCGAAGGTGGTGCCGCCGAGCCCGAGGAAGAAGCCGACCACCAGCAGCGCCCCGTACGAGCTGCGGGCCGGGATCAGCAGCAGCACCGGGACGATGGTCAGCGCCGACATCAGCGGGAACATCAGCCGCGCCCCGAAGCGGTCGGTCAGCGCGCCGACCGGGACGCGGCCCAGCGAGCCCACGATGACCGGCACCGCGACCAGGAACGACTGCGCGAACGACGACATGTGCAGTGTCTTGTCGAACTCGCCCGCCAGCGGGGCGATCAGGTTCCAGGCCCAGAAGGTCAGCGCGAAGCCGACGGTGGCGACCACCAGGTTGGTGTAGGCCGTCCCCGACACCCGTTCGTCGGCCGGCACCCGTTCGTTCGATGCTGTCAGCTGTCCCATGGGACCCAAGCCTCCGGGGACGCGTCGCCCCGGGCCGGGGACACGCGCACGGCGCGGTCGTGCCGTCAGGCGGACGGCCGAACCGGGGCGGGCCCCGGAACGGCCGTCCGCCTGGCCGCCGAGGGGTTCGGGGTAGAGTCGGTGCTCGTGAAGATCGCCCTCGTGGACTCCGGAATCGGACTGCTCGCCGCCGCCGCCGCGATCCGCCGGGCCCGGCCCGACGCGGACCTGGTCGTCTCGTGCGACCCGGACGGGATGCCGTGGGGCCCGCGCACGCCCGAGGACATCGTCGAGCGCGCGCTGGCCTGCGCCCGGGCCGCCGTGGCGCACGGGCCGGAGGCGCTGGTGGTGGCCTGCAACACGGCCACGGTGCACGCGCTGGCGCGGCTGCGGACCGAGTTCGAGCCGGGGCTGCCGGTGGTCGGGACGGTCCCGGCGATCAAGCCGGCCGCCGCGGCCGGCGGGGTGGTGGCGATCTGGGCGACCTCGCGGACCACCGGGAGCGCGTACCAGCGCGGGCTGATCGCCGAGTTCGGCGGGGCCGCCGCGGTGCACGAGGTGGCCTGCCCGGGGCTGGCCGAGGCCGTCGAGCGGGCCGACGAGGCCGCGATCGCCGCGGCCGTCGCGTCGGCCGCCGCCCGCACCCCGGCCGGGACCACCGACGTGGTGCTGGGCTGCACCCACTACGAGCTGATCGACGACCGGATCGCCGCCGCGCTCGCCGGGCCGGTCCGGCTGCACGGCTCGGCGGACGCGATCGCCGCGCAGACGCTGCGCCGGCTCTCCCCCGCCACGCCGCCCGGCGGCGGGACGCTGACCGTGCTGCACTCCGGCCGCCCGGCGGCGCTCCGGGCCGAGGCGCTCGCGTACCCGCAGGGCGGGCTGCTGGCTGCGGCCCGGCTCTGACCGTCCCGCCTCGCCCCGTCCCGCCTCGCCCTGTCCCGCCTCGTCCCGTCCCGCCGCTCGGCGGGGGTGTCAGCCGATCGGGTTGCCGACCAGTTGCTGCGGGCCGGTGAACAGGTTCGGGGTGCAGCCGGGGCCCGCGAGGGTGAGGCGGTCGCGGGTGTTGACGATGCTGAGCGGGCCGGTCCAGTCGGCGCCGCAGATCCGCACCGTCCCGGCGCCGACGGCCTGCAGCGGGCCGTTGACGTCGGAGCCCGCGACCACCAGGTTCGCCCCGGCCCGGACCACGATCGGGCCGTTCTGCCGGGCGTTCACCAGGCAGGTGGTGCCGGTGGCGGCGGTGAGCGGGCCGTTGTGGGCGCCGGTCACGGTGGTGGTGCAGGCCGGGGTGGCCGGCAGCTTGGACCGGAAGTCCAGCGCGTAGGCGAGCTTGCCGGGCTTGGCGTCGGTGATCGGGGCGCTCAGCTTGCCGAACTCGCCGCCGGTGGGCTTCTTGCCCGCGTTCCAGGGGGTGAGCCGGCCGAGCTGGTCGGCGGTGGCGCCGCCGGAGACCACGGCGTCGCCGGGCAGCGCGGACATCGCCTGCGAGGCGGTGCGCACCGCGTCGAGGTAGGAGGCGAAGTCGCTGCTGTCGTAGGAGCCGGGCAGGCCGATGCCCTGGCCGCGCAGCCAGTCGCCCCACTGGAACTCGAGGAACTCGGCGGCGTCGTCGGGCACCGAGTAGCCGATGTCGCGGGTGAAGTAGACCAGGCTGCGGTACGGGTCGTCGTGGAAGTTCGCCAGGCCGAGGCGGGTCGGCAGCTGGTCGACGGTGAGGGGGTTCGCGTGCTCGTCGAGCAGCCGCACCCACCCGTGGTCCTGCATGGCCTGCCAGAACGCGGCCTTCGACAGCGCGCTGTAGTTGGCCTGGACGATCAGCCGGATGTGCAGCTTCGGCCCGCCCTCGGGGGTCTCCAGGAAGGAGGTGAGGGTGTGGTGGCCGTCCGTCAGGTAGAGCGCGCCGCCGGGGCCGACCACGACGGTCTTCATCTCGGCGCGGCTGGCCGCGGTCTCCTGCCCGACCGGGACGGTGCAGGTGAAGCTGGCCGGGTCGGCGAGGGTGGCACCGGCCGGGGCGGCGGCGACCGCGCCCTGGCCGTTGGTGGCGCACCAGTCGTCGAAGCGCTTGTTGATGCCGCCGTTGAGCCGGTCCTTGTCCGAGGCGTACCGGCCGAGCTTGTAGTAGACCTCGTCGTAGCCGACCGCGTCCTGGGTCGGGTGCAGCTGGTCGAGTGTCACGTCCAGCAGTTGGCCGGGCTGCGCGGCGAGCGCGGCCCCGGCGGCGGGGGCGGCCCCGGCGGGGGCGGCGAACCCGGTCAGCCCGCCGAGGGCGAGGGCCGACGCGGCGGCGAGCGCGGCCCGGCGGCTCGGGTGACGGTGGCGCGACGGGGCGGCGGACGCGGTGCCGGTCATCATCTGTTCTCCTGCTGATCGGATCGGCGGATTCCCGCCGCGCCCATCCAGCCACCCCCGCCCGCTCCCCGCACGTCCACCGGACGTCGCCCGGATGACGACCGGGTGAACCGTCCGCGCCGGGCCGGCACTACACTCCGCGCCATGACCGCTCCCCGCTACGCGTCTCAGGACGAACGGGACGCCGCCGCAGCCGAATTGGGTGCCCAACTGGCCCAGATCGCCGCCGCGGCCGGTGTCTTGCTGCCCCCGGCCCGCGAACTGTCCTGGTGCCGGGCCGGGTTCGTCGGGGAAACGACCGTGCTGGACGGCCCGGACAGCGCGGACGGCGCGGACGGCGCGGACGGCGCGGCCCTGCCGGTGCCCGACCGGGCGGACGTCCGCTGGAAGCGGGACGCCTCCGCCCCTCACCTGCTGCTGCGCCGCGGCCGGGGGACGCAGGCCCAGGGGTGGGCACCGGACCTGACCGGGGCCGTCCGGGCGGCGGCGGCCTGGCTGGCGGGCGCGGACCTGGCGGCGATCCGGCGGGCCGCCCCGTTCCTGCACGTCCCGGACTGGGCGTTCGTGCACGAGCGCGCGCCGCTGGACCGGGTCGAACTGTACTGGCGGACGCGCCTGGAGGCTTTCGCGCACGGCCCGTACCCCACCCGTGCCGAGGTGCGGGCCCTGTGGGAGGCCGCGTTCGCGGAACCCCGGCTGCGGCGGCTGCGGCCGGTCAGCAGCCACTTCACACTGTGGTTCTCCACCAAGTCCGACTACCCGTTCGAGCGGGTGGGCGCGGCCGTCGAGCCACTGCACACCGGGGGCTACCTGGTCCGCGGGCTCGCAACCGGGCCCGTCACCGTCACGACCCCCGCCGAGGCGGCCGCCCTGGCCGTGGCCGCGCTGCCGCCGGAGCCGTCGTCCTGACCGCGCGGCGCCGGGCCGGGTGGCGGGCCGTCGTGTCTCCGGGGCGGCCCGGGGTGGATCGGGCAGACTGCCGGGGTGACGGTCCTGTGGTGGGTCTCGGTGGTGTCGTTGCTGGCGTGGGTGTGGCTGGCGGTGGGTCACGGCGGGTTCTGGCGGACGGACCAGCGGCTGCCGCGCGGGAGCGGTGAGCCCGGGGCGTGGCCGTCGGTGGTGGTGCTGGTGCCGGCCCGGGACGAGGCGGCGGTGCTGCCGGTGTCGCTGCCGAGCCTGCTGGCCCAGGAGTACCCGGGGCGGGCGCGGGTGGTGCTGGTGGACGACCACAGTACGGACGGGACCGGTGAGCTGGCGCGGGAACTGGCCGGGCGGGTCGGGGGGCTGGAGCTGGCGGTGACCACTCCCCCGGCGCT
Source organism: Kitasatospora sp. NPDC090308 (assembly GCF_044769485.1). Taxonomy (NCBI): domain Bacteria; kingdom Bacillati; phylum Actinomycetota; class Actinomycetes; order Kitasatosporales; family Streptomycetaceae; genus Kitasatospora; species Kitasatospora sp. NPDC090308. Next base: position 53,291 of record NZ_JBIVXY010000022.1, on the reverse strand, counting down.
GCCGGCGGGCTGGACGGGCAAGCTGTGGGCGCTGCGGCACGGGGTCGGGCAGGCCGGGGACGCCGAGTGGCTGCTGCTGACGGACGCCGACATCGCGCACCGCCCGGGCTCGCTGCGGGCGCTGGTCGCGGCCGGGGAGGGCGGCGGGCTGGACCTGGTGTCGCAGATGGCCCGGCTGCGGGTGGCGAGCGGCTGGGAGCGACTGATCGTCCCGGCGTTCGTGTACTTCTTCGCCCAGCTGTACCCCTTCCGCCGGGCCAACCGGCCCGGCTCCCGGACGGCCGCCGCGGCCGGCGGCTGCTCGCTGGTGCGCCGGGCGGCGCTGGAGCGGGCGGGCGGGGTGGCGGCGATCCGCGGCGCGGTGATCGACGACGTGTCGCTGGCCCGGGCGGTCAAGCGCACCGGCGGCCGGACCTGGCTGGGCCTCGCCGACCGGGTCGACTCCGTCCGCCCGTACACCGGGCCGGGCCCGCTGCGGCGGATGGTCTCGCGCAGCGCTTACGCCCAACTCCGGTACTCGCCGCTGCTGTTGGCCGGGACGGTGGCGGGCCTGGCGCTGGTCTACCTGGTGCCGCCGGTGGCCGCGGTCGCCGGGGCGGCGGCCGGGGCGTGGTGGACGGCCGGGGCGGGCCTGGCGGCGTGGGCGGTGATGGCCGGGACGTACGCGCCGATGCTCCGCTACTACCGGCAGCCCGTGTTCGCCGCCCCGCTGCTGCCGTTCACCGCGCTGCTGTACCTGCTGATGACGGTCGACTCCGCCGTGCAGCACTGGCGCGGCCGGGGCGCCGCCTGGAAGGGCCGCACCTATCCGCGGCCGCAGCGGGCCGAATAGCCGGGCGGCCCGGCGGGCAGGATCAGTCGATGGAGCGTCAGGACATCTCCCGGATCGCGCACCGCGACCACCCGATCGCCGCCCCGCTGTCCGACGAGGCGGTGCGGGAACTGCTGGAGCGGCTACTGCGCGGCCGGTCGGACGGGCGGCTGCTCGACCTCGGCTGCGGCGAAGCACCCTGGCTGCTGAGGGCGTTGGCCGCGCACCCCGCCCTGCGGGCGGTCGGCGTGGACCCGGACCCGGCCGCCCTGCGCACCGCGCTGCACACCGCGCAGCGCCTCGGCGTGGCCCGGCGGATCGGCCTGCACCACCGCGACGCCCGGGAGTTCACCACCGCCGAGCCCTTCGACGCCGTCCTGTGCGTGGGCGCGACCCGGGCCCTCGGCGGCCCCGGCCCGGCCCTCGCCGCGATCGGCCCGCTGCTCGCCCCGGGCGGCGCGGTGCTGCTCGGCGCCCCCTACCGGACCGGTGAACCCTCGCAGCAGGCACGGGAGTCGTTCGGGGCAGAGCTCACCGACCTGGCCGACCTCACCGACCTCGCCGACCTGGCCGGAACGGTCGCCGCGGTCCGGGCCGCCGGCTGGCTGCCGGTCGCCGCCCACACCTCCACCCGCGCCGAACTCGACGCCTACGCCTGGGCCCGGACCGGCTCCCTCGCCGACTGGGCCCTCGACCAGCCGCCGGGCCCCGACCGCGAGGCCGCCCTGCGCGCGGCGGACGCCCACCGCGAGCAGTGGCTGGCCGGCCACCGCGACGGCTTCGGCTTCGTGGCGCTGGTGCTGCGGCGGAACCCCGCTTAGGCGGTCTCAGCGGCCGAGCAGGCGGCGGGCGGTCGGCTTGACGAACTCGTAGCGGGACATCTGTTCGAGGTCGCGGAGCCAGGCGGTGCGGCCGGGGGGCCGGTGGAGGAGTTCGCGGTAGATCTCCTCGAAGGCGGTGGAGACGTGGCTGAGGGAGAACCGGCCCACGACCCAGTCGCGGCCCCAACTGCCCAGCTCGGCGCGGCGGGTGGGGCTGTCGGCGAGGGTGCGGATCTGGGCGGCGAGCGCCTTGGCGTCGGCGGGGTGGTCGCCGTGGCCGTACATGCAGCGGGAGGCGTGCGGTTCGACCAGCGGGCCGGGTTCGTGGAGGGCGGTGTAGCCGCCCGCGCCGTGCACGATGACGGGTTTGGCGAAGGCGAGGCCGCGCAGGGCCGAGCCGCCCATGCCGAGGACGAGGTCGGCGGCCTGGTAGGCGGGGCGGGGGTCGGCGCGCTGGCCGGTGAGGACGACCGCCTCGCGGCCGAGTTCCTCGTTGGCGCGGGCGGCCTCGGCGCGCAGGTGCGCCTCGCTGGGGCCGCCGCCGACGACGGCGAGGACGAGGGCCGGGTCGTCGAGGAGGCGGAGGGCGGCGATGGTGCGGGAGACGCCGGCGTCCTTCTCCAGGCCGGAGACCAGGCGGGTGACGATGCAGAGCAGCAGTTGGTCGGGTCCGGCGCCGACCTCCGCCCGGAACTCGGCGCCGGAGACGGCGCCGGGCGCGTCGGCGTCGGTGTCGACGGGGGGTTCGATCAGCCGCAGGTCGCGGTGGCCGAAGGCGCGGCCGTCGGGCAGCAGGGCGCCCAGGCCGAGCACCAGGGGCTGGTGGCGGGGCATGCCGCGGAGCATCCGGATGCCGTAGAAGGTGGTGACGACCGGCAGGCGGCCCTGGCGGCCGGGGCCGAAGTAGGCGTTCCGGGCGGCCCGGACCTCCCAGGCGTGGACGAGTTGGGAGCCGTGCTCGTCGGCGAGCCGGGTGAGGCGGGCCCGGATGACGGCGTGCGGGGTGCCCGGCTCCCCGGCCACCACCAGGTCGAGGCCGTGTTCGGCGGCGAGGTCGGCCAGCGGGGCGGGGCCGTCGACGCCCTGGGCGAAGAGCACCGGCTGGTGGCCGCGGTCGCGCAGGGTGCGGGCGATGTCGACGGCGTTGAGCTGGGCGCCGCCGAGGGCGAGGTTGTTGAGGTGGACCAGCACCCGGACGGATCGCATGCTCAGTCCTCCCACTGGTGCGGCACGAAGACCGGCGCGGCCATCACGACGGCGCGCGGCGGGGTGTCGAGCACCGGGCCGAACACGTCGAACTGGCCGGCCGAGTGCCAGCTCATCAGGGTGCCGCCGTCGGTCTTGCCGATCGAGTAGACGCCCGTCCACAGGGTGTAGCGGCCGCGCGGCAGCGGCAGCCGGGGGATGACGCAGGCGACCCGGTGGTCGCCACCGGTCAGCCGGATCTCGTGGCTGATCTGGAAGATCGGGCTGGAGGTGCCCTCGCTGACGCCCAGGTGCAGGGTGGCGTCGCCGCGGTAGTCGCCGCCGAGGGTGAGTTCGACGGTGACCGGCTCGTCGGTGTGCAGGGTGGCGGCGTCGCCGTCCTCGCCGCGCACCTCGTACTTGAGCAGTTGCAGCGGCTCGCCGACCAGGGCGCCCGCCTCGGACTGCGCCTCGATGGAGTCGCGGTAGCCGGCCAGCGCGTCCTTGATGCCCGCGTCGACCCGGACGGTGCCCTGCTCCAGCCAGACGCCGCGGCGGCAGATGGACTGCACGGCGGGCAGGTCGTGCGAGACGAAGACGATGGTGGTGCCCTGTTCGGCGACCTCGCGCATCCGGTCCAGGCAGCGCTGCTGGAAGACCGCGTCGCCGACCGCCAGCACCTCGTCGACCAGCAGGACGTGCGGCTCCAGGTAGGCGGCGACCGCGAAGCCCAGGCGCATCTGCATGCCGGAGGAGTAGAACTTGACCTGCCGGTCGATCGCGCCGCCGAGCCGGGCGAACTCGACGATGTCGTCGAAGCGCCCGGCGACCTCGCGGCGCTTGAGGCCGAGCAGCGCGCCGAACAGGTAGATGTTCTCCCGGCCGGTCAGATCGGGGTGGATGCCGGCCCGGATCTCGATCAGGGCGCCGATCCGGCCGCGCACGTCGATCACGCCCGCGTACGGGTACATCACCCGGGTGAGCATCTTCAGCAGCGTCGACTTGCCGGAGCCGTTGGAGCCGATCAGGCCGACCGACTCGCCGGGCTCGATGTGCAGGTTGACGTCGCGCAGCGCCCAGCGCCAGTCCTCGCCGCGGTCGCCGCGCAGGCGGCGGACGGCCTGGTCGACCCGGTCGCGCAGCAGCATCCGCTGCTGGTCGGCGCGGAACCGCTTCCAGACCTGCTCGGTGCGGATGGTGCCCGCAGGGTAGTCACGCGACATCGGCGATCCCCGTTTCCAGCTTCTTGAAGAGCAGGTAGCCGCCGACCAGGAAGACCAGCGAGCTGACCGCCGCGATCAGGGTCAGCCGGGCGTCGGGCGCCTCGCCGTACAGCAGCGCCCTGCGGTAGCCCTCGATGACCGCGCCGAGCGGGTTGACGCCGACGTAGACCTCCTGCAGGCGCTGCGGGATCTTGGCCAGCGGGTACGCGACGGGGGTGGCGAAGACGCCCATCTGGGTGATGATCGGCAGCAGGTGCCGGACGTCGCGCAGGTAGACCACGGCGACCGAGAGGACCAGCGCGATCCCGTAGGTGAAGGCGAACTGGATCAGCAGCAGCGGCACCACCCAGAGGAAGGTGGCGGCGGGCGCCGTCCAGAACACCAGGAACATCAGGCCCAGCACGCCGACGCCGATCACCATGTCGACGGTGGCGACCAGCATGGTGGCGAGCGGGAACACCTCGCGCGGGCAGTAGACCTTGTTCAGCAGGCTCAGGTTGTTGGCCAGGCTGAGCGCGCCCTGGTTCATCGTGTTGGAGAAGAACTGCCAGACGATCAGGCCGAGGTACGCGAACAGCGTGTACGGGACGTCACCGGTCTCGATCTTGACCGCGCGGTGGAACACCAGCGTGAAGATCGCGCACAGCGCGAGCGGGGTGAGCACCGCCCAGGCGAAGCCGAGCACCGCCTGCTTGTACCGGGCGCGCAGGTCGCGCTCGGCCAGCGCCCGCACCAACTCGCGGGCGGCCCACAGCTCGTGGGCGACCCGGAGGGGGCGGAGCCGGCGTTTGAAGACCAGTTCGGGCGGTGGCCCGACCGGGGCCGCGGCGCCCGGTGGGGCCACCTGGCTCCCGCGCTCGTCGATGAGCTGTGCGCGCTGTCCCCCCACGGACTCCCGCCCTCCCCGGGGGCGGTGCCCTCCCCCGGCGCCTGTGCCGTCTGACTGCCGTCTGCCGGGCAGGTGCCCGGCGTCCGCCCGGCCCTGCCGGTCGCGCGGTGCTCCGCGCGGCTCGGGTCCGGCCGCTCCCCCCGGTCGGGCCGACCCGCGGACCACAATGACACAGAGTGTGCGGGCCGGGGGCGGGTTCGGTGAAGATTGCGGCAGCTCAGGCCGGTTCGGGACGGTTCCGGACCGAACCGCCCTTTCCGGCCAGGGAGTTCGGGTGGGCGCCCGGAGGGCGGGCGGTGGGCGGGCGGTGCGGGCGGTCCGGGAACGGCGGCGGTCAGAGGGCAGTCAGACGGCGGTCAGGCGGGGGTCAGGCGGCGGGCCGGTCGGCGACCAGCCGGTCGAGCGCGGAGGGCATCCCCTCGACGCCCCCGGCCTCGGTGGGCGAGGTCCGGCCGGTGCCGTCGACGACCACGGTGGGCAGTTCGGCGATCCGGTTCCGGGCGAACAGCTCCGGGGCGTCCTCGACGGCCCGGTCGACCTCGGCGGAGCGGTACGCGGCCCGGAACTTCGCCGCGTCGACGCCCTGGGTGGCGACCCAGTCGGCGGCGGACTGCTCGGTGGTCAGGTCGGCGCCCTGCTCGCGGACCGCGCGGAACACCGCGGCCTGTAGCCGGTCGACCTCGCCGAGCCGGTCCAGCGCGTAGAACAGCCGTGCGTGGGCCCGCTGTTCGGCCTCGTCGGGGCTGCCGGTCCAGACCGCGGGAATCCGGCGCAGCGTGACGTCCGCCTGGTGCTCGGCGGCCCAGCGGGTCAGCGGCTGCTCCAGCAGGGCGGAGTGCGAGCAGTCGTACCAGAAGAACTCGACCGCCTCGTGGGCGCGTTGGGCCTTCGGCGCGGCCGGCAGCGGGGCCGCCGGGTCCAGCGGGCGGGTCACCGGCACCGGCACGTGCTGCTGGGTGGGCCCGGACGGCTGGACGGCGGGGAACTGGTGACCGAGGGTCGGCAGCTGCTGGCCGTGCGGCAGCGCGGGGAGGGCGGACGCGGCCCCGGCGGCGGCCGGGGCGGCCAACAGGCCCCCGGCGACGGCGAGCAGGACAGTGGTTCTGAGCAGCGACTTCACCCGGGCAGCCTGGCAGGCCGGGCGTGCGGCGTTCCAGGTGATCGGGCCCCGGTCGGCGGAATTCGCCGGATCGGAGCAGCGCGCCGGGGCGGTGGTTCGAACGTTCGTCGGGCGTTCGGGGCCCCGTCTGCCGCGACGGCGGTCGGCGGCTGCGGCGGTGCGGTGGTGCGGTGGTGCGATGACGGCTCTGGCGGTGACTGCGGTCCCCCGGGCTCGGTGGGCGGGCGCGCCCCCGCTCCGGCGCCCACCTGCGTCGGGGGACGGCGGGTTACTTGCCGTCGTGCTTCCACTGGGCGCGGGCCTCGGCCTCGCCGGCCTTCGGGACGCCGATCCGGATCTGGTCGGAGCCCTCCTCGGCGATCGGGCAGTAGCGGCCGTCCTCGACCTGCACGGTCAGCCCGAGCACCTCGCCGTTGCGGACCAGTTCCAGCACGTCGCCGGTGGTGCAGGTGGCGTTGGCGGCGACCGGCGGCGCGGAGAGCCAGCTGACGGCCTGGTAGACGGGCGTGCCGGGGTGCAGCACGGTGCCGTGGGCCCGGTCGGTGGCGAAGCTGCCGCCGCCCAGCACACCGCTCCTGAGCTTCGTGAAGGTGCCGGGGACGTGGTCGGTGCGCAGGTCGGGGCCGCCGTAGACGACGCAGTCGTGGCCGCTGGTGTTGGTCAGCTTGAGGACGCCGTTGATCCGCGGGTCGGCGCTCTTGTCGAGCGTCAGCTCGGCCTTGACGTCGCTCTCCTTCTCGGAGTTGCCGCAGAGCGGCACGTCGGCGGCGACCGTGCCGCCGGTGTTCTCGGTGCCGCCGGTGCCCCCGGCGGGGGCGGTGGCCGAGCCGCCGGTGCCGCCGGGGGCACCGGACGGGGTGGCGGCGGGCGGCGCGGCGGGGGTGCTCGCGGCGGTGGGGGCGGCGGGCGCGGCGGTGCCGCCGTCCTCCGGGTCACAGGCCGTCAGGGCCAGCACGGCACAGGCGGCCAGGGCGGCCAGGGCGGCGGGCTTGCGGACGTTCATCTCGGGCTCCTGCGGTGGGTCTCGGTGGCCGCCGGTCGGCGGCAAGCATCACCACGGCGTCCGGCTGTCGGGCGGTTGCGGGCCCGGACGTCCGGTACGGCGCTGTGACACGCGCCGTCGCACCGGAACCCGGACGCGGCGTCGACCGCCGTCCGGGGACGGCCGGTTCAGCGCGGGCGGGCGACCTCGCGCAGCAGGTGCTGCCAGGCGGTGGTGACGGGGGCCAGGTCGAAGTGGGCCAGGGCGTGGGCGCGGGCGGCCGCGGCGTAGCGGGTGCGGTCGGCGGCCAGCAGGGTGCGCAGGGCGGCGGCGAGCGCGGCGGGGTCGCCGGGCGGGGCGAGCAGGCCGGTCTCGCCGGGGCGGACCACGTCGGAGACCCAGCCCACGTCGGTGGCCACGGCGGGGACGGCGGCCAGCGCGGCCTCGATCAGGACGCCGGGCACGCCCTCGGAGTCGCTGGTGAGCAGCAGCAGGTCGGCGGCCCGGTAGAGCGCGGCCGGGTCGGCGAGCGGGCCGAGCAGGTGGGTGCGCGGGCCGGGGACGAGGGCGGGGCGCAGCGGGCCCTCCCCGGCCAGCGCGAGGTGGACGTCCCCGGGCAGCAGGGCGTGCGCGGCCAGCGCCAGGTCGGGGCGCTTCTCGGGGCTGAGCGCGCCGATCCAGGCGATCAGCGGGGCGTCGGCGGGCAGCCCGAGGGCGGCCCGGGCGGCGGCCCGCTCGGTGCGGTCGGCGGCGGGCGGGAAGCGGTCGGCGGGGCGGGCGTTGGGCAGGGCGCGCAGGCGGCGGGCGGGGAGCCGGAAGCGGGTGCGCAGGAGCTCCACGGCGTGCGGGGAGATCGCGGCGACGGCCGCGGCCCGGTGCAGCAGGGCGCCGACCCGCAGGCGGCGCAGCGGGTCGGCGGTCCAGTGCCGGGGGTCGCCGATGTTGACGTACACGAAGGGGGTGCGGGCGGCGAACAGGCCCAGCGCGCACGCCTGGAGGGTCGAGGAGCCGTGCGCGACCACCACGTCGGCGCGGGCGGCGGCGCGGCGCAGCGCGCGCAGCGTGGCGGGGTGGTGCCGGGAGGGGCCGAGCACGGGGACGGGCGCGCCGGCGGCCGCGTCGGGGTGCGGGTGCAGGGCGACCAGGGCGGAGTGCTGGCCGCGGCGCAGCAGTTCCTCGTGCAGGTCGCGGGCGAGGCGCTGGGCGCCGCGGGCCCGCGGGTCGGTGATGACGTGGAGTACCCGCGGCTCGGCCATGGCGTCGAGACTACCGAGCGGGGGGCGGTCGGGTGGGGCGATCCGGGGCCCTCGGCCGCTTCCGGGGTTTCCTCCGGTTCGGCGGACGCGGGGTGGTGCGGGCTGGGATGCTGAGCGGCGGTCAGGGGGTGGCCCGGGCGAGGGGGTTGGCGCGGTGCGCGTGGTGTACGTGATCGACAGTGTGAGCCGGGTGGGCGGGGCGGAGCAGGGGCTGGTGGCGATGGCCCCGTTGCTGGTGCGGTCCGGGGTGGAGCTGCACGTGGCGTTCCTGAAGGAGTCGCCGGGCGGGTTCCAGGAGGAGTTGCGGGCGGCGGGCGCCGGGGTGCGTGCGGTGGCGGGGGGTTCGCGGGGGGCGCGGGCGGCGGGGTTGCGGGCGGAGTTCCGCCGGCTGCGGCCGGACCTGGTGCACACCACGCTGTACGAGTCGGACGTGCTGGGCCGGGCGGCGGCGTTCGCGGCGCGGGTGCCGGTGGTGTCGAGCCTGGTGAACTCGGCGTACGGGCCGGAGCACCTGCACGCGCGCGGGTTGAGTCCGTGGAAGGTGCGGGCGGCGCAGGCGGTGGACGCGGTGACGGCGCAGGGGGTGCGGCGCTTCCACGCGTTGACCGAGCACGTCGCGGAGGTGATGGCGGCCCGGCTGCGGGTGTCGCGGCGGCGGATCGACGTGGTGCCGCGCGGGCGGGACCCGCGGCTGCTGGGGCGGGTGACGGCGGAGCGGCGGGCGGAGGTCCGGAAGTCGCTGGGGTTGGCCGAGGGGGTGCCGGTGGTGCTGGCGGCGGCCCGGCAGCAGTACCAGAAGGGCCTGGACGTGCTGGTGTCGGCGTGGCCGCGGGTGCGGGCGGCGCGGCCGGACGCGGTGCTGCTGCTGGCGGGCAGCCGGGGGGCGGAGACGGCGCGGCTGGAGGGCTTGGCGGCGGAGACGGGGGGTGTGCGGTTCCTGGGGCCGCGGGACGACGTGTTCGACCTGATGGCGGCGGTGGAGGTGTGCGCGGTGCCCTCGCGCTGGGAGGGGCTGGGCAGCGCGGCGCTGGAGGCGATGGGCGTGGGCGTGCCGCTGGTGTGCGCGGACGTGCCGGCGCTGCGCGAGACGGTGGGTTCGGAGGGGTGCGCGCTGCTGGTGCCGCCGCAGCGGCCGGACGCGCTGGCCGGGGCGCTGGTGCGGGCGCTGGAGGAGCGCGGGGAGGCGCTGGCGCGGGCGGAGGCGGCCCGGGCGCGCTTCCTGGCGGGGTACACGCTGGAGCGGGTGTCGGCGCGGATGGTGGAGTTCTACGGGCGCGCACTGGCCTGACGGGGGGCGGGCGGTTCGGCCACCGACCGCGGCGGTTCGGCCACCGACCGCGGCGGTCCGACCGGTGGCGGGACGGGTGGTCAGGCCGGCGGTCGGGTGGTCGGCCGGGCGGCCGGGAGGCGCGTCCGGGCGTTTGATGACTGCACGTCAGTTCGGGTGCGGGCGTCCGGAATCAGCCCCGCACCAGGTGTCAGTATGGCCAAAGTGCTTGCGCCGCAGGTCCGGGGCGGGAAGCATCGGGCGCAGGGGAGGGCCGTGGGGGCGGCCTCGTGCGTTCGACTTTCCCTCCGCCGCAGCCGGGGGCGGGTACGGGGCTCGGCCCGGTGCCGTTCCCGGGGGGATCCGAGGTCCGGGGTGGCCGGACCGGCCGCATCGATGCGCGCCGCCCGGGGGGGGCGGGTGCGGCCGTGGGCGCGTGTGCACCGTGACGAGGCGAGGGGAACCAACCGGTGGAACCGGCAAATCTGTTCACCGTTCTGCGACGGTACTGGCGGCTGCTGGCCGCCTGCACGGCGGCCTCGCTGGTCGTCGGTTTCCTGCTGACGCCCGCCGGTGACGCCGTGGACAACGGCAAGTGGCAGTGCAAGGTGGCGATCACGCCGGTGGCCGGCGCGGCGGACACCGTGCGCGCCGACCAGGTGCTGTCGTACGCCCAGGGTTCGGCGGTGACCACGGCGGCGGCGCAGAAGCTGCACATCACCGACGTGGCGGCGCTGACGGCGCGCCGGACGGTGGCGGCGGAGTCCACCCAGATGCTGCTGTTCACCACCACCGGCCCCACCCAGCAGACCTGCGCGGACCTGGCGGCGGCGCTGTCGGAGGCGACCATCACCGGCTACGCCCAGGAGTCGCGCCGGAGCGCCGACGAGTCGATCAAGCGGCTGCGCACCCAGGCGGACGCCCAGCAGTCGCAGCTGGACGACCTGCAGAAGTCGTTCAGCAAGGCCAACGCGAGCGATCAGGCCAAGCTGCAGCCGCAGCTGTCGACGGCGACGGCGGCGCTGACCAAGACCCTCGGGGCCATCGCCGACCTGCAGAACTACAGCCAGACCGACGCGATCCAGCAGTGGGGCTCGATCGACGCCAAGGAGCTCGGCGGCAGCCTGCTGACCTCGCCGACCCGCGGGGTGCGGCTGTCCCTGGCGGTGGTGCTGGGCCTGGCGCTGGGCGTGGTGGCGGCGCTGATGCTGTCCCGGATGGACACCCGGCTGCGCACCCGGGACGGCACCGAGGAGGCGTTCAACCTGCCGGTGATCGGCGAGATCCCGCGCCTGTCGCGGCGGCTGCGGCGGCTGCGCGAGCCGCTGGTGACGGCCCGTCCGGAGGACCCGGCGACCGAGGCGTTCCGCTCGCTGCGCTCGACGCTGCTGCTGACCGGCCCGGAGGCGCTCTCCTCCCAGCTCGGCCAGGGCGGCCTGGACCACGACGACCGGCGGGTGCGGCGGGCGGTGGAGCCGGCGCCGGTGGTGCTGGTGATGTCGGGCCGCTCGGGCGACGGGCGGACCACCACGGTGGCGAACCTGGCGGCGGCGCTGGCCGAAACCGGCCGTCAGGTGCTGGTGCTGGACTGCGACTTCCGGCAGCCGGAGCTGAACGCGCGGTTCGGGATGGACGAGGGCCCGGGCATGGCGGAGCTGCTCTCCGGCGAGCAGCTGACCGACCTGGTGGACCTGATCCGCCCGACCCGGGTGCCGAACGTGGCGATGATCGCGGGCGGCCACGCCACCGCGTACCCGGCGGCGCTGGTGCTGCGCGCCGGGGAGGTGCTGGCGCTGGCCCGGCGGCACGCGGACGTGGTGCTGATCGACTCCTCGCCGCTGCTGCACGCCAACGACGCGTACGACCTGGTGCAGCACGCGGACGCGGTGCTGGTCACGGTGATGGCGGGCAACGTCCGCCCGGAGGAGGCCGACCGGGTCTCCGAGCTGCTGGCCCGCACCGGCGTGCCGGTGGCGGGGGTGGCGCTGCTGGGCACCGAGGTCGCCACCGGGCGGCGGAACCGCTCGCTGCGGCTGCCGGGCCGGCTGGGCGGCCGGCCGCCGCTGGGCCCGCTGCCGTCCCGGCCGGAGCTGCCGCGCCCGGCGGCGGCCGGGGCGGCCGGGCGGGCCGAGCCCCGGCCGGAGCCGCGGCGCACCGGGCCCCGGCCGGACGGGCCGCGCCGGGCCGAGCACCAGCGGGCGGCGGACACCCGGCGCGGCGAGCCGGTGTACGGGGCCGGCGAGGGCGGCACCCGGCGGGACGGGGCGGCCAGCTGGGGCCGCCGCCCGGCGGAGCTGCCGCCGGAGGAGCCGGTGGAGACCACCCTGCAGCTGCGGCTGGGCGAGGAGCGGTGAGCGGGCGGCGGACGAAGGTGCTCTGGCTGGCCAAGGGCCTGGGCCGGGGCGGCGCGGAGCAGCTGCTGGTGAACTGCGTGCGCCACGCGGACCGGGAGCGCTACCAGATCGAGGTGGCGTACGTGCTGCCGCACAAGGACGCGCTGGTGCCGGCGCTGGCGGCGGCGGGCGTGCCGGTGCACTGCCTGGGCGGCGCGCCGGGGCGGCGCTGGCCGCTGCGGCTGCGGCGGCTGCTGGCGGAGCGCCGCTACGACCTGGTGCACACCCACATGCCGGTGCCCGCGGTGGCGGCCCGGCTGCTGCGGCCCGCCGGGCCCCGGCCCCGGCTGGTGCACACCGAGCACAACCTGTGGGAGCGCTACCGGCTGCCGACCCGCTGGGCGAACGCGCTCACCTACCGGCGCAACGACGCGGTGATCGCGGTGTCGCACGCGGTGGCGGCGGGCGTCGGGCGGCGGCGGGCGGGCGAGTGGCTGTCGGTGGTGCACCACGGCCCGGACCTGGGCGGCGCGCCGTCCGGGCCGGCGGCGCGGCGGGCGGCCCGGGAGCGGCTCGGGCTGCCGCCGGAGGCGCTGGTGGTCGGCACGGTCGGCAACCTGACCGCGAAGAAGGACCAGGCGACGCTGCTGGCGGCGTTCGCGATGCTGCGCGGGCGGGAGCCGGACGCCCGGCTGGTGCTGGTCGGCTCGGGGCCGCTGGAGGCGGAGTTGAGGGCCCGGGCGGGCGACGGCGTGCTGTTCGCGGGGACGCGCGCGGACGTGCCGGAGCTGCTGCCGGGCTGGGACGTGTTCTGCCTGAGCTCGCGTCAGGAGGGCCTGCCGGTGGCGCTGATGGAGGCGATGGCCTCGGGGCTGCCGTCGGTGGTGACCGGGGTCGGCGGCGTGCCGGAGATCCTGGACGACGGCGTGGAGGGCCGGCTGGTGCCGCCGGGCGACCCGGCGGCGCTGGCCGCCGCGCTGGGCGAGCTGACCGGTCCGGGTGCGCGGGAGCGGATGGGCGCGGCGGCCCGCAGGCGCGCGGAGTCCTTCGACGTGGCGGGCGCGCAGCGGGCGGTCGAGCGGGTGTACGCCCGGGTCCTGGCGAACTGAACCGACGGGTGGGGCGGAGCACGACGTGGGTGGTGGACTGACGTACCGCCGGCTGGAGCCGGGGGACGTGCCGGCGGTGCTGGAGCTGTTGACGGCTTCGCTGGCGGGCGGCCCGACCGGGCGGCGCAGCGCGGAGTTCTTCGACTGGAAGCACCGGGACGGCCCGTTCGGGGCGAGCCCGGGCCTGGTCGCGGTCGCGGAGGACGGGCGGATCGCGGGGGTGCGGCTGTTCCTGCGCTGGGAGTGGCGCGGCGGCGACGGGCGGACGGTGCGGGCGGTGCGCCCGGTGGACACCGCGACCCACCCGGACTTCCGGGGGCGCGGGATCTTCCGCCGGCTGACCACCGAGCTGCTGGCGGAGGTCGCCGGCGAGGCCGAGCTGGTGTTCAACACGCCGAACGGCGACAGCCTGCCGGGCTACCTGCGGATGGGCTGGCGGGAGCTGGGCCGGGTGCCGGTGGCGCTGCGGGTGGCCCGGCCGGTGTCGTTCGCCCGGGGCGCCCGGTCGGCACTGGCCCGCCGCCCCGGCCCGGCGGGGCCGCCGCGCTGCGAACTGCCGTCCGCCGCCGGGTGGCTGGCGGCCCCGGACGCCCGGCTGGCGGAGCTGCTGGCCGAGCGGGCCCGGGCGGACGCGGCCGATCCGCGGCTGCACACCGTCCGCACCGCCGGCTACCTGGCCTGGCGGTACGGGGCGGCGCCGGGCCTGGACTACCGGGTGGCGACCGTGGAGCGGGGCGGCGAGCTGGTCGGGGTGGCGTTCGGGCGGCCCCGGCGGCGCGGCCCGCTGGCCGAGTTCACGCTGTCCGAGCTGATCGTCCGCCCGGGCGACCGGGACGCCGCCGGTCGGCTGCTGCGCGCGGCGGCCGGCGCGGGCTGCGACCACGCGGCGACGCACCTGTCCCCCGGCACCGAGGCCGCCGCGGCCGGGCTGCGGGCGGGCTGCGTGCGGGCGCCGCGCACCGGCATGGTGCTGGCCGCCCGCACCCCGACCGGCCCGCTGCCGGCCGAACGCACGCTGGCCGACTGGCGGTTCAGCCTCGGCGACCTGGAGGTCTTCTGATGGCGGCCCCGTCCGCCGCCGCCCCCGCCCACCGGCGTGCGCGCCGCCGCCCCCGCCCGCCGGCCCGGCTGGGCGCGGTGCTGCGGCGCGGCCGGCCGGCGGCGCTGGCCTGGGCGGTGGTGCTCGGCTACGTCACGGTCTTCGTGCTGGCGATGGTGCACACCACGTACGACACCTGGGGGGCGCTGCTGGTGGCGCCCGCGCTGATGGCGGTCGGCACGCCGGTGCTGGCCCGGGTGGCGGCGGGCAACCCGGAGCGCGGGGTGTTCAAGCTGCTGATGGTGGCGATGGCGGCGAAGCTGGCCTGCGCCTTCCCGCGCTACCTGATGGCGTTCGTGCTGTACGGCGGCGCGGCGGACGCGAAGATGTACGACCAGAAGGGCTCCGAGCTGGCCCGGTACCTGACCACCGCCGACCTCTCCGCCGGGCTGCACTACGACCTGGGGATGAAGGTCGCGGGCACCGGCTTCGTGATCATCGTGACCGGCGTGGTCTACGCGGTCACCGGGCCGACCCTGGTCGGCGGCTTCCTGGTGTTCTCCTGGATCGGCTTCTGGGGGCTGCTGTTCTTCTGGCGGGCGCTGCAGATCGCCTTCCCGGAGGCCGACTCCCGGCGCTACGCGAAGCTGGTGTTCTTCCTGCCCTCGCTGCTGTTCTGGCCGTCCAGCATCGGCAAGGACGCCTGGATGATGTTCTGCCTGGGCCTGACCACGTACGGGGTGGCCCGGCTGCTGGACCGGCGGTTCGGGGCGTTCGCCTGCATCGCGCTGGGCTCGCTGGGCACCGCGATGGTGCGCCCGCACGTGACGGTGCTGGCGGGGGCCGGCCTGAGCGTGGCGTACCTGCTGCGCAAGCGGCCGCGGCAGGTGTCGGCGCTGGGGCCGCTGCGCACGGTGCTGACGGCGGCGGTGCTGGCGGTGGGCGTGATGCTGATGCTCCAGCAGGTGTCGACCTTCTTCGGCACCAACGGCACCGGCGGGGACGCCGTCAACCAGGTGCTGTCGGAGACCTCGCGGCGCACCTCGCAGGGCGACTCGGTGATCAACGCGGCGACCGCGGACGAGCCGGCGCCCGCGTTCAGCCTCAACCCGCTCAAGCTGCCGATGTCGGTGGTCAGCGTGCTGTTCCGGCCGTTCCCGTTCGAGGCGTCGAACGTGCAGAACCTGATCCAGTCGGTGGAGTGCTTCGCGCTGCTGGTGATGTTCATCCGGGCCTGGCCGCAACTGGCCCGCATCCCGCGGCTGTTCGTCCAGCGCTCCTACGTGGCCTTCACCGTGGTGTACGCGCTGCTGTTCTGCTGGGCGTTCTCGACCATCAACAACATGGGCATCCTGTCCCGCGAACGGGTGCAGGTGCTGCCGCTGGTCCTGGTGCTGCTGGCGATCCCCCGGCCGGCCGCCGCCGGGCCGGTGCGCCGCCGCCGGCCGCCGCTCTGGCGCGCCCAGCCCGGCCAGTGGGGCGCCGCCCGCCCGGGCCCCGAACCCCCGGCCGCCGTCGGCGCGCCGGATCCGTCCCGAACCCAGGGGGGCTCGACCTCATGACGACCGACCAGAACCGCCCCGCCGCCCTCGGCGGCGCGCCCGCCTTCCCCGACGGCCTGCCGCTGACCCGGGTCCGGGTGCCCGACCGGGAGGCGCTGCTCGGGCGGCTCGCCGGGGTGCTCGACTCCGGGATGCTCACCAACGGCCCGCTGGTGCGCGAACTGGAGGAGCGGGCGGCCGAGTTGATGCAGGTGCCGCACGTGGTGGCGGTCTCCAACTGCACGGCCGGCCTGATGCTGGTGCTCCAGGCCGCGGGGGTGGACGGGCGGCGGCCGGTGCTGATGCCGGGCTTCACCTTCTCGGCGACCGCGCACGCCGCGCACTGGGCCGGCGGCACCCCGCTGTTCGCCGAGGCCCGGGAGGAGGACATCACCCTGGACCCGGCCGACGCCGAGGCCCGGCTGAAGGCCGCCGACGCGCCCGCCGCGCTGATGGCCACCCACGTGTACGGAACGCCGTGCCAGACCGAGGAGTTGCAGCGGGTCGCCGACGCGGCCGGGCTGCCGCTGGTGTACGACGCCGCGCACGGCCTGGGCTCGAAGCGGCGCGGCGTGCCGGTGGGCGGCTTCGGCCTGGCCGAGGTGTTCTCGATGAGCCCGACCAAGGTCGCGGTGGCCGGCGAGGGCGGCCTGGTCGCCACCCGGGACGCCGCGCTCGCCCGGACCCTGCGCACCGCCCGCGACTACGGCAACCCCGGCGACTACGACACCCTGTTCCCCGGCCTGAACGCCCGGATGAGCGAGCTGCACGCCGCGGTGGGCCTGACCTGGCTGGCGGGCCTGCCCGAGCGGGTCGCCCACCGGGGCGCGCTGGTCGCCGAGTTCGCCCGCGCCACCGCGGGACTGCCGGGCCTGCGGCTGGCCCTGCCGGAGGAGGGCGACACCTCCACCTTCAAGGACCTCACGCTGATCCTGGACCCGGACGCCTTCGGCCTCGACAACCGCCAACTCGCCGACGCGCTGCGGGCCGAGGGCATCGACACCCGCCGCTACTTCTTCCCGCCGGTGCACCGGCAGCGCGCGTACGCCCACCTCGGCCAGGCGGACGGCCTGCCCCGCACCGACCGGCTGGCCGCCTCGGTGCTGACCGTCCCGCTGTGGTCGCACATGGACGCCGCGACGGTCCGCCGGGTCGCCGACGCGGTGGTGCGCGTCCAGCCCTTCGCGGCCGAGCTGGCGGCGGGCGCGGCGCGCGGCTGAGCCGGTCCGGGCGCGCGGCCGAGGCGGTCCGCCGGGCCCGACCGCCGGGCCCGTCCGATCGACTCTCGCAAGGCGGTTCGGGCATTGGTCGGATCAGGTGAACTCGGTTGGACCGGGGGGAGGTTGACGCGCCAGGATGGCCGCCATGTTCAAGGGATTCCGCAGCTTCCTGCTGCGCGGCAACGTGGTCGACCTCGCGGTCGGCATCGTCATCGGCGCCGCCTTCACCGCCGTCGTCACCGGTTTCGTCGCAGCCTTCCTGACCCCGCTGATCGGCATCGCCTCCGGCGCGGTCGGCGACTTCAGCAAGGAGACGTTCGACGTCGCCGGCGTCACCTTCCCGTACGGCGCGTTCCTCCAGGCGCTGATCAGCTTCGTGCTGGTCGCCGCGGTGATCTACTTCGCCGTGGTGGTGCCCGTCGGCAGGCTGCAGAACCGTTTCAACCCGGTCAAGGACACCCCGGTGGCCAAGGCCGACTGCCCCGAGTGCCTCAGCACCGTCCCGGCCGCCGCGACCCGGTGCGCCCACTGCACCACCGAACTGGCCGGCCGCCCGGGCTTCCCCGCCCAGGCCGTCGCGAGCGCGACCGCCCGCTGAGCGCCCTTTCCGCACGACCCCCGGCCCGGACGGCTCCCGCCGTCCGGGCCGGACCGCTTCCCGGCGGCGGTCCGGGCCCCCGTGCCTCACCGCGCCTTAACGGAACCTTGGCGCAGCCTTTCGGCTGACCGGATCGGTGGCTTTTGTCCACCCCCGGACGGGCCCGGATGAGCGCGGGGTGCACGGCCGGTGGACCCCGGATGACCGAAACCGGACGCCCATTCGCCCGACTCTGTACGGCATTGCCCGATTCGGGCGAGCGAAGAGTCTGTAAACAGTTGAACTCCAGGCCGTTCCGCTCTCCTCAGCAGGCACGTTGTGGGCTTACGGTATGCCCCATGACCTCGCCCCGCTCCTACGACGGAGTCGGCTACCCCCCTCCGTCCTTCTCCTCCGGCACGCCCATCTACGACAGCCTGGTCGCAGAGCGCGGCATCCCGCAGATCGCACCCATCAACGTGCCCCCGGCCCTCCCGGCCGCGTCCTGGTCCTCCGCCTACGGCAGCGGTTTCGGCACCGGTCCCGACTCCTCCCAGTCGAACCTGCCCGCCCTGCCCCCGGCCCGTCTCGCCCTCGGCCCCGGCCCGAGCAGCACCCCGGCCCCGGCGCCGTACATCCCGGCCCAGCCCGGCTACGCCCACGCCCCGCAGCCCCCGCAGCCCGGCTACGCGAGCGCCCCGCAGGGCTTCGGCCAGCGCCCGGCCGCCCCGGCCTACCCGCAGCCCGGGCAGGGCTACCCGGCCCCGCAGGCCCCCGGCGGCTTCGCCGCGGCCCCGCAGAGCTTCACGCCGACCTTCAACTCCCAGCAGTTCGGCGCCCAGCCCGCCCCGCAGCAGCAGTCGTTCGGCGACCAGTCCTTCGGCGGCAACACCCTGCGCCCGGCGGCCGCCCCGCAGCAGTACCCGCAGTACCGGCAGTACCCGCAGGCAGGCTGAGAACCCCTCCGGGGGGCGAGGTCACCACGCAACGGAGCGTTTTCTCCCCCACCCGTCCGCCCGCGCACCCCACCGGGGCGGACCCGCACCGCCACGGTTCCCCGTGCCCCGCCAGGGGCCCGGGGAACCGTCGTACCCGCCTGCCGCGGCCCCCGCCCGCCTGGCAGGATGGGCGCCATGCCCCGTCTCGCCGCCCTGCACCTGTACCCCGTCAAGTCGATGTACCGGCTCAGCCCGCCGTCCGCCGCGGTGCAGCCCTGGGGCCTGGCCGGGGACCGCCGCTGGATGCTGGTCGACGCCGACGGCACCGCCCTCACCCAGCGCGACGAGCCCGCGATCGGGCAGTTCCGCCCCGCCCCGTCCGCCGACGGCGCGTCGCTCACCCTGACCGGCCCGGACGGCGACGTCCACACCCTGCCCGCGCCCAGCCTCGCCGCCGGCGCCCCCGAGGCCGACGTCAGCGTCTTCGGCACCCGCTTCTCCGCCGCCGAGGCCGGCAAGGACACCTCCGCCTGGCTGGCCGAACGGCTGCCCGCCAAGCTCGGCGAGGTCCGGCTGGTCCACCTGGACCGCCCGGCCACCAGCCGCCCGATCAACCCGGAGTACGCCGACCCGGACGAGACCGTCTCGATGGCCGACGGCTTCCCGCTGCTGCTCACCACCACCGCCTCGCTCGACGAGCTGAACGCCCGGATCGCCGCCGACCACCCCGACGACCCGCGCAAGGGCGCGGCGCTGCCGATGGAGCGCTTCCGCCCCAACCTGGTGGTGTCCGGCACCGCGCCGTGGGCCGAGGACGGCTGGCGGCGGATCCGGGTCGGCGGGCTGGAGTTCCGGGTGGCGAAGCCGTGCGGGCGCTGCGTGGTGACCACCACCGACCAGGAGACCGGCGAGCGGCGCGGCCCCGAGCCGCTGCGGGCGCTGGGCCGCCACCACCGCTTCGGCCAGAAGCTGGTGTTCGGCCAGAACCTGGTCCCGGTCCGCCCCGCCGCGCCCGCCGAGGTGCTGGGGACGCTGGCGGTCGGCGACCGGGTGGAGGTGCTGGAGGAGGCCCCGGCGCCGCTGCCGGACCGCCGCTGACCGCCGCTGACCGGCGCCGACCGGCGCCGACGCGCCGCCGCGGGGCCGCCCGCCCGCGCCGTCAGCCGCGTGCACCCGGAACCACCCCCGGCCTCGGTCGTTGAACCGGGCGCCGGACCCGGACGGCGGTCCGCCGGGAACGCCCCGCGCGCTACGGTGGGGTGATCGCGCAGCGTCCCGACGCAACCGACGCGACCGACGAAGGCGGGGATGACAGATCGTCATGGGTGAGCTCAGGGTCCGGGTCACGCAGGACAGCGCCTCGCGTTGGCGCCGGCGCAGCGGGGAGTACGCCACCCTCCGCGAGGCCCTGGAGGCCGCCGAGCCCGGCGACACCCTGACGCTCCGCGCCGGGACGTTCCGCGAGGCGGTGCTGGTCGACCGGGCGGTGACGCTGGTGGCCGAGGACGGGCCGGGCAGCGTGCGGATCTCCCCGCCGGAGAGCGCGGTGCGCGGCGGCACCGCGCTGACCGTGACGGCCGCGGCCACCGTCCGCGGCCTGGTGGTGGAGGGCTCCGACCGCTCCGCCCCGGCGGTGCTGCTGGCGGGCGCGGACGGCGCGGTGCTGGCCGAGTGCCGGGTGGAGGCCGCCGCCGCGGTGGGCGTGGAGCTGGACGACGGCACCGACGCCCGGCTGGTGGACTGCGTGGTGGAGAACCCGACCGGCCTCGGGGTGCGGCTGCGCGCCCGGTCCCGGGCCGAACTGCTGGACTGCGAGGTCACCGCGGCCGGGCAGAGCGGCCTGGCGGTGCTGGCCGGCTCCCGGCTGCGCGCCGAGCGGGTCAAGGTCCGGCGGGCCGGCGGGGCGGGCGTCCTGCTGGCCGACCCGGGGACGCTGGCGGAGCTGATCGGCTGCGAGATCGCGGAGGTGCGCGGCTCGGGCGTGCAGGCCGAGGCGCAGGCGGTGGGGCGGCTGACCGACTGCACGGTGCACCGGGTCTCCGGCAACGGCCTGAGCCTGGACACCGGCGCCGAGCTGGAACTCTCCTCCTGCCGGGTGCACGAGGTGCCGGAGAACGCGGCGGACCTGCGCGGCGGCGCGAAGCTGACGCTGCGCCAGGTCACCGTGCACGGCTTCGGCCGGGGCGCGCTCTCGGTCTGGGACGGCGGCACCAGGGTGGTCGCCGAGGGCTGCCGCTTCCACTCCGCGCAGGGCGACTACCCGGCGCTGTGGGTGAGCGACGGCGCGGCCGTGGAGCTCGCCGACTGCGCCCTGGACGACCTCCCGGACGCCCTGTTCGTGCTCGACCAGGGCTCGTCCGCGACCGCCCGGGACTGCTCGTTCAGCGGAATCCGCTCCTCCGCCGTCTCGGTCAGCGGCGGTGCCAGCGCGAACCTGTCGGGCTGCCGGATCCAGGGCGCGGGCACCGGCCTGTGGTTCCGCGACCACGGCTCCGGCGGCCTGCTGACCGACTGCGAGATCTCCGACGTCGCGACCGGCGTGATCGTCACCAAGGGCGCCGACCCGGTGCTGCGCGAGTGCACCGTGCGCGGCGCGAGCGAGGCCGGGGTGTACGTGTCGGCGCAGGGCCGGGGCGAGTTCGACACCGTACGGGTCTCGCAGGGCGGCTTCGGCTTCCACGTGATCGACGGCTGCCGGACCCGGCTGATCCGCTGCCGGGCCGAGCGCAACGCCCGGGCCGGGTTCGAGTTCTCCGAGCCGGGGCCGGTCGCCGAGGGCTGCACCTCGGACGACGCGGCGCCGCTCGGGTCCCCGGCCCCGGCCGCCCTGGCCGCCGGACCCGGCCTGCCCGCCCTGCCCGTCGGGGCGGTGCCCGGGCCGGCCGCCCCGCCGCTGGCCACCCTGGTGCAGACCTCCGCCACCGCCGCCGCCACCGCCGTGATCGGGCCGATCCCGGACTGCCGCCCGGCGGACGTGGCGCTGGCCGAACTCGACGCCCTGGTCGGCCTCGCCACGGTCAAGCAGGAGGTGCGCACCCTGATCGACCTGATCTCGGTCGGCCGGGCCCGCCAGCGGGCCGGGCTCAAGGCCCCCTCGCCGCGCCGCCACCTGGTCTTCACCGGCTCCCCCGGCACCGGCAAGACCACCGTCGCCCGGCTCTACGGCGAGATCCTGGCCTCCCTCGGGGTCCTGCAGCGCGGCCACCTGGTCGAGGTCGCCCGGCTCGACCTGGTCGGCGAGCACATCGGCTCCACCGCGATCCGCACCGCCGCCGCCTTCGACAGGGCCCGCGGCGGCGTCCTGTTCATCGACGAGGCGTACGCGCTGGCCCCGGAGGACGGCGGCCGGGACTTCGGCCGGGAGGCGATCGACACCCTGGTCAAGCTGATGGAGGACCACCGCGACGCGGTCGTGGTGATCGTGGCCGGGTACACCGCGGAGATGGAGCGCTTCCTGTCCGCAAACCCCGGCCTCTCCTCGCGCTTCTCCCGCACCGTCACCTTCCCCGACTACACCGCCGACGAGCTCCTCGACATCGCCCGCGCCCAGGCCGCCGAGCACGAGTACCGGCTCGCCGACGCCACCGAGACCGCCCTGCTCCGCCACTTCACCGCCATCGACCGCAGCACCGGCTTCGGCAACGGCCGCACCGCCCGCCAGGTCTTCGAGACCATGGTCGAACGCCACGCCTCCCGGGTCGCCCACCTCCCCTCCCCCACCACCGAGGACCTCCAGCTCCTGGTCCCGGCCGACCTGCCGGGCTGACCGCCGCCGTCCCGCCCCGCTCTTCCGCTCCTCCCATGTCCGATCGCCGGCCGGCTCGTTGAGCCCGGCGTGGGAAAGCGACCGCCGTGGCTGGTGCCGGACGAGCTGTGGGACGAGGTGGAGCCGCTGCTGCCGGTGCGGCGGCGGACGGGGGCGGGACGGCCGTCGCTGGGCGACCGGGGGTGCCTCCAGGGCATCCTGTTCGTGCTGCACACCGGCATCCAGTGGGAGTGGCTGCCGCAGGAGCTGGGCTTCGGCTCCGGGATGACCTGCTGGCGCCGCCTGCGCGAGTGGCAGGACACCGGCGTCTGGGACCGCCTCCAGGGCGTGCTGCTGAGCGAGTTGGACCGCGCCGGCGACCTGGACTGGTCCCGCGTCGGCCGCTGAGCGCGGGGCCCCGGCGGCGGCCCGCGCCCCGGTGAACGGTCGCGGGCGGGGGCTGGCACACTGGCCGGCGGGGGTGGTCCCGGGTGCGGATCGGTGTGCTGGGCCCGTTGGAGGTCCGGGGGTCGGAGGTCGCGGGGGCGCGGCTGCGGGGGCTGCTGGTGCGGCTGGTGGTGGACGCGGGCCGGGCCGTGCCGTCCGAACGGCTGGTGGAGGACCTCTGGGGCGGTGCGCCTCCCGCCGCGCCGGGCAACGCGTTGCAGACGCTGGTGTCGCGGCTGCGGGCCCTGGGCGGGCGGGACGTGGTGGTGGCGGTGGCGGGCGGCTACCGGCTGGGCGCGGGGCCGGGCGAGGTCGACGCGGTGGAGTTCGAGCGGCTGCTGGGGGTGGCCCGCGCGCTGGCCGCCCCGGCGGAGCGGCTGGTGGTGCTGCGGCGGGCGCTGGGGCTGTGGCGCGGTCCGGCGCTGGCGGAGTTCGCCGGTGCGGAGTTCGCGGACGGCGCGGCGCGGCGCTGGGAGGAGCTGCGGCTGGCGGCCGTCGAGGACCGGGTGGAGGCCGAGTTGGCGCTCGGCCTGCACCGGGGCCTGGTGGCCGAGTTGGAGGGGCTGGCCGCCGCGCACCCGCTCCGGGAGCGGCTGCACGGCCTGCTGATGCGCGCCCTGGCGGCCTCCGGTCGGCGGGCGGCCGCGCTGGAGCGGTACGAGCGGACCAGGCGCGCGCTGGCCGAGCAGCTCGGCGTGGACCCGTCCGCCGACCTGGCCGCGCTCCACCTCGCGCTGCTGCGCGGCGAGCCCGTCTCCGCGCCCGTGCCCGCGCCCGCCGCCGGGCCGGGGCCGCGCCGCTCCAACCTGCCGCTGGCGCTGACCAGTTTCGTCGGCCGCGAGCAGGAACGGGCGGCGGTGCGCGAACTGCTCGGCGCGGCAAGGCTGGTGACGCTGACCGGGCCCGGCGGGGCGGGCAAGACCCGGCTGGCGGTGGAGGTCGCGGCGGAGCTCGCGGACCGGTACCCGGACGGGGTGTGGCTGGTGCCGCTGGCGCCGGTGGGTTCGTCCGCCGAGGTGGCGCAGGCCGCGCTGCTGGCGGTCGGCGTCCCGGACGTGCTGCGGGTGGGCGAGCCGCTGGGCGTGCTGCCGCCGCCGGTCGAGCGCCTGGCGGCGGCCCTGGAGCACCGCCGGCTGCTGCTGGTGCTGGACAACTGCGAGCACCTGCTGGACGGGGCGGCCGAGTTGGCGGCCGGGCTGCTGTCCCGGGCCCCGCACGTCCGGGTGCTGGCCACCAGCCGGGAGCCGCTCGGGCTGACCGGCGAGTCGCTGTGCCCGGTGCCCTCGCTGCCGCTGCCACCGCTCACCCCGGAGGCCGCGGACGGCCCGGACGCGGTGCTCGGCTCCCCCGCCGTGCGGCTGTTCGCGGACCGGGCGGCCGCGGTCCGGCCGGGCTTCCGGGTCGACGCGGACTGCGCGCCGCTGGTGGTGGACATCTGCCGGGCGCTGGACGGCATCCCGCTGGCGATCGAGCTGGCGGCGGCCCGGACCAGGTCGCTGACGCTGCGGCAGGTCGCGGACCGGCTCGACGACCGCTTCCGGCTGCTGGCCGGCGGCGACCGGGCGGCGCTGCCCCGGCACCGGACGCTGCGGGCGGTGGTCGACTGGAGCTGGGAGCTGCTGGAGGACGCCGAACGCGCGGTGCTGGCGGGGCTGTCGGTGTTCGCGGGCGGGGCGACGCCGGAGCACGCCGAGCGGGTCTGCGGGCCGCTGGCGCCGGGGGCCGACGTGGTCGGGGTGATCGCCGCGCTGATCGACAAGTCGCTGGTGCGGGCGGTGGGGGACGGCGCGGGCGGCGAGGTCCGCTACCAGCTGCTGGAGACCGTCCGGGCGTACGCCGCCGAGAAGTCGGCGGAGTCCGGCGCGGCGGCCCGCACGGCGGACGCGCACGCCGCCTGCTTCCTGGCGCTGGCCGAGCGGGCCGAACCGGAGCTGCGCGGCCCGGGGCAGGTGCGCTGGTCGGCGCGGCTGGACGCGGAGCGGGACAACCTGCACGCCGCGCTCGGCCACCTGGTCGCGGCCGGCGACGCGGCGGGCGCGCTGCGGCTGGCGGGCGCGCTGGTCTGGTTCTGGATCACCGGCGACCGCGCGGGCGAGGCCGGCGGCTGGGCGCTCGCCGTCCGCGAACTGGTCGGCGGGCGGGTCCCGCCGGGCCTGGCCGACGCCCACGCGCTGTGCACCACCGTCGCCGTCCTGGTGGGCACCGTGGGCGGCCCGGAGGAGCCCGGTCCGGCGGCGGTCCGGCAGGCCGTGGCGACGGTCCTGGCGACCGTCCCGGACCGGCCGGCCCACCCGGTGCTGCACCTGCTCCGGCCCGGCTGCGCGCTGCTGCTGGACGACCGGCCGGCCGGCCTGCGCGGCCTGCGCGAACTGCTCGGCCACGCCGACCCGTGGGTCCGGGCGGCGGCCCACCTGGGGCTCGGCCACCTCGCCCTGGACGAGGGCCGGTTGGAGCCGGCCGCCGAACACCTCGATTGCGGCAGCCGGGCGTTCGAGCGGATCGGCGACCGGTGGGGCCGCAACGCGGCGATCGGCGGGCTGCTCGAACTGGCCCTGATCCGCGGCGACGGCCCGGCGGCCGTCCGGCTCGGCGAGGAGGCGTACCGGACGGGCGCGGCGGCCGGAGCGGACCACTGCGCCCCGGTGCTGGTCCAGTTGGGCCGGGCCCGGGCCGAGGCGGGCGACCCGGTGCGCGGGCGGCAGGACCTCGAACGGGCCGTCGGCATCGCCGAACGCCTCGGCGAGCACGCGAACGCCGCCGCCGGACTGCTCGCCCTCAGCGACCTCGCCCGCCGCTCCGGCGACCCGGCCGCGGCCCGCGCACCGCTGCTGCACGCCCTGGAGTCGCTCGACGCCCGGACCGGCCGCGCCGAACTGCGCCGGGCGGCGGCCCTGGTGCACAGCCGGCTCGGCTGCCTCGCCGAACAGCAGCACGACCTGGCCGAGGCCGCCCGCCGGCACGCCGAAGCCCTGGCCGCCCTCGGCCAGGACCCGCACCGCCGCACCCGGGCCGTCCTCGCCGAGGGCCTGGCCGCACTCGCCGCCGCCCGCGGCGAACACCGGCACGCCGCCGCGCTCCTGGGCGCCGCCCACACCCTGCACGGGTACCGCCCCACCCGCAGCCCCGACGCCACCCGGGCCACCGAAGCCGCCACCCGCGCCCTCGGCCCCACCGCCTTCGCCGCCGCGTACGCCCACGGCCGCCACCAGCCCCCGGAGCTGCGCGGCTAGGCCCCGCCCGCCCGGCCGGGCACGCGCTCCGGAGGGACGGCGCACTCGCGTCGCAGGGCTCCCGCCCCCCGGCGCGCGGTCTACACCGCGGCGGGCGCCGTCTCGTCGGCGGTGGTGTCCGGCAGCGGTGCCGCGGTCCGGCCGGGGAGGAACAGCGCGGCGAGGACCGCGGCCAGCAGGGCGACCGCGCCGCAGGCGGTCAGGACCCCGCTCATGCCGTGGACGAAGGCGCCGTGCGCGGAGGCCGACAGGGCGGGGTCGTGCAGGCGTGCGGCGACCGCGTCGGCGCCCGCGACCGAGTCCCGGGCGGTGGCGGCGGCGGGTCCCGGCAGGGCGTCCACGTCGATCCGGGCCAGGTAGCCGGCGCTCAGCAGGCTGCCGAGGCCCGCGACTCCGAGTACGCCGCCGACCTGCTGGAGCGTCTCCAGTAGGCTGGTGCCGACGCCGGTCCTCGCCTCCGGGAGGGAGGCCATCACGATGCTGGTGGACGGCACGACGACCAGGCCGAAGCCGACGCCGACCACCGCCAGCCAGAGCGCGGTGGACCCGTACCCGCTGTCCGGCCCGGCGCCCGCGCCGAGGAACACGCCCACCGCCAGCGCCGCCAGCCCGGCCGGGGCGACCACCCGGGCGCCGATCCGCGGCACCAGTCCCTCGCTCAGCGCGGCGGACACCATCAGCCCGCCGATCAGCGGCAGCACCCGCAGGCCGGTGCCGAACGCGTCGTACCCCTGGACGGTCTCCAGGTACTGCGGCACCACGAACAGGATGCCCATCACCGTGAAGTTGCCGAACACGGCCGTCAGCGTGCCCCAGGAGAACCGGCGGTCGGCGAACAGCGCCGGGTCGACCAGCGGTTCGGCGGCCCGGCGCTGCTGCCGCACGAACAGCGCCAGCAGCACCGCCGCCGCGCCCAGCGCGCCCAGCACCGACGGGTCGGTCCAGCCGTCGGTCGGGACCAGGATCGTCCCGTAGACCAGCGCGGTGAGGCCGACCGTGCCCAGTGCGGTGCCGAGCCCGTCGAACGGCGCCGTGCGGGTCCGGTCCCGCGGGCCGTCGCCGGGCAGCAGCAGGGTGCCCGCCAGCAGCGCGACCGCCACCACCGGGACGTTGAACAGGAACACCGAGCCCCACCAGAAGTGGTCGAGCAGCCAGCCGCCGATCACCGGCCCGGCGGGCATGCCCAGCGCGGCGGCGGCCGTCCAGACCGCGATGGCCCGGGGGACCTCCTCCTTGGGGAAGATCCGCGACAGCAGCGCCATCGAGATCGGCATGATCATCGCCGCACCGAGGCCCATCGCCGTCCGCACCGCGATCACCCCGCCGGCGGACCCGGTGAAGGCCCCCGCCAGCGAGGCCGCGCCGAACAGGCCGACGCCCGCGGTCAGCACCCGCTTGTGCCCGAGCCGGTCCCCGATCCGTCCGACCGGCAGCATCGCCACGCTGAACGTCAGCAGGTAGCCGCCGCCGATCCAGAGCAGCTCCGTGCTGTCCGCCCCCAGGTCCCGGGCCAGCGTCGGCAGCGCCACGTTGACGATCGTCCCGTCCAGCCCGATCACCAGCACGGTCACCACCAACGCCCCCAGCGCCCACCACCGCCGGGCCGAACCAACCGCTTCCACCATCACGCCCTCCAGGACATCCGTGCCGATTCCCCCACCCTCCCGGGGGCCCTTGGCACCGCGCTGGCACGGCGCTGGCACGCGGGCCGCACCCCGCCGGACGCCCGGAGCCGGGGCGGCGGGCCGCCGGGTGTTACCCCACATGTCTGCTACGTTGCCATCTACCGGAATCCGTTGATTCGGATATCGCATACGTGGTGTCGTCTCCCCATGCCCTCACGGAACCCCTCCGGCCGGTCGACCACCGGCCCGTCCCGCCGCGCCCTCCTCGCCGGTGCCGTCGCGACCGCGCTGGCCGGCCTGGCCACCGCTCCCGGCGCCACCGCCGCCCCGGCCGCCGCCACCGCACCGACCGCCACCGCACCGACCGCCACCGCACCGACCGCGGGCGGCCGGCGGCCGAACATCCTGCTGATCGTGCTCGACGACCTCGGGTGGAACGAACTCGGCTGCTACGGCCAGCGGGTGATCAGGACGCCGGTGGTCGACCGCCTCGCCGCCGAGGGGGTGCGGTTCACCCAGGCGTACGCGAACCCCTCCTGCGCGCCGACCCGGGCCTCGCTGCTGACCGGCCGGCACACCGGCCACTCGCGGGTGAAGTCCAACGCGGACGCCGCCCGGGGGCTGGCCGCCGAGGACGTGACCGTGGGCGAGGTGCTGCACGCGGCCGGCTACGCCACCGGCCTGATCGGCAAGTGGGGCCTCGGGCCCGACACCGGGGACAGCCCCAGCCACCCCAACCGGCAGGGCTTCGACCACTTCTTCGGCTACATCGACCAGGTGCACGCCCAGGACTACTGGCCGACCTACCTGTGGCGCAACGGCGAGCGGGTCGACCACCCCGAGAACGAGGGCGCCGACGTCACGTACGCCGTCGACCTCTTCACCCGGGAGGCACTGGACTTCATCGACCGCCACCAGGACGGGCCGTTCTTCCTCAGCCTGAACTACAACACCCCGCACGCCCCCAACGAGATCCCCGACGACGCGCCGTACTCCGCCGAGCCGTGGCCGCAGGGCGAGCGCAACCACGCCGCCCAGATCACCTACACCGACACCCGGATCGGCACGGTGCTGGACCGGCTGGCCCAGCGCGGCCTCGCCGACGACACCCTGGTCGTCTTCGTCAGCGACAACGGGCCGCACGCCGCCGGGGCCCACTTCGAGCACGTGGGCAGCACGCTGCCGCACGACCCGGAGTTCTTCGACAGCAACGGCCCGCTGCGCGGCATCAAGTTCTCGGTGTACGAGGGCGGGGTCCGGGTCCCGCTGATCGTCCGGCTCCCCGCGTCCCTGCGGACCGCGAGCACGCCGAAGCCCGGCACGGTGCTGCGCGACCGGGTGGCCGTGTGGGACTTCCTGCCCACGCTGGCCGAGTTCGGCGGCGGCGCCACGCCGCCCGGCCTGGACGGGGTGTCGTTCCGGCGCGCGCTGACCGGCCCCGGGCAGCCCGCCCGGCCGCCGCTGTACTGGCGGGCCGAGGACGGGGCGGAGGCGGTGCGCTTCGGCCGGTGGAAGGGGGTGCGCCCGGCGGGCGGGCCGGTCGAGCTCTACGACGTGTTCGCCGACATCGGCGAGCGGAGCGACGTGGCCACCGCCCACCCGGACCTGGTCGGCCAGGCCGAGCAGTTGCTCGCCGACGCGGTCGCCGGGGGCTGACGTGCACTGCTGCTCCCCGTCCGCCGGGGCCGCGTCGTGCGACGGCGGGCCGCTGCCGCTGCCGACCCTCGCGCCGCCCCCGCCCGCCCCCTTCCGCCCGGCACCCGAGGCGCGCCGGACCCGGGGCCAACTCCTGCTGCCGGGCGGCACGTTCGCGATGGGCGACGCCTTCGGCGAGGGCTACCCGCAGGACGGCGAGGGGCCCGTGCACGAGGTGCGCCTGGACCCCTTCCACCTCGACGCCACCACGGTCACCAACGCCGCGTTCGCCGCGTTCGTCAAGGCCACCGGCTACGTGACCGAGGCGGAGCGGCTCGGCGTGTCCGCCGTCTTCCACCTCACCGTCCAGGCCCGCCCGGCGGACGTGCTCGGCCGAGCCACCGGCACGCCGTGGTGGCTGGTCGTCCGGGGCGCCTGCTGGCGCCACCCCTACGGACCGCTCTCCTCCATCGGCGAACTCCAGAACCACCCGGTGGTGCAGGTGAGTTGGCACGACGCCCAGGCGTACTGCGCCTGGGCGGGCAAGCGGCTGCCCACCGAGGCCGAGTGGGAGTTCGCCGCCCGCGGCGGCCGGGTGGGCAACCGGTTCCCCTGGGGCGACGACCTCACCCCGCGCGGGCGCTGGCTGTGCAACATCTGGCAGGGCGACTTCCCGTCCCGCAACACCGCCGAGGACGGCTACCTGGCCACCGCCCCCGCCAGGTCGTACCGGCCCAACGGCTACGGGCTGTGGAACCCGGTCGGCAACGTCTGGGAGTGGTGCGCCGACGCCTTCGCCGCCGACACCTACGCCGCCCGCGCGGGCGGACCGCCCGTGCACGACCCGCGCGGACCGCTGAGCGGCCCCGCCGGGGCCCGGGTGATGCGGGGCGGCTCGTACCTGTGCCACGACTCGTACTGCTACCGCTACCGGGTCGCGGCCCGCTCCGGCAACACCCCCGAATCCGCCGCCGCCAACATCGGCTTCCGCTGCGCCAACGACGCGGACGCCCCGCGCTGACCCGCACGACCCGCACGACCCGCGTCGGCCCGGACACCCGCACCGACGCGGGCACCCCACCCTCCGGAAGGACCCCGTGACCCCATGACCGGCACCCGCCGCAAGGCCCTCGGCGCGCTCGCGCTCCCGGCCGCGCTCACCCTCTCCGTCCTCGCGGCCCCGGCCACGGCCCAACCCGCCCGGCCCGCCGCCTCCACCGCCTCCGCCGCACCGGCGAAACCGAACATCGTGCTGATCCTGGCCGACGACCTCGGCTGGGCCGACGTCAGCACCCCGCTGACCACCGCCGGCCACCCGAACGACTACATCGAGACCCCGGCCGTGGCCCGGCTCGCCCAGCAGGGCGTGGCCTTCGACAACGCGTACGCCTCGCAGAACTGCGCGCCGAGCCGGGCCGAACTGCTCACCGGCCTCTACCCGACCCGGCCGGACAACAACATCTACCAGGTGGACGACCTCAACCGGGGCGGCAGCGAGACCCTGCTGGTCGGCCCCGCCCAGGGCCTGCCCGACGGCGCGCCCGACCTGCCCGGGCGGGTGACCACCGTCGGCGAGACGCTGCGGGGGGCCGGCTACACCACCGGGTACGTGGGGAAGTTCCACGTCGCCGAGCACGACTCCGACATCACCTCGGTGCACGGCTTCGACGAGAACATCGGCGGCTCCTCCGCCGGCCAGCCCGGGGCCTACCACGCCAAGGGCGGGGTGTTCGCGTCGGAGATCGGGCCGGGGCTGGACGCCTTCGGGGCCCCCTACACCCAGCAGTACGTGGACGCGAACATCAAGCCGTACGCCCGCGGCGAGGACCCGGCGGCCGTCAACGCCCTGGTCGGCACCGACAAGCACGTCACCGACGCGGTGACGGACGCCACCATCGACTTCGTCGACCGGCACAAGGACGCGCCCTTCTTCGCGTTCATGGGCTCCTACGCCGTGCACAACCCGGTCAGCGCCGGGCAGGCCCGCGCCGACCTGCTGGCCAAGTACCGGCAGAAGAAGCCCGGCACCGGAATCTCGAACGCGGCCTACGCGGCCCTGACCGAGGGGCTCGACCAGGGCGTCGCCCGGGTGGTCGACCACCTGGAGACCACCCCGGACCCGCGCAACCCCGGCCACGCGCTGGCCGACAACACCGTCGTCGTCTTCGCCTCCGACAACGGCGGCCTGGGCACCTACACCGACAACGGCCCGCTGCGCGGGCAGAAGGGCGAGCTGCACGAGGGCGGCCTGCGGGTCCCGCTCATCGCCTGGTCGGCCAACCCCGCACTGGTGCGGGGCGGCCGGGTCGACTCGACCCCGGTGGACACCATCGACTACTACCCGACCTTCGCCGCGCTGGCCGGCGCCGCCCTCCCCGCCGGGCAGCCCCTGGACGGGAAGGACCTCAGCCGGCTGTTCGCCGACCCGGCGGCGACGGTCGACCGCGACGCCCTCTACTGGCACCTGCCCGGCTACCTCGCCGAGAACGGCCGCGACCAGCGCCCGCAGTCGGTGATCCGCTCGGGCCGCTGGAAGCTGGTCTTCGACTACGAGACCCACTCGGCCGCCCTGTACGACCTGGTGAACGACCTCGGCGAGACGCACGACCTGGCGGGCGAGCAGAAGGCGGTCGCGCACAGCCTCGGGCTCAAGCTGATCAACTGGCTGGAGCAGACCCACGCCCCGCTGGCCACGCTGCGGGCCGGCCACGAGCCGATCTCCTTCCCCGTGCTGGGCAAGACCTACTCCGGCGGGCAGATCACCCGGCACGTCGGGGAGAACGTCACCGTGCAGCCGGGCCAGGAGATGCCGTTCGTGCTGCCCAGGGTCCAGTGACCCCGGGCGCCGCCACCGCGGGCCGCACCGGCGAACCGGCCTGACGCCCCCTCGGCCCCCGGCCCTCGATCCCCTGCCTCCGGCCCCCTGCCTCCGGCCCCCTGCTTCCGGCCCCCGGCCCTCAGCCCTCGGCCCAGTCGCCGCCCGCGAGGAACCCCTCCAGGGCGGCGCGGTGCGGCCGGGGGTCGAGGTGCTCGGCGGCCAGCCACCCGTCCGAGTAGTACTTGTCGAGGTAGCGGTCGCCCGGGTCGCAGATCAGGGTGACGACGCTGCCGGTGCGGCCCTCGGCGCGCATCTCGGCGACGATCCGCAGCGCGCTCCACAGGCCGGTGCCGGTGGAGGCGCCGGCCTTCTTGCCGAGGACGTCGGCCAGCAGGTGGACGGCGGCGATCGAGGCCGCGTCGGGGACCTTCATCATCCGGTCGATCGCGCCGGGCACGAAGGAGGGCTCCATCCGGGGGCGGCCGATGCCCTCGATCCGGGAGCCGGTGGGGCAGTGCGCCTCGGGGTCGTGGTGGACCCAGCCCTCGAAGAAGCAGGAGTTCTCCGGGTCGGCGACGCAGATCCGGGTGTCGTACTGCATGTAGCGGACGTAGCGGGCGATGGTCGCGGAGGTGCCGCCGGTGCCGGCGGTGGCGACGATCCAGGCCGGTTCGGGGTGGGGTTCGAGGCGGAGCTGGGCGAACACGGACTCGGCGATGTTGTTGTTGCCGCGCCAGTCGGTGGCCCGCTCGGCGTAGGTGAACTGGTCCATGTAGTGGCCGCCGGTCTCGGCGGCGAGTTCGGCCGCGGCGGCGTAGACCTGGCCCGCGTTGTCGACCAGGTGACACCGGCCGCCGTGGAACTCGATCAGTTCGATCTTGGCGCGGCTGGTGCCGCGGGCCATCACGGCGACGAAGGGGACGCCGATGAGCTGGGCGAAGTACGCCTCGGAGACGGCGGTGGAGCCGCTGGACGCCTCGATGACCGGCGCGCCGGGCCGGATCCAGCCGTTGCACAGGCCGTACAGGAACAGCGAACGGGCCAGCCGGTGCTTGAGGCTGCCGGTGGGGTGGGTGGACTCGTCCTTGAGGTACAGGTCGATGCCCCACTCGGCGGGCAGCGGGAAGCGCAGCAGGTGGGTGTCGGCGGAGCGGTTGGCGTCGGCCTGGACGCGGCGGACGGCTTCCTTGAGCCAGGCCCGGTACTCGGGGTCGGTCCGGTCCACGTCCTGGGTGTGGTCGCTCATCGCACGCTCTCCTCGCCGCCCGCCGGGGCTCCGGTGCCGGGTACCCCGGCCCGGACCCCCGAATTCCCCACCCAGTGTAACAGTCGACTACGATAAGTGACGATTACCGAAGCCCCAGCTTCCCCTTATGGCAACGCGTGGCAACGCGCGTCAACGAGCGGGGAGGCCGGGGCCGGTGGGGCGTCGGGCGCCCGCTACATGGGCACCGCCCGCCCGGTGACCCGGACCCGGCCGTCGCCCTCGACCAGGTCCACGGTGAGCACGCCCGGGCGGCCGAGGTCCTCGCCCTGGTGGAGGGTGAGGCGGGCGGCGGTGAGGCCGCGCAGCTCGCGCAGGTAGCCGCCGAAGGCCGCCGCGGCGGCGCCGGTGGCCGGGTCCTCGACCACGCCGCCCACCGGGAACGGGTCGCGGACGTGGTAGGTGGCGGCGTCCTGCTCCCAGACCAGCTGGAGGGTGGTCAGGTCGAGCCGCCGCATCAGCGCGGCGAGCGCGTCGAAGTCGTAGTCGAGGTCGGCGAGCCGGGCCCGGGTGGCCGCGGCGAGCACCAGGTGGCGCGCACCGGCGTAGGCGATCCGCGGCGGGAGCCGGTGGTCCAGCTCCTCCGCCCGCCAGCGCAGCGCGGCCAGCGCCTCGGCGACGTCGTCCTCCGCCGCGTCCTCGACCGTCGCGGGGACGCTGGTCAGGGTGGCCCGGTAGCCGTCCGCGGCGCTCCCCGTGACGGTGACCGGCACCGGCCCGGCCTGGGTGGTGAACAGGAACTCGCCGGGGCCGTGCCGTTCGCCGAGGGCGACCGCGGCGGCGATGGTCGCGTGGCCGCAGAACGGGACTTCGGCCAGCGGGCTGAAGTAGCGGACGGCGTAGCCCCGCGGCCGGTCGGGGTCGGCGGTGAGGAAGGCGGTCTCGGAGTAGCCGAGGCGGGCGGCGAGGGCGAGTTGCTCCTCGTCGGTGAACGGGGCCGCGTCCAGCACCACCCCGGCGGGGTTGCCGCCGGCCGGGTCGGCGGTGAAGGCGGCGTAGTGCAGCGGTTCGGGACGGTGGCCCGGTGCGGTGGGGGTCATGCCTGCTGAACGGGACGGCCGGGGCCGGTGATTCCCGGGGCCCCGCCGGGGCCGGTGCCGGGGCCGGAACGGCCCGGGGGGACGGGCGTTCGGACGGGAACGCTAGACTGCCGCATCCCGCTCGCACGGCATCGAGGAAAGAAGAACATGGCTGAGGTCCACCCGAAGGTAGTTGTGGTTGTTCCGACCTACAACGAACGGGAGAACCTGCCGGTCCTGGTCGGTCGGCTGGCCGACCTCGGCATGGAGAACCTGCACGTGCTGGTCGTCGACGACAACTCCCCGGACGGGACCGGCGAGGTCGCGGACAAGCTGGCGGCCGAGTCGGGCGGCAGCGTCTCGGTGCTGCACCGGACCGAGAAGGACGGCCTGGGCCGGGCCTACATCGCGGGCATGTCGCGGGCGCTGGAGGACGGCGCCGACATCGTGGTGCAGATGGACGCCGACCTGTCGCACCCGCACACCGCCGTCCCGGCGATGGTGGAGAAGCTGACGGGGACGGACGCCTCGGTGGTGCTGGGCTCGCGCTACGTGCCGGGCGGCTCGACCGCCTCGGAGTGGCCGTGGCATCGCAAGGCGCTGTCGGCCTGGGCGAACTTCTACGTCAACGCGATCCTCCAGCTGAAGGTGAAGGACGCCACGGCCGGCTTCAAGGCGTGGGAGGCCGAGGCGCTGCGCCGGGTCGACCTGGACTCGGTGCGCTCGAACGGCTACTCGTTCCAGGTCGAGATGAACCACCGGGTGGTCCGGCAGGGCATGCGGATCGCCGAGGTGCCGATCCGCTTCGAGGAGCGGGTCGAGGGCATGTCGAAGATGAGCCTGGGCGTGCAGCTGGAGTCCGCGGTGGCCCCCTGGAAGCTCCGCTTCGGCAAGTAGGCAAGTAGACAAGTAGGCAGGCAGACCGGCAGGCGGGCAGTCGGCGCGGCGGCTCCGCGGGGCCGCCGGACGGCGCGGGTGACGGGACGTCGGCCCGCGCCGTTCCGCTCTCCGGCCCCGCTCCCCGCTCGCGTTCCGGGCGGTTCCCGTTCTCCGCTCCGGGCGGTTCAGGGCGCGGCGACGGCCTGCGGGTCGTCCAGGTAGGGCTCCCAGGCGAGTTCGGCCGCGCCGACCAGCCCGGCGTGGACGACCTGGGCGGGGACGATCGGGATGCGTCCGCTGCGGCCCCACAGGCAGCGTTCGGCGACCACCGCGGCGAGCCGGTCGGGAGCGGCGGCGAGCAGGTCGAGGTGCAGGCCGCTGAGCACGATCCGGTCGGGGTTGAGGATGTTGACCAGCCCGGCGAGGCCGAGGCCGAGCCGGTCGACGACGTGTTCGAGGGCGTCGGCGGCGGTCGGGTCGTGGGCCAGCGCGCGGGCCTGCGGGAGCAGCGGGCGGTCCGGGTCGGGGTGGCGGTCCGCGGCGGCGAACAGCGCGCCGGTGTCGGTCTCGGCGTTGAGGCAGCCGCGGTTGCCGCAGGCGCAGGGGCGGCCGAGCGGGTCGACGGTGACGTGGCCGACCTCCAGGGCGAGGCCGGAACTGCCGGTGTGCAGGCGGCCGTCGATGACCAGGGCGCCGCCGACGCCGCGGTGGCCGGAGGTGACCAGCAGCAGGTGGCGGGCGCCGCGGCCGGCGCCGTGCCGGTGTTCGGCGAGGGCGGCGAGGTTGGCGTCGTTGGCGACGGCGGTGGGCAGCGCGGTGCGGGCGCGCGGACCGAGGTCGGTGCGGGCGACCCGTTCGGCGAAGAGCGCGGCGGCGGGGGTGCCGGAGGGCCAGCCGAAGTGCAGGGCGGCGAGGGCGGTGCCGTCGGGTTCGGTGACGGGGTTGGGCAGGGCGAGCGCGAAGCCCAGGACCCGGCGGCGGCTGTCGCGGGCGAGCCGGGCGCCGGCCTCGGCGACGGTGCCGAGCAGCGCGGCGGGCGAGGTGTCGGCGGGCAGCGGCAGGTGGACGGGGTCGAGGAGCCGTCCGCCGAGTCCGGCCAGGGTGGCGGAGATCCCGTCGGCGTGCAGTTGGGCGGCGAGGACGGCCGGTCCGGGGTCGGCCGGGGCGAGGCGGTGCGAGGGGCGGCCCCGGCCGCCGCCGGCCGGGCGGGAGTCGACGGTGATCAGGCCGAGCGCCTCCAGTTCGCCGGTGACGGCGCCGGCGGTGGCGCGGGTGACGTCCAGGGCGCCGGTGAGCGCGGAGCGGGTGGGGGCCTGTCCGGTGTGGATCAGGCGCAGGGCCGGTCCGAGCAGGGTGCGGCCGCGGTCGGGCGCGGGCCGCCGGGCCGGGCTCGGGCTCGGGCTCGGATTCTGGCTGGGATTCGGGCTTGAAGGTGTGTGCGGCACTCCCCTATTCTGACTTTGTGCCGCTACTAAACAAAACAGAAGCCCGTCCCGCCTCCCCCACCTCCCCGTCCGGCCGACGCTCCTCCTGGTCGGCGGCACGCCTCGCCCTCACCGCCTTCTTCACCGTCGACGGCTTCCTGTTCGCCGCCTGGGTGGTCCGGATCCCGGACGTCCGCGCCCAGGTCTCCGCCTCGCACAGCGCGCTGGGCCTGGCCCTGCTGTGCATCTCGGCCGGCGCGGTCGCCACCATGGCCCTGGTCGGACGGCTGTGCCTGCGGTACGGCTCGCGCCGGGTCACCGTCGCCGCGGTCACCGTCTTCTCGCTCGCGGTGGCGCTGCCCGCGCACACCCACTCGGTGCTCGCGCTCGGCGCGGTGCTGCTGCTGTTCGGCGCGGGCTACGGCGCGGCCAACGTGGCGATGAACAGCGCCGCGGTCGACCTGGTCGCCGAACTCCGACGGCCCGTCATGCCCAGCTTCCACGCGGGCTACAGCCTCGGCGGCCTGCTCGGCGCCGCGGTCGGCGGCCTGCTCGCGGGCCGGATCAGCGCCTCCTGGGCGCTGGCCGCCTCCGGCGCGCTCGGCCTGGCCGTGGTCGCACTGGCCGGCACCGCCCTGCTGCGCGCCCCGGCCGCCGTCCGCCCCGCCCCGGACGAGAGCGCCGCGCCCGCCGCCGCCGCGCCCGCCGGACTGTCCGGGCACGCCCGGCTGCTGGTCGTCCTGCTCGGCCTGACCGCGCTGTGCACCGCGTACGGCGAGGGGGCCCTCGCCGACTGGGCCACCCTGCACCTGACCGACGACGTGCACGCCAGCACCGCGACGGCCGCCGCCGGTTACGCCGCCTTCGCCTTCGCCATGACGGCGGGCCGGCTCTCCGGCACCTGGCTCTCCGAACGGCTCGGCCAGACCAGGGTGATGCTGCTGGGCGGCCTGGCCGCCTGCGCGGGCATGACGACCGCCGCCCTGGCGCCGTCCGTCCCGCTGGCGCTGACCGGCTTCGTCCTGGTCGGCCTCGGCCTGGCCAACGTCTTCCCGCTGGCGATCGCCCGGGCCGGCGCGACCGCCGGCCCGCAGGGCGTGGCCACCGCCTCCACGCTGGGCTACGCGGGCATGCTGATCGGCCCCCCGGTGATCGGCTTCCTCGCCGACGCCCTCTCGCTGCCCGCCGCCCTCCTCACCGTCGCCGCCAGCTCCGCCCTGGCCGGCCTGCTCGCCCTCACCGTCCGCCGCCACCGCGCCGCCTGACGGCCAATCACCCCCTCCGGCCGCACCGCGGAGAGCACCGGAACACGACGACGGCGGCCCGGACGCCCCCACGCGCCCGGGCCGCCGTCCCGCCGTCCCGCCGTCCGTGGCGGACCGGCCGGGCCGTCGACTCCCCGCACGCCCGGGTCCGCGAGTCGGCCACCCGCCGGATCCAGCCACCGCAGCGCGGGCGGGGGCGCGGCACCGCGAGGTCCGGCGGGGTCGCGGGCGCAGGTGCGCGATCCGCGCGGGCCGGAGTTCCGGGCCGACGGTTCCGGGCCGCCCGGTGCCGGTCCGCTCCGACGCGTCGCCGTCCGGGCCGCCGCCGACGGCGGCGCTACTCGGGGGCCGGCTGTTCGCCGGGGAGGCGCAGGTCCCAGCCGACCAGGGCGCGGAGCTGTTCGGCGGTGACGCCGTCGGGGACGGGGCGGGGGGGCTCGTGGCGGATGGGGGGCTGCCAGCCCTGTTCGGGGCTCCAGGTGCGGACCTGGCGGGCGGGGGCGCCGGCCACCACGGCGTAGTCGGGGACTTCGCCGGCCACCACGGAGTTGGCGGCGACCACCACGTTGCGGCCGATCCGGGCGCCGGGGAGGATCACCGCGCCGGTGCCGATCCAGGAGCCGGCGCCGATCGAGACGGGCGCGTTGCGGGGCCACTGCTTGCCGATCGGCAGCTCGGTGTCGCGGTACTCGTGGGCCTGGTCGGTGATGTAGACGCCGGGGCCGGTCCACACGTCGTCGCCGAGCTCGATCCGCTGGTGGCCGACGATGTGGCTGCCGCGGCCGATCACGCAGCCGCCGCCGATCCGGACGATCGGCTCGGGGCCGAGGTCGAGCCCGGGCAGGAACCCTGCCGACAGGGTGACGCGTTCGCCGATGATGGCGAACGGGCCGATGGTGATCCAGCGCTCGTTGAAGACGGTGCCGAGCGGGAAGGCGAGCTTGGTGCCGTCGCCGAGCTCGCCGAACCGGTACGGCCCGGGGTTGCGGTTGCTGACCGCGCCCGCCTCCTGCGCCCAGCGCCAGCCGCGGTGCACGGCGCGCCCGGCCGCCCGGCGCGACCTCTCGCGGACGGGTCCGAGCAGCCTGCGGACGATCGACATGCGCTCACCGTACCGGCCGGTGCGGGCCGGGGAACGGCAACGGGAGCAAACTCACACCGGCCGGTAACTTGGCGCCGTCGCCGGTCAGCGCACCCAGCGGGCGGGCCGCTTGGCCAGGAAGGCCCGCATGCCCTCCTGCGCCTCCTCGGAGCCGAAC
Source organism: Kitasatospora sp. NPDC090308 (assembly GCF_044769485.1). Classification (NCBI taxonomy): domain Bacteria; kingdom Bacillati; phylum Actinomycetota; class Actinomycetes; order Kitasatosporales; family Streptomycetaceae; genus Kitasatospora; species Kitasatospora sp. NPDC090308. The sequence continues at coordinate 14,370 of NZ_JBIVXY010000022.1, read as the reverse complement.
AGCTTCGCCGACAGCGCGACGAGTTCCTCGGTGTGCCGGTCGAAGGACTCCCGGACGGCGGCGTTGGCGAGCAGCTTGGACTCGGCCAGGCCCTGCGGCGAGCAGAGCCGGATCGCGTCCAGCAGGGTGCGCAGCGCGGCGGGGGCGTCGTCGGCGGCCTCGGTGACCAGGCCGATCCGGGCGGCCTCGGCGGAGTCGAAGGTCTCGCCGGTGAGGTAGTAGCGGGCGGCGGCGCGCGGGTCGAGCTTGGGGCGCAGCGGCAGCGAGATGACGGCGGGGGCCAGGCCGAGGCGGGACTCGGTGAAGGCGAAGGTGGAGTCCGGTCCGGCGACGGCGAGGTCGCAGGAGCCGACCAGGCCGAGCCCGCCGGCCCGGACGTGGCCGTCGACCAGGGCGATGACCGGCTTGGGGCAGTCGACCAGGGCGCGTTGCAGGGCGACCAGGCCGCGCGGTCCGACGGTGGGGTCGTCGCCGGTGGCCTCGGAGAGGTCGGCGCCGGCGCAGAACACCCGGCCGGTGTGGCCGAGGACGACGGCGCGGACCCCGGGGTCGGCGGCGGCGTCGGCGAGCCCGGCGGTGAGCTCGGCCATCAGGCGGCCGGAGAGGGCGTTGCGGTTGTGCGGGGAGTCGAGTTCCAGGGTGGCGACGGCGTCGGCGGTGGTACGGCGGACGAGCGGCACTTCGCGGGTCATCGGGCGGGCCTGCCTTTCCGGCTGAGGGTGGGTCGGAGGGGCGTCGTCTGCACCCTGGCACACCCCGGCCCTACTGGCCAGTACCGGATTCCCCCGGCGCGCGCCGCCCGGCGGCGGGGCGCGATCCCGCCGCCTCCCGCCGCCTCCCGCCGCACTGCGCCGCCCGAAGTTCCGTACACGTCCTCAACTTCCTTCAGGTCTAGACCTATTGACAGTCAGCGGACAGACTCGCTTGAGTGCTGGGTACACCGCTCGTTCCCCCACAAGGAGTGGCCGAATGCCCCACACCCGCACCTCCCCCCGCCCGGCGCACCGCGCCGCCTCCCGCCGCGGCCGGATCGCCGCGCTGCTGACCGGCGCGCTGGCCGCGACCGGCCTGGCCGTCATGGTGCCCACCACCTCGACCGCGGCCGCCGCCTGCACCACCCCGTACTCGGCGACCCAGGTGTACACCGGCGGGATGTCCGCCTCCTACAACGGGCACAACTGGAACGCCAAGTGGTGGACCCAGGGCGAGACCCCGAGCACCGGCGGCTCCGGCGTCTGGGCCGACCAGGGCGCCTGCGGCGGGGGTGGCGGCACCACCACCAGCCCGACCCCGACCCAGGGCACCTGCAACCACCCGACCTGGGTGGCCGGCACCCAGTACGCCACCGGCGCGATCGTCAAGTACGCGCCCAACGGCCAGTACTACATCGCCACCCACGACAACCCGGGCTACGACCCGACCGTCTCGACCTGGTACTGGAGCCCGTACACCTGCACCGGCGGCGGCACCAGCCCGAGCCCGTCCACCACCCCCAACCCGGGCGGGTTCGTGGTCTCCGAGGCCCAGTTCAACCAGATGTTCCCGAGCCGGAACTCCTTCTACACCTACTCCGGCCTGGTCGCGGCGCTGAACGCCTACCCGGCGTTCGCCAACACCGGCTCGGACACGGTGAAGAAGCAGGAGGCGGCGGCGTTCCTCGCCAACGTCAGCCACGAGACCGGCGGCCTGGTCTACATCGTCGAGCAGAACACCGCCAACTACCCGCACTACTGCGACACCAGCCAGTCGTACGGCTGCCCGGCCGGCCAGGCCGCGTACTACGGCCGCGGCCCGATCCAGCTGAGCTGGAACTTCAACTACAAGGCGGCCGGCGACGCGCTGGGCATCGACCTGCTGCACAACCCGAACCTGGTGCAGACCGACCCGGCCGTCGCCTGGAAGACCGGCATCTGGTACTGGATGACCCAGAACGGCCCGGGCACCATGACCCCGCACAACGCCATCGTCAACGGCAGCGGCTTCGGCGAGACCATCCGCTCCATCAACGGCTCCATCGAGTGCAACGGCGGCAACCCCGCCCAGGTGCAGAGCCGGATCAACGCGTACACCAGCTTCACCTCCATCCTGGGCGTGCCCACCGGCTCGAACCTGAGCTGCTGACGCCCTGACGGACGGGGCGGCGAGGCTGACGACCGGTCAGCCCCGCCGCCCCGTCCGCGCGTTCAGCGCCGCACCAGCGCCGTCATCCCCCAGCCCGCGGCGGCGAACAGCGCCGCCAGCAGCGCCCAGCCGAGCAGGCCGTGGGCGAGCACCACCGAGGTCATCAGCACCGGGCCGAGCATCAGCGCGCCCGACATGCCGGTGTTGAAGACGCCCTGGTAGGCGCCGTGCGCGCCGTCCTCCGCCAGGTCGTAGCTGAGCGCCCAGGCGCCCGCCTGGCTGTACACCTCGCCCAGCGCCTGGCAGCCCACCCCGGCCGCCACCAGCAGCGCCGCCGCCCAGCCGGGCAGCCCGGCGGCCAGGCCCAGCACCAGGCAGGACGCGGCCACCAGCAGCGCCCCGCGGCGGAACACCAGGGCCGCGGCCCGCGGCCGCTCGGTGCCCCGGGTGGCCCGCACCTGCAGGACGATCACCAGCGCGGTGTTCACCAGCATCCCGCCCGCGACCATCCAGCGCGGCGCGTCGGTGTCGCGCACCACCCACAGCGGCAGCCCGACCTCGATCATCACGAACTGCAGGGTGATCACCCCGTTCAGGCCGGTCAGCAGCAGGAACGCCCGGTCGCGCAGCGCCGGGTTCGGCCCGTCGGCCGCCCGCCGGACCTGCTCGGCGGTGCGCGGCGTGGCCGGCACCAGCAGCACGTACAGCACCGCGATCGCCCCGTACGAGACCGCGTCGACCAGCAGCGCCGTCAGGTAGGCGCCCCGGGTGTCCAGTTGCAGGACGGCGGCCGCGCCGAGGGTGCCCACCGAGATGCCGACGTTGGTGACCGAGCGCAGGTAGGCCCGGCCGGCCACCCGCCCGTCGGCCGGCAGCACCTCGGCGAACAGCGCCCCGCGCACCGCCGAGCCGCCCCGGTCGGCGACCGCCGCCAGGCAGGCCAGCACCGCGAACACCGCCAGCCCGCGCACCAGCACGTACCCGGCCGCGCAGAGCGCCTGCGCCGCCAGCAGCGCGACCAGCACCCGCTTGGGGCCGTACCGGTCGGACAGCCGCCCGGCCGGGACGCCCGCCGCCACCCCGCAGGCCCCGGCGAGCGTCAGCACCAGGCCGACCGTGCCGACGCCGAAGCCCACGATCCGGGTGAAGTACACCACCCCGAGCGTCATCCCGAGGCCGTTGCCGACGGTGTTGACCAGGGTGATCGCGGACAGCCGGCGCAGCACCGGGTCCTCGGGGAGCAGCCGGGCGAACCGGCTGCGGGCAGGGGGGAGCGGCACGGCCGGAGCGGCCGCGGGTTCAGTGGCGGTCATGCCCCGATCAGACCGGGTACGGAGCGGCCGTGGTATTGATTTAGCCCCCGCCTGAACCGTCGGCGCGGGACGGACCACCCGGGAGGCGTCGTGGTGCTGCGGTTCCGGCTCGGGCTGGTCGACCTGGCCGCCACCTACTTCGCCTGCTCGCCGCTCCAGGAGGCGGTGCTCAGCCTGCGGATGTGGACCCACCCGGGGCAGTACCCGCACGGCGCGGCGTTCGCGGCGATGCGCCCGGCCTTCGAGGCGCTGCCGCAGGCGCCGCTGCTGCGCGCCCTGGTCGCGGGCAACAAGTACGTGCCGGACTTCCTGACGCCCCGTCCGGCCGTCCCGTTCCCGGAGTTCCGGGCCGAGCTGGCGGTGGTCCGGGCCTTCGACCCGGCCCGGCTGGCCGACGAGCTGGCGGCGACCTTCCTCCCGCACCACCGGGCGCTGCCGCCGCTGCTGGCCGAACGCGCCGACCAGCCCGCCGCGCTGATCGCCGAGGTCGCCGACGCGCTCCAGGCGTACTGGACGCACGTCCTGGAGCCCGCCTGGTGGCCGCGGGCCCGCTCGGTGCTGCGCGCCGACATCGTGCACCGCTCCCGGGTGCTGGCCGAGCGCGGCGCGGCCGGGCTGTTCGCCGACCTCGACGCCCGGCTGCGCTGGTCGGACGGGGTGCTGGCGATCGACCGGAACTGGGGCGTCGGCGACCTGGACATCGTGGTGGACCGGCGCGGCCTGGCCCTGCTGCCGACCTGCTTCGCGCGCGGCGCGATCACCGCGATCGGCCCGGACCTCACCCCGTCGATCACCTACGTGGCCCGCGGCCAGGGCACCCTGACCGGCCCGCCCGACCCGCCGCCCGCCCCGCGCGCCCTGGAGCAGCTGCTCGGCGCGCCCAAGGCCCGGCTGCTGGCCCTGCTGCGCGAACCGACCGCCACCACCGAACTCGCCCGCCGCCTGGGCGTCACCCCCGGCGCGGTCAGCCAGCACCTGGCCGTCCTGCACGCCACCCGCCTGGTCACCCGGGCCCGGCACGGCCGCCTGGTGCTCTACGCCCGCAGCCCGCTGGCCGAACAGCTCCTGGGCCCCTGAGCCCCCGCCACCGGGGCCGCAGCAGAGCACCGGCACCGCCCCGCACCGAGTGCCGCGCCGCCGCCGACACCCTCGCGGATCAAGGTGCTGACAGATCGTCAACCCACTTCCGGTATAGACCTGTTGACGAGTTGGTCCAGTCCACTTACCCTCCTGAGTGCCGCTCCCGGCACCCCTGTACGGAATCCCCCACACCAGACAGGGAGTACCGATGCACGTCCGCTCCAGGCCATGGCTCAGGGCCCGCCTGCTGGCCCTGCTCGCCGCGCTCGCACTGCCGATCGCCCTGCTCGCCGCCACCCCCGCGCACGCCGCGGCCAAACTGACCGCCGCCTTCACCGGCGACAACTACGGGTCCTGGTGGAAGGGCACCTTCGTCGTCAAGAACCCCAACGCCACCGCCGTCACCGGGTGGACCCTGGAGTTCGACCTGCCCGCCGGCGTCACCATGACCGGCACCTACAACGGCACCTCCACCACCACCGGCAGCCACGTGGTCGCCACCAACGCCTACTACAACGCGACGGTGCCCGCGAACGGCTCGACCGAGCCCTACAGCTTCTGGTTCATCGGCAACGGCCCGATCACCGCCCCGCTCAACTGCCGCGTCAACGGCGACAAGTGCGACGGCACCCCGGACGTGCCGCCGACCGCGCCGGGCGCCCCGACCCTGGTCGACGCCACCGCGCACACCCTCGCGCTGAGCTGGCCGGCCGCGGCCAAGGGCGACTTCCCGGTCGCCTCGTACGACGTGCTGAACGGCTCGGTGATCCTCGGCACCGCCACCGGCACCTCCACCACGCTGACCGGCCTGACCCCGGCCACCGCGTACAGCCTCACCGTCCGGGCCCGGGACACCCGCGGCAACACCGGCCCGGCCGGGCCCGCGCTGAGCGCCGCCACCGTCGACCCGGCCACCGACACCGTGCCGCCGACCGCGCCCGGCAACCTGCGCTCCACCGGCGTCACCAGCACCGGCGTCGCGCTGGCCTGGGACGCCGCCACCGACAACAAGCGGGTCGCCGCGTACGACGTCTACCAGGGCGGCACCCTGGTGCAGACCGTCACCACCACCTCGGCCACCGTCGGCCAGCTCTCCCCCGCCACCCCGTACGCCTTCACGGTCCGGGCCCGGGACGCCGCCGACAACGCCTCGCCCGCCTCCACCACCCTGAACGTCACCACCGGCGACCTCGCCGGGCCCGGCAAGTACTCCCGGGTCGGCTACTTCGTGCAGTGGGGCATCTACGGCCGCCAGTACTTCGTCAAGAACCTCGACACCTCCGGCAGCGCCGCCAAGCTCGACGTGGTCAACTACGCCTTCGAGAACATCGACCCGGTCAACCTGACCTGCCTGGCCGGCGTCACCAAGGGCACCACCGCCGACCCGGAGGACCCGGACCAGGGCACCGGCGCCGGGGACGCCGACGCCGACTACGCCCGCCCGATGAGCGCCGCCCAGTCCGTGGACGGCGTCGCCGACGACGGCTGGTCGCCGCTGCGCGGCAACCTCAACCAGCTCAGGAAGCTCAAGGCGAAGTACCCGAACCTCAAGGTCGTGGTCTCGCTCGGCGGCTGGACCTACTCCAAGTACTTCTCGGACGCCGCCGCCACCGACGCCTCCCGCAAGAAGCTGGTCTCCTCCTGCATCGACATCTGGATCAAGGGCAACCTGCCCGCCTACAACGGCGCGGGCGGCCCCGGCACGGCCGCCGGCATCTTCGACGGCATCGACGTCGACTGGGAGTGGCCCGGCTCCCCCGACGGCCACCCCGGCAACCACTACTCCGCCGCCGACAAGCAGAACCTGACCCTGCTGCTGGCCGAGTTCCGCCGCCAGCTCGACGCCCTCGGCGGCTCGCACAAGCTGCTGACCGCCTTCACCCCCGCCGACCCGGCCAAGATCGGCCAGGGCTGGGACCTCACGCAGATCTTCCGCTCCCTCGACATCGCCAACGTCCAGGGCTACGACTTCCACGGCTCCGGCAGCGACAACTCGTGGGAGCCCGACCGCACCGGCCAGCAGGCCAACCTGTACGCCGACCCGAACGACCCGTACCCGTTCCACTTCTCGGTCGAGAACGCCGTCGACACCTACCTGGCGGCGGGCGTCAACCCGCGCAAGCTCACCATCGGCTTCCCGTTCTACGGCCGCGGCTGGCAGAACGTCACCGACGGCGGCGCGCACGGCGCCTGGCAGGCCGCCGGCGGCGCCGCGCCCGGCCAGTTCGCCGAGGAGGCCGGCACCCGCGGCTACAACAACCTGATCGCCTCGGTGCCCAACCTGACCGTCTACCACGACCCGGCCTCGGTCTCCACCTACGGCTACACCGGCAACGGCGGCCAGTGGTGGACCTTCGACGACACCTGGTCGATCGCCCAGAAGACCGCCTGGCTGAAGTCGAAGAACCTGCTGGGCGCGATGGTCTGGGAGATGTCCGGCGACACCCCCTCCGGCACCCTGATCAACGCCCTGGACGCCGGCCTGCGGTGACCCCGGGAACGCGGGCGCGGCGGCCCCCCGAACCCCAACCCCCGCGCCCGTCCGAACGGCCCGCCCGGGAGGGAACCTCCTCCCGGGCGGGCCCGACCCGCTACCGCCTACCGGCTACCGCCCCGCGATCGAGGCCAGCTTGCGCGCCGCCCGGTGGTCCCGCATCAGCTGCGCGAACGTCGTGTGCCCCTGGGTGGTCCGGGCGAACGCCCGCCACGCCGGGGTGATCAGCGACACCGCCGCGTGGAACAGGTAGGGGCGCTTCTCGAACGAGGCCAGCATCACCTTGCCCGCCCGCATCTCCACGCCCAGCCCGGCCTTGATCGCGAACGCGTAGTTCAGCGCCTGCCGCCGCACGTCCGCCGCGCCGCCCGCCTCGGCCACCTGCACCGCCCACTCGCCGGCCAGCCGGCCCGAGCGCAGCGCGTACGAGATGCCCTCCCGGGTCCACGGCTCCAGCAGCCCGGCCGCGTCGCCCGCGACCAGCACCCGGCCGCGCGAGAGCGGCGAGTCCTCGGCCCGGCAGCGCGTCAGGTGCCCGGACTCCACCAGCGGTTCGAACCCGGACAGGCCCAGGCGGCGGACGTAGTCGGCCAGGTACTCCTTGGTCCGCTCGCCCTCGCCGCGCGCCGAGATCACCCCGACCGTCAGCGTCCCGGAGTCGGTCTTCGGGAAGACCCAGCCGTAACTGCCCGGCAGCGGGCCCCAGTCCAGGTGGATCCGGCCCGCCCAGTGCCGCGACACCGCCTCGGGGACGGGGATCTCCGCCTCCAGGCCCAGGTCGATCTGGTCGAAGGTGACGCCGACGTGCCGGCCGATCCGGCTCGCCGAACCGTCCGCGCCGACCACCGCCCGCGCCTCCACCCTCCGCCCGTCCGCGAGCGTCACGAACACCGTGCGGCTGTCGCCGCCGCTCTGCTCCACCCCGGTCGCGGTCACCCCGGTCACCAGCACCGCGCCGGCCTGCTCGGCGGCCTGCACCAGACGCAGGTCGAACTCGTCCCGGTTGACCACGCCGAACAGCATCCGCTTCGAACGCCTGGTCCGGGTCCACCGGCCGTTCAGCGCGAAGGTCACCGCCGAGATCCGGTCCTGCAGCGGCAGCTTGAAGTCCTCCGGCAGCGAGTCCCGGGACGGGCCGATGATGCCGCCGCCGCAGGTCTTGTACCGGGGGTGCTCCGCCTTGTCGAGCAGCAGCACCCGCCGGCCCCGGGAGGCCGCCGCGTACGCCGCCGAGGAGCCCGCCGGGCCCGCGCCGACCACCACGACGTCCCACACCCCGTCGGGCAGCGCCGACGCCTCCCGCTCCTCCTGCTCGTCCTGCCCGTCCTGCCCGTCCTGCGGGTCCTGCGGGTCCGCGTCCGCGAACTCCTCCGACGCCCCGTCACCGGCGTCGTCGGCGAGGGCCGCGACCGGCTCGACGGGGTCCAGGTCCTTGGTGCTACCGGTGTCAGTCACGGTCGCCCATCCTAATCTGCCCGCCTTCCGCTACGGCCCGCACCCGCCCCCGCGTGTGCGACTCCGCCTTCCCAGGTCAAGGGGTTGCCAACCCCGCACCGAACCGCTTCAGTGACCCGCATGCCCCACATCGACCTCCCGGCCGGCCAGCCCGGCATGCGCGCCCTGCTCCTCGCCAGGCCCGCCGCCGGCCAGCGCCTGAGCGAACTCGCCGAACAACTCCTGCGCGGCGACTCCCCGCTGAGCGTCGGCGAACGCGAACTGATCGCCGCCCACGTCTCCGCCCTCAACCGCACCCGCTACTGCGCCGGCGCCCACGGCGCGACCGCCGCCCACCGCCTCGACGGCGACTTCGCCCTGGTCGAAGCCGTCCAGCGCGACCTCGACACCGCCCCCGTCACCGACCTCCAGCGCGCCCTGCTCCGACTCGCCGGCAAGGTCGCCGAGAGCGGACTGTCCGTCACCCCCGAGGACATCGCCACCGCCAGGGCCGCCGGCGCCGACGACGACACCATCCACGACACCGTCCTGATCGCCGCCGCCTTCTGCATGTACAACCGCTACGTCGACGGCCTCGCCACCCCCACCCCCGAGAACCCCGCCGCCTACCACGCCATCGGCGCCCACCTCTCCACCAACGGCTACCTCTAGCCCCTGCCGTCCTACTCCGGTTCGGGCTTCCGGGTTCCCCCGCACAGTCCGAGTACGGCCGCGCCGACCGCCAGGCCCGTGCCCGCGCCGAAGCAGGTCTCGGCGATGACGCCGCGTTCGGCGCGCAGGACGCGTTCGGCCGCCCCCGCCAGGGTGGCTGCGGCGAGCAGGGCCGCCGGGCCCTTGCGGCTCTCCCGCCAGGGTCCGGCGTACCGGGCGAGGACGGCCAGGCCGGCCAGTGAGGTGCCGTACTGGAGGGCGGTGTAGAGCGGCACGCCCGCGACCCGGCGTTCCAGGGCCGGGAGGGCCCGGACGCCGGCCCGGCCGTGGTGGGTGAAGGAGTCCCAGACCAGGTGGGTGGTCGCGCCTGCGGCCAACGCCCCGGCGGTCAGCAGGAGTTCACCGGCGTCCGGCCGGCCCTCGGGGGCCACCTGGTTCCACCGCCCGGGCACGGCCGCCCGCAGCGGCTCGCGCCACAGGCCGTACCAGCCGGCCACCAGCCCGGCGCCGACCGCCACGTCGAGGGTCGGGGCGGCCCACCAGCGGTGCGTCAACGCGCCGTGCCGGTAGACGCCCCGGACGAGGGACTCCGCGAAGAACGGCACGTCGGGCGCCAGCGAACCGGCGACCAGTCCGGCGGCGACCAGCGCGCCCTTGCGCTTCGCGGCCCGCAGGCCGGGCAGGACGGCGGCGGCGTGGCTCAGGGTGAACGGCATCCCCCCATCCTGCCCGCCGACGCCCCCGCCCCGCGCAGCACGAGGCCGTCCGCCGCGCACCCACCGCCGCGCACCCACCGCCGTCCGGTCACCGCCTCCCGCTCACCGCCTCCCGTTCACCGCGCCGAGGCCGCCCCCGTCGCGGCGGGCCGCCCGCCCTCCAGGTAGCGCAGTTCGCCGACCGCCCGGGCCTCCAGCGCGGCGGTCAGCCGCCGCATCCGCCCGGCGGGCAGCATCTCGGCGGCCTCCCGGAGGGTCGCGAAGTGCCAGTCGCGCAGTTCCCCGGCGGGCAGCCGCAGCCGCAGCACCTGGGAGGGGCCGAGCCGGCCGCCGTCGTAGACCAGTCGCAGGCCGCCGCGTCCGCGTCCGGCGCCGGGCTCCCAGTCGACGGCGAGCAGCCGCAGTTCCTCCGGGTGCAGCCGCAGGCCGAGTTCCTCGGCGACCTCCCGGATGCCGGCCGCGGTCGGCGCCTCCCCCCGCTCGACGACGCCGCCGGGGAACTCCCAGTGCGGCTTGTAGGCGGGGTCGACCAGCAGCACCCGGTCCCGGTCGTCGAAGAGCAGGACCGCCGCGGCGACGGTGTCCCCGTCGCCGCCCTCGCTGCGCACGATCGGGCAGCGCGCGGCGCCGCTGCGCACCAGGTCGGCGATCCGTTCGGCGGTCTGCCGGGGCGTCAGCACCCCGTTGTCGACCATCCGGGCGTCCCCGGCCAGCCAGCCCCGGGCGGTGAGGTAGGCGGGCAGCGCCTCGCGGGCGCGGCGGCGGAGCCGGGCGGTGGCCTCCGGGTCGCCGGGGACGTCCTCGCGGGTGGCGATCCGGGCCCGCAGGATCGTTTCGACGGGGTCGAGGACGACGTGGTGGACGGGGATGCCGCGGCCGGCCAGCGAGCCGAAGATCTCGTCGCGGTGCTCCTGCCGCAGCAGGGTGGCGGGGACGACGACCGGTCCGTCGGCCTCGGCGGCCAGCGCGGCGGCGGTCTCGGCGGCCAGCCGCCGCCAGGCGGGCGAGTCCTGGAGCTCCCCCGGTTCGGCGCCCGGCCGGGCGGCCCGCAGGACCGGCCCGAGGGTGTCCGGGTCGAACAGCAGGCTCCCCGGCAGCAGTCCGACCAGCTCGCGGCAGACACTCGTCTTGCCCGCCCCGAACGCCCCGTTGATCCAGACGATCACAGCATCCCCTGCCCCTCCGTGGTACCGGCCCGGCGGTGCGCCGGGCAGCGCGGGGCACCGGCCCCCGCGCCACCCCTGTGGTACCCACTCCCCGCCCTCCTGAAAGGGCGGGGGGCGGGTCACCGTCCCTCGTCCAGGAGTTGCTTCTTGAGCACCTTGCCCATCGCGTTGCGCGGCAGGTCGTCGACCAGCACCACCCGCCGGGGCCGCTTGTGGACGGACAGCCGCCGCGCCACGAAGTCGATCAGCTCGCGCTCGCCGACCGAGCCGCCCGAACCGCCCACGCCACCCGAACCGCCCGAGCCGACCGAGCCGCCCGAGCCGCCGTCCGCCACGACCACGTACGCGACCACCGCCTGCCCGAGGTCCGGGTCGGGGACGCCGACCACGGCGGCGTCCGCCACGCCGGGGTGGTCGCGCAGCGCGGCCTCGACCTCGCCGGCGCCGATCCGGTAGCCGCCGCTCTTGATCAGGTCGACGGAGGCGCGGCCGACGATCCGGTGGAAGCCGTCGGGCCCGATCACGGCGACGTCGCCGGTGCGGAACCAGCCGTCGGCGGTGCGGGCGGCGGCGGTCGCCCCGGGGCGGCCGAGGTAGCCGTCGAACAGCGTCGGCCCCTGGACCTGGAGTTCGCCGACGCTCTCCCCGTCGGAGGGCACCGGCTGCCCGTCCTCGCCGACCAGCCGGGTGCGCACCCCGGCCACCGGCACGCCGACCGCGCCGGGGCGGCGCTCGCCGTCGGCCCGGGTGGCGACGGTGATCAGCGTCTCGGTCATGCCGTAGCGCTCGGCGGGGGCCTGCCCGGTGAGGTCCCGCAGCCGTTCGAAGACCGGCACCGGCAGCGGCGCGCTGCCGGACACCAGCAGCCGGGCGGCGGCCAGTTCGCGGGCGGCGGCGGTCTCGGCGGCGATCCGCGACCACACGGTGGGGACGCCGAAGTACAGGCTGCCGCGGGCGGCCGCGTACCCGGCGGGGGTGGGCCGTCCGGTGTGGACGAGCCGGCTGCCGGTGCGCAGCGCGCCGAGCACGCCCAGCACCAGGCCGTGCACGTGGAACAGCGGCAGGCCGTGGACGAGGGTGTCGTCGGCGTCCCACCGCCAGGCGTCGGCGAGCGCGTCGAGCCCGGCGGCGAGCGCCCGGTGCGGGAGCAGCGCGCCCTTGGGGGCGCCGGTGGTGCCGGAGGTGTACAGCACCAGGGCGGTCCGGTCGCCGTCCTCGGCCGCGGGCCGCCAGCCGCCGCCCGGGCGGTCCGCCAGCGAGACCGGGAGGGGCGTCAACCCGTCGGCGTCCTCGGGCAGTCCGGTGCCGGCCAGCAGGGTGGCGCCGCTGTCGCGCAGGATGTGGGCGCGCTCCAGCGGCCCGGAGTCGGGCGGCACCGGCACCACCGGCACGCCCGCGAGCAGGCCGCCGACCACCGCCGCGACCGTCTCGGCGGTCGGCCGGGCCAGGACGGCCAGGCCGGGCGCCCCGGCGGCGCGTTCGGCCACCGCCCCGGCGGCGCCCAGCAGTTGTTCCCGGGACAGGGCGGTCCCGTCCACCACCAGGGCGTCCGCCCGGTCCCCGTACCCGCCGTCGAGTGCTGTCAGCAGTCCCATGCCGCCCGACTCTACGAGCCCGGCCCGCCCGCGCGCAGCAGCGCCCCGCGCGCCGTCCCCGAGCTGGGGCGTTACCGAACCCAGCCGCGCCCTTTACCGAATCCGGTGGCCGGGCGGGGCCATCGGGGCGGCCCGCTCGGACTATGGAAGGGGCCGTCCGCTGCCGATGGGATAGGGGCCGTCCCGGCCGGACCCGGCCCGGGCCCCTTCTCCTCTGGGAGTCTCCTTGGGCATGCACCCCGCCACCGCGGGCACCCGACGCTCCACCGCGCTGCGGGCCGCCGCGCTGCTCGCCGTCGGGGCCACCGCCCTGACCGGCGCGACCGCCACCGCGCAGTCCGCCGCCCGCCCGCCGGTCTTCAAGCTGCGTCCCGCCTCGGCCGGGCAGATCGACGCGGTCGGCCGGGTCGCGCCGATATCGACCTCGGACTGCGTCACGCAGATCGGCATCCACTGCTACTCGCCGCTGCAGTACCGCACCGCGTACCACCTGGACCCGCTGTACCGGCAGGGCGTGACGGGCAAGGGCCGCACCATCGTGATCGTGGACTCCTTCGGCTCGCCGACCATCCAGCACGACCTGGAGGTGTTCGACCGGCAGTGGGGCATCCCGGACACCCGGGTCGAGGTGGTCAAGTGGGGGAACGTCCCGGTCTTCGACCCGACCGACGAGGACCACACCGGCTGGGCGGGCGAGAGCACCCTGGACGTCGAGTACGCGCACGCGATCGCCCCCGACGCGCACATCGTGCTGGTGGAGACCGGCGTCGCCGAGACCGAGGGCGTCACCGGCCTGCCGGAGATGATGGACGCCGAGAAGGCCGTCATGAAGTCGCACGACGTGGACGTGGTCTCGCAGAGCTTCGGCGCCACCGAGAACACCTTCCCGGGCTACGCCAAGGGCGACTTCAAGTCGATCGAGAAGCTGCGCTACGCCTTCCAGTACGCCGCCGCCGAGGACGTCACGGTGCTCGCCGCGTCCGGCGACGACGGCGCCACCGACGCGATGGACAACGGCAGCGACCTGTACCCGTACAAGGTCAACTCCTGGCCGTCCGCGGACCCGCTGGTCACCTCGGTCGGCGGCACCCGGCTGACCCTGGACGACAGCGGCAACCGCACCGCCCCCGACCAGGTCTGGCACGACGACTACGGCGCGGCGGGCGGCGGCGTCTCCGGCGTCTTCGCCCGCCCCTGGTACCAGGCCGCCGTGGCGGGCACCACCGGCAACCACCGCGGCACCCCGGACATCTCGATGAGCGCGGCGGTGGACGGCGCGGCCTGGACGTACGAGTCGTACGACCCGACGGCGGTCGGCTGGCACCTGGTCGGCGGCACCAGCGAGGCGACCCCGGTCTTCTCCGGCGTCGTCGCGCTGGCCGCCCAGCTGGCGGGCCACCGCCTGGGCCAGCTCAACCCGCGCCTGTACGGGCTGGCCCTGCTGCCCTCCCGGCTCAGCGGCATCACCGACGTCACCGCGGGCGACAACTCCTGGGACGCGGTGACGGGTTACCAGGCCACCAAGGGCTACGACCTGGCCTCCGGCCTGGGCACCATCGACGGCAACCGCTTCGTGCGCTCCCTCGCGGGCCGCTGACCCGCACGGACGACGGAGGGCGCGGTCCCCGCGGGGACCGCGCCCTCCGGCTCGCTGCGGGATCAGCCCTTGCGGGCCTTCACCTCGTCGGTGAGCTGGGGGAGGACGGTGAAGAGGTCTCCGACGACGCCGTAGTCGACGAGTTCGAAGATGGGGGCTTCGGGGTCCTTGTTGACGGCGAC
>NZ_JBIVXY010000021.1:0-78709 GCF_044769485.1 Kitasatospora sp. NPDC090308 | reverse complement strand
CGCCTGGAAGCACCGGCGAAACACCCGAGTACATCCAGTACGAGGGCGTTCCGCCGGCACTCCCAGCCGGGCCCCCGACGCCGCGCGCTGATCCGACAAGATCGACCGGACAGGGCCTAGCGGGCCGGACCGCCGCCCGCGTCCCGTTCCGCCGGGGAAGCCGCCCCATTTTCCGCTCATCCCACGATTTCACTCCTGCGCATGGAAAACCGGCGATCCGGCCGGATTCCGGACGGGCCGGACCGAGAATCGGTTCCGAGTCCGGGAGAAGCCATTCCCGGAATGCCGACCGGGCCGGGGAATTTCCCGGCCCGGTCCCCTGTGAAGGAGAGAACCATGCGGGACGAAGCCATCCGGCGTGCTGCGCTGATCTTCAAGCTGTTCGACGCGAACGGGAACGGAGTCCTCGACCCCCAGGACTTCGAGCTGCTCACCGGGCGGGTCCTGGCCGTCGCCACCGACTCGCGGCCGGAGGCCAGGGAGGCGCTGGCCGCCAGCATGCGCCGCTGGTGGAAGGTGCTGGAGGACGGGCTGGACGCCAACGGGGACGGCGTGATCAGCCCGGAGGAGTTCGAGGCGTCCGTGCTCTCCCCCGAACTGTTCGGCGCGACCGCGCACGACTTCGCCGAGGCGCTCGCCGGGCTCGGCGACCCGGACGGCGACGGCCTGATCGAGCGGTCCCGCTTCGTCGACCTGATGACCGCCTGGGGCTTCGAACTGCCGAACATCCACTCGCTGTTCGAGGCGTTCGGCCCGGACGCCTCGGACCGGATCACCGTGACCGCCTGGGCCGACGGCATCCGCGACTACTACACCCCGAGCCTGGCCGGCATCCCCGGGGACCACCTGGTCGCCGTCCCGGCCTGACCCGCCGCCCCGCGCCCGCCCGACCCCGCCGAGGGGCCGGGCGGGCGCGGCGGGGCAGGATGGGCCGGTGTTCGCTCCGCTGCTGCGCTCCGTGACCTACACCCGTTGGCTGCACCTGATGATCGGGATGGTGTTCGCCGGGGTGGTGCTGCTGGTGTACCCGGGGACGGAGGGGGTGTCGACCGGGCGGGCGGTGCTGTGCGGGGTGGCGCTGGACGTGCCGCTGCTGTGCCTGGCCGCGCTGGTGCCGGGGATGCGGCGCGGCGAGGGGGTGCAGGCGCGGCTGCTGCTGGGGCCAGCGCGGGAGGAGGAGATCGGGGTCGCGCCGTCGGCGGGGTGGGCGGACCGGGGGCGGACGGCGCTCTGGCTGGTGGCCCGGGTGGGGCTGGGGGTGGCGGTCGGGGCGGTGACGGTGGTGGTGGCCCGGGCGGCGGCGCGCGAGCCGCTGCTGGCGCTGCCGGCGGGGTTCGCCCTGCTCTGGCTGGTGGTGTTCGCCGGACGGCTGCAACTCGCGTTTGCCGTACGGCTGTTGGGCCCGTCGGGGGCGGAGCGGCTGGCGGCGGCCGAGGCCCGGGCGGAGCGGCTGCTGGAGCGCAACCGGCTGGCCCGGGAACTGCACGACTCGATCGGGCACGCGCTGACCGTGACGGTGGTGCAGGCGGGCGCGGCCCGCGAGGTGGCCGATCCGGCGTTCCGGGAACGGGCGTTGGAGGCGATCGAGACCACCGGGCGGCGGGCGCTGGACGACCTGGAGCGGATGCTGGTGCTGCTGCGCGAGACCCCGGACGCGGTGGTCGCCGAACAGCCGGGCCTGGACCGCGTCCCCGAGCTGTTCGCCGCCGCCCGGGCGGCCGGCAGCCCCGTCGACGCCGAACTCGACGTCCGGGCGGCCGAGTTGCCCGGGGTGCTGTCCCGGGAGGCGTACCGGATCGTCCAGGAGGGCGTCACCAACGCGCTGCGGCACGCCCCGGGCGCGCCGATCCGGGTGCGCGGCGCGGTGACGGGCGGGGTGCTGGAGCTGTCCTGCCGCAATGCCCTGACCGGGAAGGGCAGTTCGCGCCGGGGCGGCGGCAAGGGCCTGCGCGGGGTGCGGGAGCGTGCGGTGCTGCTCGGCGGCGAGTGCGAGGCCGGACCGGAGGGCGTCGACCCTGCGGAGGCCGACCGGGCCGACCCGGGCCGGGCGGGCTGGCTGCTGCGGGTGCGGCTGCCGCTACGGTTGGGCCGGTGACGGTGATCAAGGTGCTGCTGGTCGACGACGAGGAGCTGATCCGGTTCGGCCTGCGCGCCGTCCTGGACGCCCAACCGGACCTGGAGGTGGTCGGCGAGGCCGCCGACGGCGCCGAGGCGCTCGCCCTGGTCCGCACCCTGCGCCCGGACGTGGTGCTGATGGACGTGCGGATGCCCGGCCTGGACGGCCTGGCCGCGACCAGGGCGATCCTGCGCGGCGCCGGCCGCCCGCCGAAGATCCTGGTGGTGACCACCTTCGAGGCCGACGACTACGTGTACGAGGCGCTGCGCGCGGGTGCCGACGGCTTCCTGCTCAAGCGCTCCCGCCCGGCGGAGGTGGTGCAGGCGGTGCGCCTGGTCGCGGCGGGGGAGTCGCTGCTGTTCCCGGCGTCGATCCGGCGGCTCGCCGCCGCCCGGGCCGGACGGGAGGGCGCGGACGGCGGCGCGGTGGCCCGGGCCGGGCTGACCGGGCGCGAGGGCGAGGTGCTGCGGCTGATGGCCCGCGGCCTGTCCAACGCCGAGATCGGCGCCCGGCTGCACCTGGGCGTGCAGACCGTCAAGACGCACGTCAGCGGCGTGCTCGGCAAGCTCGGCGCCCGGGACCGCACCCAGGCGGTGATCGCCGCCTACGAGTCGGGCTTCGTCACTCCGGCGACGGAGGAGGAACCGACCGGCCGGAACTGACCGGCCCGGGGTGCCGGGAGCCCGGCGGATCGGGCGGATCGGGCGGCAGCGGCGTCGGGTCGGCGCACAGCAGGCGGTCCCCGAGCAGGTGGTCGCAGCGGCCCTGCTTGATGGCGTGGCGCAGATCGGCCCACTCGTCGGGGCTGAAGAACAGCACCCTGCGCCGGTCGGTGGCCCGGGCGAGGGCCACCCCGCGGGGGGACTCCGCCAGCACCACCCCGTCCAGGTCGTCGCTGACCGCGTGCCAGTCCAGCCCGGGGTGACCGTCCGGGTAGTACTCCACCGGGTGCATCATCCCGCCTCCCCCGCCCGTGGCTCCGGTTCGGGCTGCGGGCCG
The DNA here is from genome assembly GCF_044769485.1 of Kitasatospora sp. NPDC090308. Taxonomy (NCBI): domain Bacteria; kingdom Bacillati; phylum Actinomycetota; class Actinomycetes; order Kitasatosporales; family Streptomycetaceae; genus Kitasatospora; species Kitasatospora sp. NPDC090308. The sequence goes on along the minus strand of NZ_JBIVXY010000021.1, from coordinate 75,594 downwards.
ACCTCGGCCCACAGGTGCTCCCACCGCTCGTTCTTACTGTGCCCGAACCTGTCGCCCGCGCCGAGCACCCTGAGCACCGCCGCCACCAGGGCGGAGTCCTCCGGCCCGGTGATCCGGGTGGTGATCCGGAAACCCCCGTCGCCGGTGTGCCGGACCAGCGGCTGACGCCCGGTCAGCCGGTGCAGCGCGCCGCCGATCCAGCGCGCCCGCTCGGCGCTGGTGCCCGCCGGTACGGCCCGCGCGTCGGAGTCGGCGGGCGGTCCGCCCACGTCCGACGGGTCGGCTTGTCGTGGCAAGGCCATTCCTTCTCCCTCCCTGTCAGGGCCCGGTCGGCCCGAGCGGCGAATCCCCGGCCGGGACGGCCGCCCCGGGGACGGACCCCGCCTGCCGACGGGGTCGGTCGGCGTGGTCACGGGCGTCCGGAACGGGACCGAGACCGTCCGGGTGGACGGGCACCTCCGTCCCGCCGCCGACCGGCCGCACCCACATGAGGCCGCACCACTCGCCCATGTAGCGGACGAGCTCCCCGGACTTCCGGTCCAGCACCAACTCGCCGACCGAAGAAGGACGGTAGGGCTCGACCGGCGGGGCGGGGGCGGCGTCCGGCGGCAGCAACTCGGCGAGCGACCACGTCTCGGGTCCCCGGGGTTCGCTGTGTTCGCTCACTGTGTGCTCCGATCATTCGCCGTTCCGTCACCAGCATCGGCAGCGGTGGCTACGATCGGAAGTGTTTCTAATCAACACTTGACTGAGTTGAACTGGGGGAACGCCAGTGCGGATCAACGAACTTGACCCGTCGTCATCGCCCCTGGCGGCGTTCGGCTGGCAACTCCGTGAACGGCGACGACGGGAACGGCTCACCCAGGAGGGCCTGGGGGCGCTGGTCGGCTACACGGGGGCGTACGTCTCGCTGATCGAGAACGGGAAGCGCCGCCCGCCTGTTGAGTTCGTCCGCGCGGTGGACCGGGCACTGGGAGCGGCGGGGGCGCTGGAGGGCGCGTGGTGGATGCTGGGCCACACCGCTTTTTATGAGGGGTTTCCGGAGTACGTCGGTCTTGAGGGCAATGCTCGCCGCATCCAGGTGTGGGAGATCGGAATTTCGCCGGGCATCGCCCAGACGGAAGAGTTTGCCCGAGCAGTCCACGAAAGCTATGTGCAACGGGGAGCGGTGACACCGACTCAAGCCGCTGAGCGAGTCGGAGTGCTGCTCGGCAGGCAGGCGTCGCTATATCTGCCGAACCCGCCGGAACTGCACATGGTGCTCGACGAGAGCTGCATCCGTACGGTGATCGGGTCCCCTGCGGTGTCGGCACGGCAACTTGCCTGGCTGATCGAACTGTCCGCGCGTCCCAATGTGATCCTTCAGGTCATGCCCTTCGCCAGTGGATCGAGGCGTCCGTACCGGCAGCCGGTTTATCTCCTGACAATGCACGACGGTGCGTTGGTGGGCTACACCGAGACGCACCAACGGGGCTACGTCGAACGCGAAAACGAAACCGTGGCGGGTTGGACGGACGACTATCATCGCTTGCAGGCTGAAGCACTCCCCCCGGCTGACTCCGTCGCGTTGGTCAGCAAGGCCCGGAAGGATCTCTGCAACATGCTCCCTGTTGACTCCGCCAAAGCCAGTTGGTTCAAGTCCAGTTACTCGGACAGCGGTGGTGCATGCGTCGAGATCAGCACGGCCTACGCCCAGTCCCACGGCGTGGTGCTGGTCCGTGACAGCAAGGACCGTGACGGCTCGTACCTCACCCTCCCCGCCACCGCCTGGGGCGCCTTCGCGGGGGCGGCCGGCAGCGGCGTCTTCGGCGCGGTCTGACTGACCCGCAGCAGGTGAGCCCCCGGCGTGGTGCCGGGGGCTCTGCTGTGTGCGGGTCGGGGCAGGGCTACTGGTCGGAGACCTCGGACAGGTTGCTCAGCCAGGTCGGGACGTCGTACTCCTGGGCGCAGCTGCGCGCGGCCTCCTGGGTGGCGGAGTCGGCCCGGCAGTCCAGGTAGTCGTGGTAGGTGAACTGGATGGTGAACGCGCCCAGCGAGACCAGCAGGGCGAGGCCGCCGGTGAGCAGGGCGCCGAGCGCGGCGGGGACCTGCGGGCGGACCGGGCGCGGGGCGAACGGGTCGCTGACCGGTTCGGCGGGGGTGCGCAGGACGGTGACGGCGTACCAGACGGCCAGCAGGGAGAGCGGGAAGCCCAGCCAGTAGAGGCCGAACAGCACGGTGAGCAGCGCGGCGAAGCCCGACAGCAGCGCGTTGCGGGCGGCGCGGTGCGTGGGGTCGGCCGGGTCGAGCTTTGGCGGGGCGGGCTGCTGCTGGCCGGGGTCGGGGCGTTGGCCCCACGGCGGGGGTTGGGGGCGGTCCTCGTCGGACCGTCCGTCGGGCTGCTGCCCGGACGCGGGCGGCCGCGGGGTGCGGGGACGCCAGGGCTGGTCGGGCGCGCCGGGCGGAGGGGGCGCGAAGGGGTTGCGCTCGCCGCTGTCCTCGCCGCTGCTCATGGTGTCGGCCGTTTCTGCTCGTCGGGTGGCCGCCCGTCGGTGGGGGAGTGGGCGGTCGGTCAATGATCCCCCAGCCGGTTCCCGGCCGTACGGCACCCTGCCGGGTCGGGGTCCGGGCGGGTGGGAGATCCCCGTCTCAACTACGCGCGTAGCGTGGCCGGGCGGTGACAGGTGGCCTCCCACCAGCCGTTATCGTGGTGACGGTCGGCAGCTTCCCAAGGTTCCTCGGGCACCCGCAGCGCCGCGGCCCCCGGTGGTCCGCCGCCGGCTCCCGACCTGCCGCCGCCCGTAGTGGCCCCACCGAGGGTGGACGTACCAGCGGGCGGCACCCGACACGTACGGAGAATCGCGCCGTGGCTGCCGCTGACGCCCAAGTGTTCCCGCCCCGTACCCCCGGGCCGGCCCGGCTGGTGGTGCTGGTCTCCGGCTCCGGCACCAACCTCCAGGCGCTGATCGACGCCGCCGCCGACCCCGCGTACGGTGCCGAGATCGTCGCGGTGGGCGCCGACCGGGACGGCATCGCGGGCACCGAGCGGGCCGAGCGGGCCGGCGTCCCGGTCTTCACCGAGCGGATCAAGGACCACGCCGACCGGGCCGCCTGGGACGCCGCGCTGACCGCCGCCGTCGCCTCGTACGCCCCCGACCTGGTGGTCACCGCCGGGTTCATGAAGATCCTCGGCCCCGCGTTCGTCGCCGCCTTCGCCGGGCGCACCGTCAACACCCACCCCGCGCTGCTGCCCGCCTTCCCGGGCGCGCACGGCGTCCCCGACGCGCTGGCGTACGGGGTCAAGGTCACCGGCTGCACCGTGCACCTGGTGGACGCCGGGGTGGACACCGGGCCGATCATCGCCCAGGGCGTGGTGGAGGTCGAGGACGCCGACCACGCCGACGGCGGCGAGGCGCTGCACGAGCGCATCAAGACTGTCGAGCGCAAGCTGCTCGTCGAGGTCGTGGGCCGGCTGGCCCGCGAAGGACACCGCATCGAAGACCGAAAGGTATGGATTCCGGCATGAGCGCCGCTTCCTCCGCCAGTAAGCCCGTCTCCGAGAACGTGCGCCCGATCCGGCGCGCGCTGATCAGCGTCTACGACAAGACCGGGCTGGAGGAGCTGGCCCAGGGGCTGCACGCCGCCGGGGTCGCCATCGTCTCCACCGGCTCCACCGCCGGGAAGATCGCCGCCGCGGGCGTCCCGGTCACCGAGGTCTCCGAGCTGACCGGCTTCCCCGAGTGCCTGGACGGCCGGGTCAAGACCCTGCACCCGCGGGTGCACGCCGGCGTGCTGGCCGACCTGCGCCTGGAGTCGCACCGCGCGCAGCTCGCCGAGCTGGGCGTCGAGCCGTTCGACCTGGTCGTGGTGAACCTGTACCCGTTCACCGCCACCGTCGCCTCCGGCGCCACCCCCGACGAGTGCGTCGAGCAGATCGACATCGGCGGCCCGTCCATGGTCCGCGCCGCCGCGAAGAACCACCCCTCGGTGGCCGTCGTGGTCGACCCGGCCCGCTACCCGGACGTGCTGACCGCCGTCCGGGGCGGCGGCTTCGACCTGCTGACCCGCAAGCGCCTGGCCGCCGCCGCGTTCGCGCACACCGCCGCGTACGACGTCGCCGTGGCGAGCTGGTTCGAGGAGTCGGGCTACACCGAGTCCGAGGCCGCGTTCCCGACCTTCCTCGGCAGCACCTGGGAGCTGGGCGACGTCCTGCGCTACGGCGAGAACCCGCACCAGCAGGCCGCGCTCTACACCGACGGGACGGGCGGCCTCGCGGGCGCCGAGCAGCTGCACGGCAAGGCGATGTCCTACAACAACTACGTGGACACCGACGCGGCCCGCCGCGCCGCGTACGACCACGAGGGCCCGGCCGTCGCCATCATCAAGCACGCCAACCCGTGCGGCATCGGCACCGGCGCGGACGTCGCCGAGGCGCACCGCAAGGCGCACGCCTGCGACCCGGTCTCCGCGTACGGCGGCGTGATCGCCGTCAACCGCCCGGTCTCGGTCGAGCTGGCCGAGCAGATCGCCCCGATCTTCACCGAGGTCGTCGTCGCGCCCGGCTACGAGGACGGCGCCCTGGAGGTGCTGACCAAGAAGAAGAACCTCCGGGTGCTGCGCGCCCCCGACGCCCCCGCCGACGCCCTGGAGTCCCGCCGGATCTCCGGCGGCCTGCTGCTCCAGCAGGTCGACCGGGTCGACGCGGCCGGCGACGACCCGGCGACCTGGACGCTGGCCACCGGCGCGGCGCTGTCCGCCGAGGAGCTGGCCGAGCTGTCCTTCGCCTGGCGGGCCTGCCGGGCCGTCAAGTCCAACGCGATCCTGCTCGCCAAGGACGGCGCCTCGGTCGGCGTCGGCATGGGCCAGGTCAACCGGGTCGACTCCTGCAAGCTCGCCGTCGAGCGGGCCGGCGAGCGGGCCGCGGGCGCGTACGCCGCCTCCGACGCGTTCTTCCCGTTCGCCGACGGCCTGGAGATCCTGCTCGCCGCGGGCGTCAAGGCCGTGGTGCAGCCCGGCGGTTCGATCCGCGACGAGGAGGTGGTCGCCGCCGCCGAGAAGGCCGGCGTGACCATGTACCTCACCGGCACCCGGCACTTCTTCCACTGAGCCGCGGGTGACGCCGAGGGCCCCGCACTCCGGACTCGGAGTACGGGGCCCTCGGGCTTCGCGCGGTGCGGTTACTTCTTGATCACCAGGGTGCCGGCCGCACGGTCGTGCCAGCCCTGCAGCTTCCCGGAGTTGTCGAAGAACGGCGACAGGAAGACCAGCAGCGCGCCGATGTAGCAGACCAGGGCGCCCACCATCGGGATGATGAAGCGGATGAAGCCGCCGCCCACGCCGGGGTGCTGGCCGTCGTTCTCCCGGACCACCCGCAGGCCCAGCGCCATCTTGCCGATGGTGGCGCCCGCCAGGCCGACCAGCAGCCACTCGTACAGCAGGCCGAACACGGCGACCACGGCGATCAGGCCGAACATCGCCACGACGACGTTGGTGCCGGCCTGCGTGTTGCTGTTCACGCAGTCGTTCCAGGCGGTGCTGGGGTAGTCGTAGCCCGAGCAGTCCGTGGTGGTCTTGTCGGCCAGGCCGACCATCCCGGCCACGCCCGCGAACATCGCGATGCTGACGATCACACCGGTGACCAGGCCGTCCAGCAGCCGGGCCAGGAAGCGCTGGCCCATGGTGGCGAGCTTCACCGTGCCCAGGTTCGCGATGTTGATGTAGCCGTTGTTGGCCTGGATCGTGCCGGGCTGCGGCGGGTAGCCGTAGCTCGCCTGCGGCGGGACCTGCTGCGGGTAGCCGTACGGCTGCTGCGGCTGCCCCTGCGGGTAGCCGTAGCCGGGCTGCTGCTGCGGGGCCTGCGGGGCCTGCGGGTAGCCGTAGCCGGGCGGCGAGGGCTGCTGGCCGTACGGGTTGTTCGGGTCGGGCGGGTAACTCAACGGTGCCTCCGGGCAGGAAGGGGTGTGGACGGAACAGGGAAAACCTGGGGACGGGCGGGCAGGGACACCGACCGTCGGGCAGCGTAGCGGAGCGTTCGGACAGGACACCGGGCAACTGGCATCGACGGCCCGCCCGTTCAGAGCCGGAACGGGCCGAGCCGGGCGAACTCCCAGGCCCAGGCCGGTAACAGGGCGCCGGCCAGCAGCAGGTTGCGGCCCGCGTACGACAACCCGCGCCACCACCGGCCCGGGCCCAGCGGCCAGGCCACCAGCAGCACGGCGGCCAGCGCCGTCACCGGGTTCGCCAGCAGCGCGGCGCCCCAACGGCCGTGGCCTGCCTCGACGAACACCGTGGTGCTGCCGCACAGCGGGCACGGGACGCCGGTCAGCAGGCGCAGCGGGCACAGCACCCCCGGGTCGTGCGCGTCGTGCGCCACGGCCGCCGCGACGGCCGCCCCGGCGACCACCGCCGCCCGCAGCAGCACCCGCAGCGCCGCGCCCGGGCCGGTACCGGCCGCCCGGCGGCGCGGGGCCGGGGCGCTCGGGGCCGCCGCGGCCGGGGCCGGGCCGTACGGGGCCGGGCCGTACGGGGTCGGACCGGGCGGTATCGGGTGGACCGGGGCCGGCGCCCCGGGGGCGCTCACGGCCGCACGGGGGCGCGAACGGGCAGGGCGGCAGCCGTGCCGCGGACGCCGCACGGCCCCGGCAAGTACGGTTCGCTCACTGTCGTTCTTCCCCCGGCTTCTCGTCCCCCGCCGGCGACGGCCCGTCACCGGGACCCGACGCGGCAGGCGTGGCCCGGCCATCGTCGTCCGTACCGCGCCGCGCTGTCCAGCCACCGGCCGGAACCCGGACCGGACCGTGGCACAACCGCAACGGGGCCGGTACGCTCCGTGGCCGCCGCGGGGGCGCTCGGCGGCGGGCGCGGGCACCGCCGGTCCGACGGGCGGTCCGGCGGCACGCCCGCCGCCGCCGATCCGCGAGAATGGGGGCATGACTGCCCAGATTCTCGATGGCAAGGCCACCGCGGCCGCGATCAAGTCCGAACTCGCCGTCCGCGTGGCGGCCCTCAAGGAGCGGGGCATCGTCCCCGGCCTCGGCACCGTCCTGGTCGGCGACGACCCGGGCAGCCGGTGGTACGTCAACGGCAAGCACCGGGACTGCGCGGAGATCGGCATCGCCTCCATCCAGCGCGAACTGCCCGCCACCGCCACCCAGGAGGACGTCGAGAACGTCGTCCGGGAGCTCAACGCCGACCCGACCTGCACCGGCTACATCGTCCAACTGCCGCTCCCCAAGGGCCTGGACCAGAACCGCGTGCTCGAACTCATGGACCCCGACAAGGACGCCGACGGCCTGCACCCGACCTCGCTCGGCCGCCTCGTCCTCGGCATCGACGGCCCGCTGCCCTGCACCCCGCTCGGCATCGTCGAACTGCTCCGCCGCCACGGCGTGGCCCTCGACGGCGCCGAGGTCGTGGTGGTCGGCCGCGGCATCACCGTCGGCCGCTCCATCGGCCTGCTGCTCACCCGCCGCAGCGAGAACGCCACCGTGACGCTCTGCCACACCGGCACCCGCGACCTCGCCGCGCACCTGCGCAACGCCGACGTCATCGTCGCCGCGGCCGGCGTCCCGCACCTGGTCAAGCCCGAGGACGTCAAGCCCGGCGCCGCGATCCTCGACGTCGGCGTCTCCCGCAGCGAGGGCAAGATCGTCGGCGACGTGCACCCCGGTGCCGCCGAGGTGGCCGGCTGGATCTCCCCCAACCCCGGCGGCGTCGGCCCGATGACCCGCGCCATGCTCCTCAACAACATCGTCGAGGCGGCCGAGCGCCGCGCCGGCGTCTGACACCGGTGCCCGGCGCCATGCGGCGAGGCCGCCGCCGTCCCCCCGTCACCACCGAGGGCACCCTGCCCCCGGAGGGCTCCGCGACCGCGCTCGACCGCCGCCACACCCTCCCGCTGCGGCAGTGGCCGATCACGCTGCTGCTCGCCGTGGCGGCCCTCGGCCTGCTCACCACCTGGGCCGGCCACTTCCGGCTCGGGCTGCTCCTGGTCGGCGCGGCGCCGCTGCTCGGCGCGCTGCTCCGGCTCGGGCTCCCCGACGTCGGCATGCTCGCCGTCCGCAGCCGGTTCACCGACGTCACCCTGATGTTCCTGTTCGGCGGCGCGATCGTCCTGCTCACGCTGGTCGCCCAGCCCGACCCGTGGCTGCGGGTGCCGGTGCTGGAGAACATCGGACGGCTGATCGGGCACCCGCTGCGGTGACCGCCGCGCGGGACCGGGGGCGCGGAGCGGTCCGGCGGCCCCGGTCCCGCACCGGCGCACCGGCCGACCCGTGCCCCGGTCGGTGCCGTCAGCGGCCTTGCGATAGCCTTGCCCAGGTCTCTCGATATCGAGAGATCATCCTCGGCTCCAGCGCGCCGGTGTGCCTGGGGCACCTGGCGATCGCAGGAGAAGGCTGAAATGACTCGCACCCCCGTCAATGTCACCGTCACCGGAGCCGCCGGCCAGATCGGCTACGCGCTGCTCTTCCGCATCGCCTCCGGTCACCTGCTGGGTGCCGACGTCCCGGTGAACCTGCGGCTGCTGGAGATCCCGCAGGGCGTGAAGGCGGCGGAGGGCGTCGCCATGGAGCTGGACGACTGCGCCTTCCCGCTGCTGCGCGACATCACCATCACCGACCAGGCGAACGTCGCGTTCGACGGCGCCAACGTCGCCCTGCTGGTCGGCGCCCGTCCGCGCACCGCGGGCATGGAGCGCGGCGACCTGCTCTCGGCCAACGGCGGCATCTTCGGCCCGCAGGGCAAGGCGATCAACGACAACGCCGCGGACGACATCAAGGTCCTGGTGGTCGGCAACCCCGCCAACACCAACGCCCTGATCGCCCAGCGCAACGCCCCGGACGTCCCGGCCGAGCGCTTCACCGCGATGACCCGCCTGGACCACAACCGCGCCGTCGCCCAGCTGGCGAAGAAGGCCGGCGTCACCGTCGAGGACGTCAAGAAGGTCACCATCTGGGGCAACCACTCGGCCACCCAGTACCCGGACCTGTTCCACGCCGAGATCTCCGGCAAGGCCGCCTTCGACGCCGTCGGCGCCGACCAGGAGTGGGTCGAGAACTTCTTCATCCCGAAGGTCGCCAAGCGCGGTGCCGAGATCATCGAGGTCCGCGGCGCCTCCTCGGCCGCCTCCGCCGCGAACGCCGCCATCGACCACGTCCACACCTGGGTCAACGGCACCCCGGCCGGCGACTGGACCTCGATGGGCATCGTCTCCGACGGCTCCTACGGCGTGCCGGAGGGCCTGATCTCCTCCTTCCCGGTCACCACCTCGAACGGCACGTTCGAGATCGTCCAGGGCCTGGACCTCTCCGAGTTCGACCGCAAGCGGATCGACGCCTCGGTCGGCGAGCTCGCCGAGGAGCGCGACGCGGTCCAGGAGCTCGGCCTCATCTGAGCCCCCTCCCACCACGGCTGAACGGCCGGGCACCCACGGGGTGCCCGGCCGTTCTCCTACACTCGCCCCGTGAGTGAAACCCTGCAGGACGCCGCGCTCGTCCTGGTGTTCATCGTGCTGGGCGGCCTGTTCAACGTCGCCGAGATCGCGCTGATCTCGCTGCGCGAGGGACAGATCCGCGCCCTGGAGGCGGTGGGGACGCGGCGGGCCGGGCGGGCCGCGCACCTGGCGGCCGACCCGAACCGGTTCCTGGCGGCGGTGCAGGTCGGGGTGACCTGCATGGGTTTCCTGTCGGCCGCGTTCGGCGCGGACACGCTGGCCGGGAAGCTGGCGCCGGTGTTCGTCCGGGCCGGCCTGTCGGAGGGCGTCGCGGACGCGGTCGCGCTGGTCGGCCTGACCCTGGTCATCTCGTACGCCTCGCTGGTGCTGGGCGAGTTGACGCCCAAGCGGATCGGCCTGCAACGTGCCGAGTCGATCGCGCTGCTGGCCGCGCCGGTGGTCGACGTGATGTCGGTGGTGCTGCGGCCGGTGATCTGGCTGCTGGGCCACTCGACCAACCTGATGGTCCGCCTGCTGGGCGGCGACCCGAGCGCCGGACGCGGCGTGATGAGCCCCGAGGAACTGCGCGGCCTGGTCGCCGCCAACACCGAACTCGGCTCGGACGAACGCGCGTTGATCAACGAGGTGTTCGCGGCGGGGGAGCGCCAGCTGCGCGAGGTGATGGTGCCGCGCACCGAGGTGACCTTCCTGGACGGCGACCGGCCGGTCGGCGAGGTCCGGGCCGAGACCGACTCCGCCCCGCACTCCCGCTACCCGGTGGTCGAGGGCTCCTACGACGCGGTGACCGGCTTCGTGCACGTCCGCGACCTGTACGGGGCGCGCGGCGAGCAGGCCGTCCGGGTGCGCGAGCTGGCCCGCCCGGTCAAGCTGCTGCCGGCCACCAAGCGGGTGCTGGAGGCGATGGGCGAGATGCGCCGCGAGGGCCACCACCTGGCGATCGTGGTCGACGAGTACGGCGGCACCGCGGGCATCGTCACCCTGGAGGACCTGGTCGAGGAGGTGATCGGCGAGATCCGCGACGAGTACGACGCCCAGGACACCACCGCGACCCGCCGGCTGGCCGGCGGCGGCGTCGAGATCGACGGGCTGCTCAACCTCTCCGACTTCACCCAGGAGACCGGCCTGACCCTGCCCGAGGGCCCGTACGAGACGGTCGCCGGCTTCGTGGTGCGCGAACTGGGCCGGCTGCCCCGCAAGGGCGACCAGGTGGTCACCGACGCCGGGGCGCGGCTGACCGTCGCCCGGCTGGACGGGCGGCGGATCGAGCGGCTGCGGGTGAGCACCGTCACACCGGCCGAACCGGCGGCCCCGGAGGTTTCCTGACCGGCCCGGGGAACTGGAACAATGGCCGCATGGTCAACGCAGCGGTCACCGGTCCCGTGAAGGACCGTCCCCGGGTGCTCTCCGGCATCCAGCCCACCTCGGGCTCCTTCCACCTGGGCAACTACCTCGGCGCGGTGCGCCAGTGGGTCGACCTCCAGGAGGCCAACGACGCCTTCTACATGGTGGTCGACCTGCACGCCATCACCGTCGAGCAGGACCCGGCGGTGCTGCGGCAGAACACCCGGATCTCCGCCGCGCAGCTGCTCGGCGCCGGCCTCGACCCGGAGCGCTGCACCCTGTTCGTGCAGTCCCAGGTGCCCGAGCACGCCCAGCTCGCCTGGGTGATGAACTGCCTCACCGGCTTCGGCGAGGCGTCCCGGATGACCCAGTTCAAGGACAAGTCGGCCAAGCAGGGCAGCGACCGCACCACGGTCGGCCTGTTCACCTACCCGGTGCTGATGGTCGCCGACGTGCTGCTCTACCAGGCCGACGCGGTGCCGGTCGGCGAGGACCAGCGCCAGCACCTGGAGCTCACCCGGGACCTCGCGGACCGCTTCAACACCCGCTACGGCAAGACCTTCACGGTGCCCGAGCCGTACATCCTCAAGGCCACCGCGAAGATCCAGGACCTCCAGGACCCGGCCGCGAAGATGAGCAAGTCCGCGGCCACCGACAAGGGCCTGGTCAACCTGCTCGACCCGGCGAGGACCAGCGCCAAGAAGTTCAAGAGCGCCGTCACCGACACCGACACCGTCGTCACGTACGACGAGGCCGCCAAGCCCGGCGTCTCCAACCTGCTGCGCATCCACTCCGCGCTCAGCGGCCGGTCGGTCGACGAACTGGTCGCGCACTTCGAGGGCAAGATGTACGGCGCCCTGAAGACCGAGCTGGCCGAGCTGTTCACCGAGTGGGTCACCCCGTTCCAGGCCCGCACCCAGCAGTACCTGGACGACCCGGCCGAGCTGGACCGGGTGCTGGCGCTGGGCGCCGAGAAGGCCCGCGCGGTGGCCGCCGAGACGCTCGCCGAGGTCTACGACCGGGTCGGCTTCCTGGCGCCCAAGCGCTGATGCCGACGGCTGCCGCCCCCGACGGTGCCGGCCTCGACGAGGCCGTCACCATCGGCGTGTCCATACACGTCCCGGAGCCCTACGGCAGCCGGGTGCAGGACGCCCGGGCCGGCCACGGCGACCCGCAGGCCAGGTCGATACCGACCCACGTCACCCTGCTCCCGCCGACCGAGACCCGCACCGCCCTGCTGCCCGCGATCGAACACCACCTGCGGACGGTGGCCGCCGCGCGCCGCCCGTTCCGGATGCTGCTCCAGGGCAGCGGCACCTTCCGCCCGGTCTCCCCGGTGGTGTTCATCCGGGTCGAGGAGGGCGCCCAGGAGTGCCGCGAACTGGAGGCCGAGGTCCGCTCCGGCCCGCTCGCCCGCGAACTGGCCTTCCCCTACCACCCGCACGTCACCGTCGCCCACGGCCTCCCCGAACCGGTCCTGGACACCGCCTACGAGGACGCCCGGAGCTTCCGGGCGGTCTTCGAGGTCGGTGAGTTCGTACTCTCACGGTTCGGGGCGGATTCTGTGTGGCGTCCCTGGTTGGCATTCGGATTCGGCGCTGCCTGACCGCCGGGTACGTGCCCTCTGGCAGTTCTCTGTGAATTGTTTGGCATTGCTTTGTGCGCCGTTGCGCCGTTGTTAGCGTCACCAGGGTTTTGGCGCGCACGGGAGTGACATGACGACCAGGCAAGCAGTTCCGCGGACGGTCCGGAGGGCCGTCGGCCGTGCCCTGCGCAGGTGCGGGCTGCTGCCTCCGGTACCTCCGCCACCGGTCGACCCGCGGCGGGTGCGCGAGGACGAGCTGGCCGCCGCCCGCCCCGGGCTGGTGCGGCACCGCGGCCGGCTGGCCGAGGTCCGCGACGACCTGCTCGACCCGCAGGCCCGGCAGGCCAACCTGGTCGACGCCGCCGAGGCCCTGGACGCGGCCGGCGTCCGCTACCTGCTGATCCCCGACGGCGGCCCCCGCCACCGCCTGGGCGTGCTGCCCGGCTCGCGCCCGGCCGCGCTGGCCGCCGTCGCCGAGGCGTTCCGCGGCGCCCCCGTGTACGCCGCGCTGCTCGGCCACGGCCGGGTGCACGGCACCGTCCTCGCCGAGGAGCTGCCGGCCGCCGTCGCCGCGCACGAGGCGCTCCCGCCGGTGCCCGAGGCGCCCGGGGACGAGCAGCCGCCCCCGCCGCCGGAGCCCCCGGAGCCGGTCAAGGGCGTGCGCCTGTACCGGCCGGTGGTCACCAGCGGCCGCACCCTCCACTACGGCGAGCAGCACGGCTGCGACCTGGAGTTCTGGGACGCCGCCGACACCCGGGCCGGAGGAGTCGCCTCGATCGACGAGACCCCGTACGGGTGGTGGCTGCCCTCGCTGGAGGCGGCCGGGAGCATCCGGATCGGCGAGCGCGACTACCCCGTCGCCGAGGCGTTCCTGCACGACCTGCCGGAGGCCGTCCGCTTCCCGGTGGACGCCGTGTTCACCTGGGTCGACGACGCCGACCCGGCCTGGCAGCGCCGCCGCGCCGCGGTCCGCGCCGAACTGTTCGGCGGAACGTCCCCCGAGCTGGTGGACACCGCCCACGACGACGGCGACCACCGCTACCGCAACCACGACGAGCTGCGCTACAGCCTGCGCTCCCTGGCCATGTACGCCCCGTGGATCCGGCGGATCTTCCTGGTCACCGCCGACCAGGTGCCGTCCTGGCTGGACACCGAGGTGGCCGGGCTGACCGTCGTCCCGCACCGGGACCTGCTGCCCGGCGGGCCGGTGTTCAATTCGTGTGCGATCGAGACCGGCCTGCACCGCATCCCCGGCCTGGCCGAGCACTTCCTGTACTTCAACGACGACATGTTCCTGGGCCGCCCGGTCCGCCCCGAGGACTTCTTCCTCGGCAACGGCCTGCCCAAGGTCTTCCGGGACACCCGGATCGTCCCGCCGTCCACCGGCACCACCGACCCCGATGTGTACGTCGCGGGCCAGCAGAACACCAGCGCACTGCTGGAGGCCGAGCACGGCCGGATCTACACCCGGGTGCTCGCGCACGTCCCGTACCCGCTGCGGCGCAGCCTGCTGGAGGACGCCGAACGGCGCTGGCCGGCCGAACTGGCCGCCACCGGCCGCTCGGCCTTCCGGGCCGCCGCCGACGTCGCCCCCGTCACCCTGGCGCTCTTCCACGCCCAGCTCGGCGGCCGCGCCGTCGACGGCCGACTGGTCCACGAGTACCGGGCGGTCGACTGCGTCGAGGACCGGGAGCGGCTGGCCCGGCTGCTGGCGGAGCGCGACGTGGACGCGTTCTGCCTGGCCGACGGGGCCGGCGACGGCACACCGGCGGAGGAGCAGGGCCGGATCCTGTCCGCCTTCCTGGCCGCCTACTTCCCGGTGCCCGGGCCGTTCGAGCTGCCGGGGTCAGCGCCCGGTGCCGAGGGCCAGCATCCGGGCGGCCACCCGGGCGGCGGCCGCACCGTCGTCGAGGGGGCAGAACCGGGCCCGGAACCGGCGATAGGCATCCCGGTGCCGCGCCGGGTCGAAGTCCCGTAGCGCCGCCACCACCTGCTCGGAGCTGGACAGCAGCGGGCCCGGCGCCCAGCGCTCGAAGTCGAAGGTGAACCCGCGCAGCGCGTCCCGGTAGTGGGCGAGGTCGTAGGTGAAGAACAGCATCGGACGGCCGGTCACCGCGAAGTCGAACATCACCGAGGAGTAGTCGGTGACCAGGACGTCCGCGATCAGCAGCAGGTCCTGCACGTCCGGGTAGTCGGCCACGTCGCGGACGAAGTCGTCGTCGGGCAGCGCCCCGCCGACGTGCACGTGCGGGCGCAGCAGCAGCACGTGGTCGCGGCCCAGCACGGCCCGCGCGGCGGCCAGGTCGAGGCGCAGGTCGAGGGCGTGCCGGCCGCCCGGGCCGGGCCGGTCGTCGCGCCAGGTCGGGGCGTACAGCACCACCCGGCGGCCGGGCGGCAGGCGCAGCCGGCGGCGGATCCCGGCGGCCTCGGCTCGGTCCGGGCGGGCCAGCCGGTCGTTGCGCGGGTAGCCGGCCCCCAGGACCTCGCCCCCGTAGCGGAAGGAGGCGCGCAGCTCCGGGGTGGCGAACGGGCTCGGGGACAGCAGCAGGCTCCACTGCCGCACCTCGTGCCCCAGCCGCTCCAGGTAGCCGTCGGCGGCGGCCCAGCCCGGCGGCATCCGGTGCGCGATCCGCTTGAGGGGGGTGCCGTGCCACAGCTGGACCACCACCTGGCCCTCGCGGCGGCGCAGGAACTCCGGGAAGTGCGTGTTGCCCACCAGGTAGCGGCAGGTGGCCAGGGCCTCGTACCACTCGGGGCTCCACTGGCGCACCGCGCGGACGCCCTCGGGGGGCCGCTCCTGCCCGTCCTCGACCACCCACAGGTGCTCCAGGGCGGGGCCGGAGCGGGCGAGTTCGGCGTGCACGGCGCGCGGGTTGCAGGCGTAGCCGCGGCCGCCGAACACGTCGTACAGCACCGCGTCGCGCAGCGGGCGGCGCCGGGCGGCCGGGTAGGCGTCGGTGCGCAGGCGGTGCTGGCGGTGGGCGCTGCGCTCGACGGCGGAGAGCACCGGGAGGCTGTCCACGATCAGGGTGTCGTGCCAACGGCGCTGGAGCAGGAAGGACTTGTCGCCCGCCCGGGCCCGGGCGGGCAGCAGCGGCAGCACCGCGGGGTGCAGCCGCACCGGGTCCCCGTGGCCGCCGTCCGGCCCGGCCGGGCGCAGCAGGACCTCCCAGACGCCCTTGCCGAGCGGGCGGGGCGCGCCGTCCGGGCCGTCCGGGGCGAGTGGCAGCCGGGCGGTGAAGCGCCCGTCCGGGGCGGGGCGGACCGGGGCACGGCGCTCGCGGCCGTCCCCGGTGTGCCGCAGGACCAGTTCGAGCGGGCGGTCCGCCGGGCCGGGGAACTCGCCGGCCAGCTCGAAGGCCCCGTCGGCGGGGGAGATCCGGTCGACCCGCGGTTCGGCCGGGCGGACGCAGAACTGCACCCGGCCGTCGGCGAGCTGCTTGGCCTGCAGGACGGATCCGCCACCGGGCAGCGGGAGTTGGCCGGGCCCGTGCGGCGGGTGGCGCAGCAGCAGCGGGGCGGGCCCGTCGGGCAGGGCCAGGGCCGGGTCCCAGTGCCCGGGCGCCGGGCGCGGGACGGTGCCCACCACGGCGGTGAACCCGCCGTCCTGCCAGTGCACCTGGGTCTGGATCAGCTCACCGGTGTCGCGGTGCCGCAGGACCAGCGGCCCGCCGCCGGGGCCGCCGGCGGTGCCGCGCAGCTCGAAGCCGTCGGGGCGGGCCCGGCAGGAGTCGACCCGGACGGGCGGGCGGCCCACCGTCAGGTGCAGGGTGCCGTCGGCGGTGAACGGCGCCAGGTGGATGTCGGGGCCGCTCCAGCCGGCCGGCGGGTACTCGCCGCCGCCGCACCAGTGCGGGGCGAGCGGGGCGCGGGCCAGCAGCCGGCCGGAGGCGACGGCGGCCTCGACCCGCCAGGTGGCGGCGGGCCGGCCGGCCCGGGGACGTAGCACGGCGGGGTCGAGGCGGGCGGTGAAGCCGGTCCAGTCGAGCCCGTGCCGGGTCTGCGCGCTGTCGTCGGTGGCCTCGGGCAGGTAGCGGGGGACGGTGCGCAGCCGGACGGCGCGCCGGGAGCCGCCGAGCGGCCGCAGTTCGAGGACGACCCGGGTCTGGCCCGGCCGTTCCCCGGGGTGGCCGTCCAGCCGGCCCTCGCCGTGCAGCACCAGGGCGTCGCCGTCCCAGACGGCGTGGCGCAGCGCGGCGTACGCGGTGGGGGCGGCGGGCGCCGCGGGCCGCGGGGCGTGGCCGGTCGGGGTGCGGTGCCGTACCAGGTGGGCCATTCACGACATCCCAGCGCAGAAACCGGGAAAATGTCAATTCCCTCCGCTTTCGAAAAGCGGAGGGAATTGACATATGTTTATCGGAATTACTTGGCCGGTGCTTCGGAATGCGGTCCGGAATCCGCCGCGCCCTCGGCCAGCAGCGCGTCCACCACCCGCGCGGCGGCCCGGCCGTCGTCCAGGTCCCCGTACGCCTCGCGGAACGCCGCGTACCTGTCGGCGTACTCGGCGGCCACCCCGGGCAGGTCGGCGAGCGCGCCGACCACCTCGGCGGAGGTGCGCAGCAGCGGGCCGGGGGCCTGGGCCTCGAAGTCGAAGCTGAAACCGCGCAGGTTGTCGCGGTAGTGCTCCAGGTCGTAGGCGAAGAACAGCACCGGGCGGCCGGTGTTCATGAAGTCGAACACCGAGGCCGAGTAGTCGGTCACCAGGGCGTCGGCGACCAGCAGCAGCTCGGCCGTGTCGGGGTAGGTGCTGACGTCCCAGACGTAGCCGTTGCCGGCCTCGGCGATCTGCCCGCGCACCACCTCGTGGCTGCGCACCAGCAGCACCTGGTCGTCGCCCAGCGCGGCGCGGGCCGCGTCCAGGTCGAGCTGCAGGTTGAACTGGTAGCCGCCGTCGGGCAGTCGGCGGTCCTCCCGGAAGGTCGGCGCGTACAGCACGACCTTCTTGCCCTCGGGCAGGCCGAGCTGCTCGCGCACCCGCTCGGCGGTCTTCTCCCGGTCGGCGGCGAACAGCAGGTCGTTGCGCGGCGAGCCGCTCTCCAGCACCTTCCCGGTGTACCCGAAGGCGCGCCGCAGCACCGGCACCGACCAGCGGTTGCCGGCCGTCAGCAGGCTCCACTGCGGCACCTCCTCCTTGAGGTGCTCCAGGTACCCGGAGTCGGTGAACCAGACCTTCTCGAAGTCGGTGCCGATCCGCTTCAGCGGCACGCCCTGCCAGGTCTGCAGGACGACCTGGCCGGGACGGCGGCGGAAGTACGTGGGCAGGTGGGTGGAGGTGACGACGTACTTCGCGGTGGACAGCGCCCGGAACCACTCGGGGGAGCGGTGCCGGACGGCCTCGGCGGTCTGCGGCAGCTCGGCCTGCAGGTCCACCGAGGTCCACAGGTGGCGCAGCGGCAGGCCGCGGCGGACCAGCTCCTCGTGCACCGCGCGCGGCGAGTCGCCGTACACGCCGCCGTCGGCGGCCCACCAGTCCTCCCGGACGGTGTGGTAGAGCACCGTGTCGGTCAGCGGGCCGGCCGGCTGCTCGACGTAGGCGTGCCGCAGGGTGCGCTGCCGGTAGCCGCTGCGCTCGTCGGGCGTCAGCGGGTCGTGCGACTCCAGCGAGAGGGTGTCGAACAGGCGGCGCTCCAGGGCGACCCGCTTGCCGCGGGCCTCGACCTCCAGCGGCAGCGCGTCGAAGGTCCGGGCGTCCAGCACGGCGGCCGGCCACAGGCTGTCGACCGGGGCGCCGACCGGGCGGAACAGCACCGTCCAGGTGCCCTTGTGCAGCGGCACCCGGCCGGCGAAGGACGCGGTCGGCACGGCGGGCAGCGCGGCCCGGAAGCGCCCGTCGGCGATCTCCACCGGGTAGGCGTGCTCCTCCTGCCGCTTCACGTGCCGGATCACCAGCTCGTAGCGGTGGGCGCCGGGCAGCGGGAAGGAGCCGCTGAGCACGAAGCCCTCGCCGTCGGTGGCCCGGGACACCTCCTCGATCACCGGCTGGAGCACCTGGTCGCACAGCTGCAGGTAGCCGGACGGGGAGGGCTTGGCGTACAGCGCGCGGGCGCCGCCGGCCAGCGGCAGGTGCAGCTCCACCGCGGCGGTGCGGTCGTCCAGCACCAGCGGCAGCGCGCTGCCGTCGGACAGCTTGAGCTCCAGGTCCCAGCGGTCCCGGGTGCGCTCCTCCGCGGCCGGGTCCAGGGCGTCCCAGGACTCCCGGACGGCGGTCAGGTCGGCCACCCGGAACCGCGCGGTGAACGGCAGGTCGCGGCCGGCCGGGGTGCCCAGCTCCAGCTCGGCGAACAGGTCGCGGTCGGACTCGACGTGCTTGAGCCGCAGCTCCGCGCCGGCCAGGTCGGGGCCGGAGCGGACCAGGCCGCGCAGCTCCACGGTGCCGTCCTGCGCGGTGGCGGCCACCGCGCGGGCGCGCACCCGCTCCACCCGCAGCAGCAGGTGGCCGTCCCGGGACCACGGCACGATCCGGACGTCGTCCTCGACCCAGTGCGCCGGCGGGTACTCGCTGCGGTCGTGCCAGCCGACCGACACCCGGCCCTTGTACACGCCGCCCTTGCCGGCGCCGGCCACCAGCACCCGCCAGGAGCCGTCCTTCCAGCCGCCGCGCTGCTTGAGCCGCTGCGGGTCGATGGACGCGGCGAAGCCCGCCCAGTCGCAGCTGTACAGGTCGTGCGGGGAGCTGGCGGTCGCCTCCGGGCTGTACTGCGCCTTGGTCTGCACGGCCACCACGCCGCGGCCCTTGGCCTCGCGCAGCACCAGCGCCTTGACCATGTCGTGCTTGTGCTCGGCGCCCAGGTGCTCGGGGAAGGCGTGGCCGGTGAGCCGCAGCCGGCCGCCCTCCCAGCGGGCCTCGTACAGCCGCGAGCGCATCACCAGGGCGTTCTTCAGCCGCAGCACGTCCGCGGGCACGCTCTTGCGGCCGCCCCGCAGGAACGGGTAGTCGGCGTACGGGCGCAGCAGGCCGCGGGCCGGGGCCGCGCCGTTGCTGTCCTTCTCGAAGCGGAGCTGCTCGATCAGCTCGTCCAGCCGGCCCTGCAGGGTCAGGTGGTACTTGAGCCGCAGCGGGGCGCGCAGCTTGCGGACCTGCTCGGGGCCGATCGCGCGCAGCAGCCGGCCGGCCGACTCCAGGTAGGCCGCGTTGTACGCCGGGTCGTTCTCCAGCACCGAGCCGAAGAACATCGGGATCTCCTCGACGAGGTTGTTCTCGTCGTAGGTGCGCAGGTACTTGCGGAACTTCGGGTCGCTCTGCGCCGACAGCCACTCCCGGACCAGCTCCATCGACTTGACCCGGTCGACGACGCCCTTCGGGTTGGTCTTCATCTGGGTGATCGACATCTCGCCGACCTCCCGCTCGCGCCAGTGGTAGATCGGCTCGGCGAGCACGTCGACCCGGCGGGCCAGGAAGTGGTGCGGCACGCTGACCGGGGCGTCCTCGTACAGGATGCCCTCGGGGTACAGCACGCCCGCCTGGTCGAAGAAGGCGCGGCGGTAGACCTTGTTCCAGGCGGTGCGGTCGGTGATCAGCGCCGGGATCTCGGTGATGTGGGTGCGCAGCCGGGTCTCGGCGAACGGCTTGCGGTGGCCGCCGGACTGGTAGTGGCCCACCGCCCGGAAGCGCAGCACGTTGCCGGTGCAGAAGTCCGAGCCGGTCTCGTCCAGCGTGCCGATCATCAGCTCGTAGGCGGACGGCGGCATGGTGTCGTCGCTGTCGACGAACGCCAGGAACTCGGTGCCCTCGGAGATGTGCCGGTAGCCGGTGTTGCGCGCCGCGCCCAGGCCCTTGTTCACCTGCTTGACCAGCCGGAAGCGGGAGTCCTTCGCGGCGTACGCCTCGGCGATCGCGGCGCTGGAGTCCTTGGAGCCGTCGTCGACCATGACGCACTCGAAGTCGGCGAAGGTCTGCGCGGCGATGGAGTCCAGGCACTCCTCGAGGTAGCGCTCGACGTTGTAGATCGGGACGACGACGGACAGACGGGGGGCCATCGGTAGCGCAGAGCCTTTCCTCAGGGAGTGCGGCCGGCGGGCCCGAGAAACGTGCGAAAGCGGACCGGCACCGGCCGCGATCCTACCTCTCCGGGCTTGCTAGTCTGCGCCAGGCCAGGCCAGGTCAGGAGAGTGAAGAGATGCCGCGGTTCAGTGTCGTCGTGCCGGTGCACGCCGTCGAGGAGTACCTGCCCGAATGCCTGGAGTCGGTCCTGGCGCAGTCCTTCACGGACTTCGAGCTGATCGCGGTGGACGACCGCTCGCCCGACGGCTGCGGCGCGATCCTGGACGCGGCGGCCGCCCGCGACCCCCGGGTGACCGTCCGGCACCTGCCCGAGAACGTCGGCCTCGGCCCGGCCCGCAACGCCGGCGCCGCCCTCGCCACCGGCGACTACCTGGTCTTCCTGGACAGCGACGACACCCTCACCCCCGGCCTGCTCGCCGACACCGACGCCCGGCTGCGCGCCACCGGCGACCCCGACCTGCTGGTGTTCGACTACGCCCGCAGCTACTGGGACGGCCGGGTCACCCGCTCCGCCTCCGCCCCGGTCTTCGCCCGCCCCGGCGCCGAGGTGTTCACCCTGGACGAGCGCCGGGACCTGCTCGACCTGCTCCAGGTCGCCTGGAACAAGGCGTACCGCCGCGAGTTCCTGCTCCGGCACGACCTGTCCTTCCCGCCCGGCTACTACGAGGACACCCCGTTCACCTACCCGGCGCTGCTCGCCGCCGAGCGGATCACCCTGCTCGACCGGGTCGGCGTGCACTACCGGCAGCGCCGCGAGGGCGGCAACATCCTGGCCACCGCCTCCCGCAAGCACTTCGACGTCTTCGCGCAGTACGACCGGGTGTTCGCCTTCCTCGACACCCGCCCCGACCTGGACCGCTGGCGCCCGGTCATCTACCGGATGATGCTCGGCCACCTCGCCACCGTGGTCTCCAAGCCCGGCCGGGTCCCGCCCGGCGACCGCCGCGAGTTCTTCCGCCGCGCCGCCGAGCACTGCGCCCGGCACCGCCCGGCCGGCTACCGGCCGCCGCCCGGCCGCGAGGGGCTGCGCGGCGAACTGCTCGGCCGCGGCAACTACCTCGGCTTCCAGGGCCTGCGGGCCCTGGCCCGGGCCCGCCGCGCCGTCCGCCGCTGAACCCCCGCGCGGCGGGGGCGGGCTGACGGGGACTCACCCGGAGCCCCCGGGACGGCCCGTGACGCGCCCCGGAGGGCCCGCGCCGCGCCGGGCCCGGCCCCGCTCCCGCAGCGGGGGCCCGGACGCCGGTATACAGCCATGCGTGGACTTCCTCACCAAGCTGCCCGTGATCGGCCCACTGGCCGCCCGACTGCTGCGCAGCCGGCCCTACCGGGTCTACCTGCTGTTCGACGACGTCCAGGGCAACCGGCTGGCCGGGGCGGTCACCTTCTTCGGCTTCCTGGCGTTGTTCCCGCTGCTCACGGTGGCCCTGGCGATCGCCCTGGCCACCCTCTCCGACTCCCGGGTGCACCAGCTCCAGGACAAGATCACCGAGCAGCTGCCGGGCCTCGCCGACTCGCTCGACCTGAACGCCATGGTGGCCAACGCCGGCACCGTCGGCCTGGTCTCCGGCCTGCTGCTGCTGATCTCCGGCCTCGGCTGGGTGGACACCATGCGCGGCGCGGTGCGCACCGTGTGGCGGCTGCCGGACGACGGCGGCAACCCGGTCCTGGTCAAGGCCCGCGACTGCGTGGTGCTGCTCGGCCTCGGCCTGGTCTGCCTGGCCTCGCTGGCCGCCTCCGCGCTCGCCACCACCCTGGTCCACCGGCTCTCCGACGCCCTGGGCCTGGACGGCGGGGCCGCCCGCTGGCTGCTGTCCGGACTGGGCTTCCTGATCGCGGTCTGCGCCGACCTGCTGCTCTTCGCCTACCTGCTCGGCCCGTTCCCGCGGATCACCGGCCAGCGCCGCCGCGCCCTGCTGGAGGGCGCGCTGATCGGCGCGGTCGGCTTCGAACTGCTGAAACTGCTGCTCTCCTCCTACCTGGGCTCGGTGGCCGGCCGCAGCCTGTACGGGGCGTTCGGCGTGCCGGTGGCCCTGCTGCTGTGGATCGACTTCGTCACCCGGCTGCTGATGTACTGCGCGGCCTGGACCGCGCTCGCCGACCCGGAACGGGCCCGGCTGCGCGCCGTCCGGCAGGCCGAGGCCGCGCTCGAGGCCGCCGGGGAAACATCCGCCCCGCCCGCTGTGCGGCGTTCGGACGAGTGACTATGATCCCGGTCACACCAGTCCGGTTCCCGCCGACCGCACACCGCCGTGCCCCCGGCCCCGGCCAGCTCCCCAGGAGACCGCGTGTCCGCACCAGGCACCGCCGCCGCTCCCGCCGCCCCCGAGGGCGTCCCCGTCCCGGCCGCCCCGGACGACGTCCCGGGCTGGTTCTTCCGGGCCGACCAGGAGGTCTTCGCCCACCTGCTCGACCGGCAGAGCGAGGCCGGGACCACCGGCGACCTGCTGGAGATGGGCGCCTACCTGGGCCGCTCGGCGATCCTGCTGGGCTACCACCTGCGCGCCGGGGAGACCTTCACGGTCTGCGACCTGTTCGACCTGGAGGCCCCGGACGACCAGAACTCCGCCGAGATGGACATGTCCTACCGCGACACCCTGACCCGGCGCGCCTTCGAGGCCAACTACCTGGCCTTCCACCCCGAACTGCCGACGATCGTCCAGGCCCCCACCTCGGTCCTCGCCGACGGCCGGATCCCCGCGGGCAGCTGCCGCTTCGTCCACATCGACGCCTCCCACCTGTACGAGCACGTGGCCGGCGACATCCTGGTCGCCCGGGAGGCCCTCGCCAAGGACGGCGTGGTCGCCCTCGACGACTACCGGGCCCCGCACACCCCCGGCGTGGCCGCCGCCGTCTGGGAGGCCGTCTTCACCCTCGGCCTGCGGCCGGTGCTGCTCACCCCCGAGAAGTTCTACGGCACCTGGGGCGACCCCGAGGCGGTCCGCGCCGACCTGCTCGACCGGGACTGGCGCGGCGAGGGCTTCCGGCTCGACGAGGAGCACCTGGCCGGGCAGCGCTGCCACCGCCTCGCCTGGGACGAGCCCCCGGCGCCCGAGCCGGCCCCGGCCCCCGCCCCCGCCCGGCCGCGGCGCTCGCTGCCCCGCCGGATCGCCCTCGACGTCCTGCCGCCCATCGCCACCCGCTCGGTGCGCCGCGCGCTGCGGGCTGCCCGCCGCACCGCCTGACGCCCCGAGCCGCGCGAGGGGCCCGGGGGCCGTCCGCACGGCCCGCCTCCCGCGCGGCCCGGGCCCGGTCGGCCCGCTGCGCCGCCGGACCGCCCGACGCCTCGGCGGTCCGGCCGCCCGGTCAGCTCGGCCGGTCCCCCGAGCGGGCGGCCCGGCGGCGCAGGGTCCGCAGCCGCAGCAGCCCCGCCGCCGCGACCGCCGCGCACAGCCCGACCGCCGACCAGGTCGCCGGTCCCGGCCCGCCCGCCGCCGCGTGCGCCGCCAGCCCGCGGTCCGGGGCCGACGGCGCGGGCGGGGCCGCCGGGGCGCCCGGCGCGGTAGAACCGGCCGACCCGGCCGGGGCGTCGGCCACCGGCCGGGCCGCCGCCGACGGGGCCTGCTCCGGGGCGCCGTCCTCGGCCAGCGCCCCCACCGGGGTGACCTTCCCGGCCGCGGCGAAGCCCCAGTCCAGCAGCGCCGCCGCCTCGGTGTAGACCTTCGGGCTGTCCGCCGGGTGCATCACCGTCACCAGCAGCGTCCGCCCGTCGCGCTCGGCCGCGCCCGTGTAGGTGGCGCCCGCGTTGGTGGTGTAGCCGTTCTTCACCCCGATCAGGCCCGGGTAACTGCCCAGCAGCCGGTCGGTGTTGGCGATGCCGAAGCTCCCGCGCTGCCCGGTCTTCTTGTCCACCGCGCCCGGGAACTGCGCCCAGCGGGTCGCGCAGTAGCCCCGGAACTCCGGATTGCGCAGGCCCGCCCGGGCGAACAGGGTCAGGTCGTACGCCGAGGTGACCTGCCCGTCCATGTCGTAGCCGTCCGGGCTGACCACGTGGGTGTCCCGGGCCTGTAGCTGATCCGCCCGGGCCTGCATGTCGGCGACGGTCTTCGCCACCCCGCCGTTCATGTTCGCCAGCACGTGCACCGCGTCGTTGCCGGAGGAGAGGAACACTCCGCGCCACAGGTCCTCGACCTTGTACTCCAGGTCCTCCTTGATGCCGACCAGGCTGCTGCCCGCCCCCATCCCCTGCAGCTCCGCCCAGGCCACCTTGTGCACCGCGGAGGCCGGGAAGCGCGGCAGCACGGTGTCCGCGAACAGCATCTTCAGGGTCGACGCCGGCGGCAGCTGCGCGTGCGCGTTGAACGCCGCCAGCACCTGCCCGGTGCCCGCGTCCGCGATCAGCCAGGACTTCCCGGTCAGGTCCTTCGGCAGCGGCGGCGCCCCCGGCCCCGGCGCCACCTGGACCCCCGCCGCGCCCAGCCGCTCCCCGCCCACCACGCCGGGCGGCGGGGCGTCCCCGGACGCGGCGGCGGAGGCCGGCAGCGCGGGCACCAGCAGCAGGGCGGCAGCGGACGAACCGTGGAGAATCCGGCGGATTATCAGCATTCCGGAAAAATAACCCGCACCCGCCCCGGACCCGCTCCCGCCGTCGTCCGACGCCACGAACGAGTACCGCCCGCTGCTCCGATCGGCGGGCCCCGCATACTGGACGGGCACCCCGTCTGCCGCGAAGGACCCCGTCACCATGAAGCTCAGCCGCCCGGTCTCCTGGTTCCTCACCGCCTTCGGCGTCTGGTCGGTCTTCATCTGGACCACCTTCGTCAAGAACCTCTGGAAGGACTCCGGCGGCCAGGCCTTCGTGAACGGCGACCACGGGCAGCCCACCGCCTTCTTCTGGGTCCACCTCCTGCTCGCCGTCACCTCCCTGCTGCTCGGCCTCGCCATCGGCTGGATCGGCGTCCGCGGCCTGCGCGCGGCCACCGCCGCCACCGCGGCCACCGCCGCCGCCCCGGCCGGCGAGCGCCCCGCCGAGTAGTCCCGCCGGGCGACCTCCCGAGCCGCCCCGGCGGACGAAGCCAGGCGAAGCCAGACGAAGGCGGACGATCCGCGGGCCGCGCCCCGGACCCCCGGCGCCCGCCCCCTTCAAGTGGCCGAATCCCGCTGCTAGCCTGCCCGGCACGAACTTCGGGGAGGCTCGGCGTGAGCATCAGTTCCACCCTCGGTGAGACCCGCCCGGAGTGGGCGCGGCGGCAGGAGCGGGAACGGCGGCACCGGCGGGCGAAGTCGCGGCTGCGGCTGCCGTTCGCGGTGGCCGCGGCGTGCTGGGCGGTGCTGCTGCTGTGGTGGGCGGCGGTGTACCCGGCGTTCACCGGGGACGCCCCCGAGCCCGGCGCGCCGCTGTACGCGGCGGCGGTGCGGGCCGTGCACACCGGCCCGGCGGTGCTGGCGCAGACCGCGGCCGCGGCCTTCGCCCTGGGGTACCTGGCGGCCGCGCTGGCCCGGTTCGGGGTGCGGGGACGGCACAGCGGGCCGGTCGCGGTGGCGCTGGCCGCCCTGCCGCCGACCGCCGCGCTGGTGGTCTCGGCCACCCCGGCCGCGGTCACCACCCTCGCCGCGCTGCTGCTCACCGGGGCCGGGCTGCGGCTGCTCGCCCGGCGGGCCGAGGGCGCCCTGGAGCGGGGCGGCCCGGCCCAACGGCTGGATCTGGCCGTCCTGTTCACGGCCGTCTGCGCGTTCGCCCTGACCGGCACCCGGGGCGCCGGCACCGCGCTGGCCGCCGCCGCGGTGCTGCTGCTCTGCCTGCCCCGGGCCCGGGCCCGGATCGCGCTGCTGACCGCGGCCGCGCTGGCCGTGCCGGTCGCGCTGGCGCTGCTCGGGCACCCCGCGTCCCCGGGCGGCGACCTGCACCCGCTGCGGGCCGCCGACCTGGCGCTGGCCCAGCACCGGGCCGCCGCCCCGCTCGGCCCCGTCCTGACCGCCGTCGCCCCGCCCGCCGACTGGGACGCCGCGGGTGCCGACTGCTCCGCCACCGCGGCCCTCACCGACCGCTGGAACACCGCCACCGCCCGCCGGGCCGAAGACGAACTCGCCTCCACCTGGCGGCAGTTGCTGCGCGACCACCCGGACCGGGTGCTGGACGCCCGGCTCTGCCGGGCCCGGATCGCCTGGGCCGTCCGGGCGGGCGACGGCGGCCCGCACGCCGCCACCGGAGTACCCGGCCCGGCGGCCGGCTCGCGCGGCCTGTGGCACCCGCTGCACGCCGCCGCGACCTGGAGCCGCACCCTGCTGCGCGCCCCGCAGCTGGACTGGCTGCTGTGGCGCGGCGCGCTCTGGGCCTACCTGGGCCTGGCCGCCGCCGCGCTGCACGCCTGGCGGCACCGGATCCGCGCCCTGGTCCCGGTGACGGGCGCGGCCGTCCTGGGCACCCAGCTGGCGCTCACCGCCGCCGCCGCCGACCAGGACTACCGGACGATGGGCGCCGCCCTGTTCCTCGGCCCGCTGCTGCTCACCCTGGCCACCGTCCGCACCCGCCGCACCGACTGACGGCCCGCCGGGAGCACAGGAGTACAGGAGCACGGGAGCTCGGGCCCCGCCGGACGCCGAAGGGCCCGCCCGGAGCGCACTCCGGACGGGCCCCTCGAACGGACGGACTAGAAGCGGCGCGTGACGAGCGCGCGCTTCACCTCCTGGATCGCCTTGGTGACCTCGATGCCGCGCGGGCAGGCCTCCGAGCAGTTGAAGGTGGTGCGGCAGCGCCACACGCCCTCGCGGTCGTTGAGGATCTCCAGCCGCTGCTCGGCACCCTCGTCGCGCGAGTCGAAGATGAAGCGGTGCGCGTTGACGATCGCCGCCGGGCCGAAGTACTGGCCGTCGTTCCAGAACACCGGGCACGAGGAGGTGCACGCGGCGCACAGGATGCACTTGGTGGTGTCGTCGAAGCGCTCGCGGTCGGCCTGCGACTGCAGGCGCTCGCGGGTCGGCTCGTTCCCGTTGGTGATCAGGAACGGCATGACGTCCTTGTACGCCTGGAAGAACGGGTCCATGTCCACGATCAGGTCCTTGAGGACCGCGAGGCCCTTGATGGCCTCGATCGTGATCGGCTTCTCCGGGTTGACGTCCTTGATCAGGGTCTTGCACGCCAGCCGGTTGCGGCCGTTGATCCGCATGGCGTCCGAGCCGCAGATGCCGTGCGCGCAGGAGCGGCGGTACGTGAGCGTGCCGTCCTGCTCCCACTTGATCTTGTTGAGCGCGTCCAGGACGCGCTCCTTCGGGTCCATCAGGAGCTGGTAGTCCACCCACACCGGGTCCGGGTGCTCCTCCGGGTTGAACCGGCGGATCCGGAAGGTGACGTTGATCAGCTGCACGCTGCCCGACTCGGCCGCGTCCAGCGCGGCCGAGTGCGTCTCGACGGTCGAAGTGGACATCAGTACTTACGCTCCATCGGCTGGTAGCGGGTCTGCACGACCGGCTTGTAGTCGAGGCGGATGGAGGTGGAACCGTCCTCGGCCACCTCGCGGTACGCCATGGTGTGCTGCATGAACTTCACGTCGTCGCGGGTCGGGAAGTCCTCGCGGTAGTGACCGCCGCGGGACTCCTCGCGCGCCAGCGCGGACACGACCAGCACCTCGGCCAGGTCGAGCAGGTTGCCCAGCTCGACGGCCTCCAGCAGGTCGGTGTTGTAGCGCGAGCCCTTGTCCGCGATCGAGACGTTCTTGAAGCGCTCCTTGAGCGCCGCCACGTCCTCGACCGCCTGCTGCAGGGTCTTGCCGGTGCGGTAGACGGACGCGTTGGCGTCCATCGACTCCTGCAGCTCCAGGCGGATCTTCGCGACCGACTCGGTGCCGGTGGACTCCCGCAGGCCCTCCACCAGCGACTCGACCAGCGCGCCCGGGTCCTCCGGCAGCGGCACGAAGTCGTGCTTCTCGGCGTACTCGGCGGCGGCGATGCCCGCCCGGCGGCCGAACACGTTGATGTCCAGCAGCGAGTTGGTGCCCAGGCGGTTGGCGCCGTGCACCGACACGCACGCGACCTCGCCCGCGGCGTACAGGCCCGGGACGACGTCGGTGTTGTTGCGCAGCACCTCGCCCTCGACGTTGGTCGGGATGCCGCCCATCGCGTAGTGCGCGGTGGGCTGGATCGGGATCGGGTCCGTGTAGGGCTCGATGCCGAGGTAGGTGCGCGCGAACTCGGTGATGTCCGGCAGCTTGGCGTCCAGCTGCTCCGGCGGCAGGTGCGTCAGGTCCAGGTAGACGTGGTCGCCGTCGGGGCCGCAGCCGCGGCCGGCCCGGATCTCCGAGTAGATCGCGCGGGAGCACACGTCACGGGACGCGAGGTCCTTCATGACGGGGGCGTAGCGCTCCATGAAGCGCTCGCCGTCCTTGTTGCGCAGGATGCCGCCCTCGCCGCGGGCGCCCTCGGTGAGCAGGATGCCCATCCGCCAGATGCCGGTCGGGTGGAACTGGAAGAACTCCATGTCCTCCAGCGGCAGGCCCCGGCGGTACGCCACGGCCTGGCCGTCACCGGTCAGGGTGTGCGCGTTCGAGGTGACCTTGAACATCTTGCCGGTGCCGCCCGAGGCGAACACCACGGCCTTGGCCTGGAAGACGTGGATCTCGCCGGTGGCCAGCTCGTAGGCCACCACGCCGGCGGTCCGGCCCTCGTTGATCAGCAGGTCGAGGACGTAGAACTCGTTGAAGAACTCGACGCCGTGCTTGACGCAGTTCTGGAACAGCGTCTGCAGGATCATGTGGCCGGTGCGGTCCGCGGCGTAGCAGGACCGGCGGACCGGGGCCTCGCCGTGGTTGCGGGAGTGGCCGCCGAAGCGGCGCTGGTCGATCCGGCCCTGGTCGGTGCGGGAGAAGGGCAGGCCCATCTTCTCCAGGTCGAGGACCGCGTCGATGGCCTCCTTGCACATGATCTCGGCGGCGTCCTGGTCGACCAGGTAGTCACCGCCCTTGACCGTGTCGAAGGTGTGCCACTCCCAGTTGTCCTCCTCGACGTTGGCGAGCGCGGCGCACATGCCGCCCTGCGCCGCGCCGGTGTGCGACCGGGTCGGGTAGAGCTTGGTCAGGACGGCGGTGCGGCTGCGCTGCGTCGACTCGATGGCCGCGCGCATGCCGGCGCCGCCGGCGCCGACGATGACGGTGTCGTACTGGTGAATCTGCATGGGGGTCAGTCGCCTCTGGTGGCTCGTCAGATGTTCGGGTCGAAGGTGAAGATCACCAGGGTGCCGAGGACGACCGTGAACACGGTCGCGACGCCCAGGAGACCCTTCAGCCACAGACGAGTGGCGTCCTTCTCCGCGTAGTCGTTGATGACGGTGCGCATGCCGTTCGAGCCGTGCAGCATGGCCAGCCACAGCATCAGCAGGTCCCAGACCTGCCAGAACGGCGAGGCCCACTTGCCCGCCACGAAGGCGAAGCTGACCTTGGAGACGCCGCCGTCCAGCATCAGGTTGATCAGCAGGTGGCCGAGGACCAGCACCACCAGCACGACGCCCGACAGGCGCATGAACAGCCAGGCGAGCATCTCGAAGTTGGTGCGGGTGCGGCGCGGGGTCCGCTTGCTGCGCGCCCGGGCCGGCTCGACCACGAAGGCGTCGGCCGGGTTGCCGGTGCCCAGTCCCTTGCCGGTGTGGGCGTGCACCGAGGGCACCACCAGGTCGTTGGTCTCAGTGGACACGCGGATCAGCCCCCGAACCAGGTGCGAAGGGTGTGCTCGAGGACGGGGTAGAAGGAGCCGGCCATCAGGACGACCCACACGCCCACGACGGTCCAGAGCATCTGCTTCTGGTACTTCGGGCCCTTGGCCCAGAAGTCCACCGCGACGACCCGCAGGCCGTTCAGGGCGTGGAACAGGATGGCGGCCACCAGGCCGTACTCCATCAGGTTCACCAGCCAGAACTTGTACGTGGCGATCACCGAGTCGTACGCCTCGGGCGACACCCGCACCAGAGCGGTGTCAAGGACATGTGCGAACAGGAAGAAGAAGATCAGGACGCCGGTGACTCGGTGAGCCACCCAGCTCCACATGCCTTCCCGGCCGCGGTACAGCGTTCCAGCCGGCACGGAAAACCCTCCGGAAGCGGTTCGGGGGCTCGGCCGGCTTCGGTGTCGGTCAGCCCGGCCGGATACGGTCCACCGGCCGCGAGCATCCTATCGACGCGCCGTCGGCAACCGCCGCCGGGGGCCCCTGGTGTGATCAATCAGGCACGCACGGCCTAATCGCGCCGGGAACCGTGACCCTGCGTCACAGGCCGACTGCGCTACGGTACGCCTCCTCCCGCCGCCCAGCAGAGAGACCCGCCGTGCGACCCCTGCCCGCGCTCGCCGCCCTCGCCTCGCTCGCCGCGCTCGCCCCCGCCGCGGCCGGCTGCGCCGCCGCGCCGTCCGCCCCCGCCGCCGACGGCGCCGCCGCCGGGGCCGCCGCGGGGCCCTTCGCCCGGCCGTCGGCCGCGCCGTCCTCCGCGCGGCCCGAGTACGACGCCGCCGCGGTGCGCGCCCTCGCCGTCACCGACGCCGACCTCGGCCCCGGCTGGCACGTCACCCTCATGCAGCCCGGCCAGAACGACATCTCCAGCCCCCCGCAGACCGCCGACGTCCCGGCCTGCCAGCCCGTCCTCGACGCGCTGACCCCCTCCAAGGGCGGGGCCGGGCCGCTGGCCGAGGCCGACCTGGACATCGCCCGCGCGGGCGACGCCGCCGCCTCGCTCTACACCGCGGTGCTGGCCTTCCGGCCCGGCCGGGCCGCCGCCGTCCGCTCCGGGCTCGACCAGGTCCTCGACCACTGCCGGGCGTTCACCTCCACCGCCGGCCGCCACCTGCTCACCCGGCTCGACACGCCCACCCCCGAAGGAGCCGACGCCGCCAGCGCCTTCACCCTCACGAATGAAACCGGCGGGGCCGTCATCGCCCAGCGCGCCCTGGTCGCCCGGGCCGGGGACGTCCTCGCCGTCTTCACCACCCTGGACGCGACCGGCCGACCGGCCCCGGAGCCGGACCCGGCGGTGGTGCGGGCGCAGCTGGCGAAGATCGCCGGGAGGTGAGGACCGCCGGGAAACGGAGCAGGGCCCCCGGCGGGGCCCTGCGGGCGGATCGGTCGGTCCGGCGCCGTTCCCGGCGCCCGGGTCAGCTCTTCACCGCGACCAGGTGCTCCAGGCGGCTGAGCGCGATGCGGCGCAACTCCTCGGCGGAGACCAGGCGTTCCTCGTCGGGGTCGTTGGCCAGGCGGGTGCGGATGGAGGTGAGGACGGCGTCCAGCATCTCCTCGGGGACGACGCCCTCCAGGCAGACCACGAAGACGTACCCGAAGCGGGCCTCGTAGGCGGCGTGGGCGGCGCGCAGCGCGGTGCGGGCGGCCTGGCTGCCGGGGGCGCGCATGCCGAGCAGGGGCTGGGGCATCCAGCTCTCGTCGGCGAGGGCCTCCGCCAGGTCGGCCGGACGCAGGTCGTAGCTGGCCTCGCTGGCCGCGGCCAGCAGGGACTCGATGTCGGGGTAGGGGCGGTGGGCGGTGAGGCGGAGGGCCCAGCGGTGGCTGCCGCAGCAGGCGAGCAGTGCTTCCTCCACGGCGCCGGAGTCGGCTTCGTTGAACCGGTGGAGCCCCAGCAGGGACGGCTCCGTCCGCACGTCGAGACGCTGCGGCGGGATGTCGCTGGCCAGCGGATCCTCCTCGTGAGGGCGGGAAGGCGGAATGCTCCAGAGACGGGGTGGACCTGGGAGGACAGGGGTGTCGCGGGGTGCGGCGATGCCGCCGCTCGGGGCTGGCACAGCTCGGCGGGGCAGCGCCTCCACGGTAGTTGAGGGCTCATCAGTTGGGGAGGCGGCGGGCCGATTTCACTCGATCGAGCTATCAAGTTGTGACCCGCCGCCCTTTTCGGTCCCGCGGGACGGATCAACCGGCCCGGTGCACCTTGTGGTTGGCGGCCTGGGCGCGGGGCCGGACCACCAGCAGGTCGATGTTGACGTGGGCGGGCCGGGTGACCGCCCAGGAGACGGTGTCGGCGACGTCCTCCGAGGTCAGCGGCTCGGCGACGCCCGCGTAGACCGCGTCGGCCTTGTCCCGGTCGCCGCGGAAGCGGGTCAGCGCGAAGCCCTCGGACTTCACCATGCCGGGCGCGATCTCGATCACCCGGATCGGCTCGGCCACCAGTTCGAGGCGCAGGGTCTGGGCCAGCGAGTGGACGGCGTGCTTGGCGGCCACGTACCCGCCGCCGCCCTCGTACGCGGCCAGCGCCGCGGTCGAGGACATGATCAGCACGGTGCCCTCGCCGGTGGCGCGCAGCGCGGGCAGCAGGGCCTGGGTCAGGTGCAGCACGCCGAGCACGTTGACCTCGTACATGGTGCGCCAGTCCGCCGGGTCGCCCGCCTCGACGCTGTCCGCGCCCAGCGCGCCGCCCGCGTTGTTCACCAGGACGTCGACCCGGCCGACCTCGGCGGCGAAGGCGTCCACCGCCGCCCGGTCGGTGACGTCCAGGGTGCGGGCGCGTCCGCCGATCTCCTTCGCCAGCGTCTCGATCCGCTCGGTGCGTCGGGCGGTCAGCACCACCTCGAAGCCGTCCGCGGCCAGTCGGCGGGCGGTCGCCGCCCCGATGCCGCTGCTGGCGCCGGTGACCACGGCCACCTTCTGCTCGCTCATGTCGTCCACTCCTCGTCCGTCCGGTCGGTGGACCGATCATCCCAAGGGACGGGCCGCGGGTGTTGTGAGCAAGCTCCCAGCCGTGGCATCTGTCTGCTGCCGACGGGGCACGACTACATTGCGTATCCAGCTGACCCGTTAATCAGCGCTAACCCTCACCACCCCCCGCGGAGGAACCCCCATGGCAGCCGAGCCACGCCGCACCGAGTCGGGACTGCCGATCGAGCCGGTGTACGGCCCCGAGACACTGGCCGGATTCGACGCCGCGAGCCGGCTCGGCACCCCCGGCCGGTACCCGTTCACCCGCGGCGTGTACCCGACCATGTACACCGGCAAGCCGTGGACGATGCGCCAGTACGCCGGCTTCGGCACCGCCGCCGAGTCCAACGCCCGCTACAAGCAGCTGATCGCCAACGGCACCATGGGCCTGTCGGTGGCCTTCGACCTGCCGACCCAGATGGGCTACGACTCGGACGCGGCGATCTCCTCCGGCGAGGTCGGCAAGGTCGGCGTGGCGGTCGACAGCGTCGAGGACATGAACGTGCTGTTCGGCGGCATCCCGCTCGGCGAGGTCTCCACCTCGATGACCATCAACGCGCCCGGCTCGCTCCTGCTGCTGCTCTACCAGCTGGTCGGCGAGGCCCAGGGCGTGCCCTCGGGCAAGCTGACCGGCACCATCCAGAACGACGTGCTCAAGGAGTACATCGCCCGCGGCACGTACATCTTCCCGCCCAAGCCCAGCCTGCGGCTGATCGCGGACGTGTTCCAGTACTGCCGGGCCGAGATCCCCAAGTGGAACACCATCTCCATCTCCGGCTACCACATGGCCGAGGCCGGGGCGAACCCCGCGCAGGAGATCGCCTTCACGCTCGCCAACGGCATCGAGTACGTCCGCACCGCGGTCGCCGCCGGGATGGACGTCGACGACTTCGCGCCCCGGCTCTCCTTCTTCTTCGTCTCCCGCACCACGCTGCTGGAGGAGGTCGCCAAGTTCCGTGCCGCGCGCCGGATCTGGGCCCGCGTCATGAAGGAGGAGTTCGGCGCGAAGAACCCCAAGTCGCAGATGCTGCGCTTCCACACCCAGACCGCCGGCGTGCAGCTCACCGCGCAGCAGCCCGAGGTCAACCTGGTGCGCGTCTCGGTGCAGGCGCTGGCCGCCGTCCTGGGCGGCACCCAGTCGCTGCACACCAACTCCTTCGACGAGGCGATCGCCCTGCCGACCGAGAAGTCCGCCCGGCTCGCGCTGCGCACCCAGCAGGTGCTCGCCTTCGAGACCGACGTCACCGCCACCGTCGACCCGTTCGCGGGCTCCTACGTGGTCGAGGCGATGACGGACGAGCTGGAGGCCGCCGCCCTGGAGCTGATGGCCAAGGTGGAGGACATGGGCGGCGCCGTCGCGGCGATCGAACAGGGCTACCAGAAGGGCGAGATCGAGCGCACCGCGTACCGAATCCAGCAGGAGCAGGACTCCGGCGAGCGGACCGTGGTCGGCGTCAACCGCTTCCAGCTCGCCGAGGAGGAGCCCTACGAGCCGCTGCGGGTCGACCCGGCGATCGAGGCGCAGCAGGCCGAGCGGCTCGGGCGCCTGCGCGCCGACCGGGACTCCTCGGCGGTGGACCGGTCGCTGTCGCAGCTGCGCAAGGCGGCGGAGGGCACCGACAACGTGCTGTACCCGATGAAGGAGGCGCTGGCGGCCCGGGCCACCGTGGGCGAGGTCTGCGACGCGCTGCGCGGGGTGTGGGGGACGTACGTGCCGGTCGACCGCTTCTGAGCGGCGCCCCCGGCGGGGCGCGGGAACGCGGAGGGGCGCCGGGAGAAGACTCCCGGCGCCCCTCCGCCGCGTTGCCGGCGGTTACTTCTTGATGGTGAAGGACTTGAAGAAGTCCTTGCCCGGGGAGCCCAGGCCGGTGGCGGTGTCGTAGCCCTTCGAGGCCGACAGGCCGTAGTCCGCGCCGATCTTGTAGAGGCGGACCCGGAGCGAGCCGCTCACCACGCCGAGGTCGACGACGTTGCCGCGCTTGGTGTGGACGGCGCCGTCGTTGACGTCGTTGAACGCCTTGGTGCCGGCCCGGTCGTAGAGGGCCGGGTTGGCGAAGCCGAGGGCGCGGCCGCCGCGGGCCTGGATCGCGTTGGCGAACATCGCGGCGGTCTCCGGGGCGGAGACCGAGGTGCCGCCGTAGCCGCCCTCGCTGTAGGCGCCGCCGTCGGTGAAGCCGACCAGGGTGGCGGCCACCAGGTCACCGCTCATCGCGATGTCGGGGGTGGCGCGCAGCGGCGTCCTGGACTTGGTGCCGTCGGCCGCGGTCTTGGAGACCTTGTCCGGGACGACGCCCTGCTGGTACCACGGCTGGGCGAAGTCCTTGGAGACACCGCCGCCGCCGCCGAAGTAGAAGGTGCCGGGGAACGGGCTCCAGGACTTCTGGTCGGCGGAGAGCACCGAGCGCAGGTCGCCCATCGAGACCTCGTCGCCGTACTTGCCGCCCTTGTTGTCGAGCTGGAGGGCGGTGCCGCCGACCGAGGTGACCCACGGGGAGGCGGACGGCCAGTCGGCCTGGGCCTGGTTGGTCTCGGTCTGGCAGTTGGCGCCGGTGGCGGCCGCGCCCGGGGAGCTGTCGCCGCAGTCGCCGGAGGAGAAGGTGAAGCCGATGCCGGTCACCGCGCCGAGCTGGAATATCTGGTTGTCGGCGGCGACCACGGCCGGGTCGATGTCGCCGGTGGTGCCGTGCATGATCTCGCCCCAGGAGTTGGAGACCACGTCGGCCAGGTGCTCGTCGACGACCTTGGCCATCGCGTCGTACAGGTCCTCGTCGTAGCAGGAGTTGCCGCCGACGTAGACGACCTGCGCGTCGGGCGCCAGGCCGTGCACCATCTCGACGTCGAGCGCCTCCTCGCCGGCCCAGCCGGCGGCGCCGCCGCACTCGTCCTCGTGGGTCCACTTGTCCGGGGTGACGTACTCGGTGTACTGGCCCGGCTTGAACGGCTGGTCGCCGTGCAGGGAGGAGAAGTGGTCCGCGTCCTGCTCCATGGTGGACAGGCCGTAGGCGTCGATGATCGCGACCCGGGCGCCCTTGCCGGTGACCTTGGCGTCGCTGACGCCGTACGCCTTGCGCAGCTGGGACGGGACGTACGAGCAGGGGGCGAAGGGCTCGTTCTTCTCGTAGCCGTCCGGGGCGCCCTTGGCGGTCTTGGAGCCGTAGCCGTCCTCGGAGCAGGTCGGCACGTCCGGCAGGGTGGCCGGGGCCTTCTTGTCGGGGGCGGCGAGCCGGGAGGCGGCGTTCGCGCGCTGCTCGGCCTCGCGCACCGAGGTGGCGTTCGAGCTGTTCTTGTGGATCGCGTCGGCCAGGCCGGAGACGGCCAGCACCGAGCCGGCCACCGCGGCGGGGACCTTGGCGTCCGAGGCGGGCGCGCGGTGGGTGCCGTCCGCGGTGCGGTAGTTGTGGAAACCGGTGCCGAAGGCCTTGGCCATCGCGGCGGTGGAGCCGGCCACCTGCACGTAGTGGTTCGTGCTGGCGGAGACGGTCAGGCCCGCGCCGGTCACCCAGTCGGTGACGGCCTTGACCTGCTGCGGGGTGGCGCCGAACTTCGCCTGGACCTGGTCGGAGGACAGGTACTGGCCGTAGGCCGGGGAGTTCGGGTCGGAGACCGCTTTGGCGAGCGCGGCCAGGCCGCTGGCGTCCCGGCCGGCCAGGTAGATCCGGGCGGTGGCCGGGGCGGCCGCGTCGGCGGCGCCGGCGTCGGCCTGCGGGGTGGCCCACTCGGGGTGGGTGCCGGGCAGGGCCTGGGCGCTGTCGCCGGCCGGGGTGGCGGCGGAGGCCGGAACGGCCGCGCCGAGGGTGGTGAGGATCAGTGCGGCGGCGACGGCGGCCGGAGCGATGCTCTGGGCGAGCTTGTTGCGCGCGATGGGCACGTCGGGTCCCCCCTTCTCGGTTCGATGGAGCGTCAGCTGCCCCTCGTGAGGGCGTGACGGGGCGCGCCGCGAGCGGAAGACCCCCCACCGCGGCACCGGAGTTGACTGTGCGAAAGCTGTCTATGCGGACTGATGTACGCCACTCAAGAGCACGTCCGAAAGCTTTACCCCGGCATGACCCGATCGGGGGGAAACGTTTGGCCGCCGCGCTCCGGGGCCCGCACGGAGCAGCCGCCGTGTCCGATGACCGGTGCGGTTCGTTGCACAGGGCCAGGGGGGCCGGAACGAAGGGCGGGCCGAAACGAAGTGTCTTACCCATCCCGGCAGCCGCCATGCACCCATCCGGTGATCAGTTCTCCGGAACCCGGGCCAAAACCGCACGACCGGCCTACCCTTGACAAGGTGAACGCTCCCCAGCCGGCAGCCGCCGCCACCGTCACCGCCGCCCGTCCGCCCGCCGACCTGCGCGCCCGGGTGGCGTCGTACCGGGCCGAGTTGATCGAGCTGCGCCGTGACCTCCACCGGCACCCCGAGCTCGGCCGCCAGGAGTTCCGCACCACCCGGCTGCTGCGCGAGCGGCTGGTCGCCGCCGGGCTGGAGCCGCGGGTGCTGCCCGGCGGCACCGGGCTGCTGGTGGACCTCGTCCCGCCGGGCACCGCGCCGGGCACCCCGCTGCTCGCGTTCCGGGCCGACATCGACGCGCTGCCGATCGACGACGCCAAGCAGGACGTGCCGTACCGCTCCACGCTCCCCGGCCGGGCGCACGCCTGCGGCCACGACGTGCACACCGCGGTGGTGCTCGGCACCGGCCTGGTGCTGGCCCAGGCGCTGGCCGCGGGGGAGCTGTCCCGCCCGGTGCGGCTGATCTTCCAGCCCGCCGAGGAGATGATGCCCGGCGGCGCGCTGGACGTGATCGCGGCCGGCGGGATGGAGGGGGTCGGCCGGATCTTCGCCGTGCACTGCGACCCCAAGGTGGCGGTCGGCCGGATCGGGCTGAAGGCCGGGGCGATCACCTCGGCCTGCGACAAGGTGCGGATCTCGCTGGACGGCCCGGGCGGGCACACCGCCCGCCCGCACCTGACCACCGACCTGGTCACCGCGGTGGCCAAGCTGGCCGCCGAGCTGCCCGCCGGGCTCTCCCGCCGGATGGACCCGCGCTGGGGGGTCTCGCTGGTGTGGGGGCGGATCGCGGCCGGCTCCGCGCCGAACGTGATCCCGCAGCACGCCGAGCTGGAGGGCACCGTCCGCTGCCTGGAGCTGGCCGGCTGGCGGGAGGCGCCGGAGGTGCTGGAGGAGCTGGTCGCGCACCTGGCCGAGACCCACCGCGCCAAGTGGTCCCTCGACTACCACCGGGGCGTGCCGCCGGTGGTCAACGAGGCCGCCTCGATCGACCAGCTGGAGGCGGCGATGAACGCCCGGTTCGCCGAGGGGCGCGGCCCGGTGGTCGAACCCACCGAGCAGAGCCTGGGCGGCGAGGACTTCTCCTGGTACCTGGAGCACGCCCCGGGCGCGCTGGCCCGGCTCGGCGTCCGCGGCCCGCACGAGAAGGGCGCCCGGGACCTCCACCAGGGCGACTTCGACGCGGACGAGCGGGCGATCGGGATCGGCGTCGAGCTGTTCGCCGCGCTGGCGCTGGAGCACGCCCGGACCTGACCGGGCGCGAGCGCGGGGAGCCCGGGGCCGCCGCCCCGGGCTCCCCGCGGTTCCGGCGCGGCGCCTTCCCGGCTCCCGGGCGGGGGCGTGGCGGCGAGGCGCCTTCTCGGCCCCCGGGCAGGGGGCGTAGCGTGGTGGACCGATACCAGCCGGTAAGGAACGCAGGGTTGGCCATGTGTGCGGCTATGTCCGGATTTGCCTGGGCGTACGACCACATTTTGATAACAACCCGGACGCCCCCGCAGGCCGTAACACAACCGTGTTCTACGCGCGTTACGGTGGCGCACGACCACGCCAACCGGGTGTGTGAGAAGGAGAAACTCCCTTGCGCCGTTCACTCAAGCTCGCCGCGGCAGTGCTCTCGGGTTCCCTGGGCATCGCCTCGCTCGCCGCCTGCGGCGCAAAGAGCACCGACAACAACTCCACCTCCTCCTCGGCCGGTGCGGGCAGCTCCAGCTTCAAGGTCGGCATGGCCTACGACATCGGCGGCCGCGGCGACCAGTCCTTCAACGACTCCGCCGCGCGCGGCCTGGACCAGGCCAAGACCGACCTGGGCGCCACCATCACCGAGGCCGAGGCCAAGTCGGGCGAGTCGGAGGGCGACAAGGAGCAGCGCCTGAAGTCCCTGGTCACCGGCGGCTTCAACCCGATCATCGCGGTGGGCTTCGTCTACCAGGACGCGGTGAACAAGGTCGCCGCCGAGAACCCGAACGTGAAGTTCGCGATCATCGACTCCTCCTCGGCCGACCAGCCGAAGAACGTCACCTCGCTGACCTTCTCCGAGGAGCAGGGCTCCTTCCTGGCGGGCGTGGCCGCCGCCAACAAGTCGAAGGCCAAGCACGTCGGCTTCATCGGCGGCGTGCAGTCCGAGCTGATCAAGAAGTTCGAGGCCGGCTACACCGCGGGCGCCAAGTCCGTCGACCCGAACATCCAGGTCGACGTGACCTACCTGACCACCCCGCCGGACTTCACCGGCTTCGCCGACCCGGGCAAGGGCAAGCAGGCCGCCCAGGGCCAGCTCGACAAGGGCGCGGACGTCATCTACTCGGCGGCCGGCTCCTCCGGCACCGGCGCGATCGAGGCCGTCTCCGCCGCCGGCAAGTGGGCCATCGGCGTCGACTCCGACCAGGCCAAGCAGCCCGCCCTGGACAAGTACAAGGACCACATCCTCACCTCGATGGTGAAGAACGTGGACAAGGCCGTCTTCACCTACGTCAAGTCGGCGAAGGACAACAGCACCCAGGGCGGCGTGCAGAACTTCGACCTGAAGGCGGGCGGCGTGTCGCTGGCCACCACCGGTGGCTACATCGACGACATCAAGGCCAAGATCGACGCCGCCACCCAGCAGATCACCAGCGGCCAGACCACGGTCCCGACCGCCCCGTAAGGCCGGTCCGGCCCACCGCCGGTCCGACCCGATCGCACGGCAGGGGCCCGGGCGGGGGCGCCCCCGCGCGCCCCCCCCGGCCCCCGCCCGGTGCCCCCCCCGCCCCCCCCCCCCCCCCCCCCCCCCCCCCCCCCCCCCCGCCCCCCCCCCCCCCCCCCCCCCCCCCCCCCCCCCCCCCCCCCCCCCCCCCCCCACACCCCCCCCCCCCCCCCCCCCCCCCCCCCCCCCCCCCCCCCCGGGGGCGCCCCCCCCCCCCCGCCCGGACGCTCGGACCCAGAGACGCGCCGGCGCACCGGCGCGGAGACGCACAGACGCAGAACGGAGGCGGTCCCCGGAACGAACGGGGACCGCCTCCGTTCTGCGCGGCGTCACGACTGGACGCGCGCTGCACGAGGTGCGGGTGGTGCGGACCCGGGCGGGTGGGCCCGGGGTGGGGCTAAGCGAGCAGCCGGGTGGCGTCGATCTCCGCCCAGATGGACTTGCCCTGGGCGTGCCGGTCCGCGCCCCAGCGGTCGGCGGTGCGCTGCACGATGTACAGCCCGTGTCCGCCGGGCAGGCCGGGACGGTGCGGGGTGCGCAGCTCGGGCAGGACCTCGGACGCGTCGCTGACCTCGATCCGCAGCCGGTCGGGCGTCGCGTGGAGGACCAGCTCCAGCGGGCCGCCGGCGTGCAGCATCGCGTTGCCGACCAGTTCGGCGACCAGCAGGACGACGTCCTCGGCGAGGTCCGGGTCGGGCGGCGTGGACCACGACCAGTCGCCCAGTGCCTCAGCGGTGAACCCCCGGGCCCGGGCCACCGGGCGCGGAACGCCCGCCAGTCGCAGGCGTCGGCGCTGCCCGCCGGGGGGCAGCGCCGCCCCCGCGTCCGGACGGTCGCCGTCCAGGGTGCCCCGGCTCGGTGTCACGTGCGGGTTCCCTTCGTTCTCGACGGCGCTCTCACAGCTTGCTCTCACGGGTCGGTTTCCCGGCCGCGCCCGGATTATGCCCGGTGCGACCGACGGTACGGATACAGCAGGTGGCCGGTGGCCCGGGAGGGGCCGGTCAGCTGTCTGCCGCGAGGGCGGCGTCCACGCTTTCATGGATAGTGAACACCGCCTTCGCGCCGGTTAGTTCGAGCAGGTGTCGGACCGATCCGGAGAGTGCTGCCAGGTGGAAGGACAGCCCCCTGTCGGCGGCCGCCATCCGGGTCTGGAGCAGCAGGTTCAATCCGGACGAGTCACAGAAATCGACCCGCCCCAGGTCGACGACCAGCGCCGGGGGGCGCTCGGCGACCAGTAGGTCGAGCGCCTCCCGAGCGGGGGTCAGGGTTTCGATGTCCAGGTCGCCTGAGAGCACGCACACGGCTGCTCTGGAGGGCGTACGCCACACATCGACCGCCAGGGGGGCCACGGGCATGTTCTCGGCTGGCATCCTCGTCCTGTTCCCTCTCGACCGATCTGCCTCGACCTTACGCACTGTCGGGCGTGTCGGTCGAGACGGGGTGCCCGGTGTGGTCGGTGCGGACGGCGGGGGCCGCCGCAACAACGAGAGTTGACGTGCCTGTCAGTTGGTCGCGTCCAGGCCGGTGCGGAGCCGGGCCAGGGTGCGGGACAGCAGGCGGGACACGTGCATCTGGGACAGCCCGAGGCGGGCGCCGATCTGCGACTGGGTGAGGTCCTCGCTGAAGCGCATGGCCAGGATCTGCCGGTCCCGCTCGGGGAGTTGGGCGATCAGCGGCTTCAGCGCGACGAGGTTCTCCACCAGCGCGAACCGGCCGTCCACCTGGCCGAGGCGCTCGGCGGGCTGCTGCCCGTCGCCCTCGCCCGGGGAGGTCAGGTCGAGCGATCCGGCGGTGTGCGCGTTCGCGGCGGCCAGGCCCTCGATGACCTCTTCCTCGGAGATCGAGAGGTACTCGGCGAGGTCGGCGACGGTCGGTTCCCGGTCCAGGGTCTGGGCCAGCGCGTCCTGCGCCTTCGCCAGGTCCAGGCGCAGCTCCTGGAGCCGGCGCGGCACGTGCACGGACCAGGTGGTGTCCCGGAAGTGGCGGCGTATCTCACCGACGATGGTGGGGACCGCGTACGTGGTGAACTCGACGCCCAGCTCGGGGTCGAACCGGTCGATCGCCTTGATCAGGCCGACCGAGCCGACCTGCATCAGGTCGTCGTAGGGCTCCTTGCTGTGGCCGAAACGCCGGATCGCGAACCGGACCAGGGTCAGGTTCAATTCGATCAGGGTGTTCCGGACGTAGCTGAACTCCCGGGTGCCCTCCTCCAGGCGGGCCAGCCGGCGCAGCAGCACCCTGGTCAGCTCGCGGGCGTCGGCCGGGCTGGTGTTCGCCGGGTCGGCGAGCAGCGCCGGGTCGAGCCCGGAGAGACGGACGGGGGTGGGCATGGAGGCCGGGGCGAACGATCCGGGGTGATCGTCGGTCCCGGGGTGGTCGGAGGGGGCCTCTACAGGGGCAGTCAGGAGAAGTTCATCAGTGGGCACGGGGATGCCAGTCCTTTCCTCGTCTCCGGCCGGTCCGTCCCCGGGTACCCGGCCGATCGCCGACCATGCCTACCGCATGTGTGAAGGTTCGGTGAAGGGTACGCCGGGGGTGATTCCGGGGTGGCTTCAGAGCATTGCACACCGAAATGGCTACCGAACGCGCATAGGTGGCGACGGGTGGGGCAAGCGGCCCTCGGACGCGGACCGCACCCGGCGGCCGCACCCCGGCGGAGGAGGGAACATCCATGGGCCGGATCGAGGAATCCATCGAGATCGACGCGCCGATCGGCGACGTCTACCGCGAGTGGACCGACTACTCGCCGCTGCCGGAGTGCATGCGCGGCGGGGCCGGGCGCGGTGCCACCGCGACCGAGGTGCTGCCGCCCGACCGGATCGCCTGGAGCGGCGGCCCCGACCTGCCCGGACACTCCGGCGTGGTCACCTTCCACCGCGCCGCCGACCAGGCCACCCGGCTGATGCTCCAGCTCGACACCGAACCCCACGGGCTGTGGGACCACCTGGTCGAGGGCCTCGGCTTCACCGACCGCCGGGTCATAGACGAACTCGCCGCCTTCAAGGCCCATGTCGAAGGCCACCGGCAGCACATGGCGGCCTGAGTGCCCGGTGTCTGCCGGGCTGCCGGGCGCCTGTCGGGTGCCTGGCTGGTGCGTACCGCTCTGTTGGGGGCGGGAGTTCGCGCCGCAATGGGTAGTCGTGATCGCGATGGGCGCTCATGACTGTTAGAGCCTCTTACTGTCGTGCTCAAGCATCGGCACTGCGAGAGGCTGTTGCGATTGCAACAAGCACTAACGATTGCGATGGGTCGGTGCGTGCGCGATAGGGACTCGCGCCCGTGATGCCCACTTGTGGCTGCGAGAGGCGTCGCACTCGCTCGCCCACCCCGCTCGACTGTCCGCCCGTCTGCGAGAAACGGAAGGGAGCACCGCCATGGGTCCTGTGACCGAGCAGATCACCCTGCACCTGCTCATCCCCGACGGCTCCACCGTCGCCCTCGACACCGACTGGCGCTACCGGCCCGACGACCCGTACGCGGTGCGTCTCGACTTCGGGGAGCGGGCCGCCGGGGCCAGCTGGGTGCTGTCCCGGGAGATGCTGCTGGCCTCGCTGTGCGGGCCGGTCGGAGAGGGCGACATCCGCTTCACGCCGATCGACGGCGGGCTGCTCCGCCTGGTGCTCGGTCGTGCGGGCGACTCGGTGGTGCTCACCGTCGACCGTGCCGAGCTGGCCGCGTTCCTCACCGCCACCACCGAGTCGGTGCCGCTGGGCAAGGAGTCCGAGCGGATCGACTGGGACGGCGGGCTGGCCGGGCTGCTGTCGGCCTGACGCGTCGGCCCGGTACGCCGGGCCTGACGCCGAGCCTGTCGTCGTGCTGTCGCCCGCCGGGGTCCGCGGTTCGCGGTTCAGCGGCGGGCGAGGCGTCGTTCGCCGCCCGCGCCGGTGGCGTAGTCGAGGTGGTAGTGCGCGAAGACCTCGGGCTCCTGTTCGGCGGTGAGCACGTCGTCCGTGCCGATGGACGGCGCGTTCTTCACGTCGCCGCGGCCGAACGGCACCCGCAGGTAGTCGGGGCCCGCCACCGCGTCCGTGATCGGGACGAACACCAGCCGGTGCCGGCCCGGGAGGCCGACCGTCACGGTGGCGAAGGAGGGTGCGTCGGTGGCGGTGTCGACGTAGACGTTCTCCAGGCTGCCGATCTTCTTGCCGTCCTGGTCGACCACGT
This sequence comes from Kitasatospora sp. NPDC090308, assembly GCF_044769485.1. Classification (NCBI taxonomy): domain Bacteria; kingdom Bacillati; phylum Actinomycetota; class Actinomycetes; order Kitasatosporales; family Streptomycetaceae; genus Kitasatospora; species Kitasatospora sp. NPDC090308. The sequence continues at coordinate 31,513 of NZ_JBIVXY010000021.1, read as the reverse complement.
CGTGGTTGCGCCACTCCCGGATGTCGGCGATCTGGATCATTCACGGCCTCCGTGGGCTGGGCTCGGACCCCGATGGGCATCGGTCCGTTCCATGCTCACCGACGGGGGCGGGCGCCGCCCGTCCGGACGCCTGCCGTTAGCCCTGATCGGCGGGCGGCGGCCCTGCCGCGTCGGGCGGGGCGGGTACGGGCGGGCCGGGGAGCAGCAGGGCGGCGAGTTCGTCGAGCAGTTCGGCGGCCCGCCGGGCCTGGGCGGGGTCGGCGAGTGCCTTGGCGAGGAGCGGTTCGGCGGGGCGGGTGGCCCGGGCGCGGACGTAGCCGCGGGCGAGGGTGGAGACGGACAGCAGGGTGCGGCGTCCGTCGGCGGGGTCGGGGGCGGCGTCCAGCAGGCCGCGTTCGCGCAGGCGGGCGACCGAGGTGGAGACGTGGCTCTGGGCGAAGCCGGTGCGGACCCGGATGTCCTGCACCGAGCTGCCGGGGTGCTGGTACACGTCGGAGATCACTGCGATCTCGCCCGGGGTGAGCGTCGCCGAGGCGTGGTCGGTGACCATCGCCCGGCCCAGTTCGGTGAGCCGCTTGCCCAGTCGCAGAAGCCGTACGCCGTCCATGGCGGACAGGCTACCGCGCCACTGCATCCCCGCCGATGCATCTGCCCGGATGTATTGGCGGGGATGTATCGGCAGGGATGTGTCCGCGAAGATGCGTCTGGGCGGATGCGTTCCGAGAGATCCATCTTCACAGATGCATCTGCGGCGATGTAGTTTACGGGCATGACGACGAACGAGCCTGCGGGCTCCGACCCAGGCACGTCCCGCGCCGCCCAGTTGAGCCCCGTCTCGCGCACCGCGCTCGCGGTGGCCCGGGTCCGCGCCTACGAGAGCAGCCGACCGGAGCCGCTGTTCACCGACCCGTACGCGCTGGCGTTCATCGCGGCCTCCGGGACCCCGATGCCCACCGCCGCACCGGCCGGGCCGCTCGCCCGGTGGCTGGTGGCCCGGGGGATCATGCGCACCCGCTTCTACGACGACCGGCTGCTCGCCGCTGCCGCCGACGGCGGTCAGGTGGTGGTGCTGGCGGCCGGGCTCGACACCCGGGCCTACCGGCTGGCCTGGCCGCCCGGTACCCGGCTGTTCGAGATCGACCTGCCGGCCGTCCTCGACTTCAAGCAGGAGGTCCTCGACGAGCAGGGGGCCGAGGCGAGCTGCGCCCGCACCGCGCTGCCCGCCGACCTGGCCGATCCCGCCTGGGCGAACCGGCTGCTGGCGGCCGGGTTCGACCCCGGGCGGCCCACCAGCTGGCTGGCCGAGGGGCTGCTGGTCTACCTGGAGGCCGACCAGGCCGCCCGACTCCTCACCACCGTGGGCGAGTTGTCGGCCCCCGGCAGCCGGCTGCTGACCGAGCAGGGCCGCGACGTCTCCCGGGTCGCCGCCGAGGGCGCCCTCGGCGAGATGACCGCCCTGTGGCGCGGGGGTCTCGGAGCCGGTACCGCCGACTGGCTGGACGCGCACGGCTGGCGGACCGAGTACACCGCGATCGCCGATCTCGCCGCCGCGCTCGGACGCGGACTCCCGTCCACCGGGAGCTTCGACGGCTCCGGGTTCCTGGAGGCCTGGCGCGAGGGCTGAACCACCCTGCCGGGTAGGCCCGTTCGGCAGCTGCCCGGACCCGGACCCGGACCCTGACCCCGACCCGGACCCGGACCCTGACCCGGGCGCACACCGGCGCGTTCACCGCCGACCGGACGAACCGGCCGACGGTGAACGCGCGTTGAGCGGAGCGGGTGAGCAAGTCGGCGGATCAGGAGGTGGCGGTGCACACCGCCGTCGCGGTCGCCGCGGCCGACGCGTCGGTCCGGGTCGCCTGGACGCCGAAGGAGGTGGAGGCCGCCGGGGCCAGCGCCCCGTTGTAGGACAGGTTCGTCGCGGTGACGGTCTGCCCGCTGCGGGTCACGTTCGCGCTCCAACTGCTGCTGATCTGGAGGCTGGTGGGCCACGTCCAGGAGACCTGCCAGCCCTTGACGGACACGCTGCCGGTGTTGGTGACGGTGACCGTCGCGGTCAGGCCGCTGCCCCAGTCGTTCAGGCTGATCGCCGCCGCGCACCCGGCGTTCGTCCCGCCGCCGCCGGTCGCGGTGGTCGCCGTCACCGCGGCCGAGGCCGCCGAGACGTTGCCCGCCGCGTCCTTCGCCCGAACGGTGTAGCCGTACGCCGTCGCCGCGCTCAACCCGCTGTCCGTGTAGGAGGTCGAGGCCGTCGAGGCGACCTTCGCGCCGTTGCGGTACACGTCGTAGCCGGTGACCGCGGTGTTGTCGGTGGACGCCGTCCAGGACAGCGACACGCTGCTCGCGGTGGTGCCGGTGACCGTCAACCCGCCCGGGACGGACGGGGCCTGGGTGTCGCCGCCCGGATTGCCGCCGGTGGAGGAGCCGAAGCCCGGGGCCTTGACCGAGGCCAGGTAGCCGTCCTTGACCGTGTTGACCGTCGTCCAGTCGTCGTTCAGGATGCCGCCGGTGTCACCGGAGTTGGGGTTCCACGACCAGAACGTCCACTGGAAGGAGTCCGCGCCGGACGTCGCGGTCGGACGCAGGTACTGCACCAGCGCCTTCAACCACGCCTGGTCGACGGTGGACTGGAGCGTGGTGCCGAACTCGCCGACCCACACCGGGGCGATGTTCTGGTTGAACAGGTAGCCCCAGTTCTTGTCCCAGACGCCCGGCATGTTCGACGGGAAGCTCGGGTCGGAGAACCAGGTCTGCTGCGCCACGCTGGTCGCGTAGTCGTGCGCTGAGTACACCACCCGGTTGGGGACGCTCAGTTGGACCGGGTACTGCCCCGCGCCCTGGAGGTTGCCGCCCCACCAGTACGAGCTGCCGTTGAAGCTCTGCACGCCCTCGACGAAGACCAGCAGCTTCGGGTTGGCCGACAGCACCGCCTCGCCGCCGCGCTGGGCGGCCAGCCGCCAGTCGGTGGCGAGGTCGCCGCAGCCCCAACAGGCCGGGTCGTGCGGCTCGTTGTGCAGGTCGATGCCGATCACGGCGGAGTTGTTCGCGTACCGGGCGGCGATCGACTTGAGGTTCGCCAGCCAGGTCGACTCCGGCACCGCGGAGGTGTACCAGAGCGCCGACTGGCCGCCGGAGTCCGGGCGGTGGCGGTCCAGGATGACCTTCATGCCGACGTTGCCCGCGTAGGCGACCAGCTTGTCCATCACGCCGAGCGAGTTGAGGCCGACCAGGTCGGCGTTCATCCCGCTCGCGGTGTTGATGCTGGCCGGGGTGGTGCCCTTGAAGATGTCGTCGCTGTACGGCAGTCGGATGGTGTTGTAGCCGAGCGACTTCATCTGGTCGATCATCGACTTGTAGTCGCGGCTCCACAGGCCGTGGACCACGTAGTTGCCGGTTTCGAAGCCGAACCAGTTGATGCCCGCGATCCGCACCGGGTTCCCGGCCTCGTCCAGGATCTGCCGGCCGCTGGTGTGCCAGTAGCCGGCCCCGGCGGCGGCTGCGGCGGTGGTCGTGACGGTGGTCGTCGGGGTGGTCGTGGCGGCGTGGGCCGTGGGGGCCGCCGGGGCGGAGAGCGTGGCGACGAGCGCGGCGGCCAGGGCTGCGGCGCAGCCCGCCAGGCGGCGCGACAGGCGCCGGTGCAGCTGGAGGCGCATGGGTCTCGTTCCTCTCTGGACGCGGGTGGGGACGTCCGGTGGGGGTGGGGTGGTCCGAGACGTTCGTGGTGGGGGAAGATCGGGAGCGCTCCCACCTATCGCCCTCGCGGGCTTGCCATATGAAGCCAGACCGGACAGGGCATCGTCAAGAGTCTTGGGAGCGCTCCCACTTGAGGGCGGCGGTCCGCCCCGGCGCGATGAAACGTACATCGCGGCGGGAGGCCGGGGCGGCCGGGGCGGCCCGGGCGGTCGCCGCCCGGCGGTGCGAGGTCGTCGCCGGGGTGGTCTTCCGGTACTGGCGCGCACACCAGGAGCCGGGCCGGCGGCGGGCACCCTGGGTGCGGCCGCCGGGGGAGTGAGGCGGGCAGGTGCCGCCCCTGGGGCGGGCGTCCCGGGCGTCCCGGGCATCCCGGGCGGGCGAGGGCGGTGGGGTCCGGCGCCCGCCCGGGGCGGGGGCTACTGGTCGGCGGTGAGCTTGCCGGCCTTGCCCCAGTTCTCGGCCGGGTACTCCTGGATCCACACCAGCACGCTCTCGGCCTGGCACTCCAGGGTCTCCACGAAGGCCGCGGTGATCCGCTCGACCAGTTCGCGCTTCTGCTCGACCTGGCGCGGGCCCTGCTGAATGGTGACGATCGGCATCTTCGGCTCCTGTGGTCCGTCCTGCGGGCCGGTCCTTCCGGCCGACACCAGTCCACCGGATCGGCCCGTCCGCACCCAGACCCGGTTCGCTCTCGCAGCGATCACGAACCCTGATCGTCACTGGTGGGAGCGGGTGCGGACGTGGCAGGTGCGGACGTGGCAGGTGCGGACGGTCGGCGGCAGGCGGTCAGGAGCAGCCGGGGCGGCGGGGCGGAGCGCCGGACGGCGAGGGACACCGGCAGGGCCAGCGGGGTGCGGCAGGGGCGGAAGGCGATCCGACGGGTGTTGGTCATCAGGGCGTTGGCGGCGTACACCACCGTCCACAGCGGGGCGCCGGTGCCGATCGCGGCGAGGGTGTTCTGCAGGGTGCTGTGCGCCGGGCCGAGCAGCGGCCGGAACCCGGCCCGGGCGCAGGCGTCCGTCACCAGGTCGACCAGGGTGGGGTGGTTGCGGCGCTCGGTCAGCAGCAGGGGCAGGTCGGCGAGGTCGGCGAGGTCGATCTCGGGCCGGTCGGCGAGGGGGTGCCCGGCGGGCAGGGCGATCACCAACTCGTCCTGCCAGAGCGGGAGGTAGCGCAGGTCCGGGTCCCGCTCCGGGACGGCGCCGCGGACGAAGGCGGCGTCCAGCCGGCCGTCCGCGAGGCGGGCCAGCCGTTCCCGGACGGGGGCGGAGTGCAGTTCGACGTGCACGGTCGGGGCCTGGTGGCGGTAGGCGTCCAGGATGTCGTCGAGCCGCTCCCCGAGTCCGGTGACGGTGCCGAGCCGGAGCACGGTGGGTGCGGCCAGGTCGGCGGCGAGGGCCCGGGCCGCGTCCTCGGCCGCCAGCACGTTCCGGGCCGCGGGCAGGAAGCGCTCGCCCGCCGGGGTCAGGCGCACGTGGCGCGGCGAGCGGTCGAACAGCTCGACCTTCAACTCCCGCTCCAGCCTCCGCACCTGCTGGCTCACGGCGGGCTGGCCGAGCAGCAGCCGCTCGGCGGCCCGCCCGAAGTGCAACTCCTCCGCGACGGCGACGAAGCAGCGCAACTGCCGTAGCTCCACGCGGTCCCCCTGGTTCACGGCTCGACATCTCGGTATCTCGCTATCTCGACATTCCGGTATCCGGCACTCCGGCGTTCCGGCACTCCGGTCCCGTGGTCGACGGGAACCATGCTCGCAGCAGGGCGGGAGGGAGCTGCGGGAGGGAGCCGTCGAGGAACCGCGAAACAGAATTGAACGCGTTCAAGAATCGGAGTACGTTCTTCTCCGTGAAGTACGTGATACCCGGCGGGACCGGGCAGGTCGGCACACTGCTGGAACGCGCCCTGCGCGCCGGCGGCCACCAGGTGGTGCTCCTCACCCGGACGCCCACCGCCCCGCACCACACGGCCTGGGACGGCCGGACCCTCGGCCCCTGGGCCGAGCAGCTGGACGGTGCCGACGTCGTGGTCAACCTGGCCGGGCGGACGGTCAGCTGCCGCTACACGCCGGAGAACCTCCGGCAGATGATGGACTCCCGGGTCGACTCGACGCGGGTGGTCGGCGAGGCGATCGCCGCCGCGGCCCGCCCGCCCCGGGTCTGGCTCCAGATGAGCACGGCGACGGTGTACGCGCACCGCTTCGACGCCCCGAACGACGAGGCGACCGGCATCATCGGCGGCACCGAGCCGGACGTCCCGCACTACTGGGAGTACAGCGTCCGGATCGCCCGGAACTGGGAGGCCGCGCAGGACGCCGCCGCGACGCCCGCCACCCGGAAGGTCGCGCTGCGCAGCGCCATGGTCTTCAGCCCGGACCGGGGCGGTGTCTTCGACGTGCTGTCCCGGCTGGCCCGGCTCGGCCTGGGCGGACCGGTCGCGGGCGGGCGGCAGTACGTCTCCTGGATCCACGAGCACGACTTCGTCCGGGCCGTGCGGTTCCTGGTCGAGCACGGGGAACTGACCGGCCCGGTCAACCTGGCCGCCCCGAACCCGCTCCCGCAACGGGAGTTGATGCGGGAGCTGCGGCGCGCGAACGGCATGCCGGTGGGCCTGCCGGCCACCCGCCGGATGGCCGAGCTCGGCGCGTTCGCCCTGCGGACCGACACCGAACTGCTGCTGAAGAGCCGCCGGGTGGTGCCGGGACGGCTGCTGGGGGCGGGCTTCGCCTTCGACTTCCCGCACTGTGCCGACGCCGCGCGCGAGTTGGTGGCCCGCCGCAGGTCGTAGCGTCGGGGAGGGCCGGCTGTGTCGCGCCCTCCGGGGTGTCGGAGGGCCCTGCCAGGATGAGGCCGTGGACACGGATGCGCGGCAACAGCAGCGGACGGGTGACGGCGGGGCCGTCTCCGAGGAGCTGAGGACGTTCCTGCGCGGAGCCGTCGGGGACGGTCCGACGGTGCTGCTCGGGTGCGCGTGCGAGGACTGCGGCGGGCGGGTGTTCACCGTCCGGGTGGACGACCTGGAGGGCTGCGCCGGGCGCGAGTGCGTGCGCTGCAGGGGGCAGGTCCTCCTCGCGGACAGCGCGGAGGTGTGGCAGGAGGCCGACCCGGAGGTGGCCGAATGCCCGTGCGGGGGAGACGAGTTCGAGGCGGCGGTGGCGTTCGCGCTGACGGCCGACGGCGCGGTCCGCTGGGTGACGGTGGGGCTGCGCTGCCAACGGGACGGTACGGCCGGGGTCTACGTCGACTGGAAGATCGACTACGCCCCGGCGGACCACCTGCTGCGCGCCGTGTGAGAGTGCCGGGGGCGGGAGGCGGGCCGGGGCTCCGAAGAGTGCCCTGGTAGATTGCGGCACCCTGCCGGCGGGGCGGGAGAGGAGTGACAGATGACCGGAGTGTCCGAATTCGGGTCCGGGTCCGGTGCCGGGACCGGCGCCAAGGGCGGCGGTGACCGGGACCGGGAGCTGGACGGCCTCTACGAGGCGTTCGCGGCCCGCACCCGGGGCACGCCCTACACCGTGACCCGCAGCGAGGACGGGCTGCTGCTCCGACTCGACCTCGCGGACCGGCACTGGCGCGGCTTCCTGTACGAGCACCGGATCTCCACCGACTACCGGATCGCCCTGCGCTTCGACCCGGTGGCCCGCACCTACACCCGTGAGCAGCAGCTCACCGAGCTGAGCTGGCGGGCGGGCCCCGGCCCCGGCGGGCCGGAGGTGTCGGCCTCGCGCAGCAGCGTGCGGGGCACCGTCATCCACAAGGAGGTCCGGCGGTTCCGCACGGTCGGCCCGGACGGGGTCACCGCCGCCGAATACCGCTTCGACTCCGGCGAGTTGACCGACCTGGTCGCCGAAGTGATGGACGGCACCGGCTGGACCCGCCGGATGGACCGCTCCACCCGGATCGGCCTGACCGTGGCCGGATCGGTGCTCGGCGCGATCGTGCTGGCCGGGCTGGTCGTGGCGGCCGTCCTGCTGCTCTGACCGCGACCGAGGCGGCGACAAGTACGGGCGACGGGGCGGCGGGTGACGGATGACGGGCGCCGGGTGCCGATCGGTCAGTCGGACTCGCGGGCGGGCCCGGAGGCGTAGGCGAGTGGGGGCGCGATCGCCTGGACGTCCGCGCCCGTGCCGACCCACAGGCCGATGAAGAGGGCGGCGGTGGCCTCCAGCAGCCCGGCCCGGTCGAGGCCGCCGGCGAGGGCCGGGGTGCAGCCCAGGTCCGCGACCAGGGCGGAGACCCGGGCCAGGGACCCGGGGTCGTCGCCGCACAGCGGGACGGTGAGCGGGCGGCCGTCGAAGACCGGCGGACGCATCCGCCAGACGTCCTCGTGGCACAGGTTGAACGCCTTCACCACCTGTGCGCGGGGCGCGGCGGACGCCAACTGCTCGGCGGCGGAAGGACCGTGGCCGGTCAGCAGGCGGAAGCCGGGGCCGACCGGGTTGGTGCAGTCGACCAGGGTCCGCCCCGCGAGCGGTTCGGCCAGCTCCCGGACGACCTCCGTGCCCGCGCCGAACGGCAGCGCGACCAGCACGACTTCGGCGTCCGCCACCGCCGCGCGCAGGTCGCCGGAGCGGGCCCCCGCCCCGATCCGGTCGGCGGCGCGCCGGGCCCGGGCCAGGTCGCGCCCGCCGACGGTGAGCCGGTGCCCGGCCCGTGCCCAGTGGGTGCCCAGCGCGTCCGCCATGGCGCCCGTGCCCAGAATGCCGATCCGCATCGACTGACTCCCGTCCGTTCCGTGTGATCCCGTGGGTGACGGCCGCGTGAAGGCGGCGGCCTCGGATGCGAGCCTAGGGAGGCGGTCGGGCACCATTCGGTACGTGACCACCGATCCGCTGCTCGCCGACTGCCGGGCCCGCCTCGCCTTCGACCTGCTCTCCCACACCTGGAACGCCGTCCTGCTCTGGGCGTTGCGCGAGGGCCCGTACCGGCCCGTCGAGCTGCGCGAACGGATCGGCGGGATCAGCTCCAAGGTGCTCACCGAGACGCTGCGCCGCCTCCAGTACAACGGCCTGGTCGACCGCCACCCGCCGCGCCCCGACCGTCCCGGCGTGGCCTACGAACTCACCGCGCTGGGACGCAGCCTGCTGCCCGCCATCGACGCCTTCGGCGCGTGGGCCTTCGAGCACGGCGACGAGGTGATGGCCGCGCAGGAGGCCGCCGAGCGGGCGGGCGGTCCGGTGGTGTGACGCGGTGCTTGCTGGGACGGCGGGGCCGAACCGTCTGCCGTCTGCCGTCTGCCGTCTGCCGTCGTCCGTCGTCCGTTCGGAGAGTCCGCGGTGTCGTGGGACGACGGGGAACGTGTCCGCACCGCCGCCGAGTTGCGGGCCGACCCGGAGCCGGCCGGCGTTCCGGTGGCCGCGAGCCGGTGCCGACGTCCCACCGGGTGACGGCCCATCGAATGGCGCACCCGCGACGACGACCGTTCGCCCGCGATCCGAAGCTCGCGGAGGATGGGCGGAGGGGGGCCGTCCGCGGGCCCGGGGTCCGTTCGGACGGCTCGGTACGGGGGTCGTCGACGAGTGAGGAGCGCATCCGTGGTTGGTTCCGCATGCCCGCGACCGGTCCGCAGGACGGGCCGGTACGCCGCCCTGGTGCCCGGGGCCGCACTGGCCGGGCTGGCCGCCGGGTTGGCCGGGCCGCTCGTCCTGGCGCCGTTCGCCCTACCGGCCGCTGCCGCCGCCACCGCCACCAGCACGGAGGCTGACGGGGCGGCGGAGGCCCCGGGAGAGGCCGGAGGGGCCGGAGGGACCGGGGCGTTCGGGCGGACGGCGCTGCCGCCGATGCCGGAGCCCGAGGCGTACGACGGCGAGACCCGGCTGGCCTCGCCCGCCGAGGTCGCCGGGCAGTGCGACCGGCCCGGCAGTTGCACGTTCCGGGTGACGGACCGGGTCGTCGGGCTGTTCGGCAGCGCGGTCGCCTCGATCGGCAACGCGGCGATCAACTGCACCGGCGACGACATGGAGATCGACCGCACCCTGACGGTGGCCAGCAGCAGCACCGACAACATCAGCGGCTCGATCTCCGGCAAGGCCACGGTCACCGGCAGCATCGACACCACGGTGACCGCCTCCGCGCAGGGCAGCCTGACGGCGGGCACGACCAACGGCACCACCCAGTACGGGCCGAACAAGGACAAGGGGCCGTCCACCGAGGACAAGTTCCAGGACAGCACCGAGGCCACCGGCACCGTGGCCGGCTCCAACGCCCTCCACCTGGGTGCCAAGGCCGGCTTCGAGCTGGCCTTCCAGGCGTCCTACGCCAAGCAGTGGCAAGCCTCCGTCAGCGAGTCCACCCGGGTGGTGTTCACCGTGTCCGCCAACGACGAGATCCAGTTCGGCGCGCTCACCGCCGTCACCCGGGTGGTCGGCGTCCTGTCGGTGAACCACACCGGGCGGTTCATCAAGAACGTGGTGGTGGACAGCCCGTCCGTCGCCACCGCCAGCTCCATCGTCGCGCAGACCTTCTCCCGCCCGGACGTCTGCCTGTCGCTGCGCCCGCCGGGCCGGGCGGTGGCGGGGCCGGGCCCGCTGGAGGTGGCGCCGGAGCCGCCGGGGCGGGTGCCGGACGCGGTGTACACCCGTACCGCCGAGGGCACTTGGAGCAAGCGGTGAAGCGGGGCGCGGCACTGGCCGCCGCACTGCTGACGGTCGGCGGACCGGCCTCCGGAGCGGCCTTCGCGGACGGGGCGGCGGTGTCGCCGCAGGCCCCGCAGGCGGCCGTCGAGGAGCTGGTGGCGCAGGCCTTCGACGGCGACACCCCGCTGCCGGACGCCGTCGCCGTCGCGCACGGCTGCGGGCGCGACTACGGGTGCAGCTTCCGGTTCCTCCCCGGACTGGCGGCCGAGCGGACCGCTGCCGTGGTCTCGGTCGGCAACACCGTCATCAACTGCACCAACAAGAAGATCGACGTCTACCGCACGGTGGTGCTGGAGTCGAGCACCACCGACAACCTGGCCGGCGAGATCTCCGGCTCGGCCACCGTCGAGGGAACGATCGACAACACCACCGACGTGTCCGGGACGGCGGCGGGCTCCAGCAAGACCGAGACCTCGCACACCGACCAGACCGCGCCCAAGGACACCGGCCCCAACACCGACACCAGCAGCGGCAGTTCGACCAGCGTCAGCGGCAGCGCCACCGCCGCGGGCCAGCTCAAGCTGAGCGCCACCGCGGCCTTCGAGCTCGCCTTCAAGGCCGCCTACTCGCACGAGTGGAAGCGCACCAACACCGAGACCACCCAGGTGAAGTTCACCGTCGGCATCGGCGACGAGCTGCAGTTCGGCATGCTCAGCGCGATGACCCGGACGGTCGGCGTGCTGTCGGTCGACGACACCGGCACGACGGTCAAGAACATCCTGGTGACCAGCCCGTCCAGCAGCAACATCAGCACCGTGGTCGCCCAGACCTTCGACGCCAAGGACTACTGCCTGACCCTGCGCCCGAAACGGGCCCTGCCCGGTGCCGAGGAGGGCGTGTACGAGGGTGCCCCGCACCCGGCCGGTGAGCGCCCGCGGGCGCGGTACCGGCTGACGGACGGCCGGGAGTGGGCCCGGACCGACTGACCGGCCCCGGACCGGCCCCGGACCGGCTTCGGGCCCGGTGGGCCGCACGGGAACCACTCGTGCGGCCCACCGGGCCCGACGCCGTTGCGCGGGAGGGCGGGGGACGTTCAGCAGTACCACCAGGTGCCGGGGGCGAGGACGGTGTCGCCCGGTTCGAGGTTGCCGGTGTGCAGGTTGGCGACCTGGCAGAGCGGCCCGAGGGCCGTGTTCGGGTCCTGGTCGCGCGGGGTGTGGGTGAAGTCGTCGAGGGCCTGGGTCTGCTGGTCGATCCCGGCGTGCTCCTTCTCGCCCTTGCCCGCGACGCCCTCCAGGCACTGGCGGCTGGTGGCCGGGCAGTCCTCGATCTTCTCCTTGTTGGCCGCGCCGGTGGTGCAGGCCGGGGTGCTCGCGCCGTCGCCCGCGCACGGGTCGGAGGTCGCGGGGGTGGGGGCGGCGGCGGGCGGCGGGGTCTGGGCGGCCTGGACGTTGGTGATCAGCTGGCCGCAACCGGGGTTGGTGGCGGCGGTGTTGGTGAAGGTGATCTGCGGGGAGTCCTCGACGGCGGTGAAGGTGTACGTGCGGCCGGTGTACCAGTCGGCCCTCGCGGCGGGGTCCTTGGTGGCGAAGCTGCCGGGGGTGTTGGCCGCGCCCGCGACGGTCACCGTGTAGGAGCGCGGGCCGGAGCCGGAGGCGGCGCAGGTGTCGGGGTTGTCGTCCCAGCTGAGGGTGACGCTCGCGCCGGCCCGGACGCCGCGCAGCCGGGTGCTGAGCGAGACCGCCCTGCCGCCCCAGCCCAGGGTGGCGGCCTGGAGCCCCTGCGGGTGGGCGGAGCGGGTGGTGGAGGCGACGCCGGTCGGGCCGGTCCAGCCGTCGACGCCGGTGGCCCAGGTGCCGGTCTGCACGGTGGGGGAGGAGAACGTCGCGTTCTCCACCGCCACCGGGGCGGTGTTCGCCGCCCCGGCCGGCCACGGGGCGGTGAGGACGAGGGTGGCGCCGAGCGGGAGGGCCAACAGGCGGGTGGACGGCACGGGTTGCTCCTGGGGTCGGTGAACAGGGCGGCGACTGAACGGCGTTGAGAGCACCGGGTGACCGATCGGCTTGCGGAGGACGGATGGTGGTGGAGCGATCCGGTGGCGCGGTAGTTCAGTGGTCCGGCGGGTGGAGCGGTTCAGGGGGTGAGCGGGACGGCGCGGGTGGCCAGGCCGGCCGGTGGGGCGTCCAGCGGGGTCAGGCGCTTGTCCGGGCCGGCCGCGTTGTCGGGGGTGTCGGCGGTGGGCCGGCTGGCGCCGCAGCGCTGGAGTTCGACCTCGGTGAGCGGGCCGGTGCGCTGGTAGTAGCGGTCCGGCAGCGCGGTCGCCGGGACGTCGAAGGTGGCGTCCAGCCGGTAGCCGTTGCGGGAGTTGGTGAACGAGCCGACCACCCGTTCGCGGGCCGGCTGCACCTCGATCCAGCTCACCTCGCCGGGCTGGATCACCGGGTCCAGCGGCTTGCTGGTGGTCCGCGACCAGGTCAGCGGGTTGCTGGTGGACACCGCCGCGGTGTTCCCGCCCGCCACGCCGAAGCCCGCCGCGACCTGGGCCGCCACGTTCGGCCGGCTCTGCGACAGGTCGGAGCGGCTGGGCAGCAGCGGCGCGCCCTTCAGCGCGTAGTACTGGGTGAGGCTGTCGTACGGCGGCTCGGTGACCTCCAGTTTCCGGTCGTCGGTGACCGCGTTGCGGGTGCAGTTCAGGTACACCTCGCCGACGATCCGGGTCTGCCCGTAGTACTGGTACGAGTAGCGCCGGTCGACCGTGAAGGTGCAGGCGGTCGGCGATCCCTCGCAGTCGTCCACCGCCACGCCCGGCTCCAGCGGGTCGTTGCCGCGGTACGCCTTCGGGGGCGGCAGCTGCTCCTTGCGGACCTTCCGGTCGACGGGCGCGGGCGTCTGCTTGGCGGCCACGTTGGTGATCAGCGGGCCGCAGGACATCGCCCCGGCGGGCTCCGCCGAGTCGAAGGACACCATCGGGTTGTCCTCGGTCGCGGTGAACGAGAAGGCCCGCCCCGTCGTCCAGTTGGCGGTGCCGACGCTGTCGCTGCCCGCGGTGGTGACCTGCGGGTCGGGCGCCGGACCGTCGACGATCAGCGAGACGTTGTACGTCTGGCCGTCCTTGACCTGCTCCGGCGTGCAACTGCGGTACGTGCTCGGGCTGTCGTCCCAGGTGAGTGTGACGGTGGAGCCCTTCCTGACGCCCCACAGCCGGGTGCGCAGGGACAGCGGCGCGCCGTTCCAGTTCAGCGAGGCCGCCTGGTAGCCCTGCGGGTGCTGGGCCAGCCCCTTGCCGAACACCACGCCGGTGCGGTCGGGCGACCAGCCGGCGTGCCCGGCCTGGGTGCCGTTGTCGGGCGCGACGGGGTCGGCGAAGGTGCCGTTCGGGACGGTGGCGTCGACCGTGTCGGCGGCGTGCGCGACGGGTGCCGGTGCGGTCAGCGCGAGGGCGGCGGCGAGCAGCACCGAACCTGTGGTGTAAGGGAATTGACGGAGCATCAGCACGGACCCCATTGGCTCGGTGGGATGACCATGGACGAGGGCGGGAGGCCGTCGGTCAGGGCGTTGGACAGCGGGCAGAGGCCCTGGGCGGCGGCGTCCGGGCTCTCCTCGCGCGGGATGTCGCCGAAGTCCTGGACGGCGGTGGTCTGCTGGTCGATGCCGTCCTCGGTCTGCTGTCCGTCCCCCGTCACCGCGGCCAGGCAGTCGCGGTCGGTGGCCGGGCACTTGGCGATCTCCTCCTCGGCACCGCCGACGTCCGCGCACTGCGAGCCGCCCGCGGTACCGCCCGAGCACGGGTCGGTGGCGCCCTTCGGCGGGGCCGTCGGGGCGGTCTGCCGGGCGGCCACGTCGGTGATCGACGGCTGGCAGCTCGGGGTGGGGTTGGAGGCGTCGAAGGAGAAGGTGACCCTGGGCGAGTCCTCGGCCGCGGTGAAGGAGTAGGACCGGCCGATGAACCAGTTCGCCCTTCCCGTGGGCTCGTTGGTGGCGAACGCGCCCGGCTGGTTGGCGTCGCCCGCGACCGAGACCGTGTAGCTGCGCCGGGCGACGCCCTTGCCCACGCAGGTGTCGGGGTTGTCGTCCCAGGTGAGGGTGACCGTGGCGCCCGCGCGGACGGCGCGCAGCCGGGTGCTGAGGGGGGTGGCCGAGTCGGGGGAGGCCAGGAAGGCGGCCTGGTAGCCCCGCGGGTGGTTGGCGCGGCCGGCGGAGAGCAGGCCGGGGCCGTCCCACCCGTCGATGGTGAGGCGCTCCCAGTTCTGCCCGGGCGTCACCTTCGGGGAGACGAAGGTGCCGTTGACCACGACGGCCGGCTCGGTGTCCTCCGCGCCCGCCGGGGCCGGTGCGGCCAGGGCGGCGGAGCTACTGAGGGTGATGGCCAGGAGTCTGGCCGATGAGGTCCGGAGCAACGGGTTCCTCCCTGAACTCTGCTACAGAGCCGATTGGTTGACGTCAGGTCAAGGCAGCTGACGATCAAGATCCCTGGCCATGCTGGGCGGCTCGACTACGCACCGCAACCGATGGCGGACCGAACGGGGGGCGGTCGGAGGAGCGGATGGGCCGTTGGCATGGAAAGCGGTCCGTGTCCGCACGAACCCGGTGGTGCCGGGTTAGGTATCCCGGCGATCGGATCATCATTTCGACTTCGACCGGAGTCGGGTTGCCGCCGCACGCCCCACCGGGCCGCGCCGCGCCACGCCCCGACCGTGACCACGAGGCCCCGATGACACCCCAGACCCGAACCGCCGCCCTGCTCGCGGCCACCGCCCCCTGCCTGCTCGCCGCCCTGCTCGCCGCGCCCCCGGCCGCCGCGTCGGAGACCGCGCCGAACGCCCGCCCCACGGCGTCCGCCGGCCCCGCGATGCCGGCCGGCCCCGCGCCGCACGGCGCGCACCGGCCGGTCGACGAGAACCGCCCCGTCCAGCCCCCGCCCGGACGGTTCGCCCAGGGCGGTCCCGTCGAGCGCGCCGTCCCCGGCACACCCGTCCAGCCCGCCCCCTGACGCCGCCGGCCCGCATCCCGCAGGTCCCGCACCTCCCGTACGCCCCGCACCTCCCGTACGCCCCGCACGCCCCTGTCCATGGAGGAACCACCGATGCACCGCAAGCTGCGCCAGCTGCCCGCCGCCACCCTGCCCGCGCTGGTGGCGGGCCTGACCCTGGTGTGCACCACCGCCCTGCCGGGCGGCACCGCGTCCGCCTACGACCTGCGGCTGCGCGCCTGGGGCAACAACGCCAACGGGCAGCTCGGCGACGGCACCGTCAAGACCCAGCGGCTCACCCCCGCCTCGGTGGTCGGCATGGCCGGGGCCGAGCTCAACGGGATCGCCGCCGGCGGCACCACCAGCGGCACCACCGTCACCGGGTTCGCGCTCGCGCTGCTCGGCAACGGGACCGTCGAAGCCTGGGGCCGCAACGACAAGGGCCAGCTCGGCAACGGCACCACCAGCGCCACCGAGGACGCGGCGGTGCCCGGACTGGTCGCCGGACTGACCGGCGTCGAGGCCGTCGCGGCCGGCGGCTCGCACGCCCTCGCGCTGCTCAAGGACGGCACCGTCAAGGCGTGGGGCGCCAACGACAAGGGCCAGCTCGGCGACGGCACCGTCGTCAACACCAACCTGCCCGTCACCGTCGCCGGGCTCTCCGACGTCAAGGCGATCGCCGCCGGGGACACCTTCAGCATGGCGCTGCTCAAGGACGGCACCGTCAAGACCTGGGGCAACAACGACAAGGGCCAGCTCGGCGTCACCCCGGTGCCCGTCAGCTCCACCGCGCCCGTCCCCGCGCCCACCCCCGCCACCCGCACCACCGCGATGACCATCCCCGGCCTGACCACCGTCAAGGGCGTCACCGCGGGCGCCGGCCACGCCCTCGCGCTGCTCGCCGACGGCCACGTCTACGCCTGGGGCGCCAACGACAAGGGCCAGCTCGGCGACGACACCGTCGTCAACAAGCCCTACCCCGTGCCCGTGCAGGAGCTGACCGACGTCACCGAGCTGTCCGCCGGGGCCGCCCACACCCTGGCCCTGCTCCAGGACCACACGCTGCGCGCCTGGGGCGCCAACGACAAGGGGCAGATCGGCGACGGCACCACCACCCAGCGCAACACCAGCGTGCCCGTCCCCGGGGTCTCCGGCGTCGAGGCGATCGCCGCCGGCTCCGCGCACAACCTGGCCGTGCTCGCCGACGGCACCGTGCAGGCCTGGGGGCTGAACGACAAGGGCCAGCTCGGCGACGGCACCACCACCCAGCGCAACACCCCCGTCCAGGTGCTCGCCAAGTCCGGCAGCGTCTCCCTGATCTCCGCGCCGAGCAACGGCAACTTCAGCCTCGCGCGCTGACCGCACCCCATCGAGGACCCGAGGAAGGCACCCCATGACGTCCACCCAGTCCGCCGCCGCCCGCCGCGCCCGGCTGCGCCCCGCCCTGCGTCCTGCCCTGCGTCCTGCTGCCCTGCGTCCCGCTCTCGCCGCCGGGTTGGCCGCGCTCACCGCGCTCAGCCTGACCGCCGTGCCCGCCGGGACCGCGCACGCGCAGGAGAAGCGGCTCAAGGCCTGGGGCAACAACCGGTCCGGGCAGCTCGGCGACGGCACCTGGACCGACTTCCGCACCACCGCCACCACCGTGCTCGGCCTGACCAGCGCGGAGGTCGTCAAGATCGCCGCCGGTGGCGGCGGCTCCGCCACCGGGCACGGGCTGGCGCTGCTCACCGACCGCACCGTGCAGTCCTGGGGCGCCAACGGCTCCGGGCAGCTCGGCGACGGCAGCGTGTTCAGCCACAACGCGCCCGGACAGGTCGTCAACCTCTCCAGCGCCCGCGACGTCGCGGCCGGCGGCTGGCACAGCCTCGCCCTGCTCGACGACCAGACCGTGGTCGCCTGGGGCCGCAACAACTACGGGCAGCTCGGCAACGGCACCAACACGGACAGCAGCGTCCCGGTCCGGGTCGAGGGACTCAACAAGGTGGTGGCGATCGCCGCCGGACTCAACCACAGCCTCGCGCTGCGCGAGGACGGCACCGTCTGGGCCTGGGGCTACAACATCAACGGGCAACTCGGCGACGGCACTTCCGCCAGCCGCAACGTACCCTCCCCGGTCGGCGGACTCGCCGGCGTCACCAAGATCGCGGCCGGCTGCAACCACAACCTGGCCCTGGTCGGCCCGCCCAGCGGCGGCACCAGGCCCACCAGCGGCAACGCCGTCAAAGCCTGGGGCTACAACGCGACCGGCCAGCTCGGCGACAACAGCACCATCAACCGCTACACGCCCGTCGACACCCAGGGCATCTGGCTCGGCGGCGTCTCGCAGATCGCCGCGGGCTGCAACCACAGCCTGGCCGTCACCGACAGCGACAACAAGCTCAAGTCCTGGGGCCAGAACACCTCCGGCCAGATCGGCGACGGCACCACCGACTACCGCATCACCCCCGTCCCGGTGCCCGGCATCAAGGGCGTCCAACTGGTCGCGGGCGGCCGCGAGCACACCATCGTGCTGCTCGGCGACAACACCGTCCACTCCTGGGGCGCCAACGGCTCCGGCCAACTCGGCAACGGCACCACCACCGAGAGCAGCACCCCCGTCACCACGCTGACCGCCCTGACCGGCGTCGACAAGATCGCCGCCCCGGTGGGCGGGGACTTCAGCCTCGCCAACTGAGCCTGCCGGAAAGGGAGTCGAAGGGCCCGCGCGACGACCGCGCGGGCCCCTGCCGTCGGCCGTCGGCCGTCGGAGCGGCAGGTCAGGGCAGGCCGAGGCGCTCCGCCAGGTACGGGGCGGTGCGGCTGCCGGGGGAGGTGGCGAGGGTGGTGGGGGTGCCGGTGGCGAGGACGCGGCCGCCGGTGTCGCCGCCGCCGGGGCCGAGGTCGATGACGTGGTCGGCGCCGGCGATCAGGTCGAGGTCGTGTTCGGCGACCAGGACGGTGGCGCCCGCGTCGACCAGGTGGTGGAGCTGGGCGGTGAGCCGCTCGCTGTCGGCGGGGTGCAGGCCGGTGGTGGGTTCGTCCAGCAGGTAGAGGGTGCGGGTGCGCCGGGCGTGCTGGAGTTCGGCGGCGAGCTTCACGCGTTGCGCCTCGCCGCCGGAGAGTTCGGGGGCGGGCTGGCCCAGCCGCAGGTAGCCGAGGCCGACCTGCTGGAGGGTGGTCAGGACGCGGTGCGCGGGCGGGACGTCGGCGAGGAAGGCGGCGGCCTCGTCGACGGTGCGGGCGAGGACGTCGGCGATGGTGGCGCCGCGGTAGCTGATCTCCAGGGTCCGCGGGTTGTAGCGGCTGCCGTGGCAGTCCGGGCAGGGGCTCCACGCGGTGGGCAGGAACAGCAGCTCGACCTCGATCGCGCCCGCGCCCTCGCAGGTCGGGCAGCGTCCGGCGGCCACGTTGAAGGAGAACCGGCCCGCGCCGTAGCCGCGCGCCCTCGCCTCCTCGGTGGCGGCGAACAGCTTGCGGACGGTGTCCAGCAGGCCGGTGTACGTGGCCAGGTTGGAGCGCGGGGTGCGGCCCAGCGGGGTCTGGTCGAAGGTCACCACGCGGTAGGAGCCGGCGGCTTCGGCCGCCGCCGCGGCGAGCAGCGTCGACTTGCCCGCGCCCGAGACGCCGGTGACGGCGGTCAGCACGCCCAGCGGCACGTCCACGTCGACGCCGCGCAGGTTGTGCCGGGTGACGCCGCGCAGGCGCAGCACCCCGGAGGGGGCGCGGTTGCGGGAGGGCGGCGGGGGCGGCGGGTCGAACAGGAAGCGGCGGGTGGCGGAGTCGTCCACCGCGCGCAGGCCGTCCACCGGGCCGCTGTACAGGACGCGTCCGCCGCCGGAGCCCGCGGCCGGGCCGACGTCCACCAGCCAGTCCGCGCCGCGCACCACCGCCATGTCGTGCTCGACCACGAACACCGAGTTGCCCGCGGCCCGCAGCTCGGCCAGGACGCGCCGCAGCGCCTCGGTGTCGGCCGGGTGCAGGCCCGCCGAGGGCTCGTCCAGGACGTACACCACGCCGAACAGGCCGGAGCGCAACTGGGTGGCCAGGCGCAGGCGTTGGAGCTCGCCGGTGGACAGGGTGGGGGCGGCGCGGTCGAGCGAGAGGTAGCCGAGGCCGAGCCGGGACAGGGCGGTGAGGCGGTCGGTGAGGTCGGCGGTGATCAGCCCGGCGGGGCCGTCCCCGGAGGTGTACGGGCGCAGCAGGTCGGCGAGGCGGGCGGCCGGGAGAGCGGCCAGGCCGGTGATCGGCAGGCCCGCGAAGGTGACGGCCAGCGCCTCGGGGCGCAGCCGGTGGCCGTGGCAGTTCGGGCAGGTGGACTGCTCCAGGAAGGCGGCGGCCCGGGTGCGGGCGGCCTCGCTGCGGGACTCGGCGAAGGACTTCAGGACCAGGCGGCGGGCGCTGCTGTACTTGCCCCGGTAGGGGCGCTGGACGCGGCCGGGCTCGCGCTCGGGGTGGACGGTGACCACCGGCTGCTCGTCGGTGAACAGGATCCACTCCCGTTCGGCGGCCGGCAGTTCGCGCCAGGGCCGGTCCAGGTCGTGGCCGAGCGCGCCCAGGATGTCGCGCAGGTTCTTGCCCTGCCAGGCGCCGGGCCAGGACGCGACGGCGCCCTGCCGGATCGACAGCGAGTCGTCGGGCACCAGCGAACGCGCCGTCACCCGGTGCAGCACGCCCTGCCCGTGGCACTCCGGGCAGGCGCCCGCCGGGGTGTTCGCCGAGAACGCGTCGGAGTCCAGCCGGGACGCGCCCGGCGGGTAGTCGCCGCAGCGGGAGAGCAGCATCCGCAGCAGGTTGGACATGGTGCTGATGGTGCCGACCGAGGACCGGGAGGACGGCACGGAGCGGCGCTGCTCCAGGGCGACGGCCGGGGGCATGCCCGTCACCGCGTCCACCTGCGGGGCCTCGACCTGGCGCAGCAGGCGGCGGGCGTAGGGCGAGACGGACTCCAGGTAGCGGTGCTGGGCCTGGGCGAACAGCGTGCCGAAGGCCAGCGAGGACTTGCCCGAGCCGGACACGCCGGTGAACGCGACCACCGCGCCGCGCGGGACGGCCACCGACACGTCCCGCAGGTTGTGCACCCGGGCACCGCGCACCCGCACCATGCCGTCGTCGTCGTAGTGGCCGTCGTACTGGCCGTCGCCGTCGCCGTCGCCGTCGGGCCGGGCGCCGCCGCGGTCGGTCTGGGTGTCGTTCACCGCGCCACGCTAACCCGGGGCGGGGCGCGGGGCGGGGAACGGCACCGGGTGAAACCTTCCGGAGGGGGCCGGTGGGGTCAGCTGTCGGTGGGGCGGGCGCGGTGCAGTTCGACGAAGGAGGCGACCTTCGCCCGTACCGCCCAGGGGTCGACCGGCTTGGGGATGAAGTCGGCGCCGCCCGCGGCGTAGGCGCGCATCGCGTGGTCGGGGCCACTGCCGATGGCGGTGACGAAGACGATCGGGATGTCGCGGGTGCGGGCCCGGCTCCGGATGTGCGCGGCGGTCTCGTAGCCGTCCATGCCGGGCATCTGCACGTCCAGCAGGATCGCGGCGTAGCCGTCCGGCTCCATCAGCGCGCGCAGCGCGTCGGGGCCGGAGGTCGCGGAGACCAGCTGGTGGCCGTGCGGGCCGAGCAGGGCCTCCAGGACGACCAGGTTCTCGCGGCGGTCGTCCACCAGCAGGATCTTCGGCGGCGGTCCGTCCCCGTCCCCGTCGCTGTGGCCGTCGCCGTCCGTCGGGGAGCCGCCGGTGGGTCCGGGCGGGGCGGCCGTGGTGCCCTGCTGGCGTTCCACCAGGGCGAGTTGGCGGCGCAGCAGGGCGTGGCGGGCCGCGGCCCGGGCGGACTGTTCGCGGGCCCGATCGGACCGCTCGGCGAGCAGCGCGACGCGTTCGGCGAGGGCGGCGCGTCCGGGGTCCTCGGGCTGTTCGGGGTCTTCGGAGTGTTCAGGGTCGTCCGAGTGTCCGGGGTGCGCGGGCGGTGACCCGGCGAGGGCCCGACGGTCGCGGGACAGCGCTCGTTCGGCCTGCTCGGCCTCCTCGTCCGCCTCCTGCATCTCCCGTTCGGCGGCGTGCAGTTGACCTTCGAGCTGGCAGACGGCCCGGCCGATCGGCCGGGCGACCCGCAGCGCGGCCATCCGCGACCGGCGCAGCCGCGCCCGGGCGCACTCCGGCGCGGGGACGTCGGCGCGGGCGGCGACCCGGGTGTCGAGCAACGCCTCGACGAACTCCCACGGCGGAATCCGCACGGCCGCGAGGAAGTCGGCGAGCGCGTCCGGGCCCAGTCCGCAGCGGGCGGCCACACCGTCCACCTCCGGGGCGTCCAGGCCGCGGCAGAGCGCCCGCAGCTCCTCGGCGAACTCCCGCTGCTCCGCGCCCGGTTCGGCAGCCGCCGGCGGGAGGCCGTCCACGGCCGTCACCAGCCGCACCCCGTCGGAAGCACCGCCGTCGACCGTGTCCGCGTCCGCACCCGTGTCCCTCCCGTCGTTCCCGCCGACCCGTACGGCCGGACGTCCCCCCGCCCGGAACGGCGGATACGGCCGCGTCCGGCTGAGGACGGCTGAGGACGGCGACAATACGGCACCGGAGCGGGAATTGACGCGCGGTCAGGTCACGGTTCGGGGGTGTTAGGCGACGCACCGGCCCGATCCGGCCGATCCGGTGCACCCGCGGGGTCGACCGCCGGGCGCACCGCCTGACCTGCCGCGCCGGGTGGCGCGGGGGGTGGCGGCGCGCCGGGTGGGCGGTCGGACCGTGCGGGTCGGCGGGGAGGGCGGCCGGCCGAATGCCCGGCGCGGTGGACGAAGGTCGTCACTCCCCTTGGGGGACAAGGGAGTTGATGGCCCGTCAGGTGGCTGCGGTCAGGGGGGCGCCGCAGCGCAGGTTCCAGCGGGCGGCGCGTCCGCTGAGGTGGGTGGCGGTGAGGGGGGCGACGTCCAGGCGCCAGAACGCGGCGGGCGGCAGGGCCAGGGCGTGCACCACGGCGGCCCGGACGGCGGCCGGTTCGGCGACGGTCAGCAGGTGGCCGGTGTCGGCGGGCAGGGCGTCCAGCCAGCGGCCGACCCGGGCCAGCAGGGCGGTGACGGACTCGCCGCCGGGCGGGGCGAAGTCCGGGTCGGACAGCCAGGCGGCGAGCGACCGCGGTTCGGCGGCGGCGAGTTCGGCGAGCGGACGGCCGCGCCAGGCGCCCGCGTCCAGGTCCGCCAGCGCGGGCTCGACGGCGTCCGGAACCAGGCCCAGCGCCCCGGCGGTCTGCCGACAGCGCGGAGAGGGCGCAGACAGGACGCGGTCGGCCCGGGGCGCGGCGAGGGCGCGGGCCGGGGCCAGTTCGGCCTCCGTCAGCGGGTGGTCGTCCCCGAACCGCGCCCCGCGCAGCTCCGCGCCGAGCGCCGGGGCGATCAGGGCCACCCGGACCGTTCGGACTCCCGGGGTCATGCCGCCCACCGGCCGGACGCCCACCGGCCGGACGCGCGCCGGTCGGACGCGCACCGGTCGGACGCGCACCGGTCGGACGTGCACCGACCGTGCGCACACCGTCCGGGCGTCGGGGGGCGGCCCGCCGTCGACCCGGCGGGTGCCGGTGCGACCAACATCACCCGGAGCTCCACAGCGCCTCCCTCCCGGGGACCATTCGTGCACGCATTGGTAGCATGGCGTGCCGCGCCCCTGGCGGGGCCCGCCCGGGAACGGTACCTTCTCGGCGAACAAGTCCACATCAACGACGGTGCGTGGAAGTCCGGTGAGAGCCCGGCACGGTCGCGCCACTGTGAACCCGGAGCCGCCCAGGCGGCCGACGGGAAGTCAGACCCGCCTCCGTCGACCCTGCTCCACACGACCGGGACGCGAGTTCCCGCAAGGAGGTCACACGGCCATGGCTCACCCCATAGCGCCCGCCGCCACGCCGGCCATCACCCCCCTCTCCGTCAAGGCGATCGCGCCCTGGGCGGTCTTCTTCGGCATCCTGCTGCTCACCCTGCTCTACTTCGTCGGCGCCGAACAGGGCGCCACCTCGCTGCTCTCCGGCGAGAGCGTGCACGAGTGGGTGCACGACGGCCGGCACCTGCTCGGCTTCCCCTGCCACTGATCCGCTCCGGCAGAAGAAGCGAGCACCCGCGCACATGAATTCCCACATCGTCAGAAACCTGCTGGTCCGCGGCATGCTCGCCGGGCTCGGCGCGGGCGTCCTCGCCCTGATCGTGGCCTACCTGCTCGGCGAACCCCGGGTGGACGCCGCGATCGCCTTCGAGGACTCCCACAGCCACGAGCACGGCGAGGAACTGGTCAGCCGCACCCTCCAGTCCACCGCGGGCCTGGCCACCGGCATCCTGGTCTACGGCATCGCGCTCGGCGGCATCGCCGCCCTCGCGTACTGCTTCGCCCTCGGCCGCACCGGCCGCTTCGGCCCCCGGGCCGCCGCCCTGCTGCTCTCCGGCGCGGCGCTGGCCTCCGTCTACCTCGTCCCGTTCCTCAAGTACCCGGCCAACCCGCCGTCGGTGGGCGACCCGGACACCATCGGCAAGCGCACCACCCTGTACTTCCTGATGATGCTGCTGAGCGTGCTGCTCGCCGTCGCCGCCGTGGTGGCCGGCAAGCAGCTCGCCCCGCGGCTGGGCAACTGGAACGCCACGGTCGTGGCCGGGCTCGGCTACGCCGTGCTGATCGGTCTCGGGTACGTCCTGCTGCCCGCGATCAACGAAGTCCCCGAGGACTTCTCCGCCACCCTGCTCTGGCAGTTCCGGGTCGCGGCCCTGGCCATCCAGCTCACCCTCTGGCTGTCCTTCGGCCTGCTCTTCGGTCACCTGGCCGAGCGGCTCCTGCTGCCCAAGCCGGCCCGCACCGCCGGGCCGACCGCCACGGCGGCCCCCGCCGCCCGCTAGCGGCGCGCCCGACGGGCCGGCACGCACCGCATGCGGTGCGTGCCGGCCCGTCGGCGTTCCGGTCCCGTCCGTCGCGGGCGGGACGTCAGCCGGTCAGTTCTGCCCGCAGGGTGCGGGCGGCGGCGACCAGGCTGTCGATCGAGGCCCGGGTCTCGGTCCAACCGCGGGTCTTCAGGCCGCAGTCCGGGTTGACCCAGAGGCGCTCGGCGGGGATCGCGGCCAGCCCGGCCCGCAGCAGTTCCAGCGCCTCCTCGGGGGAGGGGACGCGCGGGGAGTGGATGTCCCACACGCCCGGGCCGACCTCGGCGAGGTAGCCCGCCTCGGCGAGTTCGCGCGCCACCTGCATGTGCGAGCGGGCGGCCTCCAGCGAGATCACGTCCGCGTCCAACTCCTCGATGGCGCGCAGGATGTCGCCGAACTCGGCGTAGCACATGTGGGTGTGGACCTGGGTGTCGGCGCGGACCCCGGAGGTGGTGAGCCGGAACGCGTCGGTGGCCCAGTCCAGGTACGCGGGCCAGCCGGAGCGCCGCAGCGGCAGCGTCTCGCGCAGCGCGGGCTCGTCGACCTGGATCACGGCGGCGCCCGCCGCCTCCAGGTCCGCCACCTCGTCGCGCAGGGCGAGGGCGACCTGCCGGGCGGTGTCGGCCAGCGGCTGGTCGTCGCGGACGAACGACCAGGCCAGCATGGTGACCGGGCCGGTCAGCATGCCCTTGACCGGGCGGTCGGTGAGGCCCTGCGCGAAGCGATACCAGTCGACTGTCATCGGGTGCGGGCGGGAGATGTCGCCCGCCAGCACCGGCGGACGCACGTACCGGGTGCCGTAGGACTGCACCCAGCCGTGCCGGGTGGCCAGGTAGCCGGTGAGCTGCTCGGCGAAGTACTGCACCATGTCGTTGCGTTCGGGCTCGCCGTGCACCAGCACGTCCAGGCCCGCCCGCTCCTGGTAGGCGACCACCTCGCGGACCTCGGCCTCCATCCGCTTGCGGTAGTCCGCCGCGTCGATCCGTCCGGCGTTCAACTCGGCGCGGGCGGAGCGCAGTTCGGCGGTCTGCGGGAAGGAGCCGATGGTGGTGGCGGGCAGCAGCGGCAGGCCGAGCCGGGCCTTCTGCGCCGCGGCGCGGACGGCGTACGGGGCGTCGCGGCGGATGTCGGCCTCGGTGACGGCGGCGGCCCTGGCCCGGACCGCCGGGTCGCGGGTGATCGGGGAGGCCGCGCGGGAGGCCAGGTCGGCCCGGTTGGCGGCGAGTTGGGCGGTGACGGCGGCGGTGCCCTCGCGCAGGGCGCGGGCCAGCAGGGCGGTCTCGGCGGCCTTCTGCCGGGCGAAGGCCAGCCAGCGGCCGATCTGCGGGTCGAGGTCGCGCTCGGCGGCGGTGTCCAGCGGGACGTGCAGCAGTGAGCAGGAGGGGGCGACGTCCACCGTGTCGGCCAGGCCGAGCAGGGTCGCCAGGGTGGCGAGGGACTTCTCCAGGTCGTTGATCCACACGTTGCGGCCGTCGACCACCCCCGCGACCAGCCGCTTGCCGGGCAGGCCGCCGACGGCCGCCAGGTCGGTCAGGTTGCCCGCCGCCGGGCCGGTGAAGTCCAGCGCCAGGCCGTCGACGGGGGCCTTGGCCAGGGTGATCAGCGCCTCGCCGAGCCGGTCGAAGTACGAGGCGACCAGCAGCCTGGGGCGGTCGGTGAGCGCGCCCAGCTCCCGGTAGGCGCGGGCGGCGGCGTTCAGCTCGGCCGGGGTGCGGTCCTGCACCAGCGCGGGCTCGTCGAGCTGCACCCACCCGGCGCCGGCCGCCCGCAGGTCGGCCAGCAGCTCCGCGTACACCGGCAGCAGCCGGTCCAGCAGGGTGAGCGGCTCGAAGTCGGCGGCCACGCCGGGCGCGGGCTTGGCGAGCAGCAGGTAGGTGACCGGGCCGAGCAGCACCGGGCGGGCCCGGTAGCCCTGGCCGAGCGCCTCGCGCAGTTCGCCGACCTGCTTGGCGGAGTGCGCGGCGAAGACGGTGTCCGGGCCCAACTCCGGCACCAGGTAGTGGTAGTTGGTGTCGAACCACTTGGTCATCTCCAGCGGCGCCACCTGCTGGGTGCCGCGCGCCATCGCGAAGTAGCCGTCCAGCGGGTCGGCCTGGTACGCGGCCCGGTGCCGGGGCGGGACCGCGCCGACGGCGACCGTGGTGTCCAGCACGTGGTCGTACAGCGAGAAGTCGCCGGTGGGGACTTCGGTGATGCCGGCGCCGGCCAGCTGCCGCCAGTTGGCGCAGCGCAGTTCGGCGGCGGTGGAGTGCAGCGCGTCGGCGGTGACGGTGCCCCGCCAGTAGCCCTCGACGGCCTTCTTCAGTTCCCGGTTCCCGCCCTGGCGGGGGTATCCGTGGACGGTTGCCGCGGCTACGGACTTCGCAGTCAAGGGGACTCTCCTCGCGAGCCTTGATCCTGGGTCCGGTGCACAGGAGGCGCGGAAGGGTGCCGAGACCGGGCGGTGCCGCGCTCGACCGCGCCTGCCCGCCTGGTGTCCGTACCGACCCGCCCTCGAGGTCACCGGTCACCGGGTGCGAACGGTCGCACCCGGGCAACGGGCAGGTCTTCGGACTCGCGGGCCCGCCCGGGGAGGCTCGACGCTCCCGGGCACCTACTGGCCGTCGCTTCCCAGGCCCGTCCGGACCCAGTGCGTATGACGGCGGTCGTTCCCACTCACCGCTGCGGGGCAGTCCCGGATTCCCACCGGGTTCCCTCTTGCGACGCCCTGCCTGGCGGACAGGGCGAACCAGTTGCGCGGCCAGTGTAGAACGGACCGGGCGTTCTCCGGTGCGAAGTGCGGCAGCTGTCCGGTCCGTGGGACGCGCGGGCGGACGGCGGACGGGCGGACGGTGGTCAGCCGGTGCCCGGGCGGTGTTCAGCCGTCGGTGCGGCGCAGCAGGTAGCTGTCCATGATCCAGCCCTTGCGGGCCCGGGCCTCGGCCCGCAACTCGGCGATCCGGTCGGCCTGTTCGGCCAGCGGGCCGGAGACCAGGATCTCGTCCTCGGTGCCCAGGTACGCCCCGTAGTGGATGTGCACGCCCGCCGGGTCGATGGCGGTGAACGCGGCCTGCCCGTCCAGCATCACCACCGCGTCCTCGGCGCCCGGCCCGAAGCCCTCGGCGGCCAGCCGCCGCCCGGTGGTGATCCGCACCGGCCGCGCGGTGCGGGTCAGCGTGGTGCGGTGGCGGGCCGCCAGCACCGAGACGCTGCTGACGCCGGGCACCACCGTGTACCCGAACCCGGTCCGCCCGCGCGCCAGGACCCGGTCCAGCACGGCGGTCACGCTGTCGTACAGCGACGGGTCGCCCCACACCAGCAGCGCGCCCGTCCCGCCGTCCGGGAGCTCCTCGGCCACGGCCCGCTCCACCAGGTCGGCCCGCCGCTCCCGCCACTCCTCGACCGCCTCCGCGTACCCGGCCGCCGACCGGTCCCGCGCCGGGTCCACCAGCTCGACCACCCGGTGCCCGGCCCGGCCGTGCTCGGCGATCATCTCCCGCCGCAGCCGCATCAGGTCCTGCCGTTCCTCCGGCTTGTCGAGCAGCAGGAACACGTCGGTGCGGCCGATCGCCTTGACCGCCTCCAGGGTGAGGTGGTCGGGGTCGCCCGCGCCGATGCCGATGACGAGAAGAGTACGCATACCGGCGATTGTGCCTGCTGCCCGGCGCGTCCACCGGCTCGGGTCGGCGCTCCGGCCGGCAGCCCCCGGCGCGCGGAGCCCGGCGGGGCGTCGTGCGCGCGCGGACGCGCGCTGGGCCATCGGACGCACTCCGGCGGGCCGCGGCCGGGCGGCGGCGGGGCGGGGCGTGACGATCGGCGCAGAGCCTCCGTGCGCCCGGCGCGGGGGAGGAAGGTGCGTCGTGACAATGGACCGTCGTCGTTTTCTGACCGTGGGCGGAGCACTGGGGGCGGGGCTCGCGGCGGGCGTCTCCCCGGCCCGCGCGCAGGACCGGGGTGCGGGTGCGGGCCCGGGTTCGGGTCCGGCCTCCGGCGCGGACGCGGGCTCGGTGCGGGCGTTCCCGCCCCGCCAACGCGGGTGGCGGGCCGCGCCGCCGGACTGGCAGGCGCTGCGGCAACGGCTCGGCGACCGGCTGGTGCTGCCCGCCGACCCCGGGTACGGGACGGCGCGGCTCGGCTTCAACGAACTGAACGACGGCCAACTCCCCGGCGCGGTCGCCAAGTGCGCCTCCGCCGACGACGTCCGGGCCTGCCTGGACGTGGCGCGCGGCCACGGCCTCCCGATCGCCGCCCGCAGCGGCGGCCACGGCTACCTCGGCTACAGCATCCCGGACCGGGGCCTGGTGATCGACCTGCGCGCGCTGAACACCGTCCGGGTCGACCCCGACGGCAGGGCCGAGGTCGGCGCGGGCGCCCGGCTGATCGAGGTCTACGCGGGCCTGGCCGCCGCCGGCCGGCTGCTGCCCGGCGGGTCCTGCCCCACCGTGGGCATCGGCGGCCTCACCCTGGGCGGCGGCATCGGGGTGCTGGCCCGCAAGTACGGCCTGACCTGCGACCGGCTCACCGCCGCCGAGGTCGTCACCGCCGACTCCTGCGTGCTGACCGCCGACGCCGAGCACGAACCCGACCTGCACTGGGCGCTGCGCGGCGGCGGGGGCGGGAACTTCGGCGTGGTCACCCGGTTCACCTTCGACACCCCGCCCGCGCCCGGTCTGACCGTCTTCGTCCTGCCCTTCCCGGCCGGCTCCGTCCCGCAGGTGCTCGGCGCCTGGCAGCAGTGGGTCGCCGATGCGCCGCCCGAACTCTGGGCCAGCTGCCAGATCTCCGGCGGCAACCCGCCCACTTGCAAGGTCGTCGGCTGCTGGGTCGGCGACCCGGACGGCGCGAACCGGCAGATCGACCGCCTGGTGCGCGCGGCGGGCACCCAGCCGACCGGCCGCACCGTCGCCGCCAAGGACTACCTGGGCGCGATGAAGTTCATGGCGGGCTGCGCCAACGACACCGTCGCCCAGTGCCACCCCACCTGGGAGGGCGGACGGTTGACCCGCACCGGCTTCGTCGCGGTCTCCCGGATGCTCGGCCCCGGGCCGGTGGACCCGGCCCGGCTCACCGAGCTGATGACCGGCCGCACCGGCGTCGACCTGCTGCTCGACTCGCTCGGCGGCGCGGTCGCCGAACTCGCCCCCGACGCGACGGCCTTCCCGCACCGCGGCTCGCTCGCCAGCGCCCAGGTCTACGCGGGCGCCACCCCCGCCACCGAGGACCGGGTCCGCGCCACCGTCGACGAGATCCGCGACGGCCTCGCCCGGCTCGGTGCCCCCGGCGCGTACGTCAACTACATCGACGCCACCCTGCCCGACTGGGGCCGCGCCTACTACGGCCCGAACCTGCCGCGGCTCCAGCGGGCCGCCCGCCGCTACGACCCCGACGGGGTCTTCGCCTTCCCGCAGTCGGTCACGGCGGCCTGACGGGCAGCGCGCCCGCCGGTGCCGGTGCCGCCGTCGCAAGCAGCGCCGCCCCCCGGTCCGGCCGCCCCGATCCGGCCGGGCCGGTCCGTTCCGGCCGGGGTCGCCGTACGGGTGCGAACGGGTCGGGAGCGTCGCATCCGGGAGCCAAGTGGGTTGGTGCCAGCGGGACATGACGTCAGATCAGGCGGCGGGGGAGGAGCGGGCGCGGCGCAGCAGGAAGGCGCCGGAGGCGGCGGCGAGGGCGGCCATGCAGGCGGTGAAGACCAGTCCGGCGTCGGCCAGGCCGAGCGGGCCGGACAGCAGGCCGACGCCGATCACCGGGATGGAGATGCCCAGGTAGGCGACCACGAACAGGGCGGAGAGCACGCCGCCCCGGTGCCGGGCGGGGGCGGCGTCCGCGACCTCGCCGACCGCGCCGCGCAGCGCCATGCCCTGCCCGGCGCCGCCGACCAGGGCGGCCAGCACCAGCGGGGCGAGGGTGGCGGTGGCGAGCGAGAGGGCGAGCAGGCCGAGGCCGCCGATCAGCACCAGGCAGCCCAGCGGGATCGCCCGCCGGGCACCGAGCCGGGGCACCAGCAGCTGGCCGACGGTGGAGGCGAAGAACGCGGCGGCGACGATCAGGCCGACCGCGGCGTGGTTGCGCACCCCCAGGTCCTCGGCGAGGAAGGCCGGGCTGACCGAGGTGAACACGCCCAGCAGCGAGAACCCGGCGAACGCCGCGATCGCGGCGGGCACGAACACCCCGCGCACCTCGGCCGGCAGCGCGGGCCGGCGGGGCCGGGCGGTGCGCAGCGGGCGGGCCCCGTCGACGGTCTCCGGCAGCGCCCAGGCGACCGCCCAGGAGAGCACCAGCAGGGCCAGGTGGACGGCGAACGGCAGGACCAGCGGCCCCGGCGCGTACTGGGCGAGCAGCCCGGCCAGCAACGGCCCGCAGCCCAGGCCGCCCATGTTGGCGGCGGTCGCCACGAAACCGGCCCTGGCCCGGCGTTCGGGCGGGGCCAGCTCCAGGACGTACGCGGTGGCGGTGCCGGTGAACAGGCCCGCCGCGAAGCCCGACAGCAGGCGGCCCGCGAACAGCCAGGCCAGGCCCTGTTCGGCCAGGAAGGCCACCGCGCTGGCACCCGCGCAGGCCAGCCCGCACAGCAGCACCGGGCGGCGGCCCACCGCGTCCGAGACGTTGCCGAACAGCAGCAGCACGCCGATCACCCCGAGCGCGTAGACGGCGAACACCACCGTCACCATCAGCTCGGAGAACCCGATCCGCTCCTGGTACAGCCCGTACAGCGGGGTGGGCAGCGTGGTGCCGGCCATGCAGACGGCGAACGTGCCCGCCGCCCCCAGGTACCCGTTGCGTCGACGATCTGTCACCACCCCACCGTAGGCAGCGCACCGGACCGGCCGGAACCGGCGCGCCGGGGGCGGACGGGCGCGGGCGGGGGCGGGTGCGCGCCGGAGCCTCGGGCACCTGCCGCCGACGGGCCGAATCGCGACATCGCTCACATAATGGGCCGCATGGCTGACAACAGGAACAGCGCGGGCCGGCCGTCCTCGATGACGGTCGGCGGCCGCGACGTGCGCATCAGGACGATCGCCTTCCTGGTGCTCGGCGTGCTGGCGATCTGGTTCATCGCGGTGAACACCGCCTCGGTGCGCATCCGGCTGTGGATTCCCACCGTCACCCTCCCGCTGTGGCTGGTCCTCCTGGTCACCCTGCTGGTCGGCGCCGCACTCGGCGGACTGCTGGCCCGCCGCCGCGCGAGGCGCTAGCCGACCGAACGACCGCCGAACGACCGCCGAACGACCGGCCGACCGGTCACCCGGTCCGGCGCAGGAGGTCGGACAGCGCGAGCCGGGACGGGACGTCGAGTTTGCGGTAGACGCGGGACAGGTGGGTCTCCACCGTGCGGGGGCTGAGGAAGAGCCGCTCGGCGATCTCGCGGGTGCGCGGTGCGGCAGTCCGTCGACAGTTCGGCGCGGGCGCGGGTCACCTGCTCCGTCACGAGCAGCGCCGGGTGCGTCCGGGTGACCGC
>NZ_JBIVXY010000020.1:0-96616 GCF_044769485.1 Kitasatospora sp. NPDC090308 | reverse complement strand
CGACGATCTTGGCGGAGGTGGTGGCGCGGCTGGGGGCGGCGGCCGCGTTAGAGCTTGCGAAGTCCACTGAGGACCCTTTCGAGCAGCGTGACGTCAGGCGTACCGCCCGACTCGCCCGCGGCGGCGGGCTGGTGGATGGCGACCAGACCGGCTTCCGCCAGGTCTGCGACGAGGATGCGGGCGACCCCGAGCGGGACACCTGCCAGCGCGGAGATCTCGGCGACCGACTTGACCTCGCGGCACAGCGACACGATGCGGGCGTGCTCGGGGAGCAGCCCGCCCGGAGCGGTGGTGGCGGTGGTCGAGATCAGCGCCTCGATGGCCAGCTGGTAGCGGGGGCGGGTGCGTCCACCGGTCATGGCGTACGGGCGGACCAGCGGCTGCTGCTCGTAGCCGTCCGACTGCTGGCCGCCGTACCCGCCGGCCTGCTGGCCGCCGTAGCCGTTTCCGTACCCGTTGCCGTACGCGCCGGCGGGTGTCGGGGGCGGGGTCATGCGTCCTCCTTGTGCTGCAGTCGTCGCGGCCGGAGCCCGCGGGGGCCGTTGACTGACGGGCTGTCAGCCACCGTGCGGCGAGGACCTGGGGTGGGAGCGCCGGACCCGGGGTCGGGTCGGGTCCGGCGCGGTGAGGGTGGTGCGAAGGAGTCGTGGATCGGGTGGGACCGGTCAGTGCAGCAGGCTGCCCTGGAGCTCCGCCCGCAGGGCCGGCGTGAGCACCGCGCCGGCCCGGTCGACCAGCAGGGCCATCTCGTAGCCGACGAGACCGATGTCGGAGTCCGGCGAGGCGAGCACCGCGAGCGAGGAACCGTCGCTGATCGCCATCAGGAACAGGAACCCGCGCTCCATCTCCACGACGGTCTGGTTGACCTCGCCGCCCTCGAAGATGCGGCTGGCGCCGGAGGTCAGCGAGGTCAGTCCGGAGGCGACGGCGGCCAGCTGGTCGGCGCGGTCCCGGGGGAAGCCCTCGGACATGCACAGCAGCAGACCGTCGGCGGAGACCACCACGGTGTGGGACACCCCGGGGGTGTTGTCCACGAAATTGGTGATCAGCCAGTTCAGGTTCTGTGCGGCCTGGCTCATCTGGATCAACTCAACGCTCCTGGTGCTCGGGGCCGAAGCCGTTGTTGCCATCGACGTCGGACCGCCCGCCACGGGCTCCCCGGTAGCCCTCGGACGTCCCGCCGAAGTCGAAGCCCGGCCGCTGCTGCGACGCGGGACCGCCGAAGCCCGGCTGCTGCGTCCCGGCCTGGCGGCCCTGCTGGATGCCGCGGCGCAGGTTGGTCAGCCGGCCGCGCACCTCCTCGGGGCTGCGCGAGACCTGGGGACCGGTCAGCGGGCTGGCCTCGGCGCTGCCGGAGACCAGGTTGGCCTGCGGGGTGCGGCGCGGCAGCCCCGAGGTGGTCAGGCCGTCGGTCTGCGGCTCGCGCATCTGCTCGGCCCGGCGCCAGCGCTCGTCGTTCGCCGACGAGCGCCACGGCGCGTCCGGGTCGCCCTGCGGCTCCAGCGCGGGGCCGCCCGCCGGAGCAGCGCCGAACGGCGCCGCCGGGCGCTGCTGCTGCGGTTGCGGCTGCTGCTGCGGTCGGCCCTGCCCCGGCTGACCACCCTGGAACGGCTGGCCGCCCTGGAACGGCTGGCCCTGCGGACCGGTCGGGCGCTGCGGCGCGGCCGGACGCTGCGGCAGGCCCTGGGACTGCGGGCCCGGCGCCTGCGGACGCTGCCGCTCGACCGGCTCGCCCTGCGGACGCTGCCGCTCGGCCTGCGGCCCCTGCTCGACGAAGCCCGGCGCGGAGGTGCCGGGGCGCTGCGGCTGGTACGACGGACGCGGTCGGAGCTGCTCGCGGCCCGGTGCCGGAGCGGCCTGCGCCCCCGGCCCGGACGGCCGGTCGCCGGCGGTCGGCAGCGCCATCGGCTGCGGACGCTCCGCGAACTGCGGCTGCTGCGGCTGCTGCTGGGACTGCGGCGGCCGCGGCGGGACGCCCTGGCCCACCGGGTCCGGCAGCACCGGCTCCACCAGGCCGAGGCCCAGCGGATCGCGCGGGTCGATGTCGGACGCCTCGAACCGCGGCCGGGCGAACCCGCCGGACTGCTCGGTCGGAGCGGCCTCCAGCGGCGCGGCCGGCTGCTGCGGCGGCAGCGGACGGCGCTGCGGCTGCTCGGCCCGCCCGTGGTGCTGGGCCGGCTCGCCGCCCGGACGCTGCTGGCCCTGCTGCGGGCCGCCCTGCGGGCCCTGCGGCCCCTGCGGACGGCGCTGGCCCTGCGGACCGCCCACCGGCGGCTGACCGGGCTGACCCGGCTGACCCGGTCGGCCCGGCTGCGGACGCCGCGGCGGCAGACCGCCGCCGGGGCCGCCCGGGAAGCCCGGACCGCCCTGGACGCCCGGGGCCCCCGAGGCGCCCGGCACCCGGCGCGGCGGCAGGCCGCCACCGGCGGGCGCACCCGCGCCCGGACCGGCCGGGGCCGACGGGCCTGGCCCGCCCGGTCCCGGGTTCTCGCGCAGCGACTGGCCGACCGAACGGGTCGGCAGTCCGCCGGTGCGGCCGCCCTGGGCCGTACCGGTGCCGAACGCGCCGCCCGGGCCGAACCCGCCGTCGCCCGGCTGGCCGCCGGACGCGCCGGGCCCGCCCGGCGCGCGCCGCGGCGCACCCGGGCCGCCGGGCGCACCGGCGGGGGAGAACAGGTCGGGGCTGCCGCCGGCCGGGCCCTGGCCCAGCTGGGGACGGCCCGCGGGGTCCTGCGGACCGGACTGGCCGAGCGGGGTGCGCCCGCCGGGCAGGTCGCCCGCCGGGCGGCCCTGCTGGCGCGGCGTCGGCGCCAGGCCGCGCTGCTGCTTGCCGCCGGCCTGCCCGGCCCCGGCGCCCGCACCGGGCCGGTTGCCGCGCCGTTCGGCGGAGTTGGTGACGTCGACCGGGAGCATGACCAGCGCGGTGGTGCCGCCGGAGTCGGACGGGCGGAGCTGGATCCGGATGCCGTGCCGCAGCGACAGCCGGCCGACCACGAACAGGCCCATCCGGCGGGAGACGGAGACGTCCACGACCGGCGGGTTGGCGAGGCGCTCGTTGATGTCGGCGAGGTCGTCGGGGGACAGGCCGATGCCGGTGTCGTGGATCTCGATCAGCACCCGGCCGTCCGGCAGCGCGTGGCCGGTGACCCGGACCCGGGTCTGCGGGGAGGAGAACGAGGTGGCGTTCTCCAGCAGCTCGGCGAGCAGGTGGACGAGGTCGTTGACGACCCGGCCGGCCACCTCGGCGGTGGGCACCGAGGCCAGCTCGACGCGCTCGTACTGCTCCACCTCGGAGGCCGCGGCGCGCAGCACGTCGACCAGCGGGACGGGGCGGGTCCAGCGGCGGCCCGGGTCCTCGCCCGCGAGGACGAGGAGGTTCTCGCCGTTGCGGCGCATGCGGGTCGCGAGGTGGTCGAGCTTGAACAGCGAGGCCAGCTGGTCCGGGTCGGCCTCGCGGCTCTCCAGCTCGGAGATCAGCGACAGCTGGCGCTGGATCAGGCCCTGGCTGCGGCGCGAGAGGTTGGTGAACATCGCGTTGATGTTGCCGCGCAGCAGCGCCTGCTCGGCGGCCAGTCGGACCGCCTCGCGGTGCACCATGTCGAAGGCGTGCGCCACGTGGCCGATCTCGTCGGCGGAGTCGACGCCGACCGGCTCGACGGTGACGTCGACGTCGTGCGGGTCGCTCTCGGAGAGGGTCTTGACCAGCTCCGGCAGGCGGCGCTCGGCGACGTCCTCGGCGGAGGTCTGCAGGCGGGTCAGCGAGCGCACCATCGAGCGGGCCACCAGGGCGGCGCCGGCGATGGCGACGATGAGCACCAGGCCGACCAGCGAGGCGTTGATGACCGACTGGGTGTCGGCGTCGGACTGGAGCTGCTGGGCCTTGCCGTTCAGGTCCTCCAGCAGCTTCTTCTCGATGGTCCGCTCGGCGTTGATCTTGGCCGTGGACTCCTCGTACCACTGCTGGTAGCTGACGCCGTCGGTCTGCTTGATGCCGTTGGGGTTGAGGACGGCCTGGGCGAACCGGTCGGCCTCGGCGACCACCTTGTTGTAGCTCATCGAGGAGCGCAGCGAGCGGGCCGGGCCCTCGCCGTACAGCGCGGTGAAGTTCTCCATCGCGTTGTCCTCGGCGGCCCGCAGGCGGACGCCGAAGGTCTCGTCGGAGGCGGAGAAGTTCGGCGGGTCCTGGGCCAGCGCGGCGGAGATCAGCGCGCGCTGCATCGAGCTGGCCTCCTTGGCCAGCGAGAACTGGTACAGGGTGCGGGTGGACTTGACCAGCTCGGCGGAGTTCGAGGTGATCGCGATGTCCTGGGCGGCGCCGATCAGGTCGTTGATGATCACGTTGTAGTTGGTGATCGTGGCCTGGATGTTGTTGGCGTCCTTGAACGCGCCCTTGCGGGCCCGGGGGAGCGAGTTGAGGTCCTTGCGGACCTGCAGCAGCAGGGTCTTGGAGCCGGCCAGGTCGAGGTTGTCGAACTTGTCGGCGGCCGCGTTGAACTTCTTCGAGAGCGCGGTGCTGTCGGCGTACGCCTGCTGGATGTCCTTGTCGGTGTCCGCGTCGCCGCCGTGCGCCACCGGGCCGGCCGCGATGTCGCGCTCGGTCTGCAGGGCGTCGGCGAGGTCGGTCGCGGTCCGGGCCAGCTCGGCCAGGTCGCTCATCTGGGAGAGCTCGCGGGAGTTCTCCATCGAGCTCTGCACGCGCAGGCCGCCGAAGACCAGCGCCACGATCACGGGCAGGAAGAGCAGCGCGATCAGGCGGGTGCGGATCCGCCAGTTGCGCATGGCGAAGCGGCTCAGGCCGGTGGCCCGGCGGCGGTTCAGCGTGCCGCGGAGTCTGGCGCGGCGGCTCTTGCTGTCGGCAGGCGTGTCGCCGCCCTGGTCGTGCGGCGCGCTGTTCGCGCCCGGCGCACCGGTGTCGGCGGCGGGTTCGGCGGGGGCGCCGAAGGGCCGCTCGCCCTGCCCCGTCGTCGCCGGTGCGGCCTGGTGGGGGCCGGCCATGGGCTCCCGCGACTCCGGGTCACCCGCGGCGCCGCTGCCCCTCTTGAAACGTCCCTGCACTGGCGTCGCAACCTCTGGACCGGGCGCCCTTCCCCGCCGGTGCGGAGATAGGGCGGTGTCGAGTTTTTCCGTGGCATTCCAGCACAGCGGGGGAAGTCCAACAAGGGCCGTTACGACACGGTGTCCTGGGCCACCCTCCGCGCGCGGCGTCTCACGTTCCGTGGTGCATCGGCCGGGGAATACGGTCCTTTTCGGACACTTGACGCGAGCGGGTCAATGAACGTCAAGATCGATTTGTGCGTGGAATGTCCGGGATATCCCTAATGGTGCACTCCGGCATTGGTCCGGAATCGTCACCTCCGCCCCCTTTGGTCCGACAATTGTGAGCAAAATCACAGTCGAATGTGTAGCTTTGGTCACGGCCGCTGTGGAATGGGCTCCCTAACCTGGCAGGGTTGATCTGAGCCTGCCCAGCGGTGGGCCCGCGCAAAATCGCAAAAGTCCGTTCGAGCGAAACAAGGGTGCTGACGCACATGTCCGACACGACCGAGCAGGCCACCGGCACCACCCCGAGCACCGGCTCCACGGCCAACCCGCGCCGCACCACCCTGGCCTCCGTCGCGGACTTCTCCGAGCTGCCCGGCTTCGCGGCCCCCCGCACCCCGCGCGCCTACGCCGCCACCCTCCCGGCCAGCACGGCCAACCCGCGCCGCACCGTCCGCTGACCGCTGCCCCGGCCCCCGCCTGCGGCGGGCGCGGTCGCCGCGCCGATAACCTGGTGGCACGAGCCGGGCCCGGTACTGCGGGCCCGGCCACCGTCCGGGAGCGTCCGGGCGGCCGACGAACCGAGAGGTTGCAGGGCTGTGCGTATCGCCAGGTTCTCCGTCCGTGAAGGGAGCCCCGCGGCGGGCTCGGTCTCCTTCGGCATCATCGAGGGGGACGCCGCACAACCCGACTCGCTGGTGGTGCACACCCTGGCCGGCCACCCCTTCGGCACCCCGCAGCCGACCGGCGAGACCCACCGCCTGCGGGACGTCCGGCTCCTCGCCCCGATGCTCCCCAGCAAGGTCGTCGCGGTCGGCCGCAACTACGCCGCGCACGCCGCCGAGCTGGGCAACGAGGTCCCGGCCGTCCCGCTGACCTTCTTCAAGCCCTCCACCGCCGTCATCGGCCCCACCGAGTCCGTCGCCTACCCGCCGTTCTCCTCGGACGTGCAGTACGAGGCCGAACTCGCCGTGGTGATCGGCCGGATGTGCCGCGAGGTGCCGATCGAGCGCGTCCCCGAGGTGGTCTTCGGCTACACCTGCGCCAACGACGTCACCGCCCGCGACGTGCAGCAGCGCGAGGGCCAGTGGGCCCGCGCCAAGGGCTTCGACACCTCCTGCCCGCTCGGCCCGTGGATCGAGACCGACCTCGACCCCGCCGACCTGGCCGTCACCTGCACCGTCAACGGCGAGCTCCGCCAGGCCGGCCGGACCTCCCAGATGGTCCGCTCGGTCGCCGAGCTGATCGTGCACGTCTCCGAGGCGATGACCCTGCTCCCGGGCGACGTCATCCTCACCGGCACCCCCGCCGGCGTCGGCCCCCTGAACATCGGCGACGAGGTCGCCGTCTCCGTCGAAGGCATCGGCACCCTCTCCAACAAGGTCGTCAAGCGATGAAGGAAGCAGCGAGCGTGACTAGTGCAGACATCAGCGGCTCCGCGCCGGGGAAGAACCCCGGCGTCCGGGTCCGCTTCTGCCCCTCCCCGACCGGCAACCCGCACGTCGGCCTGGTCCGCACCGCCCTGTTCAACTGGGCCTACGCCCGGCACAACGGCGGCACCCTGGTGTTCCGGATCGAGGACACCGACGCGGCCCGCGACTCCGAGGAGTCGTACCGGCAGCTGCTCGACGCGATGCGCTGGCTCGGCTTCGACTGGAACGAGGGCCCCGAGGTCGGCGGCCCGCACGCCCCCTACCGCCAGTCGCAGCGGATGGACGTCTACGCCGACGTCGCCGAGCGCCTGCGCGCGGCCGGCCACGCCTACCCCTGCTACTGCACCACCGAGGAGCTCGACGCCCGCCGCGAGGCCGCCCGCGCCGCCGGCAAGCCCTCCGGCTACGACGGCCACTGCCGCGACCTGACCGCCGACCAGGTCGCCGTCTACGAGCAGGAGGGCCGGCAGCCGATCCTGCGCTTCCGGATGCCCGACACCACCCTCGCCTTCGACGACCTGGTCCGCGGCCCGATCTCCTTCGACCCGAAGGACGTCCCCGACTACGGCATCGTCCGGGCCAACGGCGCCCCGCTGTACACCCTGGTCAACCCGGTCGACGACGCCCTGATGGAGATCACCCACGTCCTACGCGGCGAGGACCTGCTCTCCTCGACGCCCCGTCAGATCGCCCTGTACGCCGCCCTGGCCGACATCGGCGTCGGCAACGGCACCACCCCGCGCTTCGGCCACCTGCCGTACGTGATGGGCGAGGGCAACAAGAAGCTCTCCAAGCGCGACCCGCAGGCCTCGCTCAACCTCTACCGCGAGCGCGGCTTCCTCCCCGAGGGCCTGCTCAACTACCTGGCCCTGCTGGGCTGGTCGCTCGCCGAGGACCGCGACATCTTCGACATCGACGAGATGGTCGCCGCCTTCGACCTCGCCGACGTCAACGGCAACCCGGCCCGCTTCGACCTCAAGAAGGCCGAGCACATCAACGCCGAGCACGTCCGCCGCCTCGCCCCCGAGGAGTTCGTCAAGCGCCTGGTGCCCTACCTCCAGGCCCCCGGCCTGCTCCCGGCCGAGCCCACCGCCGAGCAGCTCGACCTGCTGGCGAAGGTCGCCCCGCTCACCCAGGAGCGGATGGTGGTCCTCTCCGAGATCGTCACCATGGCCGGCTTCCTGTTCGTCGCCCCCGCGGACTTCGCCGTCGACCCCGAGGACGCCGCCAAGGTCCTCACCGCCGACGCCCGCCCGGTGCTGGCGGCCGCGGTCGAGGCGCTCACCGCGCTGCCCGACTTCACCCCCGAGCCGATCCAGGCCGCGCTGCGCGCCGCCCTGGTGGACGGCCTCGGCATCAAGCCGAAGTTCGCCTTCACCCCGCTGCGGGTGGCGGTGACCGGGCGCCGGGTCTCCCCGCCGCTGTTCGAGTCGATGGAACTGCTCGGCCGCGAGGAGACGCTGCGCCGGCTGCTCACCGCCCTGGAGCTCCTGCCGGCCTCCTGAGCCGGCCCCCCGGGCCGGACCCGGCCCTTCCCGGGCCGCCCGCCGGACACCCGCGGGGCACCTGCGGGCCATGTCGCTGACCTGGCCCGCAGGTGTCCGGCGCGCTGCCTGCGGTTATCGATTTTGGAGCGGGGCGGGGCGTCGGGTAATGTTCTTTCTGCGCCGCCCGGGCAGGGAGGCGCAAGACACCGAGGAAGACCCCGCAGAGGGGTTGAACTCTGGTGGGGTATGGTGTAATTGGCAGCACGACTGATTCTGGTTCAGTTAGTCTAGGTTCGAGTCCTGGTACCCCAGCGCAGTATCACTGCAGGTAAGCCCCCGTTGTGTAGTGGCCTAGCACGCCGCCCTCTCAAGGCGGTAGCGCCGGTTCGAATCCGGTCGGGGGTACGCAATTTTGACAATTGCAGAACGAATGAGTCCCGCCCCCGTTGTGTAGTGGCCTAGCACGCCGCCCTCTCAAGGCGGTAGCGCCGGTTCGAATCCGGTCGGGGGTACTCGCTCATTCGGGCCCCCGTTGTGTAGTGGCCTAGCACGCCGCCCTCTCAAGGCGGTAGCGCCGGTTCGAATCCGGTCGGGGGTACTTAT
The DNA here is from genome assembly GCF_044769485.1 of Kitasatospora sp. NPDC090308. Taxonomy (NCBI): domain Bacteria; kingdom Bacillati; phylum Actinomycetota; class Actinomycetes; order Kitasatosporales; family Streptomycetaceae; genus Kitasatospora; species Kitasatospora sp. NPDC090308. The sequence goes on along the minus strand of NZ_JBIVXY010000020.1, from coordinate 87,834 downwards.
GGGGTATGGTGTAATTGGCAGCACGAGTGATTCTGGTTCATTTAGTCTAGGTTCGAGTCCTGGTACCCCAGCCAAGAAAAGCTCCACAGCGCAAGCTCCGGGAAACCGGGGCTTTTCTGCGTTTCCGCCTCCCGCGGTTCCGTCCCCGTCCGTCCCGCCGCCTCCGCAGGCGTCCCCGTCCCTGCACCCGCCCGGCCCGGACGCGCGACCGCCCTCCCGGCCGGGGGACGGGAGGGCGGGGCGGGGCCGAGTCGGATCAGGTGCGGCGGAGCGCCTCGGTGAGGCGGTTCGCGGCCTCGATGATGGCCTGGGCGTGCATCCGGCCGGGGTGGCGGGTGAGCCGCTCGATCGGGCCGGAGACGGAGACCGCCGCGACCACCCGGTTGGACGGGCCGCGGACGGGGGCGGAGACCGAGGCGACGCCGGGCTCGCGCTCGCCGATGGACTGGGCCCAGCCGCGGCGGCGCACGCCGCTGAGCGCGGTGGCGGTGAAGCGGGCGCCCTGGAGGCCGCGGTGCAGGCGCTCCGGCTCCTCCCAGGCGAGCAGGACCTGCGCGGCGGACCCGGCCTTCATCGGCAGCGTCGAGCCCACCGGCACGGTGTCGCGCAGACCGGACAGCCGCTCGGCGGCGGCCACGCAGATCCGCATCTCGCCCTGGCGGCGGTAGAGCTGGGCGCTCTCGCCGGTCACGTCCCGCAGGTGCGTCAGCACCGGGCCGGCGGCGGCCAGCAGCCGGTCCTCGCCGGCGGCGGCGGACAGCTCGGCGAGCCGGGGGCCGAGGATGAAGCGGCCCTGCATGTCACGGGTGACCAGGCGGTGGTGTTCGAGTGCGACGGCGAGCCGGTGGGCCGTGGGCCGTGCCAGACCGGTGGCGGCGACCAGCCCCGCCAACGTGGCGGGGCCCGACTCCAGTGCGCTGAGCACCAGAGCGGCCTTGTCGAGAACGCCGACGCCGCTAGTGTTGTCCATGTCTCGATACTGCAGTCTCAATCAGCGAGACGCAAGTTCAATCTTCCGGGAAAAGCGCCACTCTTGGAGTCAGCAGCCCGGGAGACACCCAGGGCGGCACCCCACCACGGTGTCCGCATTCTGGACGGTCCGGCGTGCAGGTCGCGACTCCAAGCGAGCCTCACAGGGCGGCACGGGACAAGACCTCGACGATCACGAGAAGGCCGGCAGAGCGGCCGGCTGGAGGGAATCCGATGGGACGGACACTCGCAGAGAAGGTCTGGGACGACCACGTCGTCCGGCGCGCCGAGGGCGAGCCCGACCTGCTCTACATCGACCTGCACCTGCTGCACGAGGTGACCAGCCCGCAGGCGTTCGACGGCCTCCGGCTGGCCGGCCGCCCGGTGCGCCGGACCGATCTGACGATCGCCACCGAGGACCACAACACCCCGACCCTCGACATCGACAAGCCGATCGCCGACCCGGTCTCCCGGGTCCAGCTGGAGACGCTGCGCCGCAACGCCGCGGAGTTCGGCGTGCGCATCCACTCGCTGGGCGACGTCGAGCAGGGCGTGGTGCACGTGGTCGGCCCGCAGCTGGGCCTGACCCAGCCCGGCATGACCGTGGTCTGCGGCGACTCGCACACCTCCACCCACGGCGCCTTCGGCGCGCTGGCCTTCGGCATCGGCACCAGCCAGGTCGAGCACGTGCTGGCGACCCAGACCCTGCCGCTGGCCCCGTTCAAGACCATGGCGATCACCGTCGAGGGCGAGCTGCCCGAGGGCGTCACCGCCAAGGACCTGATCCTGGCCGTGATCACCAAGATCGGCACCGGCGGCGGCCAGGGCTACGTCCTGGAGTACCGCGGCTCGGCGATCCGCAGCCTCTCCATGGAGGCCCGGATGACGGTCTGCAACATGTCCATCGAGGCGGGCGCCCGGGCCGGCATGATCGCCCCGGACCGCACCACCTTCGACTACCTGCAGGGCCGCCCGCACGCCCCGCAGGGCGAGGACTGGGACGCCGCGGTCGCCTACTGGGAGACCCTGGCCACCGACGAGGACGCGGTCTTCGACGCCGAGGTGTTCATCGACGCCACCGAGCTGACCCCGTTCGTCACCTGGGGCACCAACCCGGGCCAGGGCGCGCCGCTGGGCGCCGACGTGCCGAACCCGGCCGACTTCGCGGACCCGCAGGAGCGGATCGCCGCCGAGAACGCCCTGAAGTACATGGGCCTGGAGGCCGGCACCCCGCTGCGCGAGGTCAAGGTCGACGCGGTCTTCGTCGGCTCCTGCACCAACGGCCGGATCGAGGACCTGCGGGCCGCCGCCGCCATCGTGGAGGGCCGCCGGATCGCCGAGGGCGTCCGGATGCTGGTCGTCCCGGGCTCCGTCCGGGTCGCCCTGCAGGCCGTCGAGGAGGGCCTGGACAAGGTCTTCACCGCCGCGGGCGCCGAGTGGCGGCACGCCGGCTGCTCGATGTGCCTGGGCATGAACCCGGACCAGCTGGCCCCGGGCGAGCGCTGCGCCTCCACCTCGAACCGCAACTTCGAGGGCCGCCAGGGCAAGGGCGGGCGCACCCACCTGGTCTCCCCCCAGGTGGCCGCGGCCACCGCGCTGGTGGGCCGTCTGGCCGCACCCGCGGACCTGTCCGACAACGTGGCCGTGGAGGTCTGAGCCATGGAGAAGTTCACCACCCACACCGGCCGGGCCGTCCCGCTGCGCCGCTCCAACGTGGACACCGACCAGATCATCCCGGCGCACTGGCTGAAGAAGGTCACCCGCTCGGGCTTCGAGGACGGCCTGTTCGAGGCCTGGCGCAAGGACGAGTCCTTCGTCCTGAACCTGCCCGAGCGCCAGGGCGCCACCGTCCTGGTCACCGGCCCCGAGTTCGGCACCGGCTCGTCCCGCGAGCACGCCGTCTGGGCGCTGCAGAACTACGGCTTCCAGGCCGTCATCTCCTCCCGCTTCGCCGACATCTTCCGCGGCAACTCGCTGAAGAACGGCCTGCTCACGGTGGTCCTGCCGCAGGAGACGGTGGAGCGGCTCTGGGCGCTGACCGAGGCCGACCCGACCGCCGAGATCACCGTCGACCTGGAGGCCCGCGAGGTCCGGGCCGAGGGCGTCACCGCCCCGTTCGAGCTGGACGACAACGTGCGCTGGCGGCTGCTGAACGGCCTGGACGACATCAGCATCACCCTGCAGAACGAGCCCGACATCGCCGCGTTCGAGGCCGAGCGGCCCTCCTTCAAGCCGCGCACCCAGCCGGTCGCCTGAGTCACCGCTTTCTGACGCTCCGACAACAAGACCCGCCCCCCTCCGGGGCGGGTCTTCGTTGTTCGCAGGGGAGTTCGTCAGCCGGGAATAGACCCTGGTGTAGCGCAACTCCGCACAGATGGCACAATCGTTGCATGCACCACAGTCCCGAACCCCCGTACCAGGACGGCGAACCGGCGTCCGGGGACGGTCAGGACGGTGCTGCCGACTCGGAAGTCACCCTGCTCTACGCACTGGTGGCCGAGCGGTTGAAGCAAGCCCACGCCCGCGTTCACGCGCTGAACGTGTCGACGGACGCAAAGACCGCTCTCACCCGACAACTGCTGATCGTCACCGAGACCGCGAAGCGCGATCTCCCGGGGGCGGCACGGCGGTTGAGTCGCTTTGTGCAGGACCTCGACGAGGGGCGGATGCCTCCCCGGTGAGCACCTCCATGCGCAAATCCATTGCGACACTAGGGTGATTCACGCGTTTGGTAATTGAAAGTCAGCAGATACATACCTAACGTGCGAAAAGAACGGATGGAATCATCCGGCGCCCGTTTCCGAAGGGGAAGACGTGAACAAGGCTCAGCTTGTCGAAGCGGTGGCCGAGCAGCTGGGCGGTCGCAAGGCTGCCGCAGAGGCCGTCGACGCAGTGCTCGACACCATGGTGCGTGCCGTCGTGGCGGGTGACCGCGTCTCGGTCACCGGTTTCGGCACCTTCGAGAAGGTGGAGCGCTCGGCGCGCTTCGCCCGCAACCCGCAGACCGGCGAGCGGGTCAAGGTCAAGAAGACCGCGGTGCCGCGGTTCCGCCCCGGCCAGGGCTTCAAGGACCTCGTCTCCGGCAGCAAGAAGCTGCCGAAGGACGGCCCGTCGGTCAAGAAGGCCCCCAAGGGCTCGCTCACCCCGGGCAAGTCCGGCGTGGCCGCCAGCCCGGCCGCCAAGCGCGCCGCCACCAAGCGCGCCGCCGCGGCCGGCACCGCCGCGACCAAGAAGACCGCCGCCAAGAAGACGGCCACCACGGCGACGGCCAAGAAGGCGGCCCCGGCGAAGACCGCGGTCAAGAAGGCCACCACCGCCAAGACCGCCGTGGCCAAGAAGACCAGCGCCGCGGCGACCAAGAAGGCCACCACCGCCGCCAAGAAGACCACCACCGCGGCGGCGGCCAAGAAGGCCACCGCCACCGCCAAGAAGACCGCTCCGGCGAAGAAGACCACCACGCGGAAGACCACCGCGCGCAAGTCCACCGCCAAGTAGTCGCCCCGCACCCGGCACCGGCCCGTTCGGCGCCGGGGCACCGGCCGCGACGGCCCCGGCCCGGTTCCCTCCCCGGGCCCGGACCGGCGCGGCCTTTTCCGCGTCCGCCGCGCCGCATCGCGTCCGCCGCGCCGGGTCCGCCGCGTGCGTCGCTCTCCGCATGCGCCCGCCGGGCGGGCCGGGCCGAGCGGCCGTCGGCGCGACGCGGTGTCAGGCCGCCCCGCCGAACGGGGAAAAGCGCGCGGCCGGGAATTACTCCGGCACTTCCACCGGCAACTCGTAGCAGATCGCCCAGCGGGAATCCGGAATGACCAGATCCGCGGTCTCCACCGGCCGCCCGGAGTCGTCCAGGTACGTCCGCTCGACCAGCGTCACCAGGTCGCCGGCGGTGATCCCCAGCAGGCCCGCCTGCTCCGCGGTCGCCCGGGCCGGGCGCAGCCGCTCCACCGCGCGCGCCACCCGCACCCCGAGCGACGCCATCCGGGCCACCACGCCGCGGCCGTGCAGCGGACCGTACTCGGGCAGCAGCACCGGGGTGTCCCCGGTGAGGTCCATCGGCTCCCAGGAGTCGGCCAGTTGGGCGGTCCGGCCGTCCAGCAGGAACTCGTACCTGGTGTGCACCGTCAGCGTGCCCGGCTCGATCCGCAGCCGCCGCGCCACCCCGTCCGGGGCGGGCGTGCGGGCCGCCGACTCGGACTCCCAGCCGCCGTCCGGCACCAGCGAGGCCGGGAACGCCCCCGCCGTCCGCGACCGCATCATCGCCAGCCGCTCCACCGGCTCCCGGACGTAGGTGCCGGACCCGGTCCGGCCCTCCAGCAGCCCCTCCCCGATGAGCACCTCCTGGGCCCGCTGGAGCACGTTCGGCCCGACGCCATAGCTCTCGGCCAGCCGGGCCCGGGACGGCAGCCGCTCGCCGACCGCCCACTCCCCGGCCGTCACCCGGCGGCGCAGGTGGTCCGCGATGCGGAGGTACGGCGGGTCCTGTGAGGGCATCTGGCGTCTCCCGGCGGAGGGCGATTCCCGCCGACGTGCGGCAGGACGGGTGATTCAGCTTGACAACCTAATGCATCAGGTGGAATCTAATGCCTTAGATTCACTATGAGTGATCAGCTGACCTCGGGGAGAGGCGTGGCGTGCGAAGCACGAGGGTGTTCGACCTTGCATCCGGGCTCGCCGCGGCCACCGGGGCCGAAGCCAGGATCATCCAGCTGCCCAACGGCGGTTACCGGGTGGAAGCCGAGCTCCAGGGCGACCCGGACCCGCGGGACCACCTCACGGTCCTCGACGTCCTCGCCGGTGCGGACCGCTACGGGCACCGCTACCGGGCCGGCGTCCACACCGTCTGGGCCGAACTCGACCCGCCATTCGACCCGCCCCAGGAGCCGCCGTGAAGAACGCGCCGCCCGGCTACACCGTCGGCATCGAGGAGATCACCGAACCGACCTCCTTCTTCTCGCTGGCGCCCGCGCTCTCCTCGCTCTGGCAGACCCTGCACGCCCTCCCGCTCGGCTGGACGCAGTTCGAGGCGTACCGCTACTTCTTCGGTCCGGGCGCGGTCGAGCGCACCGAGGCGTTCCTGCGGCGGGACGGCCGGTTGCAGCTCAGCTTCGCGCTCCTCGGCCGGACCAGGCTGATCAGCGTCGTCCCGGCGGCCCGCGGGCCGCTCCAACTGGCGCCCGCCCCGCTCAAGTTGCTCGACTCGCCGGAGGTCGCCGCGCTGCGGCTGGACGGCCCGGCCGTCCGGCCCGCCCCGGGCGCGCCGCGCCGGCGCAGCGCCTGACCGCCCGGCCCGCGGCGGGCGGGTGACGGCCGGTCAGCCGTCCTCGGGGTCCGGGAAGGTCTGGAGGGTGAGGAAGACCACGCGCCGTCCGGTGCCCTCGCCGGTGGTGCGGATGCGGACGCGCTGGCCGGGGCGCAGCAGCCGGAGGCCGCCGGCGTCGAAGGCGGGGGCGTCGAAGGGGACGGGCGTGCCGTCGTCGAGCAGGACCGACCCGGCGCGGGTCGCGGGGTCGAAGGTGAACGCGGTGGCCTGCATGGGAGCCAGCATAGGGCTTCGGAGCAGGGCCGCGGTGGCCGGGCCGAGGCCGAGCCGGCGGGCGTCGGCCAGGTCCGCGGGGGTGTCGACGTCGCGGCGGACGGAGGGGGCGTCGGGGAGCAGGAGCTCGGTGGCGCCGCCGGCCAGGTGGGCGTCCCGGGAGCCGGGCCCGAACGCCGGGCGCAGCGGTGCGCCGTCGGCCCCGGCGAGCAGGACGGTGCCGGTGCCGGGGGTGTCGGCGAGGAAGGCCCGGCCGTGGCCGGGCACCGCGGCGAGGACCCGGGCGAGTTCGGCGGGCCGCAGCGCCGGCAGGTCCGCGGAGAGGGTGGCGACGGGGGAGCGCGGGAAGCGCCGCCGGGCGGTCGCGGTGCCGTGCGCCAGCGCGGGGTTGAGACCGCCCGGCTCCGGTTCGTCGTCCAGCACGTCCGCCCCCAGCGCGCGCAGCGCCCCGGCGGCGCGCGGGTCCCGGGTGACCACCAGGACGCGGCCGACCGCGGGGCAGGCGAGCGCGGCGGCGACGGTGTCGCGGGCGAAGGCGAGGGCGAGCCGGGGCCGCAGCGGGCCGAGCGCGGCCAGCCGGCTCTTCGCCCCGGCGAGCGCCTTGACCGGGACGACCACGGACCAGCCGAGCCGCAGCGCGGCCCGGTCGGCGTGCGGCTGCCCCGGGGCGGCCGGTCCGGCGGCGGGGCGTACGGTGTCCTCTGTCATCGGCGCCATTGTGGCGTCGGCCGGGGAGCCCTGGCCAGCGGTTCCGGGCGGTCCCGGGGCGGCGGGCGGGGCCCGGTCGGCTGGTGGCGGCGGTGGCTGCTCGACACGGACTCGACCCGCGGGTGAGACTGGTCGGCGCCTCGGAGCCGCTGGCCGGCCCCGGCGAGGAGAGAGCGCGGCGCAAGTACGGGGCGCCGCACGAACGAGGAGGAGCTGGGGTGGCCCGCCGCTCTAACGCCAGGTTCGGGAACGCGGACTACGGGATCTGGTACCGCTTCGCGGCGGTGCTCGTGAAGCCGGTGACCAACGCCCTGGCGAAGGCGGACTGGCGGGGCTGGGAGCACCTGCCCCGGGAGTCCGGGTTCATCGCCGCGGTGAACCACAATTCGGTGATCGACCCGGTGTTCTACGCGCACTGGCAGTACAACTCGGGCCGGCCGCCGCGGATCCTCGCCAAGTCCTCGCTGTTCTCGGTGCCGTTCATCGGCTTCATGCTGCGCAAGACCGGCCAGATCCCGGTGTTCCGGGAGTCCACCGACGCCGCCGAGGCGTTCCGGGCCGCGATCGACGCGGTCAACGCCGGCCAGTGCGTCCAGTTCTACCCGGAGGGCACCCTCACCCGGGACCCGGAGCTGTGGCCGATGACCGGCAAGAGCGGCGCGGCCCGGGTCGCGCTGATGACGGGCGCGCCGGTGATCCCGGTGGCGCACTGGGGCGCGCACGAGATCATCCCGCCGTACGGCAAGGGCAGGGGCAAGTACCGGCTGTTCCCGCGGCACCGGGTGGTGGTCGCGGCGGGCCCGGCGGTCGACCTGAGCAGGTACCAGGGGCAGGAGCTGACCGCCCAGGTGCTCCGGGAGGCCACCGACGACATCATGGCCGCGATCACCGCCGTGCTGGAGGACGTCCGCGGCGAGCAGGCCCCGAAGGAGCGCTACGACATGCGCCGGGCCGCCAAGGACCGGGCCGCGGCCGCCCAGGCCAAGCGCGAGCGCGCCGCCGAGGAGGGCGGCCGGTGACCCGCTGCGCGGTGATGGGGACGGGCTCCTGGGGCACCGTCTTCGCGATGATCCTGGCCGACGCCGGCTGCGAGGTGACCCTGTGGGGCCGCCGCCAGGAGCTGGTCGACGCGATCGACCAGGACCACGTCAACCGGGACTACCTGCCGGAGCTGACCCTGCCCGCGGGCGTCCGGGCCACCACGGACGCCGCCGCGGCGCTGGCCGGCGCGGACTTCGCGGTGCTCTCGGTGCCGTCCCAGACGCTGCGCGACAACCTCGCGCTCTGGGCGCCGCTGATCGAGCCGCAGACCGCGCTGGTCAGCCTGATGAAGGGCGTCGAGCTGGGCACCGTGAAGCGGATGAGCGAGGTGATCGCCGAGGTCGCCGGGGTCGGCCCGGAGCGGGTCGTGGTGGTCTCCGGCCCGAACCTGGCCGGCGAGATCGCCAACCGGCAGCCCGCCGCGACGGTGGTGGCCTGCGCCGACGAGGAGGTCGCCAAGCGCTTCCAGAAGGCCTGCCACACCCCGTACTTCCGCCCGTACACCAACACCGACGTGGTGGGCTGCGAGCTGGGCGGCGCGGTGAAGAACGTGATCGGCCTGGCGGTCGGCATGGCCAACGGCATGGGCCTGGGCGACAACACCAAGGCCACCCTGATCACCCGCGGCCTGGCCGAGACCACCCGGTTGGGCCTGGTGCTCGGTGCCGATCCGCACACCTTCGCGGGCCTGGCCGGGATGGGCGACCTGGTGGCGACCTGCTCCTCGCCGCTGTCCCGGAACAACACCTTCGGCACCAACCTGGGCCGCGGCATGACGCTGGCCGAGACCGTCGCGGCCACCAGCCAGACCGCCGAGGGCGTGAAGTCCTGCGAGTCGGTGCTCGACCTGGCCCGGCGCAACGGGGTCGACATGCCGATCGTCGAGGCCGTGGTGGACGTGGTCCACAAGGGCCGGCCGACCCAGGAGGTGCTGGAGGGACTGATGGCCCGTTCGGCCAAGCCTGAGCGCCGGTGACCGGAATCGGACGGTAGTCTCAACGCCGATATGAGCATCGAACAGACCACCCCGAACCAGGCGGCCAAGCCGCGTGTCGCGATCGTCTTCGGCGGCCGCAGCTCCGAACACGGCGTGTCCGTGGTCACCGCCGCCAGCGTGCTGCGCTCGATCGACCGCGGCAAGTACGAGGTGCTGCCGATCGGCATCACCCACGAGGGCCGCTGGGCCCTGGTCGGCGACGAACCGGCCCGGATGGCCATCACCGACGGCCGGATGCCGGACGTCGACCAGGTCGCCGAGTCCACCGAGGGCCAGGTGGCGCTGCCCACCGCCCCCGGCAGCCGGGAGGTGGTGTGGAGCGAGCCCGGCACCGCGCCGAAGGTCCTCGGCGAGGTCGACGTGGTGCTCCCGCTGCTGCACGGCCCGTGGGGCGAGGACGGCACCCTGCAGGGCCTGCTGGAGCTCTCCGGCGTCCCGTACGTGGGCTCCGGCGTGCTGGCCTCCGCGGTCGGCATGGACAAGGAGTTCACCAAGCGGATCATCGAGTCGCTCGGCCTGTACGCGGGCGAGTACACCGTGGTCAAGCCGCGCGAGTGGGAGTCCGAGGCCGGCCGGGCCGCGGCCCGCGAGCGGATCGCCGGGCTCGGCCTGCCGCTGTTCGTCAAGCCCTGCCGGGCCGGGTCCTCGATCGGCATCACCAAGGTCAAGGACCTGGCCGGCCTGGACGCCGCGGTCGAGGAGGCCCGCCGCCACGACCCGAAGGTGATCGTGGAGAAGGGCGTCGAGGGCCGCGAGATCGAGTGCGGCGTGCTGGAGTTCGAGGACGGCCCGCGCGCCTCGGTGCCCGCCGAGGTGCTGGTCGACGGCGACTTCGAGTTCTACGACTTCGAGGCCAAGTACATCGACTCCTCCGAGGTGCGCATCCCGGCGGACCTCACCGACGCCGAGCGGGCCGAGATCCGCCGGCAGGCCGTCGAGGTGTTCGAGGGCCTGGGCTGCGAGGGCCTGGCCCGGGTCGACTTCTTCCTGCTGGCCGACGGCCGCTGGATGGTCAACGAGGTCAACACGATGCCCGGCTTCACCCCCATCTCGGCCTACCCCAAGATGTGGGAGGCCACCGGGGTGCCCTACGCCGAGCTGATCGACCGCCTGCTGTCCGCCGCGCTGCGCCGCTCCACCGGCCTGCGCTAGCGCCGGGACGGCTCAGGAGGCGTCGTCCAGGCAGTCCGAGTCGGCCTTCCCGTCGATGCGCGGGACGGTCGCCCGGATGGCGGAGGAGAACGAGCCCAGCGGGTCCGCGTAGTTGCCGTACGCGCCCGCCGGGACCTCCACCACCACGTACGCCTCGCGCAGCCCGGTGGCGAAGCGGTAGCCGTCCGCGCCGTCCTCGGTCAGCCCCCAGCCGACCTCGTCGACGCACGGGCCCTTGCGCTCGGTGTCGTTCAGCAGGTCCGGCCGGTCGGCGCCGCAGGTCAGCACGGTGCGCGGGGACGAGGCCCAGGCCGCGGTGTACGGCGAGGCCGGGGACGGGTCCTCGCGCCGGTGGCCGAGCACCTCGGCGGGCAGCGCCGCGTCCAGCGCCGCGCAGTACCGGGCGGTCCCGGCGTCCTGCCCGGGCGGCGCGACGTCCGGGTCGCCGCTCCACGACACCGCCAGCCAGGCCGTGCAGCCGAGCAGCGCGGCGGGCGGCGCCAGCCAGCGCACCGGGGCGGGCAGGCGGTTCAGCAGATCACGGGAGGCCACCGCACGATGGTAAGCGGGCTTACAGCCGCACCACCGGACAGGTCAACGTCCGGGTGATGCCCTCCACCCGCTGCACGTTGGCCACCACCAGGCGGCCCAGCTCGTCGATCGACTCCGCCTCGGCCCGGACGATCACGTCGTACGGGCCGGTCACGTCCTCGGCGGTGATCACTCCGCCGATCCCGGCGATCGACTCGGCCACCGAGGTGGCCTTGCCCACCTCGGTCTGGATCAGGATGTACGCCTGCACCACGGGGGACCTCCAGGCGGCTGGGTGGGTACCTGCTGACCGGCAGTCCGATCATCACCACGCTACCGCGCGACGGCGCGGACGGGGGAGACCCCGGAGGGCCCGGAAGGCGTACGCTGCGGGCGCGGGGCGACCGCCGGACACGGCTCCGTGCGGTGGCGGGACCGTCCGGCACACGGGGGTTCGCAGACAATCGGACAACGGGGAACGCGGGAGGACGGGCTGATGCAGGGGACCGTGGGCGAACTCGGCGAGTTCGGGCTCATCCGGGAGCTGATCGCGCGGCTGCCGATGACCCCGGCGGTGGAGCTCGGGCCCGGCGACGACGCGGCCGTGGTCAAGGCGCCCGACGGACGGGTGGTGGCCACCACCGACGTGCTGATCGAGGGCCGCCACTTCCGCCGCGACTGGTCCACCGCGTACGACGTCGGCCGCAAGTGCGCCGCGCAGAACCTCGCCGACATCGCCGCGATGGGCGCCGTCCCGACCGCGCTGCTGCTCGGCCTGGTCGCCCCCGCCGACCTGCCCACCACCTGGGCCACCGAACTGATGGACGGCCTGCGCGACGAGTGCCAGGTGGCCGGCGCCACCGTGGTCGGCGGCGACGTGGTGCGCGGCGACACCATCACCCTGGCCATCACGGCGCTCGGCGACCTCCAGGGCCGGCGCCCGGTGGTGCGCTCCGGCGCCCAGGTCGGCGACGTGGTCGCGGTCACCGGCTGGCTCGGCTGGTCCGCCGCCGGGCTGACCGTGCTGCAGCGCGGCTTCCGCTCCCCGCGCGCCTTCGTCGAGGCGCACCGCCGCCCCGAACCGCCGTACCACGCGGGCCCCGCCGCCAGCGACCTCGGCGCCACCGCGATGGTCGACGTCTCCGACGGCCTGGTCGCCGACCTCGGCCACGTCGCCCGGGCCAGCGAGGTCGACATCGACCTGCGCGCCGCCGACTTCGACGTCCCCGCGCAGATGGCCGACATCGGGCAGGCCGTCGGCGTCGACCCGCTGGTGTGGGTGCTGTCCGGCGGCGAGGACCACGCGATCGTCGCCACCTTCCCCAAGTCCACGCCGCTGCCCGCCCGTTGGCGGGTCATCGGGGAGGTCGTCCGGACCGCCCGGCCCGGCCGCGGCGGCACCGTCACCGTCGACGGCGCGCCCTGGGACCGCACCGCGGGCTGGGACCACTTCGCCGAGCAGTAGCAGCCGAGCCGTAGCGGCGGGCGGGCGGCGGGCGGACCGAGCGGGCGGCGGGCGGGCCGCGGCCGGCCGGCGGCCCGCCCCTGGTGGCTACCCGGTGGTACGGCCCCGAGCGCGTAGTGTTGCGCCTGTCGGGCGGACCGGCAGCGTCGACGGTCCGGTCCACCTACGGACGCGGGGGCGCGCCCCCGGAGCAGGAGCACAGCCACCATGCGAATCGGCGTTCTCACCAGCGGCGGCGACTGCCCCGGCCTGAACGCGGTCATCCGCTCGATCGTGCACCGCGGCACCGACGTGCACGGCGACGAGATCCTCGGCATCGAGGACGGCTTCCTCGGCCTGATCGAGGGCCGGGCCCGGCCGATCTCGCACGAGGACGTCACCGGCCTGCTCACCCTGGGCGGCACCATCCTCGGGTCCGCCCGGGTGCAGCGCGAGAAGATCCGCTGGGCCGTCGAGAACTCCCGCGCGCTCGCCGCCGACCTCGGCATCGACGCGCTGATCGCGATCGGCGGCGAGGGCACCCTGACCGCCGCCAAGCTGTTCAGCGACGCCGGGCTGCCGGTGGTCGCCGTCCCCAAGACCATCGACAACGACATCGACGCCACCGACGTCACCTTCGGCTTCGACACCGCCGTGCACGTCGCCACCGAGGCCATCGACCGGCTCAAGACCACCGCCGAGTCGCACCAGCGGGTCATGGTCGTCGAACTCATGGGCCGCCACACCGGCTGGATCACCCTCACCGCGGGCATGGCCGGCGGCGCCCACGGCATCCTCATCCCCGAGAAGCCCTTCGACATCGAGGCCGTCGCCCGGATGATCGAGGAGCGCTTCCGGCGCGGCAAGAAGTTCGCCATCATCGCCGTCGCCGAGGGCGCCCAGCCGCTGCCCGGCACGCTGCGCTTCGAGCACGGGCAGGTCGACCAGTTCGGTCACCAGACCTTCGGCGGCATCGGCACCAGGCTCGCCGTCGAGCTGGAGAACCTGCTCGGCAAGGAGGCCCGCCCGGTCATCCTCGGACACACCCAGCGCGGCGGCACCCCCACCGCGCTGGACCGGGTGCTCGCCACCCGCTTCGGCTGGCACGCCGTCGAAGCCGTCCACAAGGGCGCCTTCGGGCACTTCACCGCGCTGCGCGGCACCGAGATCCACCTCACCCCGATCGCCGACGCGGTCGTCCAGCTCAAGACCGTCCCCGAGGACCGCTGGACCGAGTCCGAGGCCGTGCTCTGACCGCCCCCGGCGGGTCGGTAGGTTGGGGCGCATGAGCACCTTCGCCGCCGCCCCGCCCCGAGTCCTCACCGTCGCCGGCTCCGACAGCGGCGGCGGTGCGGGCATCCAGGCCGACCTCAAGGCCATGCTCGCCCTCGGCGTGCACGGCATGAGCGTCATCACCGCCGTCACCGCGCAGAACTCGCTCGGCGTCCAGGGCTACTGGGAACTGCCCGCCGAAGCCGTCCGCGCCCAGTACCGCAGCGTCGTCGACGACATCGGCGTCCAGGCCGTCAAGACCGGCATGCTCGCCTCGGTCGAACTGGTCGAGACCGTCGCCGACCTGCTCGCCGACGCCCCCGCCCCCGTCGTGGTCGACCCGGTCGGCGTCTCCAAGCACGGCGACGCGCTGCTCGCCGCCGAGGCCGTCGCCACCCTCCGCGAGCGGCTGCTGCCGGTCGCCACCCTCGCCACCCCCAACCTGCACGAGGTGACCCAGCTCACCGGGCGCACCGTCACCGGCGAGGCGGACATGCTGGACGCCGCGAAGGCGCTGCGCGACCTCGGCCCCGACTGGGCGCTGGTCAAGGGCGGCCACCTGGCCGGCGAGGCCGCGGACCTGCTGCTCGGCCCCGGCGGCGAGACCCACTGGTACCGCGCCCCCCGCCACGACAACCGCCACACCCACGGCACCGGCTGCACCCTCGCCAGCGCCGTCGCCGCCCAGCTCGCCAAGGGCGACCCCGTCCCGCTCGCCGTCGCCCGCGCCAAGACCTACGTCACCGGCGCCATCGCGCACGGCTTCGCCCTGGGCGCCGGCATCGGGCCGGTGGACCACTTCTGGCAGCAGCGGGGGTGAGCGGCGGCGGCCGGGGCGGGCGCCCGTCCCGGCCGGAGGGGCCGGGGAAACCAGAAGCCGACCACGGCCCCCGGAGGGGTGTGGTCGGCTTCGGGAAAAGGTGACCGGCGTACCGGTCTGCGCGTCAGCGCGAGACCTTACCGGCCTTGATGCACGAGGTGCAGACGTTGAGCCGCTTCGGCGTCCGCCCGATCACAGCGCGCACCGTCTGGATGTTGGGGTTCCAACGACGGGGGGTGCGGCGGTGCGAGTGGGAGATGCTGTTGCCGAAGCCCGGGCCCTTGCCGCAGACGTCACAGTTGGCAGCCACAGGAGTCACTCCAAGACTTCAGATCAGGTACTTGAACTAGCCCGGGATGCTCCAGGCAACCGGGAGAGCATACAACGGTGACTCCCGCTCAACGAAACTACCACGATCGCGGAGGTGATCGTTCCCCCGAGCTGGGCACGAGCCTGCTGGGGGCGGTGCCGCGGGGGCCGATAACCTGCCAGCATCGTCCCTCGCCACCGCGTCCTGTCGTGTTCCCGTGGCGTTCATCCGGAGGAGACCTGGTGCTGGACACCCTCGACGCCCCGGCCGTCCGCACCTGGTGCCGACTCGCGCTGGCCGCCCTCGGGCAGGCCCGCGAGGAGATCGACGCGCTGAACGTGTACCCGGTTCCGGACGGGGACACCGGGACGAACCTCTACCTGACGGTGGAGTCCGCCGCCGAGGCGCTGGACGAGGTGTTCGCCGCCGCCGAGGAGCCGGAGCTGTCCGCCGCGGCCGCCGCCGCCGCGCGGGGCGCGCTGATCGGGGCGCGCGGCAACTCGGGCGTGATCCTGGCGCAGTGGCTGCGCGGCCTGGCCGAGGTGCTCTCGGCCGGCGGCCCGCTGGCCGCCGCGCTCGACCACGGGGCCCGCTCGGCGTACCAGGCGGTCGCCGAACCGGTGGAGGGCACCCTGCTGACGGTCGCCGCCGCCGCCGCGCGGGCCGCGGGCACCGCGGACGGGCTGACCGGGCAGGCCCGGGAGGCGTACCGGGCGGCCCGACAGGCGCTGCTGCTCACCCCCGACCAGCTGTCCGCGCTGGCCGAGGCGGGCGTGGTGGACGCGGGCGGCCGGGGCCTGGTCGCGGTGCTCGGCGCGCTGGTGGACGCCGTCTCCGGGCAGCAGCCGATGGGGCCGGTCGCGATGCGCCGGGACACCGAGCCGGGCGCCGCGCCGGGGTCCTCGCCGGTGGCGGCGGGCTGCGAGCGGCACGAGCGGGCACCCGGCCCGGGCCACCCGGCGTTCGAGGTGATCTACCTGCTGGAGGCCGAGGACGGGCGGCTGCCGCTGCTGCGCGAACGCCTGGGGCGGCTCGGCGACTCGCTGGTGATCGGCGGCGGGGACGGCCTGTGGAACGTGCACGTCCACGTGGACGACGCGGGCGCGGCCGTCGAGGCGGGCGTCGAGGCCGGGCGGCCCCACCGGATCAGGATCACGCACTTCGCCGAGGCCGCGGCCCGCTCGGGGGAGCGGGAGGAGACCGTCTCGCACGGGCGGGCGGTGCTGAGCGTGGTGACCGGCAGCGGGCTGGCGCAGCTGTGCGAGCAGGCCGGCTCGGTGGTGCTGCCGGCCGACCCGGACCGCCCGCCCGCCAGCGCCGAACTGGTCACCGCCGTGCACCGCTGCGCGGCCCGCGAGGTGGTGCTGCTGCTCAACGACCCGGAGCTGCGGGCCGCCGCCGGCGCCGCCGCCGACCAGCTGCGCGAGGAGGGCGTGCGGATCGCCGTGCTGCCCACCCGCTCCCCGGTGCAGGGCCTGGCGGCGCTGGCCGTGCACGACGCCGGGCGGCGGTTCGACGAGGACGTGGTGGCGATGACCTCCGCGGCCGGCGCCACCCGGTACGCCGAACTGGCCGTCGCCGAGGGCGAGTCGTGGACCATGGCGGGCGTCTGCCAGGCCGGGGACGTGCTCGGCCTGATCGACGGCGACGTCGTGGTGATCGGCACCGACCTCACCGAGACCGCGCTGGCCGTGCTCGACCGGATGATCGCGCCCGGCGGCGAACTGGTCACCCTGGTGCTCGGCGAGGAGGCCCCCGCCGACCTCGCCGACCGGCTGATCGCGCACGCCCGGCGCACCCGCCCCGAGGTCGACACCGTCGCCTACCGGGGCGGTCAGGAGGCCGCCCCGCTGCTCATCGGGGTGGAGTGAGCCCGGAGCGTCGGTCCCGTGGTGTGAAATGGGGGCGATGGGCGCTCTCGATGAACCACTGAAGGAACTGGTCGGCGACCGCACCGCGAAGGTGCTGGCCGACAGTCTCAAGCTGCGCACGGTCGGCGACCTGCTGCACCACTACCCGCGCCGGTACGTCGAGCGCGGCCAGCTCACCAGCCTGGACGAGCTGGAGGTGGACGAGCACGTCACGGTGCTGGCCCGGATCGAGAAGGTCACCCTGATCCCGTTCCGCGGCCGCAAGGGCGACCGGCTGGAGGTGGTGGTCACCGACGGCCGCTCGAAGCTCTCGCTGGTGTTCTTCAACCAGGGCTGGCGGCAGAAGGACCTCCGCCCCGGCCGGCAGGGCCTGTTCGCGGGCAAGGTCGGCCTGTTCAACCGAAGCCGCCAACTCGCCTCGCCCGACTACCAGTTGATCGACGAGGAGGAGGGCTCCTCGGCGGCCCGGCAGTTCGCCGGGCGGCTCATCCCGGTCTACCCGGCCAGCGCCCAGCTGCCCAGCTGGAAGCTCGCCCTCTGCGTCGAGCTGGCCCTCACCAAGCACCTGGCCGACGTCGGCGAACCGCTGCCCGCCGAGCTGCGCGCCGAGCACGGCCTGATCCCGCTGCCCGAGGCGCTGGAGCTGATCCACCGCCCGCACGGCCAGGCCGACAAGGAACGCGCCCAGAACCGGCTGCGCTGGGACGAGGCGTTCGTCCTCCAGGTCGCCCTCGCCCAGCGCCGGGCCGCCGACTCCGCGCTGCCCGCCGTCCCGCGCCGCCCCGTCCCCGACCGGGTGCTGGACGCCTTCGACCGGCGGCTCCCGTTCACCCTCACCGACGGCCAGCGCAAGGTCTGCGCCGAGATCTTCGCCGACCTGGCCACCGACCACCCCATGCACCGGCTGCTCCAGGGCGAGGTCGGCTCCGGCAAGACCCTGGTCGCGCTGCGCGCCATGCTCGCCGTGGTGGACGCGGGCGGCCAGGCCGTGCTGCTCGCCCCGACCGAGGTGCTCGCCCAGCAGCACCACCGCTCGATCGTCGAGATGATGGGCGACCTCGCCGAGGCCGGGATGATCGGCGGCTCCGAGATCGGCACCCGGGTCGCCCTGCTGACCGGCTCGATGGGCGCCGCCGCCCGCCGCGGCGCGCTGCTCGACATGGCCTCCGGCAAGGCCGGCATCGCGATCGGCACGCACGCCCTGATCGAGGACCGGGTGCAGTTCGCCGACCTCGGCCTGGTGGTGGTCGACGAGCAGCACCGCTTCGGCGTCGAGCAGCGCGACGCGCTGCGGGCCAAGGGCGAGCAGCCCCCGCACCTGCTGGTGATGACCGCCACGCCGATCCCGCGCACCGTCGCGATGACGGTCTTCGGAGACCTGGAGACCTCCGTCCTGGACCAGCTGCCCTCCGGCCGCTCGCCGATCTCCACCCACGTGGTGCCCGCGCTGGAGAAGCCCAACTTCCTCGCCCGGGCCTGGGAGCGGGTCCGCGAGGAGGTCGGCAAGGGCCACCAGGCGTACGTGGTCTGCCCGCGGATCGGCGACGAGGAGGAGCCGGAGAAGGGGAGGAAGAAGCGCGGGGCGGCCGAGCCCGAGGAGGTCGACGACCCGGCCGGGGGCGCGGACGCCGAGGAGCGGCGGCCCCCGCTGGCGGTGGTGGAGACCGCCGAGAAGCTGGCGAAGGGCCCGCTGGCCGGGCTGCGGATCGAGGTGCTGCACGGCCGGCTCGCCCCCGACGCCAAGGACGACGTGATGCGCCGCTTCGCGGCCGGCGAGGTGGACGTGCTGGTCGCCACCACCGTCATCGAGGTCGGCGTCAACGTGCCGAACTCCACCGTCATGGTGATCATGGACGCCGACCGGTTCGGCGTCTCCCAGCTGCACCAGCTCCGCGGCCGGGTCGGCCGCGGCGCCGCCGCCGGGCTCTGCCTGCTGGTCAGCGACATGCCCGCGGCCAGCGCCGCCCGGGCCCGCCTCGACGCGGTGGCCGGCACCCTGGACGGCTTCGCGCTCTCCCGGATCGACCTCGAACAGCGCCGCGAGGGCGACGTGCTCGGCCAGGCCCAGTCCGGCGTGAAGTCCTCGCTCAAGGTGCTCTCGGTGCTGGAGGACGAGGACGTCATCGCCACCGCCCGGGCCGAGGCCACCCGGCTGGTCGCCGCCGACCCCGCGCTCGCCGCCCACCCCGAGCTGCGCACCGCGCTGGAGAGCCTGCTCGACGAGGACCGCGCGGAGTACCTGGAGAAGGGCTGAACCGGCCCGCCCGCCCCCTCGCGGACGGCTTGTTCGCACCCCTCGGATGTCAGTGCCCCGGGAGAGAATGGAGTTGTTCGGGGAGCACTCCAAGTCGCTTCCCCGGCACGAGAATTGGGGGTCATTGCATGGCATTCCGTCACCTCAACGAGCTCCCGCTCGGCGACAAGGTCTTCCGGATCGAGGTCGCCAGCGAGGACGACCGCGAAGTCACCCTCACCCTGACCGGCTGGCGCGAGGGCGACTCCGCCCACCCGGTCGCCAGCGGCAAGCTCCGCCTCCCGGTGGAGGACGTCGCCTCCCTGCGCATCGCGCTCAACCGCGCCCTGCGCGCGCTGGCCATCGTCGCCGACGTCTCCGAGCCCATCCCCGACCGGGACGTGCTGCGCGAGCTCTACCCCGGCCACGGCGCCCCCTGGGTGCCGCAGCACGAGGAGGAGCTGGTCCGCCGGTTCCACGAGGGCGAGACCATCGCCCGGATCGCCGCCCGCTACGGCCGCACGCCCGACTCCGTCCGCACCAAGCTGCGCGAGCTCGGGCACGACCCGCGCCGCCCCGAGTACTGCCCGCCCGACGGCTGCCTGTCCTGGTCGCGCTACGCGTCGCCGACGCTGCTGGGCGCCGCCGCCAACGAGTGACCGGAGCGGGGGAGCGAGCGGGCGCGCGCCCGGCCCGGGGCCGATCCGTCGGCTAGGGTCGGGCGCGCAGCCCCTCCCACCCGCAAAGGACCCAACGCCATGCCTCGCGTGATCGCCGGCCGTGCCGGAGGCCGCCGTCTCGCCGTGCCGCCCGGCCGGAACACCCGCCCGACGTCCGACAAGGCGCGGGAGGCGATGTTCTCCACCGTCGAGGCGCTGTTCGGGCCGATCGCCGGCGCCCGGATGCTGGACCTGTTCGCGGGCAGCGGCGCGGTCGGGCTGGAGGCGCTCTCGCGCGGCGCGGCGCACGCGCTGCTGGTGGAGGCGGACGCGAGCGCCGTGCGGACGGTGCGGGAGAACGTCCGGACGCTGGGGCTGCCCGGCGCCGAGGTGCGGGCGGAGAAGGCCGAGAAGGTGGTCGCCGGGCCGCCGCCGGCCGAGCCCTACGACCTGGTGTTCCTGGACCCGCCGTACGCGGTGGAGGACGCCGTCCTGCGGGAGACGCTGGTCACACTCCGCTCGGGGGGCTGGCTGTCCGAGCACGTTCTCGTCACCGTGGAACGCAGCACCCGGGGCGGCGAGTTCGGCTGGCCGGACGGCTTCGAGGGGCTGCGCTCGCGCAAGTACGGCGAGGGCACGCTCTGGTACGGTCGCGCCGCTGCCGGGGCTGATCGAGACTCGTAGCAGAACACCACGCCCCACAAGGGAGCACACGCATGCGCCGCGCCGTCTGTCCGGGGTCCTTCGACCCCATCACCAACGGACACCTCGACATCATCGAGCGGGCCTCGAAGCTGTACGACGTGGTGCACGTGGCGGTGCTGATCAACCGCAACAAGCAGGGCATGTTCACCATCGACGAGCGGATCGCCCTGATCGCGGAGACCACCGCCCACCTGGGCAACATCGAGGTGGAGTCGCACAGCGGCCTGCTGGTGGACTTCTGCCGCGAGCGCGGCATCCCGGCGATCATCAAGGGCCTGCGGGCGGCCGGCGACTTCGACTACGAGCTGCAGATGGCCCAGATGAACCACGGGCTGACCGGCGTCGAGACGCTGTTCGTGCCGACCTCGCCGACGTACAGCTTCCTCTCCTCCAGCCTGGTCAAGGAAGTCGCCTCGCTGGGCGGCGACGTCTCGCACCTGCTGCCCGCGACGGTGCACCGGCGGCTGGTCGAGCGGATCGCCGAACGCCGGGACTGAACCGGCGTTGTGAGCGGCGGGGCCGGTGGCCGTACAGTCTTGATACCCCCGGCCCCGGGGCCGCAGCCAGCGGCTTCCGGAGCACTGCCTCCGCCGCACTTCGGCGGCACACGGAAAGACTGAAGACGCCCGTGGACGTGCAGCAGAAACTCGACGAGATCATCGCCGTGGTCGAGAAGGCGAAGGCGATGCCGATGTCGTCGTCCTGCGTGGTCAACCGTGCCGAGTTGACCGGACTGCTCCGCGACCTGCGCGGGGCGATGCCCGCGGAACTCGCCCAGGCGCAGTCGGTGGTGGCGGACCACCAGCAGATGGTGGCCGACGCCCGGGCCCAGGCCGACCAGATCATCCGGGGCGCGCACGACGAGCGCGGCTCGCTGATCTCCGACACCGAGGTGGTCCGGCAGGCGCAGGCCGAGGCGGACCGGGTGCTGGCCGAGGCGCGCGCCGAGGTGCAGGCCAAGCTCGCCGAGGCCGACGACTACGTCGACTCCAAGCTGGCCAACTTCGAGGTGGTGCTCACCAAGACGCTCGGCGCGGTCGGCCGCGGCCGGCACAAGCTGCGCGGCGAGTCCGGCGTGTACGAGCCGGAGGCGGAGGGCGCCGAGGACGGCGAGGAGTTCCGGCCGCGGATCAGCCCCAGCCCGGAGGCCGACGAGTACGTCGACGTGAAGCTGGCCACCCTGGAGGCGGTGCTCTCCGCCACCCTGGAGGCGGTCGGCAAGGGCCGCGACAAGCTGCTCGGCAAGGCCCCGATCGACGAGCTGGGCGCCTACCTGGCCGCCGCCGACGAGGCCCAGCAGCTCAAGGACCGCGCCGAGGCGGTGGCGGCCGGCTTCTCCGACGAGGGCGAGCAGCAGAGCTGGTACGCGGACGTCCCGCAGCAGCAGTCCTGGCCCGAGCAGACCCCGGCCGCGGCCGGCTGGCAGCAGCCCGGCGAGGACCCTCCCCCGGCCCCCGGCTGGGGGGGCCCCCTCGCCCAGCCGCAGGCCCCGCAGTACGCCGAGGTCTACGGCGGCTACGACCCGGCGGCGGCCCCGCAGACCGACCCGTACGGCCAGCCCTACGGGCAGCAGCAGCCGGTAGACCCGTACTACCAGCAGCAGCCGCAGTACCAGCAGCCGCAGGGCTTCGACCAGTGGGGCAACCCGCTGCCCGCCGACCCGTACGGCTACCAGCAGCACACCCAGCAGCCGCCGCAGCCGCCCGCGCAGCCGCCGCAGCAGCAGGGCGGGCTGGACGAGACCAGCTTCTTCGACACCAGCATGATCGACATGACCAGGCTGCGGGAGCTCGGCGGCCGATGAGGGGCGAGTTGGGTTCGGCGCGGACTCTCCGGTAGTCTGACCACTCCGGCCTGTTCGCGCCGGGTTCGCCGTGCGCCCGCATCCGGGCCGCGCGCCGTAGGAGCCGAAAATCCGCGCCACGCAGGGATGCGTGCCGCCGCCAGGAAGTCAGGAAACCTTGAACCGCCTCGACCACCGCGACCCCCTCGTGTTCGACACGCACGAGCTCGGCCGTCGCCCGGGATCGCTGCGCAAGGTCTCCCGCACCCTGGAGGCCCCGGCGGAGCTCGGCGTCGCGGACGTGATCGGCGTTCCCGAGAAGAGCGAGATCAAGCTGGAGCTCCGCCTGGAGTCGGTGGTCGAGGGCGTGCTGGTCACCGGCACCGCCGAGGCCCACGTCACCGGCGAGTGCTCCCGCTGCCTGGAGCCCCTGGAGGACGACCTGGAGGTCGACTTCCAGGAGCTGTACTACTACCCGGAGTCCGAGGAGCGTCACCGCGCGATCGCGGGGGACGACTTCGACGAGGAGTCCGAGGACGAGACTTACCGCCTGGAGGGCGACCTGTTCGACCTCCAGCCGGTGCTGCGTGACGCGGTGGTGCTCGCACTGCCGCTGCAGCCGGTGTGCCAGGACGACTGCCTGGGTCTGTGCTCCGAGTGCGGGGCCCGCCTGAGCGACGACCCGTCGCACCACCACGACGCCGCCGACCCCAGGTGGGCGGCCCTGCAGGGACTCTCCGCCGCCCCCGGCGACGAGGGTGACGAGGAATAAGACACAGCGCTGCCCGTGAGGGCCTCGCCGTAGAACCAGGAGATTTACCGTGGCTGTTCCGAAGCGGAAGATGTCGCGCAGCAACACGCGTCACCGCCGTTCCAACTGGAAGGCCGTCGTGCCCGCGCTCGTCGCGTGCGACCGCTGCCACGAGCCGAAGCTCGCGCACATCGCGTGCCCGAGCTGCGGCACGTACAACCGTCGCCAGGTCCTCTCGGTCTGATCGGCGGGGTGCACGGATCGATGTCGGACACTGGCAGTTCCTCCCGCAAGCCGAACCCCGGGACCAACGGGGGCAAGGGCGGTGGGCCGGCCTCGACCGAATACGACGTCCTGGAAGGGCGCCTCGGGTACACGCTCGAGCGCGCCCTTCTGGTGCGCGCCCTGACCCACCGCTCGTACGCGTACGAGAACGGCGGGCTGCCCACCAACGAGCGCCTGGAGTTCCTCGGCGACTCGGTGCTGGGCCTGGTGGTGACCGACACCCTCTACCGCCTCCACCCGGAGGTCGCCGAGGGGACGCTCGCCAAACTCCGCGCCGCGGTGGTCAACTCCCGCGCGCTCGCCGAGGTCGGCCGCGGCCTGGACCTCGGGGCCTTCATCCGGCTCGGCAAGGGCGAGGAGGGCACCGGCGGCCGCGACAAGTCGTCGATCCTCGCGGACACCGTCGAGGCCGTGATCGGCGCCACCTACCTGGACCAGGGACTGGAGGCGGCGACCGAGTTCGTCCACCGCCTGTTCGACCCGCTGATCGCGGAGTCCGCGCAGCTCGGCGCCGGGCTCGACTGGAAGACCAGCCTCCAGGAGCTCACCGCCGCCGTCGGCATCGGCGTCCCCGAGTACGTGGTCACCGAGTCCGGCCCGGACCACGAGAAGACCTTCACCGCCGCCGCCCGGGTGGCCGGCCAGGACTACGGCTCCGGCAGCGGTCGCTCGAAGAAGGAAGCCGAGCAGAAGGCCGCCGAGTCCGCCTGGCGCGCGATCAAGGCCGAGCGCGAAGCCGACCGGCCCGACGGCGCCGCCGCCGCGACCGTCTGACCGGCGGTCCGACGTGCCCGAGCTGCCCGAGGTCGAGGTGGTCCGCCGGGGACTGGCCCGCTGGGCCGCCGGGCGCACCGTCGCTGACGTCCAGGTGCTGCACCCGCGCGCCGTGCGCCGGCAGGCGGGTGGCGCCGACGAGTTCACCGCCCTGCTGCGCGGCCGCACCCTCGGTGAGCCGCAGCGCCGCGGCAAGTACCTGTGGGTGCCGCTCGGCGACGGCCTCTCGATGGTCGGGCACCTCGGCATGAGCGGCCAACTCCTGATCCAGGAACCGGAGATGGCCGAGTCCGTGCACCTGCGGGCCCGGCTCAGGTTCGCCGACGGCGGCACCGAGCTGCGCTTCGTCGACCAGCGCACCTTCGGCGGCCTGGCCGTCGAGGAGGCCGAGGCCGACGACCCCGAGGCCACCCCCGTCTCGCTCGCCCACATCGCCCGCGACCCGCTCGACCCGCGCTTCGACGACGCCGCCTTCGCCGCCGCCCTGCGGGCCAAGCGCACCACCGTCAAGCGCGCCCTGCTCGACCAGACCCTGATCAGCGGCGTCGGCAACATCTACGCCGACGAGGCGCTGTGGCGCAGCCGCCTGCACTACGACCGCCCCACCGGCACGCTGACCCGCCCCGCCGCCCTGGAACTGCTCGGCCACGCCCGGGACGTGATGACGGCCGCGCTGGCCGTCGGCGGGACGAGCTTCGACTCGATGTACGTCAACGTCAACGGCGAGAGCGGCTACTTCTCCCGCGACCTCGACGCCTACGGCCGCGAGGGCCGGCCCTGCCGCCGCTGCGGCACGGCGATGCGCCGGGACGCCTGGATGAACCGCTCCAGCTACTCCTGCCCCACCTGCCAGCGCCCGCCCCGCCGCTGACCGCAGGTCGCGGCCCCGGGTCAGTCCGCCCTCCCGGCGGGGGCCTTCTCCTCCTCCGCGGCCGCCTGCAGGGCGCCGCCCTCCTCGCCGAAGCAGGCCACGCCGACGGCGCTGACCACGGCGAGGAGGAAGCCGAGGACGGCCAGCCAGCCCAGCCCGGCGCGGGAGGAGTCGCCGAGCCAGAGGACGCCCACCGCGCCGGGGACGACCGTCTCGCCGACCACCAGGGCGGCGGTCGCGCCGTTCACCGACCCGACCTGCAGGGCGACGGTGTGCAGGTACATCCCGCCCAGGCCGCCCACCAGGACGGCGTACAGGGCCGGGTCGGCGAGCAGCGCGCCGAGCGCGAAGGGCTGCACGCCGTCCAGGACGCGCACGCCGATGCCCAGCGCGCCGAAGCCCAGGCCGGAGAGCAGGCCCGCGACGATCGCCCCGCCGGACCCGAGCCGGCGCACGACCAGCGAGCCGCCCGCGATCAGCACCGCGGAGCCGATCAGCAGCGCCCAGTGGAAGGCCCGGGCCGCCTCGTGCCCGCCCTCCGGCCCGGCGGCCACCGCGAGCAGCACCAGCGCGCCGCACAGGACGCCGATCGACAGCCACTCCGCCCGGCGCAGCCGCAGGCCCAGCAGCCGGACCGAGAGCACCGCGGTGATCACCAGGTTGGCGCTGATGATGGTCTGCGACAGGAACAGCGGCAGCAGCCGGGCGGCCAGCGCGCCGAGGCCGAAGCCGACGAAGTCCAGCACCGTGCCGAGGATGAACTCCCAGGTGACGGCGGCCTTCGCGGTCGAGGACAGGCTCGGCCCGCCGTGTCCGGTGACGGCGCCGGCCGCCGCCTCCTGCCGGGCCGAGCGGCGGGCGCCGAGGGCCTGCAGCACCGACCCGGTGCCGTAGCAGGCGGACGCCGCGACGGCGGTGACGAGGCCGAGGATCACCAGGGGGCTCCTGTCGGGGGTGGTGCGGGAAGATCGTCTCCACTATGCCCGCTCGGACGCCCCGCGCGGGCCGCGCGGCCCCAACTCCGGCCGGTCGGCGGGGGTTCGGAGCGCCCTTCTCGCCCTGGAGTAGGGGGCGGTCCCGGGGTGGGAACGGTACCGGGGGAGGGCGTGGTCCGGACCGCCGGACCGGTACGGTCTGGGGTATGAGAACTGTGCTCCGCCGCTCCCGCGCCACCGGGCCCGCCGCCGTCCTGGCGGCGCTGCTCGGTCTGCTGATGGTGCTCGGACTGTCCGCGCCCGCCTCGGCGTCCGGCCTGAACGACGCGGCCGACTCCATGAAGAAGGTCCAGGTCTACGTCGACCCGTCGATGAGCAGCCGGTTCTCCAAGGACCAGGCGGACAGGCTGGCGAAGAAGCTGAAGGACGCCGACAAGCCGATCTTCATCGCGGTGCTGCCGGCCAGCGACGCCTACCCGACGAAGAACCTGTTCGGCGACCTCCGCACCAAGGTCGGCATCGTCGGCGTCTACGGCATCTGGCGCGGCGACCAGTTCCAGGCCAACTCCGACGCCAAGGCGCTGAGCAAGGCCGCGACCGACCGGATCGCCGGCGCCGCGTTCCGCTCGAACCCCAAGGACATCGACGCCACCCTGACCGAGTTCGTCGACGGGGCGGCCAAGCAGACCAAGGGCGAGGGCCCGCAGCACAGCACCTCGATCGCCTGGGTCCTGATCCCGGTCCTGCTGATCGTGCTGCTCGGCGTCGGCGTCTTCCTGCTGTTCCGCCGCGCCAGGAAGCGCAAGGAGGAGCGGGCCCGGGCCGAACTCGCCCAGCTGCGCACCGTGGTGGACGAGGACATCACCGCGTTCGGCGAGGAGCTCGACCGGCTCGACTTCAGCCCCGGCGCGCCCGGCGCGGACGACGCCCAGCGCGCCGACTACACCAGTGCGCTGGACTCCTACGACCTGGCCAAGCGCACCATGGACGAGGCGAAGGGGCCCGAGGACGTCCGCCCGGTGACCGAGGCGCTGGAGCAGGGCCGGTTCGCGCTGGCCACCCTGGCCGCCCGCCGCGAGGGCCGCCCGCTGCCCGAGCGCCGCGTCCCGTGCTTCTTCGACCCGCGGCACGGCCCGTCCACCACCGACGTGACCTGGGCCCCGGAGGGCGGCGCCCCGCGCTCCGTCCCGGCCTGCGCCGACGACGCGGCCCGGATCTCGCTCGGCCAGGACCCGGCGGTGCGCACCGTGGAGACCGAGCACGGCCACCAGCCGTACTGGAACGCCGGCCCCGCCTACAGCCCGTGGGCGGGCGGCTACTTCGGCGGCGGCATGCTGCCCGGCCTGCTGGTCGGCACCATGCTCGGCTCGGCGCTCTCCACGCCGGGCTACGCCTACGCGGGCGGCCACGGCGACGGCGGCGGCGGGTACGACGACAACGGCGGCGCGGACGCCGGCGAGTACTCGGGCGCCGACTTCGACCCCTCCGACTTCGGCAACGACTTCGGCGACGGCGACGGCGGCGGCTTCGACGGGGGCGGCGGTTTCGACGGCGGCGGGGACTTCGGCGGCGGCGGCGACTTCGGGAGCTTCGGCGACTGACCCCGGTCGGCCCCGGCCCTGCGAACGGCCCCCGGCCCCCGGCCCCGTCCTCGGACGGGACGGGGGCCGTCCGCGTTCCGGGGGCGGCCGACGGTGCTGTGTCGGTGGAGCGAGGGCCGCCGCAGGGGTGGGGAGGGTCGGTGGAAGGGGCGTGAAGCCCGTTCCGAGCGCCCCCGGAGTGCCCGACTATGGTCGGACACATGCAAGGTCACGACAGCCGCCGATCCGTCCGGGCCACCATCTGGGTGCGCGGGCGCGTCCAGCAGGTGGGGTTCCGCTGGTGGACCAGGGCCAGGGCCCTGGAGATCGGGCTGACGGGCTACACGAGCAACCTCGGGGACGGCCGCGTCCAGGTGGTCGCCGAGGGGTCGCGCGCCGACTGCGAGCGGCTGCTCGCCGCGCTGCGCGGGCCCGGAACGCCTGGTCAGGTCAGTGGGGTCACCGAGATCTGGACCGCCGTGGGCGACGGGTACCAGGGCTTCGCGATCCGATGAGCACACCGCAGTTGCCGGCGGGAGGAGAGCCCCCGGCAACTGCCGGTGTCACGGGGTTGCCTTCGGGGCGGACTCGTGGTTGACTCCGCAGACGTAGTGATCCACTAGCCCGGCCGATGGTGTGAGGTTCCCGCCATGCAGGTGACAGGGGCGCGGTAGCGTGCGGTGATCGTGTTGACCCGTACGGTCTTTGGTGAGACGCTGGAAACCCGCGCACAGGTTTGCGTTTAACCGGCGGGGCCCCGCCTGTGAGTGTGCCACTCACCAGCGGATGCCCTCGTAGTGCCCAGCCAGCACGTCCGGCGCGCAGGCGCGTGCGTATCCCTTCCCCCAAGACCTACCGTACACGGTTCGGTCACTCAGCGTGGAGGACCACACATCATGGCAAAGGCGCTTCTCGGGTACGTCGGCGGCCCCGACCCGCGAATGCTCTCCGAGATGCGACGGCTGCAGCAGCGCGTCCAGGACCTGGAGAACGAGCTGGTCAAGCTCCAGGCCGAGAACGACGCGCTGTCCGCCGTCGCCGACGAGCACTCGCTGCTCAGCAGCATCGACCTGGACCAGCGCGAGCCGGCCCTGACCTGATCGTTCGTGGTCCTCGCGATCGACGCAGTCGTGCACTGAGCTTCCCCCACCAGGGGGCGGCAGCCTACAAGGGACGTCCGAGCGGACGTCCCTTCGTCGTGCTCACGGCGGTTCCCTCGCTGGGAGAGTGCCCGACCCGCGACGTGCCCAAACCACCGCCTGAGGGCCCGGCGGCACCCCGGCCGGATACAGTCGCCAGCGGTGGGCCGCGGCCGCGGCCGGCGGCACGGCGAGGAGGACGGTCGGGTGCACCTCAAGAGCCTGACCCTGCGCGGGTTCAAGTCCTTCGCCTCGGCGACCACCCTGCGCTTCGAGCCCGGCATCACCTGCGTGGTCGGCCCCAACGGCTCCGGCAAGTCCAACGTCGTCGACGCGCTCTCCTGGGTGATGGGCGAACAGGGCGCCAAGTCGCTGCGCGGCGGCAAGATGGAGGACGTCATCTTCGCCGGCACCAGCGGACGCCCCCCGCTCGGCCGCGCCGAGGTCAGCCTCACCATCGACAACACCGACGGCGCCCTGCCGATCGACTACACCGAAGTCACCATCACCCGGACGATGTTCCGCAACGGCGGCAGCGAGTACGCGCTCAACGGCACCGTCTGCCGGCTGCTCGACATCCAGGAACTGCTCTCCGACTCCGGCATCGGCCGCGAGATGCACGTCATCGTCGGCCAGGGGCAGCTCGACTCCGTGCTGCACGCCGACCCGATGGGGCGGCGCGCCTTCATCGAGGAGGCGGCCGGCGTCCTCAAGCACCGCAAGCGCAAGGAGAAGGCGCTGCGGAAGCTCGACGCGATGCAGACCAACCTCAGCCGGGTCCAGGACCTGGTCGCCGAACTGCGCCGCCAGCTCGGCCCGCTGGGCCGCCAGGCGAAGATCGCCCGGCGCGCCGCCGGCATCCAGGCCGAACTGCGCGACGCCCGGCTGCGGCTGCTGGCCGACGACCTGCTCACCCTGCGCCGCGCCGTCGAGGCCGAGGTCGCCGACGAACTCGCGCTGGGCCTGCGCCGCACCACCGTCGAGCAGCAGCTCGCCGCCGCCCTCCAGCGCGAAGCCGTCCTGGAGGCCCAGGTCGAACAGCTCGGGCCCGCGCTGGAGGCCGCCCGGCAGACCTGGTACCGGCTCTCCTCGCTCGCCGAACGCACCCGCGGCACCATCGGACTCGCCGAGGCCCGGGTCCGCGCCGCCACCGCCGGACAGCCGGAGGAGCGCCGCGGCCGCGACCCGGAGGACCTGGAGCGCGAGGCCGCCCGGGTCCGCGCGGAGGAGGCCGCCCTGGAAGCCGCCCTGGAACAGGCCCAGGACGCGCTGGCCGAGGCCGTCGAGGACCGCACCGGACTCGAACGCGCCCTCGCCGACGAGGAGTCGCGGCTCAAGGAGGCCGCCCGGACGATCGCCGACCGGCGCGAAGGACTCGCCCGGCTCCAGGGCCGGGCCGCCGCCGCCCGCTCCCGCGCCACCGCCGCCGAGGCCGAGGCCGAACGGCTCGCCACCGCCCGCGACGAGGCACTGCTGCGCGCCGCCGCCGCCCGGGAGGAGCACCGGCGGCTCCGCGCGCAGGACGAGGAGAGCACCGCGGGGGAGGAGCGCGGCGAGGAACTCCACCAGCTGGCCCGGGAGTCCCTCCGGGACGCCGAGCACGCGGTCTCGGCCGCCCGCGAGGCGCTCACCGCCGCCGAGCGGGAACGCGCCGCGCTCACCGCCCGGCACGACGCGCTCGCCCTCGGCCTGCGCCGCAAGGACGGCAGCGCCGCCCTGCTCGGCCGCCCCGGCGTACTCGGCCCCGCCGCCGAACTCCTCACCGTCGCCCCCGGGTTCGAACTCGCGGTGGCCGCCGCGCTCGGCCCCGCCGCCGAGGCCGTCGCCGTCCCCGACGCCGGGACCGCCACCGAGGCGCTGGCCTGGCTGCGCGCCGAGGACGGCGGCCGGGCCGCGCTGCTGATCGCCGACGCGGGCGCGGGAGCCGCCGGGGCCGACGCGGCCGCCGGGGCGACCGGGGCGGTCGGGGCCGACACCGAGCGCCTGCCCGCGGGCGCCCGCCGGGCCGGGGAACTGGTCGGCGGACCGGACGCGGTGGCCGCCGCCGCCCGGCGGGTGCTGGCCCGCACCGCCGTGGTCGCGGACCTCGCCGCCGCCCGGCGGCTGACCGACCGCCACCCCGGCTGGAGCGCCGTCACCCGGGACGGCGACCTGCTCTCCGCCGCCCTCGCCCACGGCGGCTCGCCCGGCGCGCCCAGCCCGCTGGAGACCCGGGCCGCCGTCGCCGAGGCCGCCCGCGGCATCGCGGAGCTCGACACCCGCTGCGCCGGAGCTGCCGAGGAACTCGCCGCCGCCCGCGAACGGCGCGCCGAACTCGCCGCCGAGGTCGAACGGACGACCGCGCTGCGCCGCCAGGACGAGCGGCGCCGGGCCGACCGCGCCGGCGCCCTCGGCCGCTCCGGCGGCGCCGCCCGGGCCGCCGCGGACGAGGCCGACCGCGCCGCCACCGCCGCCGCCAAGGCCGACAGCGGCCTCGCCGAGGCCCGCGCCGCCGCCGAGGAACTCGCCGAACGCCTCGCCGCCGCCGAGGAACTCGCCGACGCCGGCGAGGACGAACCCGACCCCGCCGAACGCGACCGGCTCGCCGCCGCCGCCTCCGCCGCCCGGCAGACCGAGACGGAGTCCCGGCTCGCCGTCCGCACCCACGAGGAGCGCGTCCGCGCCCTCGCCGGACGCGCCGACCAGCTCGACCGGGCCGCCCGCGCCGAACGCGAGGCCCGCGCCCGCGCCGCCGAACGCCGCGAACGCGCCCGCCGGGAAGCCGCCACCGCCACCGCCGTCGCCACCGGCGCCCGCCGACTGCTCGGCCGGATCGAGGAGACGCTCGCCGCCGCCGAGGCCGGACGCGCCGCCGTCGAGGCCGACCGCACCGCCCGCGAGGCCGAACTGCGGCAGTTCCGCGAGCACGGCCGCGTCCTCAAGGCCGAACGCGACCGGCTGGTCGACGCCGGCCACCGCGACGAGGTGCTGCGCGCCGAGAAGCGGCTGCGGATCGAACAGCTGGAGGCCCGGGCGCTGGAGGAGTTCGGCATCGAGGCCGGCGACCTGCTGGCCGGCTACGGCCCCGACCAGCCCGTCCCCGCCCCGCCGCCCGAGGACGGCCGGGAACCCGGCGAACCCGGCGCGTCCGGTGCGTCCGGCGAGCCGGCCGAGCCCGGAGCGCCCGTCCGCTACGTCCGCGCCGAGGTCGAGCGGCGGCTCAGGGCCGCCGAACGCGCCCACCAGCAGCTCGGCAAGGTCAACCCGCTCGCGCTGGAGGAGTTCGCCGCCCTGGAGGCCAGGCACCGCTTCCTCGGCGAACAGCTCGACGACCTGCGCAGGAGCCGCCGCGACCTGATGGACATCGTCCGCGACGTCGACACCCGGGTCGAGCAGCTGTTCACCGCCGCGTACCGCGACACCGCCGCCCAGTTCGAGGGCGTCTTCGCCCGGCTGTTCCCCGGCGGCGAGGGCCGGCTGCTGCTCACCGACCCGGAGAACATGCTCACCACCGGCGTCGAGGTCGAGGCCCGCCCGCCCGGCAAGAAGGTCAGACGGCTCTCGCTGCTCTCCGGCGGCGAGCGCTCGCTCACCGCCGTCGCCCTGCTGGTGTCGATCTTCAAGGCCCGGCCCAGCCCGTTCTACGTCATGGACGAGGTCGAGGCCGCGCTCGACGAGACCAACCTGCGGCGGCTGGTCGGGATCATGGAGGAGCTGCGGGAGAGCTCCCAGCTGATCGTCATCACCCACCAGAAGCTCACCATGGAGTCCGCCGACGCCCTGTACGGCGTCACCATGAAGGGCGACGGCATCTCCCAGGTGATCAGCCAGCGGCTGCGGGTACCCGAACCGGGGAGGCAGGCACGGCCACCGCGGCAGGCGGAGCCGACGGAGCGGTCGCAGCAGGCCGAGCAGGGGCACAGGACAGCGCTGGAACCCGCGGAACCGGGCCCGGCATAGGCGCTACGTGATACTGGACGGGTTATGGAATACGTGATCCTTGCCGTTGTCATTGCGGTGGTCGCCATCGGCGCGATCACCGGACTCGTCGTCTCCGGCAAACGACGCAGAGAACTGGACCGGCCGAGCCAGCCGCCGACCATCACCGCGCCCGCGAAGTCGGACCCGGCGACGACCGCGACCGCTCCGGCCAAGCCCGCGGAAGGGGCCGCCGAGCCCACCGCGCCGCCCACCGCCTCCGGCGCCACCCGGGCTCCGGAGGCCCCGGGAGTCCCGGCCGGGGAACCGGCCGCCGGAGAGCCCGCCGTCG
Source organism: Kitasatospora sp. NPDC090308 (assembly GCF_044769485.1). NCBI lineage: Bacteria > Bacillati > Actinomycetota > Actinomycetes > Kitasatosporales > Streptomycetaceae > Kitasatospora > Kitasatospora sp. NPDC090308. The sequence continues at coordinate 55,225 of NZ_JBIVXY010000020.1, read as the reverse complement.
AGGCGCCGACCGCGGGGGAGCCGACCGCCGAGGAGGCCGAGGCCGCGCCCGCGATCGAGGTGCCCGAGCCCACCGCCGGGCGCCTGGTCCGGCTGCGCTCCCGGCTCTCCCGCTCGCAGTCCACCCTCGGCAAGGGCCTGCTCACCCTGCTCTCCCGGGACCGCCTGGACGAGGACACCTGGGAGGAGATCGAGGACACCCTCCTCACCGCCGACGTCGGCGTCGCCGCCACCCAGGAACTGGTCGACAACCTGCGGACCCGGGTCAAGGTGCTCGGCACCCGCACCCCCGACGAACTGCGCACCCTGCTCCGCGAGGAGCTCGTCAAGCTGATCGGCACCGACGCCGACCGCACCGTCCGCTCGGTCAAGCACGAGGAGGGCCCGGCCGTCGTCCTGGTGGTCGGCGTCAACGGCGTCGGCAAGACCACCACCACCGGCAAGCTCGCCCGGGTCCTGGTCGCCGACGGCCGCAAGGTCGTGCTCGGCGCCGCCGACACCTTCCGCGCCGCCGCCGCCGACCAGCTCCAGACCTGGGGCGAGCGGGTCGGCGCGCACACCGTGCGCGGCCCCGAGGGCGGCGACCCGGCGTCGGTCGCCTTCGACGCGGTCAAGCAGGGCATCGCCGACGGCGTCGACACCGTCCTGATCGACACCGCGGGCCGGCTGCACACCAAGACCGGCCTGATGGACGAGCTCGGCAAGGTCAAGCGGGTCGTCGAGAAGCACGGCCCGGTGGACGAGGTGCTGCTGGTGCTGGACGCCACCACCGGGCAGAACGGCCTGGTCCAGGCCCGGGTGTTCGCGGAGGTGGTCGACATCACCGGCATCGTGCTCACCAAGCTGGACGGCACCGCGAAGGGCGGCATCGTCATCTCGGTCCAGCGGGAGCTGGGCGTGCCGGTCAAGCTCATCGGCCTCGGCGAGGGCGCGGACGACCTCGCGCCGTTCGAGCCGGGGGCGTTCGTGGACGCGCTGCTCGGTTAGTGCCGCGTCCGGACGGCTGCCGAAGGGGCGGCTCCGGGAAGGGACTCCCTTCCCGGAGCCGCCCCTTCGCTCGTCCGCTCCCGTGCCCCCGCGCCCTCGTGGCCCTCGCGGCCGTCAGCCGGCGAACTCCGCCGTGCGGGCGCGGGTGCGGTGGCAGGCGTAGGCCAGGGTGCCGAGCAGCAGGCGGGCCTCGGGCGGGGCGCTGTCGGTGGCGGGGCGGCGCAGCCAGCGCATCGGGCCGAGCGGGCCGAGCGGGGTGGGCGGGGCGGCCAGGTAGGAGCCGAGGCCGTGGCAGGCGAGGTCGAGCGAGGCGTCGTCCCAGCCCATCCGGTAGAGCAGCTCGGGCAGGCGCTCGGCGGTGCCGGGGGCGACGAAGAACAGCAGCCGGCCGGCCGGGGAGGCCAGCACCGGGCCGACCTGGGTGCCCATCCGTTCGAGCCGGACCAGGGCCTGCAGGCCGGGCTGGGCCGGGACGTCCAGCACGTCGAACTGGTGGCCGGTCGGGAGCAGCAGCGGGGCGTCGGCCGGACATCGGGCGGCCAGCTCGGCGGCCGTCGCGCCGGGGGCGATCGCGGGCCCGACCAGGTGGTGCAGGTGGGGCGCGGCGCAGCGCGGGACGCCGCAGCCGCAGGCCGTCGGGGCGGTCGCGGGGTGCGGGTCCGGGCTGCCGGCCGCCAGCGTCCAGCCCCAGCGCCCGGAGTACTCGGCGGCGGCCTGCAGCGCGGCGGGCCGGGTGCGGCGGCGGGCGCCGAGGGGGGTGAGCCGCAGGGTGCCGAAGAGCTTGTCCATGCCACCCCCAACCGGTTCCGGTCGCCGCTGGTTACGGGACGGTGACGGCGCGTCGTCCGACGGGTGCGTGGTGCGTGGTGCACCGGAGGCGTGCGCGGACCGGCGCACACCGATTCGGGTGGCGCGGGCGAGCAGGCGCCTTGCACCAGCGCTGCGGATGCCGGATCGTCGTTGCCGCACGCGTGCCTCCGTCAAGTCCGGGCATGTGCCGGGGTCATGCCGAGCTGATTCCCAGTGAAGCGCGGTACCCGGCCCGGTAGTTCACTCGTGGGGGTGGCGAAAGGTGGCGTTTTTCCGGCGTTGCTCCCCCGGATGGCGCAGGGGCGCTACGTTCGGGATACGGAACGCAGCCGACCGGTCACGCGGACGGCGGTGCAGGCGATGAACACGAGTCAGGGCGAAGCGGGGCCCCGGGTTCGGGGCGGGATGGGGACGTTCCCATGGGTGAGAAGCAGCCGAACGAGAAGCTGGGCTCCTGGTTCGCGCGCAGCGGCTGGTCGAAGGGCGAGCTGGCGCGTCAAGTGAACCGCAGGGCGCGGCAGATCGGCGCCCACCACGTCTCCACCGACACCTCGCGGGTGCGCCGGTGGCTGGACGGGGAGCAGCCTCGGGAGCCGATCCCGAAGATCATGTCCGAGCTGTTCTCGGAGCGCTTCGGCTCGGTGGTCTCGGTCGAGGACCTCGGCCTGCGCGCGGTGGTCCAGGTGACCACCGTCGGCAGCGGGGTGGACCTCCCGTGGAGCCCGCAGCAGACCGTGCAGGCGATCAGCGAGTACTCGCGCAGCGACCTGATGCTCAACCGGCGCGGCTTCCTCGGCACTTCGCTGGCGCTGACGGCCGGCGCGGCGCTGATCGAGCCGATGCAGCGCTGGCTGACGCCCGGTCCGAACGGCGCCCCCACCCCGATCCTGGCGGCGGCCAACGGCGGCGAGCACTTCTCCGGACGGCTGTCCGAGCCGGAGATGCAGCTGCTGGAGCAGACCACCGAGATGTTCCGGAAGTGGGACGCGCAGAACGGCGGCGGCCTGCGCCGCAAGGCGGTGGTCGGCCAACTCCACGAGGTCACCGACCTGTTGCAGGAGATTTACCCCGAGGCGACCACCAAGCGGCTGTTCCGGATCACCGCCGAGCTGGCCCACCTGGCGGGCTTCATGTCGTACGACGTGGGCATGCACCCGAGCGCGCAGAAGTACTACGTGCTGGCGCTGCACGCGGCCAAGGAGGCCGGGGACCGCCCGTTCGGGGCGCACGTGCTGACCGACATGAGCCGGCAGATGATCCACCTGAACCGCGGCGAGGACGCGCTGGAGCTGATCCACCTCGCCCAGTACGGCAGCCGGGACACCGCCACCGCCCGCCAGCAGTCGCTGCTGTACGCGATGGAGGCGCGGGCGTACTCCACCATCGGCGAGGTCAACCGGTGCGCCCGGGCGGTGCGGCTGTCGGAGGACACCTTCAGCGACATCCGGGAGACCAACGAGGCGGCGCCGAGCTGGCTCAGGTTCTTCTCGTACGCCGAGCTGTGCGCGGAGAACGGCCACTCCTACCGGGACCTGGCGTACACCTCGGACCGCGGGCCGGCGATGGCCAAGGCCGCCGAGCCGCTGATCACCGAGGCGGTCGACCGGTTCCGGGAGGACGGCGACCACGTCCGCACCTACGCGTTCAACCTGGTCGGGATGGCCTCGGTGCGGCTGCTGCAGAGCGAGCCGGAGGAGGCCGCGAAGTACTGCGAGGAGGCGGTCGACATCGCCAAGAAGGTGCGCTCCGAGCGGCTGAACACCCGGGTCCGCAAGACCTCCGAGGCGGCCAGCCGGGACTTCCGCGGCGCCCCCGGGGTGGACCGGCTGGCCGAGCGGGTGGTGCACGACATCCCGGAGTTCGTCGCGGTGGTCTGATCCGCTCCGCCCCCGCCGCCCGCGGCCGTCCGCCCCCCGTCCGGACGGCCGTCGGCGTATAGCACGCGCTGTCCAGTACGCGTCACCTGCCGTGGTTCACCTCCCCGTAACGGGCGCGTCAACCGCGTCACTGCGGTGAAACACCGAGCCGCATCGGCCGAAACCCGCCTTCGGCACTCTCCTCTCATCGCCGACACGCCGGGATGGGCACGGGACAGGTAATCCCGGTCGTGGTGCGGCTCTCATTCGGAGGAGACGCCGATGCCGGACGGCTTCAGCGCGGGCGATACCGCCTTTGTGTTCATCTGTGCGGCCCTGGTCATGTTGATGACCCCGGGCCTGGCCTTCTTCTACGGAGGCATGGTCAGGGTCAAGAGCACCCTCAACATGCTGGTGATGAGCTTCATCTCACTGGCGATCGTCTCGGTGCTCTGGGTCCTGTACGGCTACTCGCTGGCCTTCGCGCCGGACGCCGGAGCCGGTCTGATCGGCAACCTCGACTTCCTGGGGATGCGCGGCATCGACCTGAACGCCCTGACCGGGACGATCCCGGTGACCGGGTTCGCGGCCTTCCAGCTGATGTTCGCGATCATCACCCCGGCCCTGATCAGCGGCGCGATCGCGGACCGGGCGAAGTTCACCGCCTGGAGCCTGTTCGTGGCGCTCTGGGTGACCGTGGTGTACTTCCCGGTCGCGCACTGGGTGTTCTTCTTCGACGGCGGCAACGGCGGCTGGCTCGGCGACCGCAACGGCGTGATCGACTTCGCCGGCGGCACCGCGGTGCACATCAACGCCGGTGCGGCCGGCCTGGCCCTGGCCCTGGTGCTGGGCAAGCGGATCGGCTTCAAGAAGGACCCGATGCGCCCGCACAACCTGCCGCTGGTGATGCTCGGCTCCGGCCTGCTGTGGTTCGGCTGGTTCGGCTTCAACGCCGGCTCCGCGCTGGCCGCCAACGGCGTGGCGGGCATGGCCTTCGTCAACACCCAGGTCGCCACCGCCGCCGCGATCCTCGGCTGGCTGGCCTACGAGAAGGTCAAGCACGGCGCGTTCACCACCCTCGGCGCCGCCTCCGGCGCGGTGGCCGGCCTGGTCGCCATCACCCCGGCCTGCGGCTCGGTCTCCCCGCTCGGCGCGATCGCGATCGGCCTGATCGCCGGCGTGCTGTGCGCCGCGGCGATCAGCCTGAAGTACAAGTTCGGCTTCGACGACTCGCTCGACGTGGTCGGCGTCCACCTGGTCGGCGGCATCATCGGCTCGCTGCTGATCGGCCTCTTCGCCACCGGCCACGTCGGCCAGACCGCCTCCGGCCTGTTCTACGGCGGCGGCCTGGGCCAGCTCGGCAAGCAGGTGCTCGGCGTGGTCGCCGTCCTGGTCTACTCGTTCGTGCTCTCCTGGCTGCTGGGCATGCTGATCCAGAAGACCATCGGCTTCCGGGTCGCCGAGGAGGTCGAGGTCTCCGGCATCGACCAGGCCGAACACGCCGAGTCCGCCTACGACTTCACCGCCGTCGGAGCCAGCCTGGTGCGCACCGCCCCGGCCGCCCCCGCGACCGCCCCCGCCGAGAAGACCGAGGTCGACGCCCGATGAAGCTCATCACCGCCGTCATCAAGCCGCACCGCCTGGACGAGGTCAAGGACGCCCTGCAGGCCTTCGGGGTGCACGGCCTGACCGTCACCGAGGCCAGCGGGTACGGCCGGCAGCGCGGCCACACCGAGGTCTACCGCGGCGCCGAGTACACCGTCGACCTGGTCCCGAAGGTCCGGATCGAGATACTGGTCGAGGACGAGGACGCCGAGCAGCTGATCGACGTGGTCGTCAAGGCCGCCCGCACCGGGAAGATCGGCGACGGCAAGGTCTGGTCGATCCCGGTCGAGACCACCGTCCGGGTCCGCACCGGCGAACGCGGCCCCGACGCCCTCTGACCCCCGCCCGCCCCTCCTCCGATCCACCCTGATCCACCGCTGAAACCCTCCTGGCGGACCTGCCCCCGTGGCAGGTCCGCCGAAGGCGTATCCGGCACCCGCACGCACCGGGAGCAGACGTGAGCAGCACCGACCCCGCCGAGTACGGCTACCCCGCCGAGCGCGCCCGCCTGCTGGCCGACCCCGACACCACCGGCCCGCGCCGGCGCGCCGCCCTGGCCCGGCTCACCGACGACTGGCTGGCCGCCCTCTACCGGGCCGCCGGCGCCCCCGCCCGCACCGCGCTGGTCGCCGTCGGCGGCTACGGCCGGGCCGAACTCTCCCCGCGCAGCGACCTGGACCTGCTGCTGCTGCACGAGGGCCCGCTCGCCGCCGACCTGGCCGAACGGATCTGGTACCCGGTCTGGGACAGCGGCGTCGCCCTCGACCACGCCGTCCGCACCCCCGGCGAGGCCCGCAAGGTCGCCGCCGAGGACCTCAAGGCCCAGCTCGGCCTGCTCGACGCCCGCCACCTGGCCGGCGACCCGCAGCTCACCGCCGACCTGCGCTCCGCCGTCCTGGCCGACTGGCGCGCCGCCGCCCCCGAACGGCTCCCCGAGCTCCAGGAGCTCGGCCGGGCCCGGGCCGAGCGCCACGGCGAGCTGTCCTTCCTGCTCGAACCCGACCTCAAGGAGGCCCGCGGCGGCCTGCGCGACCTGGTCGCGCTGAACGCGGTCGCCGCGACCTGGCTCGCCGACGCCCCCCGCGACGGCCTGGACGCCGCCGCCCGCACCCTGGCCGACGTCCGCGACGCGCTGCACCTGACCACCGGGCGGGCCACCGAACGGCTCTCCCTCCAGGACCAGGACCAGGTCGCCGAACGGCTCGGCGTGCTCGACGCCGACACCCTGCTGCGGCAGGTCTACCAGGCGGCCCGCACCGTCGCGTACGCCTCCGACGTCACCTGGCGCTCGGTCGACCGGGTGTTGGCCGAGCGCCGCCGCCCGGCCCGCCGCGCCGCCCGGTTCGGCTTCCCGTTCAACGGCGCCCGGCGGGCCCCGATCGGCCCCGACGCGCCCGAGCGCCGCCCGCTCGCCGAGGGCGTGGTCGAACAGGACGGCGAGGCGGTGCTGGCCCACGCCGCCCGGCCCGCCGCCGACCCGGTGCTGCCGCTGCGGGCCGCCGCCGCGGCCGCCCAGGCCGGGCTCACCGTCGGCTACGCCACCGTCCGCCGGCTGGCCGCCGAGACCGGGCCGCTGCCGGTGCCCTGGCCCGACGAGGCCCGCGCCCAGCTGGTCACCCTGCTCGGCGCGGGCGAGGCCTGCCTGCCGGTCTGGGAGGCGCTGGAGGCCGAGGGGCTGGTCAGCCGGATGCTGCCGGACTGGGAGCGGGTCCGCTGCCGCCCGCAGCGCAACGCCGTGCACCGCTGGACCGTCGACCGGCACCTGATCGAGACCGCCGTCCGGGCCGCCGCGATGACCCGCCGCACCGCCCGCCCCGACCTGCTGCTGGTCGCCGCCCTGCTGCACGACCTCGGCAAGGGCTGGCCCGGCGACCACTCCGAGGCCGGCGAGGTGATCGTCCGCGACGTCGCCGTCCGGATGGGCTTCGACCGGCAGGACACCGACACCCTCGCGCTGCTGGTGCGCCACCACCTCACGCTGGTCGACACCGCCACCCGCCGCGACCCCGACGACCCCGCCACCGCCGACCTGATCGCCAAGACCGTCGGCACCCAGACCCACCTGGAACTGCTGCACGCCCTCACCGAGGCCGACGCCACCGCCACCGGCCCGGCCGCCTGGTCGAGCTGGCGCGCCTCGCTGGTCGCCACGCTGGTCGAGCGCACCGCCGCCCGGCTGGCCGGCGACACCAGCCCGCCCGCCGCCGACCCCGAGGTCACCGCCGACCAGGAGCGCCTGGCCGTCGAGGCCGCCCGCACCGGCGGGCCCGCGCTCACCCTGGCCGCCCACCCCGAACCGGCGGGGGAGCAGGGCACCGAGCCGATGGGCGTCGAACTCACCCTGGCCATCCCCGACCGCCCCGGCCTGCTCGGCACCGTCGCCGGGGTGCTCGCCGTGCACCGCCTCGCCGTCCGCAAGGCCGGGCTGCGCGAACTCGACCCGGTCGGCGCCGGACCCGTCCTGCTGCTCTCCTGGACGGTCGCCGCCGAGTACGGCGACCTGCCCGAGGCCGCCCGGCTCCGGGCCGACCTGCGCCGCGCCCTGGACGGCTCGCTCGACGTCGCCCGCAAGCTCGCCGAACGCGACGCCGCCGCGCCGCGCCGCCGCGGCATCAGCACCCCGCCGCCGGTGGTCACCGTCGCCCCGCACGCCGCCTCGCGGTCCGCCACCGTGCTGGAGGTCCGCGCGCACGACGCCCCCGGCCTGCTGCACCGGATCGGCCGGGCGCTGGACGTGGCCGGCGTGCGGGTGCGCACCGCGCACGTCTCCACCCTCGGCGCGGAGGCCGTCGACGCCTTCTACCTCACCTCGCCGGACGGCCGGCCGCTGGAGCGGGAGCGCGCGCACGAGGTCGCGCGGGTGGTCAGGGCCGCCCTGGAGACCCCCTGACCCGCGGTTCGCGCAGGGGCGCAGACCGTCCGCCGGGGGTACGGCTACCCTTGGGGCGACGACAGTACCCGTACTCGATGCCGCAAGGGACCCGCGACCGACGTGTTCGACACTCTCTCCGACCGCCTCGCAGCGACGTTCAAGAACCTCCGGGGCAAGGGCCGTCTCAGCGAGGCGGACATCGACGCCACCGCGCGCGAGATCCGGATCGCCCTGCTGGAGGCGGACGTCGCGCTCCCCGTGGTCCGCGCCTTCATCAAGCAGGTCAAGGACCGGGCCCTCGGCTCCGAGGTCTCCGGCGCGCTGAACCCCGCCCAGCAGATCATCAAGATCGTCAACGAGGAGCTGGTCAGCATCCTCGGCGGCGAGACCCGCCGCCTGCGCTACGCCAAGACCGGCCCGACCGTGATCATGCTGGCCGGCCTCCAGGGCGCCGGCAAGACCACGCTGGCCGGAAAGCTCGGCCACTGGCTCAAGAGCCAGAAGCACACCCCGCTGCTGGTCGCCTGCGACCTCCAGCGCCCCAACGCCGTCACCCAGCTCGGCGTCGTCGCGGAGCGGGCCGGCGTCGCCTTCTACGGACCGCAGCCCGGCAACGGCGTCGGCGACCCGGTGCAGGTCGCCCGCGACTCCGTCGAGTACGCCAAGCAGAAGCAGTACGACGTCGTCATCGTCGACACCGCCGGCCGCCTCGGCATCGACGCCGAACTGATGCAGCAGGCCGCCGACATCCGCGCCGCGATCGACCCGGACGAGGTCCTGTTCGTGGTCGACGCCATGGTCGGCCAGGACGCGGTCACCACCGCCCAGGCCTTCCTGGAGGGCGTGGACTTCACCGGCGTCGTGCTCTCCAAGCTCGACGGCGACGCCCGCGGCGGCGCCGCCCTCTCGGTCGCCCACGTGACCGGCCGTCAGATCATGTTCGCCTCCAACGGCGAGAAGGTCGACGACTTCGACGCCTTCCACCCCGACCGGATGGCCTCGCGCATCCTCGGCATGGGCGACGTCCTCTCGCTGATCGAGAAGGCCGAGCAGACCTTCTCCCAGGCCGAGGCCGAGAAGATGGCCGCCAAGCTCCAGGGCGGCGGCAAGGACTTCACGCTCGACGACTTCCTGTCGCAGCTGGAGCAGGTCCAGAAGATGGGCTCGATCTCCAAGCTGCTCGGCATGCTCCCGGGCATGGGCCAGATCCGGGACCAGATCAACAACCTGGACGACAAGGACGTCAACCGGGTCGGCGCGATCATCAAGTCGATGACCCCGGCCGAGCGGGCCGACCCGAAGCTGATCAACGGCTCGCGCCGGCTGCGCATCGCCAAGGGCTCCGGCGTCCAGGTCGGCGAGGTCTCCAGCCTGGTCGAGCGGTTCTTCGAGGCCCGCAAGATGATGTCCGCGATGGCCTCCGGCAAGGGCATCCCCGGCATGCCGGGCATCCCCGGGATGGGCGGCGGCGGCAAGCGCTCCGGCAAGAAGGCCCCGGTCGCCAAGGGCAAGCGCAAGAGCGGCAACCCGCTCAAGCGGGCCCAGGAGGAGGCCGCGGCCGCCGAGCGCAAGGCCCTCGGGCCGGGCCAGGGCGCCCAGTCCGGCGGCGCGTTCGGCGTCCAGCCGGGCCAGGGGCCGGCGGACTTCCAGCTCCCCAAGGAGTTCAAGGACCTGCTGTAGGCGGCGGGGCCGGGGGCGCGGGCAACCGCGCCCCCGTTCGCGTCCGCCCGCCCCCGCCACCCGTGCCCGCGCTTCCGCGCGCGGGTGCGCCATGATGTCCCGTATGCGCGTGACGATCCGAGCCCCCCGCCCCGATGACGTCGTCCCCTACGCCGAGGCGGTGCGGCGCTCCGCCGCGCACATCGGGCGGTGGAACCCGGTGGAGCCGGACGGCATGCCGGACCTGCTGAGCCGTCAGGGCGCGGGCCTGCGGACGTTCATGATCGTCGACACCGAGACCGGCGGCCTGGTCGGCAAGTGCAACGTGGCCAACATCGTGATGGCGCGGTTCTGCAACGGGGTGCTGGGCTACGACTCGTACGAGCCGTTCGTCGGGACCGGCCGGATGTCGGAGGGCATGCGGCTGGTGGTGGAGCGCTGCTTCACGCGGCCGGAGCGCGGCGGGCTGGGGCTGCACCGGCTGGAGATCAACGTCCAGCCGGACAACGAGCGGTCGATCGCGCTGGCCCGCCGGCTGGGCTTCCGGCACGAGGGGCTCACGCCGCGGATGCTGTTCCTCCAGGACGCCTGGCGCGACCACGAGCGCTTCGCGCTGACCGCGGAGGAGTGGCCGACGCCGGTGCGCTGACCGGGGCGGCCGGCCGGTGCGCCGACCGGGGCGGCCGGCCGGGGCGGGGCGCGGCGTTGCGCGCCGTCCGGCGGGCCCGGGGTCCGTATCGTCCGACGGGTGAGCAACCCCGTGCCGCCGCGCCAGACCCCCGACCAGCCCTGGCGGTCCGAGGGGGCGCCGCCCCCTCCGCCGCCGAAGAAGAGGATGCCGGGCGGCTGGACGGGCCTGATCCTCACCGCGCTGGTGGTGTTCCTGCTCTCGGACCTGCTGCTGAGCTTCTTCGGCAACGGCGGGTCCACCACGATCTCGTACACCGAGTTCACCAAGCAGCTGAACGGCGGGAACGTCACCAAGGTCTACGCCAAGGGCGACGCCATCGAGGGCACGCTCAAGAGCGAGCAGCCCAAGCCGGACGGCGAGAAGGGCGACTACACGGAGTTCACCACCCAGCGGCCGGAGTTCGCCACCGACAACCTCTGGGGCACCCTGCAGTCGCAGAACGTCGAGGTGACGGCCCGTCCGGTGGTGCAGCAGCGCAGCTTCCTGGCGAACCTGCTGATCTCGCTGGCTCCGATGCTGCTGCTGATCGGGGTCTGGGTGCTGATCGCCCGCCGGATGTCCGGCGGGATCGGCGGCGGCGCGCTCGGCCGCAAGGCCCCGCCGAAGCCGGTGGACACCAGCCAGGGCAAGCGCACCACCTTCCGGGACGTGGCCGGCATCGACGAGGTCGAGGCCGAGCTCAGCGAGGTGGTCGACTTCCTGAAGAACCCGCAGGCGTACCGCCGGCTCGGCGCGAAGATGCCGCGCGGCGTCCTGCTGTCCGGTCCGCCCGGCACCGGCAAGACGCTGCTGGCCCGGGCCGTCGCCGGGGAGGCGGACGTGCCGTTCTTCTCCGCCTCGGCGTCCGAGTTCATCGAGATGATCGTCGGCGTCGGCGCCAGCCGGGTCCGCGAACTGTTCGCCGAGGCCCGCAAGGTCGCCCCGGCGATCGTGTTCATCGACGAGATCGACACCATCGGCCGCCAGCGCGGCGGCGGTGGCGGCATGGGCGGCCACGACGAGCGCGAGCAGACGCTCAACCAGATCCTCACCGAGATGGACGGCTTCTCCGGCTCCGAGGGCGTCATCGTGATCGCCGCGACCAACCGCGCCGAGGTCCTCGACCCGGCGCTGCTGCGCCCCGGCCGGTTCGACCGCCGGATCACCGTCAGCCCGCCCGACCGGGCCGGCCGCGAGCAGATCCTGAGGATCCACACCCGCCAGGTGCCGCTCGCCGAGGGCACCGACCTGGACGCCGTCGCCCGCACCACGCCCGGCATGACCGGCGCCGACCTGGCCAACCTGGTCAACGAGGCCGCGCTGATCGCCGTCAAGCGCCAGCAGGACGCCGTCGACCAGGCGAACCTCTCCGAAGCGCTGGAGAAGGTCCAGCTCGGCGCGGTGCGCCCGCTGGTGATGCCCCAGCAGGAGCGCGAGCGCACCGCCTTCCACGAGTCCGGGCACGCCCTGCTCGGCATGCTGCAACCCGGCGCCGACCCGGTCCGCAAGATCACCATCGTGCCGCGCGGCCGGGCCCTCGGCGTCACCCTCTCCACCCCCGACACCGACCGCTACTCCTACACCGAGCCCTACCTGCGCGGCCGGATCATCGGCGCGCTCGGCGGGATGGCCGCCGAGCAGGTGGTCTACGGGGTGGTCACCACCGGCGCCGAGAGCGACCTCGAACAACTCACCACCATCGCCCGCTCGATGGCCGGCCGCTGGGGCATGAGCGAGCGGGTCGGCCGGGTCACCGCCGTCCCCAACGACAGCCAGTCCCCGTACGGCCTGGCCGCCGCCCCCACCACGCTGGACGCGGTCGACGAGGAGGCCCGCCGGATCGTCGCCGAGTGCTGGGAGGAGGCCGTCGCCCTGCTGCACCGGCACCGCGACCGGCTCGACGCGCTGGCCGCCGCCCTGCTGGAGGCCGAGACCCTGGACGAGGACGCCGCGTACGCCGCGGCCGGGCTCGGCCGGTCCTGACCCCGCGCCGGACTCCGGGCCGGTCGCTCAGCGGCGCGGCCGCGTCCCCACCGCCCAGCGGAACTCGTTCGCCATCCGCACCGAACCGTCCGGGCGCAGGTACGGCCGCAGCGCCTCCTCCAGCTCCTTGACCACCAGCGCCGTCCCCGCGGCCGCCTCGGCCCGGTCGAACAGGCCGGTGGAGAGCAGGCCGCGGACCGCCGAGTCCAGGCCCGCGTAGGCGAACGGGCAGGCCGCCCGGCCGCCCCCGGACGGGCGCGTCCCCGCCGCCGCCAGCAGCGACTCCAGGGCGCCCGGGCCGGACGCGGCGAACGGGTCCGGCGCGTCGAGCGGCGCGTGCCGGCGGGCCACCTCCAGCACGGCGGCGCTCTCGCAGCGCTCCGGCCGGCCCCAGGCGGCCACCACCAGCTGCCCGCCGGGCAGCGTGCGCTCGGCCGACCAGGCGACCAGCGCGGGCACCGGCGGCTGCTCGAAAACCGTCACCAGGGAGTGCGCCGGGCGGGGGACGGGGTGCGCCGAACGGGCGAGGGCCGCCGCGCCCCCGCCCGGCGCCACCTGCAACCCGCGGGCCGCCGCCAGCTCCCGCAGTCCGCCGTCCGCCTCCACCCCCGCGACCTGCGCGCCGCGCCCGGCGGCGAGCAGCAGCGCCAGCCCGGAGCGGCAGCCGACGCCCAGCAGACTGGTGGCCGCGCCGACCTCCAACCGCCGGTAAACGTCCTGGTAGAGGGGGACGAGCATGCGCTCCTGGATCTCCGCCCAGTCCCGCGCCCGACCGCCGCGCCCCGCCGGGCCGTCCGTCCGGACCCGGTCCACGGTGCTGCCGGTCACCTGCGCTGAAGCCATCGCGGCCTCCCATTCGGTCCTCGGAATCGGCTGCGGCCCCCGCAGCCCGGCCCCCCGGCCCCCCTCCCAGCGAACAGCGGGCGGCCCCCGCCGTCCAGAGGGGTGCGAGCAGGTATCCGTGCGCCGCGGGTGTGCGCCCCGGGGTGTGCGCGGGCGCGGTCCGGTGCGGCGCGGTCCGGTCCGGTGCGACGCGGCGCGGTGCGGCGCGGGGGCGAGGGTCGGTCCGGTGCGGCGCGGCGTGGGGGCGAGGGTCGGTGCGGCGCGGGGGTCGGTGCGGTGCGGGGGCGGGGTTTCGGGCCGGGACGAAACGGATTCACGGTCCGGCCCCGGTTTTCCGTACCATTCGGCCCATGGCTAAGGCACCCGTTCTCACTCCCCAGGCGGACGACTTCCCCCGCTGGTACCAGGACCTCATCAACAAGGCAGAGCTGGCCGACAACGGTCCGGTGCGGGGCACCATGGTCATCCGACCGTACGGCTACGGCCTGTGGGAGCGGATGCAGCAGGAGATGGACGCGCGGATCAAGAAGGCGGGCGCGCAGAACGCCTACTTCCCGATGTTCATCCCGCAGTCCTACCTGACCAAGGAGGCCGAGCACGTCGAGGGCTTCGCCCCCGAGCTCGCGGTGGTCACCCACGGCGGCGGCAAGGAGCTGGAGGAGCCGGTCGTCGTCCGGCCCACCTCCGAGACCATCATCAACGAGTACTTCTCCAAGTGGGTGCAGAGCCACCGCGACCTGCCCCTGCTGATCAACCAGTGGGCCAACGTCGTCCGCTGGGAGCTGCGCCCGCGCGTCTTCCTGCGCACCACCGAGTTCCTCTGGCAGGAGGGCCACACCGCCCACGCCACCTACGAGGACGCCCGCGCGTACGCCTCGCTGATCCACACGGACGTCTACGGCGACTTCATGACCAACGTGCTGGGCATCGACGTGGTGCTCGGCCGCAAGACCGCCAAGGAGCGCTTCGCCGGCGCCATCAACACCCTCACCCTCGAGGGGATGATGGGCGACGGCAAGGCGCTGCAGATGGGCACCAGCCACGAGCTGGGCCAGAACTTCGCCAAGGCGTTCAACACCACCTACCAGCTGCAGGGCGCCGAGCGCGAGTACGTCTGGCAGACCTCCTGGGGCGTCTCCACCCGCATGGTCGGCGGCCTGATCATGTCCCACGGCGACGACAACGGCCTGCGGGTCCCGCCGCGGCTGGCCGCCGTGCAGGCCGTGGTGCTGGCCATCAAGGGCGACGACGCGGTGCTGGCGAAGGTCCGCGAGATCGGCGCCGCGCTGGAGGCGGCGGGCGTGCGGGTGGTCGTCGACGACCGCACCGACACCCCGTTCGGCCGCCGCGCCGTCGACTGGGAGCTCAAGGGCGTCCCGCTGCGGATCGAGGTCGGCCCGCGCGACCTGGAGGCCGGCACCGCGATGCTGGTGCGCCGGATCGCCGGCGGCAAGGAGCCGGTCACGGTCGACTCCCTGGCCGCGATCGTCCCCGGCATCCTGGAGGAGGACCAGGCGCAGCTGCTGCGCGAGTCCCGCGAGCGCCGCGAGGCCCGCACCGTGGACGTCAAGACCATCGAGGAGGCCGCCGAGGCCGCCACCACCGGCTGGGGCCGGATCTCCTGGGCCGACCTCGGCCCCGAGGGCGAGGCCAAGTTGGCCGAGCAGGGTGTTTCGGTGCGCTGCCTGATCGCCGAGGACGGCTCCGTGCCGGCCGCCGACGACCAGCCCGGCAACCTCGCCCTGGTCGCCCGCGCGTACTGAGCCGCCCGCCGCGGCCGCCCCTCCCGGGCGGCCGCGGACCGGCTCCCGGCCGGCCCCGGACCCGTGAACTGCGCGATCGGCGGCTCTCCCGGCGAATTCCGGAAACCCGGTCCGCGTCACGGCAGTTGAGCTACTCACCAGTCAACTCCCCGAGGTAGTCGACAAGCGGTACGGTGTACGGCCCGTGGCCCTGTCAATTTTCGGACAGGACGCGGGCCGTCCGTCGTGGGGATGTTGGGCTCCGCGGCGGATGCCGAGAGCCCGGCGAAACCCGCCGGTTCGATACGTGCAGGGGGTTGGTCTTGCGTCAGTCCGGAGCCGCGCAATTCGCGCGCGGAAGTGCGTTTCTGAGAGTCCGCTGGGAATTCCCCGACCTGGGTGCCCGCCGGAACACCACCTCTCTCTCCATCGTTGGTACAGCGTGAGCACGACACAGCCCCTCGTCCTCGCGGCCGAACTGGCCGCCGCCTGGAGTGACATCCAGGCCCACCACCGGGACCTGCCCGATCTGGCGTCGCCCGAGGCGCTGATCGGCGAGTCCTCGTCCGCCTGCGGCACCCAGCTCAACTTCGAGCGACTGCTGCACGAGGCCGCCCACGGCCTGGCCGCCGCCCGGGAGATCCGCGACACCTCGCGGGCCGGCCGCTACCACAACCGCCGCTTCCTGCTGCTCGCCTCCGAGCTGGGCCTGGCCCACCCGGTCGAGCCGCACGCCAGCAGCGGCTTCTCCCAGGTGACGATGGGGCACGAGACCCGCGACCGCTACGCCGAGACCATCGAGCGTCTCGACCGCGCGCTCGGGGCGCACCAGCTCGCCGTCGCCGGCGAGGGCAACCACCGCGCCTTCCGCGGGCCGGCCGCACGGCACGGCTCCTCGGGCGGCGGCGTCCGGGTCAAGGCGGTGTGCGGCTGCGGTCGCAACGTCCGCGTCGTCCCGTCCGTGCTGGCGCAGGCCTCGATCGTCTGCGGCGCCTGCCAGCAGCCCTTCAAGATCGCCTGAACCGTTCCGGGCGACGCCCGGCCGGGATGCTGCTCGGCCGGGACGGTGCTCGACCGGAACGTTGCTCGACCGGGCCGCGGGCGGGGTGCCCGCGGCCCGTCGGCACCCGGAGGTCCCGTCCGGACCGTGCGGGGGCGCGGTCCGGGGGGCCCTCGGCGGTGTGGCACAATGGATGGCTGAGTACTCGGCAGCCTAGACAGGACCCTCTCTCCTAACGGCTGGCGTGTCCCTTGAACGGCACCTCGCGCCGCAGCCCCACGCGGCGGAGCGCTGCTCACCCACGTCAAAACCAGGAGAATCCACACCCGTGGCTGTCAAGATCAAGCTGAAGCGTCTGGGCAAGATCCGCTCCCCGCACTACCGCATCGTCGTCGCCGACTCGCGCACCAAGCGTGACGGCCGCGCGATCGAGGAGATCGGCATCTACCAGCCGACGTACAACCCCTCGAAGATCGAGGTCGACGGCGAGCGCGCCCAGTACTGGCTGTCCGTCGGCGCCCAGCCGACCGAGCCGGTCCTCGCCATCCTCAAGCTGACCGGCGACTGGCAGAAGTTCAAGGGCCTGCCGGCTCCGGAGCCGCTGAAGGTGGCCGAGCCCAAGGTCGAGGACTTCTCGCACCTGTTCGCCAAGGCCGTCGCCGGCTTCGAGGACGCCACCACCGGTGTCGCCATCACCCCGAAGGCCAAGAAGTCGGACAAGGCTGACGAGGCCGAGGCCGCTTCCACCGAGGCCTGAGCATGATCGAGGAAGCCCTCGATCACCTGGTGAAGGGCATCGTCGAGCACCCCGACGAGGTGCAGGTCCGCTCGCGGAACCTGCGCCGCGGCCACACCATCGAGGTGCGCGTGCACCCCGACGACCTCGGCAAGGTGATCGGCCGGGGCGGCCGCACGGCTCGCGCGCTGCGCACCGTGGTCGGCGCCCTGGGCGGACGCAACGTCCGGGTCGACCTGGTCGACGTGGGCAGCCTCCGCTGACCTCCGCTCGACCGCCGAGGGCGCCGACCGCCAGGTCGGCCAACCGGGTTTCAGGACCGGCCGGGACGCATCCGTCCCGGCCGGTCCTTCCCGTTTCCGGGTCCTTCCCGCTATCCGGGATCTTCCCGGCTCCGGGAGCTCTCCGTTCCGGGGGCTCCCCGCTTCCCACCAGTGCCATCACCTCTCAGGAGAACGATCACCGTGCAGCTCGTCGTCGGCAGGATCGGCCGCGCCCACGGCATCCGGGGGGACGTCAGTGTCGAAGTCCGCACCGACGAGCCGGAGCTGCGGCTCGGGCCCGGCGCGGTCCTCTTCACCGACCCCGCCGCCATCGGACCGTTGACCGTCGAGACCGGCCGGGTGCACAGCGGACGCCTGCTGCTGCGCTTCGCCGGCGTCAAGGACCGCACCGCCGCCGAGGCCCTGCGCGGCACCATGCTGATCGCCGAGGTCGACCCGGACGAGACCCCCGACGACCCGGACGAGTACTACGACCACCAACTCATCGGCCTGGACGTGGTGCTGGCCGACGGCACCCCGGTCGGCGAGCTCACCGAGGTGCTCCACCTCCCGTACCAGGACCTGCTCACCGTCCAGCGCCCCGACGGCACCGAGGTGCTGATCCCGTTCGTCGAGCAGATCGTCCCCACCATCGACCTGGACGAGCAGCGCGTCGTCATCACCCCGCCGCCCGGCCTGATCGACGCCGCCGACGCGGGTGCGGGTGCGGGTGCGGAGGAGGGCTCGGGCGACGGCTCGGACGCGGGCCCGGGCGCCGGTCCGGACGCCGGCGAGAACGGCGGCTCGGACGCCGGCGAGAACGGCGGCGGCGCGTGAGCGACCTGCGGATCGACGTCGTCACGATCTTCCCCGAGTACCTGGAGCCGCTGAACGTCTCCCTGGTCGGCAAGGCGCGGGCCCGCGGGCAGCTGGACGTCCACCTGCACGACCTGCGGACCTGGACCACCGACATCCACCGCACCGTGGACGACACCCCCTACGGCGGCGGGCCCGGCATGGTGATGAAGCCCGAGCCGTGGGGCGCCGCCCTGGACGCCGTCCTGGCCGCCGGGCCCGAGGGCGAGGTGCCGACCCTGGTGGTACCCACCCCCAGCGGACGCCCCTTCACCCAGGAGCTGGCCCAGGACCTGGCCGCCCGCCCCTGGCTGGCCTTCGCGCCCGCCCGCTACGAGGGCATCGACCGCCGGGTCATCGAGGAGGCCGCGACCCGGATGCCGGTGGTCGAGACCTCGATCGGCGACTACGTGCTGGCGGGCGGCGAGGTCGCCGTGCTGGTGATGGTCGAGGCGATCGCCCGGCTGCTGCCCGGCGTGCTGGGCAACGCCGAGTCGCACCGCGACGACTCCTTCGCCCCCGGTGCCATGGCCGACCTGCTGGAGGGCCCGGTGTACACCAAGCCCGCCGAGTGGCGCGGCCGGGAGGTGCCGGAGGTCCTGCTCAGCGGCCACCACGGGAAGATCGCCCAGTGGCGGCGCGAGCAGGCGTTCGCCCGCACCCTCGCCAACCGGCCGGACCTGGTGGCCCGGTGGCAGCGCGAGGCGTTCACCAAGAAGGAGCGCGAAGCGCTCAGCGTGCTCGGCCTGGCCTGGGACGAGGCAGACGGCCGATTTCGGTCTGTGGCCGACCCTGTGGAACAATAGGCGACTGCTGTCTGTCGCCCGGCTCCCCTCGCGGGGAGCCAGTGGACCGGTGCCCCCGCCACGGGGGGCTCACCGCCAGCCGAAGCGGCCCGCAGCACCACCCAGTTGACACGAATATCCGT
The DNA here is from genome assembly GCF_044769485.1 of Kitasatospora sp. NPDC090308. Classification (NCBI taxonomy): domain Bacteria; kingdom Bacillati; phylum Actinomycetota; class Actinomycetes; order Kitasatosporales; family Streptomycetaceae; genus Kitasatospora; species Kitasatospora sp. NPDC090308. The sequence continues at coordinate 36,417 of NZ_JBIVXY010000020.1, read as the reverse complement.
GGGCGGCCCGTGGCGCCTGCGATGGAGAGCAACGATGAGCAACAAGCTCGCTGCTGTCGACGCGGCCTCGCTGCGCACCGACGTCCCCGCCTTCCGCCCCGGCGACACCCTCAAGGTGCACGTCCGAGTCATCGAAGGCAACCGCTCGCGCGTCCAGGTCTTCCAGGGCGTCGTCATCCGCCGTCACGGCGCCGGCATCGGTGAGACCTTCACCGTTCGCAAGGTCAGCTTCAACGTCGGTGTCGAGCGCACCTTCCCGGTGCACACCCCGATCGTCGAGAAGATCGAGGTCGTGACCCGCGGTGCGGTCCGCCGCGCCAAGCTGTACTACCTGCGCGACCTCCGCGGCAAGGCCGCGAAGATCAAGGAGAAGCGCGACGCGTGATCGCGCAGGCTCACCCGGGGTCGGCCCTCCAACCGGTGTAGACCGGGGGGATAAGCTCACCTCCGATGAGCACGCACGAGCCACCAGCGGACCGCGACGGCAGTCCCGCACCCACGGGTGCGGACTCGCCGCCGCGGTCCGCCGCCGTTTCCGCCCCCGGAGCGGCGACCGGCACCGTCACCGGCACTGCCACCGTCACCGCCCCGGTTTCCGGTACGGACTCCGAAGGTGCGGAAGGCCCGGCGGGCGGGGACGGCCCCGAGGACGCGGGGGACGACGGCCACGGCGGCGGGCGGCGGTGGTCGCGGGACCTGCTGTGGATCGCGGCGGTGTGCGTGGTCGTGCTGCTGCTGGTGAACGCCTTCGTGGTCCGGCCCTTCGCGGTGCCGTCCGGCTCGATGGAGGGGACACTGCGACCGGGCGACCGGGTGCTGGTCAACCAGCTCGCGTACGCCTTCGGCAAGCACCCGCAGCGGGGCGACGTGGTGGTCTTCGACGGCATCGGCTCCTTCCTGCCGTACCAGGACGAACCGTCCGGCCTGAAGAGGCTGCTGGCCGGCGCGGGCCTCGCCCCGGCCGGTGACACGGTCTACGTGAAGCGGGTGATCGGCGTCGGCGGCGACCGGATCACCTGCTGCGGCACCGACGGCCGGCTCAGCGTCAACGGCGTGCCGCTGGACGAGAGCGCCTACCTGCTCCCCGGCGACGCGCCCTCGGCGGTACCGTTCGACATCGTGGTTCCTGACGGCAAGTTGTGGATGATGGGCGACCACCGCAGCGCCTCCCGGGACTCCCGCGACCACCTCGGCGAGCCCGGCGGAGGCGCCGTGCCCGAGGACAAGGTGATCGGCCGCGCGGACTGGGTGATGTTCCCCCTCGGCCGCGCCACCTCCCTCGACCGGCCGGCGGCGTTCGCCGCGATTGAGGGGACCGGTGGCCATGGGGAGCAGAGGTAGACCCAGGACTGCCGCCGCCGCTGCCGCCGGGCCGTCCGACTCCGACCTCGGAGTCGACCCCGACCACGACCCCGCGTCCGGATCCGGGTCGGTGTACCTGCCGCCCGCGGGCGGGACGGAGGGCGCGCCGGGCGCGGAAGGCACGGACGACGCAGACGACGCGCAGGACGCAGCCGGCCACGGCGGCAGCGGTGCGGTCGGCGCCGGCGCGGGCGGTACGGACGGTGTGGTGAGTCGTCCCGTCCGGGGCCGCGCCGAGCGCCGCCGCACCGCCAAGCGTGCCGCGCGCCGCAGCCGTCGCTCCCTCCTGCGCGAACTGCCGGTGATCGTGCTGGTGGCCCTGGTCATCGCGCTGGTGATGAAGACGTTCCTGATCCAGGTGTTCGTGATCCCCTCCGGTTCGATGGAACAGACCCTGCGGATCGGCGACCGGGTCGTCGTGGACAAGCTCACCCCGTGGTTCGGCTCGGAGCCGGAGCGCGGCGAGGTGGTGGTCTTCAAGGACCCGGGCGGCTGGCTGGAGAACGACCACAAGCCGTCCACGGAAGGGCCCGTGCTGCGGAACGTGAAGTCGGTGTTCTCGGCGGTGGGGCTGCTCCCTTCCGACGACGAGCGGGACTTGATCAAGCGGGTGATCGGTGTCGGCGGCGACACCGTCGAGTGCTGCGACGAGCACGGCCGGGTGAGCGTGAACGGCACGCCGCTGGACGAGCCGTACGTCGCGGCCGGCAACTCGCCCTCGCGGATCACCTTCAAGGTGACGGTGCCTCAGGGACGGCTCTGGGTGATGGGCGACCACCGCGACCTGTCCGCCGACTCCCGCTACCACATGGGCAATCCTGGCTCCGGGACGATCCCGGTGGGGAACGTGGTCGGGCGCGCCTTCGTGGTGGCCTGGCCGCTCTCCCACTTCGGTCAACTCGGCGTTCCCGATTCACTCTCCTCCCTGCCGGGGCGGGCGGCCGGATCGGCGGCCATCGGGCCGGTTCCTGCGGAACCCCCGCTCGTTATGGGTGTGTTGGGCGTGCTTCCGCTCCTCACCCGGTACCGCGGCACGCGCCGGAGGGGCGGGCCGGTGGCCGACTGACATCCGGGTCGGCGCGTGGGAGCACGGGCGCGTCGACCGGTAGTGATAGAGAAGTGTGAAGTGCTCGGTTCCGGCCTGGTGTCGTGCCTGCCCCAGTGGGCAAGCCAGAGGCGGGTTTTCGATCGATCGCAGAGTGTGGTGCCCGCTGTGCGGCACTCGTGAGCGCGGGCGCACAGGCGTCCGCACAGCAGGGAGGAGATGTCGTGGGGGATCTGGTGATCGGTGCCCGCTCAGGTGCTCCGGAGCCCGACGGGGAACCCGTGGGCAACCAGGAGGGACTGCCCGCCGGTGGCGGCGAGGACCAGCGGGACGCCGAAGCGGGGGCGGAGGCCGCCGGGGATTCGGCGACACCGTCCAGGCGGGCGCCGAAGCAGCGTTCCTTCTGGAAGGAACTGCCGATCCTGATCGGCATCGCGCTGATCCTGGCCCTGGTGATCAAGACCTTCTTCGTCCAGGCGTTCTCGATCCCCTCCGGGTCGATGGAGAACACGCTCCAGGTCGGTGACCGCGTCCTGGTCGACAAGCTCACCCCGTGGTTCGGCTCGGAGCCGGAGCGCGGCGAGGTGGTGGTCTTCAAGGACCCGGGCGGCTGGTTGAACGACGAGCCGACCCAGCGCAGCGACAACTCCTTCGTGCGCGGCGTGCAGGACGTGTTCAGCTTCATCGGGCTGATGCCGTCCAGCGACGAGAAGGACCTGATCAAGCGGGTCATCGCGGTCGGCGGTGACACCGTGGAGTGCCAGGGCTCCGGCCCGGTCAAGGTGAACGGCATCGCGCTCGACGAGCCGTACATCTTCCCCGGCAACACCCCGTGCGGGGAGAAGCCCTTCGGCCCGGTGAACGTGCCCAAGGGACGGCTCTGGGTGATGGGTGACCACCGAGGCAACTCCCTGGACTCGCGGTACCACATGGACCAGCCCGGCGGCGGAACCGTCCCGGTCGACAACGTGGTCGGCCGTGCGTTCGTGGTGGCCTGGCCGATCGGCGACTGGGCGACGCTGCCCGTCCCGGACACCTTCGACCAGAAGGGTCTGGCCGCCGCCGGACCGCTCGCTCCGACGATGGCCGGTACGGCGCTCGCCGCCCCCGCCGTGTGGTGGGTGCGCAGGCGCCGCCGCTGACCGGAGGGCGATCGGTCGGCTACGCCTCTTGCGCGGGCCGTGGTACCGGCGAGTAATCTGCTCGCACGTGCCACGGCCCGCAGCGCTGTCCGGCCCCGGCCGGCCGGCGGTCGACCGGCGGCGGGCGGACCGGCCGAGAGCGCTCGGCCGGAGCGCCCGAGCACCAGGAGAGGGCGTAACCGATGAGCAGCGTCGCGGAGCGGACACCGCGCACCGGGGCCGGACCGGCCCGCCGCCGGAACACCGCGTCGATCGTGCAGGGCGTGGTGATCGCGCTCGGCTTCGTGATGCTGGTCGGCGGCTTCGGGGTGCTCGCCGTCCAGTACCGGCCCTACCGGATCCCGACCGGTTCGATGAGCCCGACCCTGGAGTCCGGCGACACCGTCCTGGCCCGCACCGGCGGATCCGCCGGCCGCGGCGACATCGTGGTCTTCCAGGACCAGGACTGGGGCGACGCGACCTTGGTGAAGCGCGTGGTCGCGGTCGGCGGCGACACCGTCTCCGGTGACCGCGAAGGACGGATCACCGTCAACGGGCACCAGGTGTCCGAGCCCTACCTGGCCCCCGTCCGGATGAACACGACCGAGTTCTCGGTCACGGTGCCCGAGGGGCGGCTGTTCCTGCTCGGCGACTTCCGCGGCAACTCCCTGGACTCGCGAAGCCACCTCGACGTGGCCTTCGGTTCGGTGCCCGCCTCCGAGGTGAAGGCGAGGGTGGAAGCGGTGATCCAGCCGCTGTCCCGGGCCGGGCTGGAGCGGCGCGTCCCGGCCTTCGACGCGCTGGGCGCGCCCGGCGCGCACCGGGCCGGTCCGCTGCTGCCCGCCGCCTGGACGGCGGTCGGCGGCGCGGTGCTGATCGTGGCGGCCTCCGCGGCGGGCTGGGCGGTCTCGCTGACCCGGTGGCTGCGGGGCCGACGGCGGAGGGCCTGACCCCGGGGCCGGCGGCGCGCCGGCCCGGGCGCCGCCACCTGCCAGGAGGCGCACCCAGTGCCTCAGGACGGAGCTGAACCAGATGGCCGTCGAGCACCGCCGAGCCGTTCGGGTGCTGCTGCTGGACCCGGACGGGCGCGTCTTGCTGCTGCGCGGGACGGACCCGGCCGCGCCGGGGACCACTTGGTGGATCACGCCAGGCGGCGGCATCGAGCCGGGCGAGAGCCCGGCTGCGGCGGCCCGGCGCGAACTGGCCGAGGAGATCGGGCTGACGGACGTGGACTGGGGACCGCTGGTCGGGTACGGCACGGCGGAGTTCTCCTTCCGGGGCAGGGAGTACCGACAGGAGCAGTGGTTCCGGCTGGCCCGCACCACACGGACCGCGGTGTCACTGACGGAGGGTGGAGCGGACGAGCACGCGCTGTTGCTGGCCGTCCGCTGGTGGACGCCGGACGAGTTGAGGACCACCGGGGAGACCGTCCACCCGCGCGGACTGGCCGAACTGGTGGAACGGGTTCTGACCGAAGGGCCGCCAGAACCACCAGTAAGGCTCTGAGTGCGGGTCCGGTGGTCCACAATGGGGTGGACGTGACGAGTGAGGGGACGCTTGGAATGAGTGCCGAAGACCTCGAGAAGTACGAGACCGAGATGGAGCTGAAGCTCTACCGGGAGTACCGGGATGTCGTCGGCCTGTTCAAGTACGTGATCGAGACCGAGCGTCGCTTCTACCTGACGAACGACTACGACCTCCAGGTGCACTCCGTGCAGGGCGAGGTGTTCTTCGAAGTGTCGATGGCGGATGCCTGGGTCTGGGACATGTACCGACCGGCCCGGTTCGTCCGGAAGGTCCGTGTGCTGACGTTCAAGGACGTGAACATCGAGGAGCTGGCCAAGAGCGATCTTGAGCTGCCCTCGGACGACTCCGCCTTCGGGAACTGACCACCCCGCGGCCGGGCGGCCGGTCTCCCTCGGGCCCGGTGCCCGGCGGGGACGGCACGGCCGACCGTGCCCTCCTGCCAGGGCCGTCGCACCTCCGTGAGCTGCGGCGGTGCCCGGGCCACCGAGACTGGCCGCGCTGATCGGGCACTGTCCAGCGCATTTTTCGATTTGTCGCTCGAACGGGTGACCTGAGTTATCCACAGGCCCGGGTTATCCACAGGTCTGGCGATCCCGCTGGCCCGCCCCCGGCGTCTGACGGCAACCTTCCGGCCGGAGGTGATTGCCGTGCAGAACCCCAACAAGATTTCCACCAACGGCCTCGGACGCTACGGCGAGGAGGTCGCCGCCCGCCGGCTCGCCGAGGACGGCCTGTACATCCTGGAACGCAACTGGCGCTGCGCCGACGGCGAGCTCGACATCGTCGCGCTCGACGGGGACGCCCTCGCGATCTGCGAGGTGAAGACCCGCTCCGAGCGGGGCTTCCAACAGCCCGCCGAGGCGATCGACCAGACCAAGGCCGACCGGTTGCGCCACCTCGCCGAGCGCTGGCTCGCCGAACGCTGGCCGGTGCACTTCTCCCGACTCGTGCTCGCCGTCGAACGGGCCGGGGGCGCCGACCCGCAGCCCGACGCGGAGAGCGGCGGGCCGGCCCCGCCGCCGCCCGGCGGCATCCGCATCGACTTGGTCGCCGTGGTCAACCCCCGCCGGGGCGCGGCCGCGGTCGAGCACCTGCGCGGGGCGGTGTGAATGGCCTTTGCCCGCACCTGCTCGGTCGCCCTGGTCGGCGTGGACGGCATCGTGGTCGAGGTCCAGGCCGACCTCGAACCCGGACTCGCGGCCTTCAGCCTGGTGGGCCTCGCCGACAAGGCCCTCCTGGAAGCCCGCGACCGGGTCCGCGCCGCCGTGTCCAACAGCGGAGAGAAATGGCCGCTGCGGAAACTCACCGTGGGCCTCACCCCGGCCTCCGTACCCAAGAGCGGCAGCGGGTACGACCTCGCGGTGGCCTGCGCCGTCCTGGCAGCCGCCGAACGGCTCGACCCCGCGTCGATCGACGGCCTGCTGATCATCGGAGAGCTCGGACTGGACGGCCGGGTGCGCCCGGTGCGCGGAGTCCTGCCCGCGGTGCTGGCGGCGGCCGACGCCGGCTACCGGCAGATCGTGGTCGCCGAGCAGACCGCCGCCGAAGCGAAACTGGTGCCCGGCGTCTCCGTCCTCGGAGTGCGCAGCCTGCGCCAGCTCATCGCGATCCTCACCCACGCCCCCGTCCCCGACGAACCGCCCGACCCGCCCAACGGCCGCCCCGACTCCTCGTTCGCCGGACTGCTGCTGCCCGGCCTCGGCGTCCGCGACCTCGCCTCCGAACCGGCCCTCCGCCCCGACCTCGCCGACGTGGCCGGGCAGTACGAGGCCCGCCAAGCCCTGGAGATCGCCGCAGCGGGCGGCCACCACCTCTACCTGAAGGGCCCACCGGGAGCCGGCAAGACGATGCTGGCCGAACGGCTCCCGGCCCTGCTCCCACCGCTCACCCCCGCCGAAGCCCTCGAAGTGACCGCGATCCACTCCGTGGCCGGCCTGCTCCCACCCGACCGCCCCCTGATCGACACCCCGCCCTACTGCGCCCCGCACCACTCGACGACCATGCCCGCCATCATCGGCGGCGGAACGGGACTGCCCAGGCCCGGGGCCGTCTCCCTCGCCCACCGCGGCGTGCTGTTCCTCGACGAGGCGCCCGAATTCCCGGTCCGGGTCCTCGACGCGCTGCGCCAACCCCTGGAGTCGGGGGAGGTGATGATCGCCAGAGCCGCGGGCTCGATGCGGTTGCCCGCCCGCTTCCTGCTCTGCCTGGCCGCCAACCCCTGCCCCTGCGGCCGCTATTCACTGAGAGGAGAAGGATGCGAATGCACCCCCGTCATGGTCAACCGCTACCAGGCCAGGCTGTCCGGTCCGCTGCTGGACCGGGTGGACCTCCAGGTGCAGGTTGCCGGAGTCACCAAGGCCGAGCTGATGCAGCGAGGCGGAAAGGCCGAGAGCACGGCGACGGTCGCCGCACGCGTGCGGGAGGCCCGGGCGCGGGCCGCCGCTCGCCTCGTCGACACCCCGTGGCGGACCAACGCCGAAGTGCCCGGGCACGAACTGCGCACGCGCTGGCAACTCGCACCCGGATCGCTGGCCGACGCCGAACGTGACCTCGACCGGGGCCTGCTCACCGCGCGCGGCCTCGACCGCGTCCTACGGGTGGCCTGGACGGTCGCCGACCTGGCCGGCCGGAACTGCCCGAACCGGTCCGACGTCCAGACCGCGCTCACCCTCCGCACCGGGGTCCAGCGCGTCCTCCGCCCGACCGACCGCAGGAACGACCCGCGCTACCCGTACGCCGACGCGGACACCGACCCGGGAGAAGCGTTCTGACCCGGCCTCACCTGCCGGGGTGGCAAGACGCCGGCAGCGGAGCGGACCCGGCCGACGGGCGGGTCGTCCCTTCGGCCACCCAGTACGGCAGAGGCAGAGCACGGCAGAGGCAGAGCACGGCACAGACAGAAGGAGCACCGATGACCGCACACCCCGTACCCCGCGACCACACCGGCCGGTCCGCTGCCCCACCGGAAGCGCCGACGGCCGACCGGCCCGCACCGTGCGGCGCCGCCCACCGGTTCGGCACTGCACGATCCGGCGGCGGAGGCCTTGACCACTGGCGGCGCCCGGACGGCACCGGGTCGGGCGGGCCACCCGGCCGCTCGGGCCTGCCGAACCTGCCTGACACCCCCGCCGACCAGGCCGGCACCCGCACGGCGTGCGACGGTGGCGAACGACTCCGGCAGCCGGTCCGTGGCGGCGATCCACCGGTGGTGCACCGGGCACGTCACGGACCGCCGGAACCGGTCCGGACCGCACCGGGAGCCGACGGCCCCGGCACCATGGCCCCGACCCCGACCCCGACCCCGACCCCGACTGCCGCGGACCGGCCCGAGGCCGTACACCGCGCACCGCCGGTCGCGGCCACCGAACGCGCCTTCCCCGCCGGAACCGCGCGGGTCGAGCACCGGGCCATCCGACCCACGGCGTGGGCCGCGCCAACGGTCCCGCCCGATCCACCGGAGCCCGAGCGGATCTCCCGGGCGGCGCTCACCCGACTGATCGAACCGGGCGACGCCGCGATCGGCCGAGCCGTCCAACGGCACGGCGTGGTGGGGCTGGTCCAGGGGTTCTACGAAGGAGCACCCGCGAACCGGCTGGGGCTCGGCGCCGACCGGATCACCGCCTACCAGGAGAGGCTGCGAAAGTTCAACCCGGTCACCGACCTGGAACGGATCGCCAAGCTCGGTGGGAGGTTCATCATTCCGGGCGACAGCGAGTGGCCCTCCCAGCTCGACGACCTCGGCGACAGCCGCCCGATCGGGCTGTGGGTCCGCGGCCTGCCGTCACAGCGGCTGCCGTCGCTGCGCCTGCTCGCGCTGCGGTCGGTCGCCGTCGTCGGGGCGCGGGCCTGCACCGCGTACGGGCGCCACGTCGCCGGCCAGCTCGGCTCCGAACTGGCCGAGCGCGGCTGGGTGGTGGTGTCCGGTGCGGCGTACGGGGTGGACACCGCCGCGCATCTCGGGGCGCTGGCGGTCAACGGAATGACGATCGCCGTGCTCGCCAGCGGCGTCGACATCTGCTACCCGCGCGGGAACGAGTCGCTGATCGAACGGATCGGCCGGGACGGGCTGCTGGTGAGCGAGCTGGCGCTCGGGATGAACCCCACCCGGTTCAGGTTCGTGCTGCGGAACCGGGTGATAGCGGCGCTCACCCGCGGCACGGTGGTGGTCGAGGCCGCACCGCGCAGCGGCGCGCTCAGCACCGCGCGGCGGGCCCGCGACCTCAACCGGCACACCATGGGCATCCCCGGCCCGATCACCTCCGAACTCTCGGCGGGCGTCCACACGTTGATCAGGAACGGGGCGGCCATCATGGTCACCAGCGGCGCCGAGGTGGGCGAGCTGATCGGCGCGATCGGGTCCGACCTGGCGCCGGAGCGGGTCGGCCCGATCCTGCCGCGGGACGCGCTGGAACCACCGGTGGCCCGGGTCCTGGAAGCCGTCCCGGCGAGCGCGGACGGCGCGCCGGTCCAGCGACTCGCCCACTACGCGGCGCTCTCCGAGGCCACCACCGTCCAGCACCTCCACGAACTGAGCTCGCTCGGCTTCGTCGAGCGGCACGGAGCGCACTGGAGGCTGGTGCGTCGGAAGTGATCGCATCCGGGCAGAGCCGGACAGGCTGCGGGGCTCCGAACGGGTCAATCGGTCAACAGGAGGTGATGCAGGCCGAGTTGAGGGACGATGGCGGACCGGCCGGTTCGGTCGGAGTGCCGCGCCGAGGGCCGGACCCGGGCCGTCCGGAGGTGGCGCGCAGATCCGTGCCGGTCAACGGGTCGGCCGGGCGGGGAGGGTCCGGGACACGCCGGAGACCCGCCCGCGACGCGCCGGTGCCGCCCTTTGCTGCCACCGGATCGGGCGACGCCCGAGTGGCGGTAGCACTGTGCAGCGACTCGGTCACGCTACGCTCGCTTATGGCGTCCCTATCAGCACATGACTCGGCAGAACGGCGCAGACCAACGCATGCCCACTCACATTCCCGGACACAGGGTGACCGGTGACGGTCGGTCCCCGGACGGGACGGGGGCCGAGACCCACAGCACCGCGGAACTGCGGCCCAGATCCTCGGGAGTCGTGGGAATGACGAGGCCGGGCAGCGTCCCGGCCGCGACCCCACAGCCCCAGGCCCGTCCCGTCCCGTCCTCGCCCCTCCCGCGCCCACCGGCCCCGTCGGGGCCCGCGGCCCGGCCCGGCCCGGTGCGCCCACCGGCCGACCGGCCGGGCCAGGTGCTGCCCTGTCCACAGGTGGCACCGCCCGGCGTGGCGGCGAAGCCGCGATCGCTCGGGGCCGAGGACACCGGTGCGGTGACCGGCACGGGTGCCCGAACGATCGGACCGACCATGGCGGGCGGCGCCAAGTCCACGGGTGCCCAGTCCGCCGGTGCCAAGACCAGGAGCGTGAAGGTCGGCGGCCAGGGCGGTGCCGGGCAGCCCGGCAGCGCCCCGGGCAGCGGTGCCCCGGGCGGTGGCGGGCAGGGTGGGGCAGAGCGGGACGGTGGAGAGTGGGGCATCGACGGGTCGCGCTCCGGACCGGCCACCGCCGAGCCCCCGGTCTCGCCTCAGCCTCCGTCCGGAGCCGGGCGGTCGGCGCGCGGTCAGGCCAAGCGGGGCGCGCGGGCGAAGGCGAAGGACTCGTCCGTCCGCAGCGCCCAGGTCCGCAGGCAGGCGGGCGGACCACCACCCGCGCGCTCGCCGGAACCCCCGGACCGGAACCTCGGTGAGCGCCCGGCCACCGGGCAGGGCGCGCCACCGTCGGTGCCACTGCCCGCTCCGGCCCCGGGCTCGGCTCCGGCTTCCGGGCCAGCGGCGACGCCGGCCCGGCCCGCGGCTCCGGACGGAGTCGACGGCGCGGTCGCGGTGCGGCCGGTCGAGGAGGCGTCCGCGAAGAGCGGCGGCCACGGGGGCGCGCCGGGCGGCGGCGGGGCAGGCGCGGGGACGGACACGCGGGTCGGTGCGACGGTGCCCGCACCGGCTGCGGCACCCGCTTCGGCACCGGATGCGGCCGTCGGCGCGCGCGGCGGTACGGCGGACGAGGGCAAGGGCGGCGACCGCCCGAAGGACGCCGACCAGTCGGCGTTGCAGGCGCTGTGGCGCTCGTACAAGGACACCGGCGACCACGGGCTCCGGGACCAGCTGATCCTGCACTACTCGCCGCTGGTGAAGTACGTGGCGGGCCGGGTCGGGGTCGGGCTGCCGGCCAACGTGGAGCAGGCGGACTTCGTCTCCTCCGGGGTGTTCGGGCTGATCGACGCCATCGAGAAGTTCGACATCGACCGGGCGATCAAGTTCGAGACCTACGCGATCAGCCGGATCCGCGGTGCGATCATCGACGAACTGCGGGCGCTGGACTGGATCCCCAGGTCGGTCCGGCAGAAGGCCAAGGCCGTCGAGCGGGCCTACGCCACGCTGGAAGCCCGGCTGCGGCGGTCTCCGCACGACCCCGAGGTCGCGGCGGAGATGGGAATCTCGCTGGACGACCTGCACACCATTTTCAGCCAGTTGTCGCTGGCCAACGTGGTGGCGCTGGACGAACTGCTGCACTCGGCGGGCGAGGGCGGCGACCGGCTGACCCTGATGGAGACGCTGCCGGACAGCGGCGCGGACAACCCGGTCGAGATCGCCGAGGACCGCGAGCTGCGCCGGCTGCTCGCCTCGGCGGTCAACACCCTCCCCGAGCGGGAGAAGACCGTCGTGACGCTCTACTACTACGAGGGCCTGACGCTGGCGGAGATCGGCCAGGTGCTCGGGGTGACGGAGAGCAGGGTCAGCCAGATCCACACCAAGTCGGTGCTGCAACTGCGGGCCAAGATGTCCGACGCCCGGTGAGCGGGGCCCGGCGCGGGGCGTCGGGCCCGCCGGGGCCGGGCGGTGCGGGCCGGGGCGCGACGGGACGTGACGGGACGTGACGGGCGTGGAGCGGCGCGTGATGGCCGGTGGGTACGCGATGTCGTGTCCGCCGGTCGTCGGCGTCCGTAGAGTTGGTCCGTGCCGAAAATCCGGGCGGCCACGGTGGCCGAGCATCGACAGTTGCAGCAGGCAGCGCTGCTGGACGCCGCACGCGTCCTGCTGGCGGAGGGCGGCCGGGAGGCGCTGAGCTTCGGCGCGCTCGCGGCGCGCGCCGGTCTCGCGCGCTCCTCGGTGTACGAGTACTTCCGCTCCAAGTCCGAGCTGGTGGAAGCGCTCTGCACGGCCGACCTCCCGCTCTGGGCCGCCGAGATCGAAGCGGGCATGGCCGCCTGCGACAGTCCGGCCGAGCGGATCGAGGCGTACGTCCGCGGCCAGGTGTCGCTGGCCACCGACCCGGTGCACCGGGCCGTGGTGGCCGTCGCCGAGTACGAACTCGACGACGCCGCGCGGGCCAGGATCAGGGCGGCCCACGCCGGGCTGACCACCATGGTGGTGCGCACCCTGGAGGAGCTCGGCCACGGCCGGCCCGGAGTCGCGGCCTCGCTGCTCCAGGGCGTGGTGGAGGCGGCGGTCCGCCAGTGCGGACGCGTCCGGGGCGAGGACGGCGCACCCGCGGCCGAGGCCGTCCGGGAGATCGCCGACACCGCGGTGCGCTTCGCCCTCGACGGCCTGCGCTCGAGAGACCGGCAGCGGGCCGACGCGCAGCACCGGCCCGACCGCGCGCCCGAGGGCGGCGCGGACGGCGCGGACGGCGCGGAAGATTCGAGCAACACGAGCAGCGCGAGCAGCACGAGCAGCACGAACAGTGCGAACGCAGCGAACAGCCCTGGCCGGGCGTGCGGGCGGTCGCGACGGGGCGGGAGCTGACTTCGCGTCAGGGCGGGGTGAGCGGCAGCAGCCGGGCCCGGCCGGAGCCGAGCAGGGCGAGCGGGTCGAGGTAGCGCTCGCCGCGCAGCAGGCCCCAGTGCAGGCACCCGACCGGGCAGTGGCCGGAATCGGCGGTCAGCACCCCGATCGGGTCGCCCGCCGCGACGCCGGTGCCGACCGGCACGGAGCCCGCCACCGGCAGGTAGGTGGTCCGCAGCGGGGGAGTGCCCGAGCCGGGGTGCGTCACCACGACCACCGGACGCCCGGCCACCAGACCGGCGAAGGTCACCACCCCGGGCGCCGCCGCCCGCACCGCCGTGCCCGGGGAGGCCGCCAGGTCCACACCGCGGTGTCCCGCGGCCCAGCGCGCCGGCGGCGGCTCGAACCGCCGCAGTAGCCCCGAGCGCCCGCCCACCGGCCACACCCGCCCCGGCCCGGGTCCCAGCGCGGCGGTGCGCCCCACCAGGAGCGGCCCGGCCGCAGAAGCCTCCGCCGCCGCCCTCGGCACGAACCCGCCGAACGCCGACAGCAGCACCAGCGTCGGCACCAGCACCAGCGGCAACGCCGTCCTCGCCCCCGCCCCCACCCCAGAAGCCCGCGCCGACACCCGCGCCCGCAGCGCCCGCAGCCTCCGTCGCCCCCAGCCACCCCGTCCGTGCACCCCGCACCTCCGCGTCGACTCCCGTACCGCCCGCCGGACCCACCCGCCGGACCCACCCGCCGGACCCATCCACCGGGCCCCTCCACCGGGGCGGTCACCAGGATGGGGTCGGCGGGGCCCGTCGCGCGCGTCGGTTCCGGGGCCTGTGGACAGACCGGGGGCTGTGGACAACTGCCGTCCCCCGCAGGGGTGAACGGTGGGCGGCGGGCCGGTCCGGACGGCGCTGAACAGGGCGGTGGGAACGCCGGGAGTCGCCCGTCGCTCGGGGCTTCCCGTACACTTCACACGCGACCCGGTCTGCCGGGTCGACTTCGCACGCCCCGCCACCGGCGGTCCGGCCCCCTCGGGGGAGCGGTCGCGACGGTGCGAGTGCCGCTCGGTCCGCCGAGCCCGCCGAGGCCGCAAGCCTCGCGCAGGCCGAGCGGCTTGGCACGTCGGGGCGTCAGGCGTGACGGTCGCCCGACCGGCACGGACAAAACCGAGTACCCCGGCACCCCACAGGACGCAACTGCCTCACGGCGCGCCGGGCAACACACGAGGAGTACGGCACATGGCCGTCGTCACGATGCGGGAGCTGCTGGAGAGCGGCGTCCACTTCGGTCACCAGACCCGCCGTTGGAACCCGAAGATGAAGCGCTTCATCTTCACGGAGCGCAACGGCATCTACATCATCGACCTCCTGCAGTCGCTGAACTACATCGACCGCGCCTTCGAGTTCGTCAAGGAGACCGTTGCCCACGGCGGCAGCGTCCTCTTCGTCGGCACCAAGAAGCAGGCCCAGGAGGCCATCGCCGAGCAGGCGACCCGCGTGGGCATGCCGTACGTCAACCAGCGCTGGCTGGGTGGCATGCTGACCAACTTCTCGACCGTCTACAAGCGTCTGCAGCGCCTCAAGGAGCTCGGCGAGATCGACTTCACGGATGTGGCCGGCTCCGGCCTCACCAAGAAGGAGCTCCTGGTCCTCCAGCGCGAGTACGACAAGCTGGAGAAGACCCTCGGCGGTATCCGCGACATGCAGCGCGTGCCCAGCGCCGTCTGGATCGTGGACACCAAGAAGGAGCACATCGCGGTCGGCGAGGCCCGGAAGCTCAACATCCCGGTCGTCGCCATCCTCGACACCAACTGCGACCCGGACGAGGTCGACTACAAGATCCCGGGCAACGACGACGCGATCCGCTCCGTCACCCTGCTGACCCGCGTGATCGCCGACGCCGTCGCCGAGGGCCTGAAGTCCCGCGCCGGTGTCGCCAAGGGCGACGCCAAGGCCGAGCCGGGCGCCGACCAGCCGCTGGCCGCCTGGGAGAAGGAGATCCTCGAGGGCGAGAAGGCCGCCGAGGCCCCCGCCGCCGAGGCCGCTGCCACCGAGGCCCCCGCCGAGGCTGCTGCCGAGGCCGAGGTCGAGGCTCCGGCCGCCGAGGCTGCTGCCGAGGCCCCCGCCGAGGCTCCGGCCGCCGAGGCCGAGCAGGCCTGACGTACCACCAGGGTGAGGGGCACCGGCCGGGCTGAGCCGGTGGGTGCCCCTCTCTCCCGTGCCGGGGGCCCGCACCACGGGCCGCGGCACTTTCCCACGCAGACACGCGAGACGTGAGAAGAGATCACAACCATGGCGAACTTCACCGCCGCGGACGTCAAGAAGCTCCGTGAGCTCACCGGCGCCGGCATGATGGACTGCAAGAAGGCCCTGGACGAGGCCGAGGGCGACGTCCAGAAGGCCGTCGAGCTCCTGCGCATCAAGGGCCAGAAGGGCGTTGCCAAGCGCGAGGGCCGCGACGCCTCCAACGGCGCCGTCGCCGCGCTGATCGCCGAGGACAAGAAGTCCGGCGTCCTGGTCGAGCTGAACTGCGAGACCGACTTCGTCGCCAAGGGCGGCAAGTTCGTCGAGGTCGCCAACGCGATCGCCGCGCACGTCGCCGCCACCTCCCCGGCCGACCTGGACGCCGCCCTGGCCTCCGAGATCGCCCCGGGCCAGACCGTCCAGCAGTTCGTGGACGAGGCCAACGCGACCCTCGGCGAGAAGATCGTGTTCCGCCGCTTCGCGCAGTTCGACAACGACGGCTTCGTCGGCCTCTACCTGCACAAGTCGGACCCGGACCTGCCGCCGACCATCGGTGTCCTGGTCGAGCTCGACCAGGAGAACGCCGACACCGCCAAGGACGTCGCCCAGCACATCGCCGCCTTCGCGCCGAAGTACCTCTCCCGCGAGGACATCCCGGCCGAGGACCTGGAGAACGAGCGCCGCGTCGCCGAGGCCACCGCTCGCGAGGAGGGCAAGCCCGAGGCCGCCCTGCCGAAGATCGTCGAGGGTCGGGTCACCGGCTTCGTCAAGGAGAACGCCGTGCTGGAGCAGGCGTTCGCCAAGGACAACAAGAAGAGCGTCGCCAAGGTCCTCGACGAGGCCGGCGTCACCCTCAAGCGCTTCGTCCGCTTCCGCGTCGGCGCCTGAGACCCGTTCCCCGCGGTCCGTCCCGCCACTCCGGGCCCCGTGCCGGACATAAGGTAGGAGGACCGCCCCCGTCCGCGAGGACGGTGGAGCGAGCCGACGAGCCCCCCAGCACCCCCGGGGAAGCGGCGTCGGCACCATGAACGACGAGGAGGCCATTGCCGTGCAGGAGACCGTACCGGTTCCCGCGGCAGTGGCCTCCTCTCGTGTACACGGCGCCGGGACCGCACGCCCCGCGCCGTGACCAGCACTTTGCAGATCTGCTGAACCAGCAGGCGGAGAAGGAGAAAGTCCATGCAGGAGACGCAGGAGACCGCTCCGGGCGGTGCACGCCGCCGGGTACTGCTCAAGCTGTCCGGCGAGGCGTTCGCCGGCGGAGGCGGCCTCGGCGTCGACCCGGACGTGGTGCACGCCATCGCCCGCGAGATCGCCACGGTGGTCCGGGCCGGGACGGAGGTCGCCGTGGTCATCGGCGGCGGCAACTTCTTCCGCGGCGCCGAGCTCCAGCAGCGCGGCATGGACCGGGCCCGCTCCGACTACATGGGCATGCTCGGCACCGTGATGAACTGCCTGGCGCTCCAGGACTTCCTGATCAAGGAGGGCATGGAGACCCGGGTCCAGACCGCCATCACGATGGGCCAGGTCGCCGAGCCCTACCTGCCGCTGCGCGCCATCCGGCACCTGGAGAAGGGCCGCGTGGTGATCTTCGGCGCCGGGATGGGCATGCCGTACTTCTCCACCGACACCACCGCCGTGCAGCGGGCGCTGGAGATCCAGGCCGACGTCCTGCTGATGGGCAAGAACGGCGTCGACGGCGTCTACGACTCCGACCCGCGCACCAACCCGGCCGCGGTCCGGTTCGACGCGCTGGACTACACCGAGGTGATCTCCCGGGACCTCAAGGTCGCCGACCTGACCGCGATCACCCTGTGCAAGGACAACGGGCTGCCGATCCTGGTCTTCGAGCTGCTGGCCGAGGGCAATATCGCCCGCGCGGTCAAGGGTGAGAAGATCGGCACACTCATCAGCGAGGATTCCGCCCGGGCCTAGCCGTCGGGGTTCCGAGCAGCAACAGCCGTCCGGGGCACCGGTACGGGACAACAGCAGATGAACCGGACAGGGAGCACACAGTGATCGATGAGACCCTCCTCGAGGCCGAGGAGAAGATGGAGAAGGCCGTCGCCGTCGCCAAGGACGACCTCGCGGCCATCCGCACCGGGCGCGCGCACCCGGCCATGTTCGCCAAGATCGTCGCGGAGTACTACGGTGCGCTGACGCCGATCAACCAGCTGGCCTCGTTCTCCGTCCCGGAGCCGCGGATGGCCATGGTCACCCCGTTCGACAAGACCGCGCTGAAGGCCATCGAGACCGCGATCCGCGACTCGGACCTGGGCGTCAACCCGTCGAACGACGGCTCCGTCATCCGGGTGGTGCTCCCGCAGCTCACCGAGGAGCGCCGCCGCGAGTACATCAAGCAGGCCCGCGGCAAGGGCGAGGACGCCAAGGTCTCGGTCCGCTCCATCCGCCGCAAGGCCAAGGACGCGATCGACAAGCTGGTCAAGGACAAGGAGATCGGCGAGGACGACGGCCGTCGCGCCGAGAAGGAGCTCGACGACCTGACCGCCAAGTTCGTGGCGCAGATCGACGAGCTGCTCAAGCACAAGGAAGCCGAGCTGCTGGAGGTCTGACCCAGACCCCGCCCGCAACGCCCCGGACCGGCGGCCCGACCGCCCGGCCCGGGGCGCGGCTCCACCCGGGCCCGCCCCCGCTCCGGCCGGGCCGGCCCCGGCGGCCCGACCCGGCCGACACCAAACGGGTCACGCGCGGCGGCCTCCGGCATGACGAGGGGGCGGCGCGGCACAGACTCAGTTCATGCCCCCCGCCCAGGAGACCTCCGTGGCCCAGACCGACCAGCAGCCCCGCAAGCCGCGCGGCGGCCGCAACCTGCCCGCCGCGATAGGCGTGGGCATCGGACTCGGGGCGGTCGTCGCGGCCTCGCTGTTCGTGGTCAAGGCGGTCTTCATGGTGGTCGTCGCGGCCGCCGTGGCCGTCGGCGTCTGGGAGCTCACCAGCCGGCTCGCCGAGCGCAAGGACGTCCGCGTCCCGCAGGTCCCGCTGATGGTCGGCGGCGCGGGCATGGTCGTCACCGGCTACTTCGCGGGCGGCCAGTGGGCCGCCGCGATCCTCGCGGTGACCGGCCTGGCGATGATGGTGGCCCGGATGGCCGTCCCGCCGGAGAACTACCTGCGCGACATAACGGCCGGCATCTTCACCGCCTTCTACGTGCCGTTCCTGGCCACCTTCGTCGCGCTGATCCTGGCCGCGGACGACGGCGCCTGGCGGATCCTGCTCTTCCTGGTCGTCACCATCTGCTCCGACACCGGCGCCTACGCCGTCGGCTACAAGTTCGGCCGCACCAAGCTCGCGCCCGCCATCAGCCCCGGCAAGACCCGCGAGGGCCTGGCCGGCGGCATCGGCCTGTCGATGATCGCCGGCGCGCTGCTGATGCAGTACCTGATCGACGACGGCACCTGGTGGCAGGGCCTGATCCTGGGCGGCTGCGCGGCGGTCACCGCCACCCTCGGCGACCTCGCCGAGTCGATGATCAAGCGCGACCTCGGCATCAAGGACATGGGCACCCTGCTCCCCGGCCACGGCGGCATCATGGACCGCCTGGACTCGCTGCTGCCCACCGCCCCCGTGGTCTGGCTGCTGCTCGCCGCCTTCGTCGGCAGCTGAGCCCGAGCCTCCCCCGGCCCCGAGGAGGGCCCGCCACCGGGCCGGTCCCCGCCGGAGGCGGGCCCTTCCGCACGTTCCGGGCCGCGCTCGACCCGTCCGGGAGCGGGCCGGCCGGAGGCCGGTGGGACGCCGACGAGGAGGTGCCGTGAACGAGGAGGCCCGGGACGGCGACCTGGCCCACGAAGCCGCCGTCGAGCGGGCCGAGCGCGTGGCCCGGTTCGGCCTCGGGGTGAGCGCCGGTGTCGCCGTGCTGGTCGTCGGCTTCGTGGCCCTGGCGGTCCTGCTCGGCTCCGCGGTGATGCTGGGCGGTGTCCACCTCCTCGCGCGCCAGTAGCCGCCCCGGCCTCCGTCACCGGCCCGGAGCGGGGCGGGACCGGTTCCCGGCGTCTGCGACACTGGAACAACCATGCCTAAGCCCGGAGAACTGACCTTTGTCGCGCCGCGCGGCGCCAAGCCCCCGCGACACCTCGCCGACCTCAGCCCCGCCGAGCGCAAGGAGGCCGTTGCCGAGCTGGGCGAACAGCCGTTCCGCGCGAAGCAGTTGTCGAACCACTACTTCGGCCGGATGTCCGCCGACCCGGAGACCTGGACGGACATCCCGGCGGCGAGCCGGACGAAGCTGACCGAGGCGCTGCTGCCCGAGCTGATGTCCGTGGTGCGGCACGTCTCCTGCGACGACGACGCGACCCGCAAGACGCTGTGGAAGCTGTTCGACGGCACGCTGGTCGAGTCGGTGCTGATGCGCTACCCCGACCGCGTCACCATGTGCATCAGCTCGCAGGCCGGCTGCGGCATGAACTGCCCGTTCTGCGCGACCGGCCAGGCCGGGCTGACCCGCAACCTGTCCACCGGGGAGATCGTCGAGCAGATCGCGGCCGGCATGCGCGACCTCAGGACCGGGGCGGTCCCCGGCGGCGAGGCCCGGCTGTCCAACGTGGTGTTCATGGGCATGGGCGAGCCGCTGGCCAACTACAACCGCGTCCTGTCCGCGATCCGCCGCCTCACCGACCCGTCCCCGGACGGCTTCGGCCTCTCCCAGCGCGGCATCACCGTCTCCACCGTCGGCCTGGTCCCGGCCATGCACCGCTTCGCCGACGAGGGCCTGAGCTGCCGCCTCGCGCTGTCGCTGCACGCGCCGGACGACGAGCTGCGCGACGAGCTGGTGCCGGTCAACACCCGCTGGAAGGTCGACGAGGTGCTGGACGCCGCCTGGAACTACGCGGAGAAGTCCGGGCGGCGGGTGTCCATCGAGTACGCGCTGATCAAGGACATCAACGACCAGGCGTGGCGGGCGGACCTGCTCGGCCGCCTGATCAAGAACCGCCGGGTGCACGTGAACCTGATCCCGCTCAACCCGACCCCGGGTTCGAAGTGGACGGCCTCCCGGCCCGAGGACGAGCGCGAGTTCGTCCGCCGCCTCCAGGCGCACGGCGTGCCCACCACCGTCCGCGACACCCGCGGCCAGGAGATCGACGGGGCCTGCGGGCAGCTGGCCGCCGCGGGCTGACGCGACCGCGCGCGCCGACGCGACCGAGGGGCCCGACCGGGAACGGCGGGCCCCTCCGTCCGTCTCACGGCAGCGGGCAGAGCAGCACCGTCAGTCCGCCCGTCAGCAGCAGGACCGTGCCCGCGGCGAGGGCGCGGAGGGTGACGGTGCCGGTGAGCAGGCCGGGCGGGGTGCCGAGGCGGTCGAGGGCGTCGAGGGTGGGGCCGCGGTCGGCGCGCAGTTCGTGGAGGCGGGCGGCCAGGGCGGCGACCGCGCAGGCGAGCACGAGGGCGCCCTCGACCAGGGTGAGGCCGGGGAGCGCGGTGCCGGTCCGGGCCCAGCTGCGCCAGGCGACCAGCGCCAGCGCGACGACCGCGGTGAGGACGGCCAGCGGGGTGCCGAGGCGGCGGGCCTGGGCGGTGAGGGTCCGGCCGGCGAGCAGCCGGAGCGGGGCCGGGCGGCGCAGGGCGAGCAGCCGGCCGGCCAGGGCGAGCAGCGGGCCGGTCCACAGCGCGAGGGCGAACGCGGTGAGCGTCCAGCCGGCGAGCAGCGCGGGGCTGGTGGCGGGGAGTCCGGCGGGGAGGGCGAGGGTGCGTTCGGCGTCGGTGGCGTCGGGGCGCAGCCCGTACAGTTCGAGGCCGAGTCCGGCGAGCAGGACGGGGGCGGGCAGCAGCACCCGCAGCAGGGTGTGGCGGGTGCGGGCGGGTTCGGCCGGCCGGCCCGGGAGGCTGTCGGGGAGGCGGATCGCGCCGGCCGCGGAGACCCCGGCGACCAGCGGGAGGACCGCGAGCAGGACGACCGGCGCGGCGGCGGGCAGCGGGACGCCCATGCCGACGGCGGGGGCGAGCGAGGGCCCGGCGATGTCGTTGCGCAGGATCAGGAACAGCAGCAGGGTGACCGCGGAGCCGAGCCCACAGGCGAGCGCGATCTCCCCGGCGACCAGCAGCCGGATCCGGGTGGGGCCGGCCCCGGCGGCGGTGAGGCCGGTGATCCGCTCGGGGTGCTGGGCGGGAACGGCCCGGGCGGCGACGGCCGCGAACCAGGCGACGGCGGCGAGCGGCGGCAGGCACCAGAGCAGCCGTTCGAGGTTGCCCTCCGTCCCGTTGAGGGCCCGGCCGAGGGCGCGCAGCAGGAAGGCGGCGACCACGGCGGCGGCGGTCGCGGTGAGCAGCCAGCGGGCGAGGTCGAGGGCGCGGTAGCCGCGGGCGAGCCTGAGGTAGTACACGGCGCTCCCCTCAGTTCCCGGCGGCGACGGCGGGCGCGTCGGCGGGTTCGGTCGAGAGCCGGCCGTCGACCAGGTGGACGGTGCGGTCGGCGAACCGGGCGAGGGCCGGGTCGTGGGTGGCCAGGACCAGGGTCAGCCGGTGCGAGCGGGCGGCGCTGGCCAGTATCCGCATGACCTGTTCGCGGGCGTCGCGGTGCAGCGGCGCGGTCGGGTCGTCGGCGAAGACGACCGGCGGCTGGGGGGCGAGGGCGCGGGCGACGGCGATCCGCTGGCGCCGGTCCTGCTGGAGCTCGGCCGGGCGCAGGCGGGCGCAGTCGGCGACGTCGAGGCGCTCCAGCCACTCGCCGGCGGCGCGGTAGGCGGCGCGGTGGCCGGTGCCGGCCAGCAGCAGGGGGAGGGCGACGTTCTCCCGGGCCGTCAGTTCCGGGACCAGGTGCGGCTCGGGGCCGACGTAGCCGAAGCGCTCGCGGCGGAGCTTCTCGCGTCCGGCCCGGCCCAGGGTGTGCACGGGGGAGCTGTGGAACCAGACCTCGCCCTCGTCGACCGGGAGCTGCGCGGACAGGCAGCCGAGCAGGGTGGACTTGCCGGAGCCGCGCGGGCCGGTGACGGCGAGCATCTCGCCCTCGCGGACGCCCAGCGAGACGCCGCGCAGGGCGGGGGTGCCGTGGTGGGACTTGACGATCCCTCGGGCCCAGAGCACGTCGTTGTCGGGCGGGGCCGCTGACATGAGATCCATCCAGGTGCCGACGGGGATATGACAGTCGTCAGATTAGAACGATCGGACGGTGCCGCGGGCACGCCGCACGGGGTCGATCCGGGACGAATCACCCCGAACACGGCGTGTCGGACGGCAGATTCACCCCGGCGGCGGCCGGTGGCCGGACGTTCGGGGGCCCCGGTACCCGGACGCCCGGACGCTCACGGCGGGCCGGGACGCACCGAAGGGCGGTCCCGGCGGTGAGGAGCCGGGGCCGCCCTTCGGTGGAGGGTGGGGAGAGGAGGATCAGATCTTCTGCCACGCGTCGGACAGGCTGGTCCGCAGGATCTGCTCGATCTCGTCGAAGGTCGACTGGTCGGAGATCAGCGGCGGGGCCAGCTGGACGACCGGGTCGCCGCGGTCGTCGGCCCGGCAGTACAGGCCGTTGTCGAACAGCGCCTTGGAGAGGAAGCCGTACAGGACGCGCTCGACCTCGTCGTCGTTGAAGGACTCCTTGGTGACCTTGTCCTTGACGAGCTCGATGCCGTAGAAGTACCCGTTGCCGCGGACGTCGCCGACGATCGGCAGGTCGCGCAGCTTGTTCAGGGTGGCCAGGAACTTCGACTCGTTGTCGAGGACGTGCTGGTTCAGGCCCTCGCGCTCGAAGATGTCGAGGTTGGCCAGCGCCACCGCGGAGGAGACCGGGTGGCCGCCGAAGGTGTAGCCGTGCAGGAAGGTGTTGTCGCCCTTGTAGAACGGCTCGGCGATGCGGTCCGAGATGATCGTGGCGCCGATCGGGGAGTAGCCCGAGGTCATGCCCTTGGCGCAGGTGATCATGTCCGGCACGTAGCCGAACTTGTCGGCGCCGAACATGGTGCCGAGGCGGCCGAAGGCGCAGATGACCTCGTCCGAGACCAGCAGCACGTCGTGGCGGTCGCAGATCTCGCGCAGGCGCTGGAAGTACCCGGGCGGCGGCGGGAAGCAGCCGCCGGCGTTCTGCACCGGCTCGACGAAGACGGCGGCGACGGTCTCGGGGCCCTCGAAGAGGATGGCCTGCTCGATCTCGTCGGCGGCCCAGCGGCCGTAGGCCTCCGGGTCGACCGTGCCGTCGGGGCCGGCCAGGAAGGCCGGGGCGCGGTAGATGTTGGTGTTCGGGGCCTTGTGGGTGCCCGGCACCAGCGGCTCGAACGGGGCCTTCAGGCCCGGCAGGCCGGTGATGGACAGCGCGCCCTGCGGGGTGCCGTGGTAGGCGACGGCCCGGGAGATGACCTTGTACTTGGTGGGCTTGCCGGTCAGCTTGAAGTACTGCTTGGCCAGCTTCCACGCGGTCTCGACGGCCTCGCCGCCACCGGTGGAGAAGAACACCTTGTTCAGGTCGCCGGGGGCGTAGTTGGCCAGGCGCTCGGCCAGCTCGACGGCCTTCGGGTGGGCGTAGCTCCACACCGGGAAGAAGGCCAGCTCCTTGGCCTGCTTGGCGGCGGCCTCGGCGAGCTCCTCGCGGCCGTGGCCTGCCTGCACCACGAACAGGCCGGCCAGGCCGTCGAGGTACTTGCGGCCCTTGTCGTCCCAGACGTAGGTGCCCTCGCCCTTGACGATCGTCGGCACGGGGGAGTTCTCGTACGACGACATGCGGGTGAAGTGCATCCACAGGTGGTCGTAGGCGGTCTTGGAAAGGTCCTTCTGCGCCGGGTCGGCTGTCATCGGGTGCCCCAGGTGTAGGTCTGTTTCCGGAGTTTCAGGTAAACGAAGCTCTCGGTGCTCCGCACGCCGGGAAGCGCGCGGATGCGCTTGTTGATCAGTTCGAGAAGGTGCTCGTCGTCCTCGCACACCAACTCGGCGAGGAGGTCGAACGAACCCGCGGTGCACACCACGTAGTCGACCTCGTCGAAGGCGGCCAGCGCGTCGGCGACCGGTTCGATGTCGCCCTCCACCCGGATGCCCACCATCGCCTGGCGGGTGAATCCGACGGTGAGGGGGTCGGTCACGGCGACGATCTGCATCACGCCCTGGTCGAGCAGCTTCTGGACGCGCTGCCGGACGGCCGCCTCGGACAGGCCCACGGCCTTGCCGATGGCGGCGTACGGACGGCGCCCGTCCTCCTGGAGCTGCTCGATGATCGCCTTGGAGGCGGCGTCGAGGGGAACGCTGGCGTTCCGGTCACGGTTGGCCACGCCGCCACTGTGCCTGACGGGCGGCGGAATCGCAAGCGGCCGTGCTGCTGATTTCGTCGCCCTTTCGAAGATCGGACGCGGAAAGCGTGGCTCTTGATGAGAGCCTCTGTCGATACCGGCAGTGGCATGGGTACCCTGGCCACATACACGCGCGACCCTGCACACCGCCGATCGTGGCTTGTCGCTGACATGCCGTGGCGCCCCGGACCCAGGGGTAACCTGGCGCCCGGAGCTGCAACGACGCAGGCCCAGACCGAGGAGAGACCGTGAGCGAGCTTCGTACGCTGCGCAACTACATCAACGGCGAGTTCGTCGACGCTGCGGACGGCCGCACGCTCGACGTCGTCGACCCGACCACGGGCGAGGTCTACGCGACCTCCCCGCTCTCCGGCCCGGCCGACGTGGACGCCGCGATGGCCGCCGCCGCGGCCGCGTTCCCGGTCTGGCGGGACTCCACCCCGGCCCTCCGGCAGAAGCTGCTGCTCAAGGTGGCCGACGCGGTCGAGGCCCGGGCCGACGAGATCGTGGACGCCGAGGTGCGCAACACCGGCAAGCCGCGCGGGCTGACCCTCTCCGAGGAGATCGGCCCGATGGTCGACCAGCTGCGCTTCTTCGCCGGCGCCGCCCGTCTGCTGGAGGGCAAGGCCGCGGGCGAGTACATGGACGGCCTGACCTCGATCGTCCGCCGCGAGCCGGTCGGCGTCTGCGCGCAGGTCGCGCCGTGGAACTACCCGATGATGATGGCGGTGTGGAAGTTCGCCCCGGCGATCGCCGCGGGCAACGCCGTGGTGCTCAAGCCCTCCGACACCACCCCGGCCTCCACCGTGCTGCTGGCCGAGATCATCGGCGGCGTGCTGAAGGACCTGGAGCTGCCGGCCGGCATCTTCAACGTGATCTGCGGCGACCGGGAGACCGGCCGCCTGATGGTCGAGCACCGCACCCCGGCGATGGCCTCCATCACCGGCTCGGTCCGGGCCGGCATGCAGGTCGCCGAGTCCGCCGCGAAGGACGTCAAGCGGGTCCACCTGGAGCTCGGCGGCAAGGCCCCGGTCGTGGTCTTCGAGGACGCCGACATCGCCGAGGCCGTCGAGGGCATCTCGGTGGCCGGCTACTTCAACGCCGGCCAGGACTGCACCGCCGCCACCCGCGTGCTGGTGCACGAGTCGATCCACGACGCCTTCGTCGAGGCGCTCGCCAAGGCCGCCGCCGACACCAAGACCGGCGGCGTGGACGACGAGGACGTGCTGTACGGCCCGCTCAACAACGCCAACCAGCTGGAGCAGGTGGCCGGCTTCATCGAGCGGCTGCCCGCGCACGCCAAGGTCGAGGCCGGCGGCCACCGGGTCGGCGACAAGGGCTACTTCTGGGCGGCGACCGTGGTCTCCGGCCTGAAGCAGGACGACGAGATCATCCAGAACGAGGTCTTCGGCCCGGTCATCACCGTGCAGAAGTTCACCGACGAGGAGCAGGCCGTCGAGTACGCCAACGGCGTCGAGTACGCGCTCGCCTCCTCGGTGTGGACCAAGGACCACGCCCGCGCGATGCGGATGTCCCGCCGGCTGGACTTCGGCTGCGTGTGGATCAACACCCACATCCCGCTGGTCGCCGAGATGCCGCACGGCGGGTTCAAGAAGTCCGGCTACGGCAAGGACCTGTCCTCGTACGGGTTCGAGGACTACACCCGGATCAAGCACGTCATGACCGCGATCTAGCGGGTCAGGACGATCGGGCGCAGTATGACCGCGATCTAGCGGGTCAGGACGATCGGGCGCAGTACGACCGTGGTCTGACCTGCTGACCGGCCTGTCGGCGGGGGCGCGGGGACTTCTTCCCGCGCCCTCGGCTTTTCACCCTGTCAGGGCGGCGCGCGACTCGCGTGACAGGATGGAGCTGCCCCGGGCCGGGGGCGCTCCCTACGCTGGTCGCATGAGCACTCCCACCGCTGACTCGGTCGCCGGGCAGGCCGTCAAGGCCGCCGACCGCGCGCACGTCTTCCACTCGTGGTCCGCCCAGGCGCTGATCGACCCCCTCGCGGTGGCCGGTGCCGAGGGCTCCTACTTCTGGGACTACGACGGCAACCGCTACCTGGACTTCTCCTCGCAGCTGGTGAACACCAACATCGGCCACCAGCACCCGAAGGTGGTCGCGGCGATCCAGGCGAAGGCCGCGCAGCTGTGCACCATCGCCCCGGGCTTCGCCGAGGAGTCGCGCAGCGAGGCCGCCCGGCTGATCGCCGAGCGGACCCCCGGCGACCTGGACAAGATCTTCTTCACCAACGGCGGCGCCGAGGCGAACGAGAACGCGATCCGGATGGCCCGGCTGCACACCGGCCGGCACAAGGTGCTCTCCACCTACCGCTCGTACCACGGCGCCACCGCCAACGCGATCGCCCTGACCGGCGACCCGCGCCGCTGGGCGAACGAGGCCGGCGTCTCGGGCATCGTGCACTTCTGGGGCCCGTACCCGTACCGCTCGAACTTCCACGCCGAGAACGAGGCGCAGGAGTGCGAGCGCGCGCTGGCGCACCTGGAGCAGACCCTCGCGTTCGAGGGCCCGGGCACCGTCGCGGCGATCATCCTGGAGACCGTGGTCGGCACCGCGGGCATCCTGGTGCCGCCGGCCGGCTACCTGGCGGGCGTGCGGGACATCTGCGACCGGTACGGGATCGTGTTCATCCTGGACGAGGTGATGGCCGGCTTCGGCCGCACCGGCGCGTGGTTCGCCGCCGACCACTGGGGGATCACCCCCGACCTGCTGACCTTCGCCAAGGGCGTCAACTCCGGCTACCTGCCGCTGGGCGGCGTGGCGATCTCCGGGGCGATCGCGGAGACCTTCGCGCAGAAGGCGTTCCCGGGCGGCCTGACCTACTCGGGCCACCCGCTGGCCTGCGCCTCCGCGGTGGCGACGATCAACACGATGGCCGAGGAGGGCATCGTGGAGAACGCCAAGCACATCGGCGAGACCGTGCTCGGCCCCGGCCTGCGCGAGCTGGCCGAGCGGCACCCCTCGATCGGCGAGGTGCGCGGCCTGGGCGTGTTCTGGGCGCTGGACCTGGTGAAGAACCGGGAGACCCGCGAGCCGCTGGTGCCGTACAACGCGGCCGGCGCCGACAACGCGCCGATGGCGCAGCTCGCGGCGGCCTGCAAGCAGCGCGGCCTGTGGCCGTTCACCAACATGAACCGCTTCCACGTGGTGCCGCCGTGCAACGTCAGCGAGGAGGAGGCCAAGACCGGTCTCGCCGTGCTGGACGAGGTGCTCACCCTCACCGACGCGCACACGGTCTGACGATCCTTCACGAATACTTCACAGGGGCTCCGGGGAAACCACCCGGGGCCCCTGGATGTCTTTGCTCATCGGATCAGTACGATGATTCGCCTGACCTGAGAGCAAAGGAACTGTCATGGGGGACACGGGGTTTCGGGTCGAGCCCGAAGCACTGACCGGATACGCGGCCGTACTGGACGCCCAGGCCGAACGGATCGCGCAGATCCGCTCGGCCCTGGCGGGCGTCCAGCTCTCGTCCGAGGCCTTCGGCAAACTGCCGGGCTCGGGCGAACTGCACGGCTCCTACCAGGAGCACGCCGAAGCGGAGCAGGAGAACTTCGCCGACCTGCTCGACCTGCTCGACGGCACCGCCGAGGGCGTCCGGTTCGCGGTGGACAACTACGAGAGCAACGAGCACGAGACCGCCGCGGTGTACGGGGGCGGCCAGTGAGCACCCTGGCTCCCGGCTCGTTCGGCGACGCGGTCGACGCGTACCGGTGGACCCGCGACCGGGTCACCGAGCAGCTTCCGCCGCTGCCCAGCTTCGAGAACCCGGTCAGCGAGGGCCTCGACGCGGGCCTCGACTCCATCGTCAAGGCGGCGCTGGACGCCACCGGGCTGATGGACGTGCTGGAGAAGGTCACCGGCGACCTCCAGGCGCTGACCGCCGCCTCGCACGAGTGGCAGGCCCAGGCGAAGGCGATGCAGGAGGTCGCCGAGGAGCTGCGGGCGGCCGGCACCCGGGTCGAGGGCGGCTGGGAGGGCGCGGCCTCCACCGCGTTCGGCGGCCACATGGCCACCGTCGTCGAGGCGGTCGACGCCACCGCCGCCGACATGGCCCAGGTCGCCCAGATCATCAGCCAGGCCGCCGCCGAGTGCCAGCTCGCCGAGAACCTGATCATCGAGATCATCCGCGAGGCCATCGAGACCCTGATCATCACC
The DNA here is from genome assembly GCF_044769485.1 of Kitasatospora sp. NPDC090308. NCBI lineage: Bacteria > Bacillati > Actinomycetota > Actinomycetes > Kitasatosporales > Streptomycetaceae > Kitasatospora > Kitasatospora sp. NPDC090308. The sequence continues at coordinate 7,969 of NZ_JBIVXY010000020.1, read as the reverse complement.
CTGGCCGCCTCCGTGGTGGTCGACATCCTCACCCTGGGCCTGGCCACCGCCGCCGAGGCGCTCATCGTCGAGGGCGAGATCGCCATCTACATCGCCCGGGTGGGCCAGGTCTCGCTCAAGCTGGAGAAGGCGCTCAAGGAACTGCACGAAGCCATCAAGGCGATGAAGGCGGCGCGCACCCTGGGCAAGTTCAACAAGGCCCGCAAGGCCGCCAAGGCCGTCCGCAAGCTCGGCGGCCGGGGCAACCGCTGGAAGTCCGGCCTCGACCTGGTCCGCAACCCCTCGATGGCCAACCTCGGCGAGTTCGCCACCGCGCAGGCCCTGGGCAAGGGCTTCGGCGTGGTCAAGGGCGGCGTCAAGGGCGGCCTGGGCGCGATCACCGGCGCCGGCGACTTCCCCGGCGTCCTCACCGACAACCTGCTCAGCGACCAGGGCCTGGACACCGTGGCCGGCGCGCTGGACGGCCCGCCCGACGGCGAGCCGTACAGGGTGCCGGGCAACCGCGTGACGGAGGCGTTCGGATGACCGGCGGCCCCCCGGGCGCGGGCCCGTACGGTGCCGGCCCGTACGGCCAGGGCCCGCACCCGCACCCGTACCCGGCCGCGCCGCCGGTGTACGAGCCGCAGCGGCTCGGCGGCGGCTCGTACCTGCCGCTGGTGGCGCCGCACCTGGCGCCCGGCGAGCAGGTGCACGCCGTGCTCGACATCCGGCTCAGCGACCTGCTCCGCCGCGTCCCGCGCCGCCACCGGAAGGAACGGGACGGCCTGTTCCAGGCGCTCGGCGTCCTGCTCGACCTGGTCGGCGCGGTCGTCGACGCGATCGAGGAGGCCATCGGCGGCTTCTTCCGCAACCTCCGGCGGATCTTCCGCGGCCGCGGCCTGTCCGGCGGCTGGGAGAGCCAGGCCGGCCGGTTCGCCGTCCAGGTGCTGACCGGCGGCCCGGGCGACCGGAGGTACGAGAACCGCGGCGTCGTACTGGTCTTCACCGACCGCCGGATCCTGCTCGGCAGCGCCCTCTCCGACGGCTACCACCCGTACGGCGAGATCCCCCGGCAGCAGCTCGCCCGGGTCGAACCGCGGATGGGCTCCTGGTCCGACCGGGTCGAGGCGTACTTCGCGGACGGCTCCCGGGTCGCCCTCGACGCCCGCGACCGGCACGACGCGCAGGCCCTGGAACTGCTGGTCCGCGGCCAGGTCCCGCCGCCCGGGCCGCGGGACTGACCGCGGCGCGCCGCTGACCCGCCGTCAGCGGCGCACCGCGTCCAGCGCCAGCAGCGCCACGTGCAGCGACAGGCAGGACTCCACCTGGTCCAGGTCGACGCCCAGGATCCGCTCCACCTTGTGCAGCCGGTCGTAGAACGACGGCCGGGACAGGTGCGCGGCGTCGGCCGCCGCCGACTTGTTGCGGCCCTGCTCCAGGTAGATCCGCAGCATCTGCACCAACTGGCCGCCGTGCTCCGCGTCGTACGCCAGCAGCGGGCCCAACTCCCGCTCCACGTACGTCTGCAGGCGCTCGTCGTCGCGCAGCAGGTGCAGCAGGCCGCGCAGCCGGACGTCCGGCAGCCGGTAGTACGCCGCCCGGCCGCCCGGCGCGTCGTGCAGCGCCGCGTCCGCGACCTGGGTGGCCTCCAGCAGGGTGCGCCGGGCGTCCCGGACCGAACCCACCGAGGAGCCGACCGCTATCACCGGCTCGGCCGCCGCCCCGTCCCGGCCCGCCTCCGCGGACAGCCGGCGCAGCGCCGCCGCGAACGCCTCAAGCGAGGCGTGCTCCTCCTGCTGGGAGCCCAGCGCCACCAGCAGGCCCACCCCCTCGTCGTCCAGCGCGCCGACCAGCGCCGACAGCCGGGAGGTGCGGATCGCGGTCGCCGCCAGCTCGGTGAAGTCCCGCAGCCGGGCCTGCGCCTCCAGCGCCGCCGGCAGCGGACCCTGCCGCTGCCGCAGCACCACGCCCACCAGCCGGCGGCCCTCCAGCGGCACCCCCAGCGCCTGTGCGCGCAGCGCCACCTCGGAGACCGTCAGCGCGTGGGTCAGGATGCCCGACAGCAGGGTGCGGTGGGTCTGCCGCTCCAGCGACTCCCGGTCGCGCACCACCAGCCGGTTCAGCGCCAGCGTCGCCGCACCGCGCTCCAGCAGCATCGCGTGCGGGTGCGGCACGTCCGGCGGCAGCGGCACCGGCTCGTCCACCAGCACCAGCCGCCCCCAGTCCTGGCCGCGCGCCCCGACCGTGGTCACCAGCCAGCCCGAGCGCGGGTCGTAGCCGGTGCGGCCCGCCGGGTGGACGCCGCGCGAGCGGTGCTCCCAGTTCTCCAGCAGCTCCTCCTCGCCGCGCCCCGCCGGGTCGTGCGCCAGCACCTGGTGCGCCAGGTTCTCCAGCACCACCGGCGCTCCCGCCATCCGGGCCACCTGCCGCACCACCTCGGCGGGCTCCGCGCCCTCGGTGGCCAACTCGTTGAACACCTGGTGCACCGCCTCGGACACCCGCAACTGCTCCAGCTGCGCGTTCACCACCAGCGCGTGCACCGCCTCGGTCACCGCGACGAACTTCAGCTCCCGGCGCAGCACCACCAGCGGCAGGCCGTGCCGCTCCGCCGCCGCCACCAGCGCCCGCGGCAGCGAGTCGAAGTACCGCCGGCCGAACTCGATCACCAGCCCCGCCACCCCGACCTCGGCCAGCTCCCGCACGTACCGGGCCAGCCCCTCCCGGTCCTCCGGCAGCGCGATGCCCGTCGACAGCACCAGCTCGCCGCCGCGCAGCACCCCCGCCACGTCCGGCAGCTCGCTCACGTGCACCCAGCGCACCGGCCGCTCCAGCGCCGCCGCGCCGGCCACCACCTGGGGCACCCCGCGCCGCATCACGTCGAGGTCGAGCACGCGGGCGACGGTGGGGAGCATCGCGGATACCTCCGGGGGGTTCTCAGGGGGACGGGGGTTCTCAGGGTGTCAGGACAATCATCCGCGACGGCGACGCCCTGTCGCCCGGACGCGGCCTTGCAGCGTGTAAGGCCCTTCGACCGGGCCGTTGCTGAGTGACGCTTGCCCCCGGGGCCGAACCGAGGCATCGTCGGCCGGGTCGAGTAGGCAATGGAGGCAGCTCATGGACCTGACCAGCTTCAACGAGGGCGCGCAGCACATCGCGGGCCGCCCGGCCCGGGGCTCCGGCGGTGAGCCCTTCGCCGTGGTCAACCCCGCGAACGGCGCCACCGTCCAGCAGGTCGAGCTCGCCACCGCCGCCGACGTCGACACCGCCGTCGCCGCCGCCCGCGCCGCCCTCCCCGAGTGGTCCGGCGCCACCCCCGGCGCCCGCTCCGAGGCGCTCAACCGCCTCGCCGGCATCCTGGCCGAGCACGCCGAGGACTTCGCCCGGGTCGAGACCGCGCAGACCGGCAAGCCGATCAAGCTGTCCACCGAGTTCGACGTCCCCGGCACGATCGACAACACCGCGTTCTTCGCCGGCGCCGCCCGCAACCTGGAGGGCAAGGCCGCCGGCGAGTACAGCGGCGATCACACCTCGTACGTACGCCGCGAGGCGATCGGCGTGGTCGGCAGCATCGCGCCCTGGAACTACCCGCTCCAGATGGCCGCCTGGAAGATCCTCCCGGCCATCGCGGCCGGCAACACCATCGTCCTCAAGCCCGCCGAGATCACCCCGCTGACCTCGCTGATGTTTGCCCGCGCCTGCACCGCCGCCGGCATCCCCGACGGCGTCGTCAACGTCGTCACCGGCGCCGGACGCACCGCCGGCGAGCACCTGATCGGCCACCCCGACGTCGCGATGGTCTCCTTCACCGGCTCCACCGCCGTCGGCAAGCGGGTCGCCGAGATCGCCACCGCCACCGTCAAGCGCACCCACCTCGAACTCGGCGGCAAGGCCCCCTTCGTGGTCTTCGACGACGCCGACCTCGACGCCGCCGTGCACGGCGCCGTCGCCGCCTCCCTGATCAACAGCGGCCAGGACTGCACCGCCGCCACCCGCGCCTACGTCCAGCGCCCGCTCTACGACGCCTTCGTGGCCGGCGTCGCCGAGCTCTACGACGGCATCCGGCTCGGCGACCCGCTCGACCCGCGGACCGACCTCGGCCCGCTGGTCTCCTACGCCCACCGCGACCGGGTCGCCGGCTTCGTCGAGCGCGCCCGCTCCTACGCCACCGTCGTCACCGGCGGCCCCGCCACCGGCAAGGGCCACGACGGCACCGACCTCGCGCTCGGCGCCTACCACCGCCCCACCCTGATCACCGGCGCCGCCCAGGACAGCGAGGTCGTCCAGGGCGAGATCTTCGGCCCGGTCCTCGTCGTGCTGCCCTTCGACAGCGACGAGGAGGGCCTGCGCCTGGCCAACGACACCCCCTACGGCCTGGCCGCCTCCGCCTGGACCCGCGACGTCCACCGCTCGCTGCGCGCCACCCGCGAGATCGCGGCCGGCTGCGTCTGGGTGAACGACCACATCCCGATCATCAGCGAGATGCCGCACGGCGGGTACAAGGCGTCCGGCTACGGCAAGGACATGTCGCAGTACTCGCTCGACGAGTACACCCAGGTCAAGCACGTCATGTTCGACACCACCGCGGTCGCCCGCAAGGACTGGCACCGGACGATCTTCGGCGACCGCTGACCGCGGGCCGCCCGCGGGCGGCCCGCCGATCCGTGTAAGAGATCCCCGGTACCCCGCTCTCCCGGGTGACGGCAGCAGGCACCCCGCCCGCCGCCCGCCACCCGGGAGAGACGAGGAACCGCACGTGAGCACCGTCCGCCACCCCAGCGCCCTGCACTGGCTGGCCGAGGCCGCCCCCGACCCCGACCACTGCCGGCGCACCTGGGAACGCACCCGGTTCGGCCTCGCCCTGCTCCCCGCCGGCCGCCGCTGGGACGTCCTGCACGCCCCCGGCCCGCTCGGCCGCCCCGCCGCCGCGCTGCTCGACCGGCTCGGCGGCGGCCCCGTCCTGGAGGACCCCGACGGCGACACCGTCGGCTTCCTCGTCCCCGTCGGCACCGCCGAACGCTGGACCGGCACCGGCATCCGCGCCTCCGGCGACGGCACCTGGATCGCCGTCCCGCACCCCACCCGCCCCACCCGCGGTCCGCACTGGCTGATCCCCCCGCACCCCGACGGCCGGCTCGTCGACCCCCGTGCCCTCGAACTCGCCCTGCACGACGCCGCCGCGCACCTGCGCGGGCCGGACCGGGACGGGACGGGTGGGGTGCGGGACGGACGGGAGCGGACGGGGCGGGACGGACTGCACTGGATCGGGCCGGACGGGACAGACTGACCCCATGGAGGACACCAGCCCCGCCGACCTCGTCGACGAACCCGGGCCGCCCGGCGACCGCGACGGCGACCGCGAGCGTGATCGGGACCGCGACCGTGCCGCGCTGCTCGCCGCCGTCCAGCCGTACTGCCTGCGGCACGGCCTCACGCTGGCCGGACCGGACGCGCTGCGCCTGCACGGCCTGGCCGCCCCCGTCCGCGGCACCGAGCTGCTGCTGGTCACCGCCGAAGGCCCGCCGCTGGCCGACCTCGCCACCGGACTCGCCGAGACCCTGCGCGCCGCCGGCCACCGCGTCCAGGCGCCGCCCGGCACCGCCCGCCGCCGCCAACTCGCCGTCAGCACGGGGGAGCCGCCCCTGAACGGCGTCCCCGGAGAGACCCCGCGGGCCGAGCTGCCGCCGCTCGGCGTCGAACTGCGCCGCGAACCGCTGCGCCACCCGCCGACCCTCCCCGACGGCGCCCCCGTCCCGGTCGCCGCGCTGGACGACACCGCCGCGCTCGCCGTCCTCACCCTCTGCGAACGTGCCCTGCCCGCCGACCTCCAGGCCCTGCACGCCCTCACCGACCACCGGCGGGAGGGCGAACTCCTCTCCCTGGCAGGCGCGTTCGACGAGGACTTCACCGCCCGCGCGCTCGCCGACCGGCTGGAGACCGCCGCCGCCCTGCTCCCGCCCGAGGCCACCGGTACCCGGCAGTGGGCCGAGACCTGGGCCCAGGACCTGCGCCTCGACCTGCTGGAGACCACCGCCCTCGCCGACGGCCTGCACGACCCCTACCTGGACCACCTCGACCACCTCGACCGCCTGGACTCCCCAGACCCGGCGGACCACTCCGACGACCTGTAAGGGTGAATCACGCTTCCCCGTCAGGGTGCTCGTTGAGCGGGCCCGCCGTCCCGCGCAGACTGGAGGACGAGCGCGGGACATCCGTGGACATCGGAGGCAGAGACCCTTGAGCAGCAAGCACATCACCCACTGGATCGGCGGCCAGTACGTCGCCACCGCCGGAACCGCGCCCCGCCGCGGCGACATCCACGACCCGGCCACCGGCCAGGTCACCGGCCAGGTGGACTTCGCCGAGATCGCCGAGGTCGACCAGGCGGTCGCCGCTGCCGCCCAGGCGTTCACCACCTGGCGCCAGGCCTCCATCGCCAAGCGCACCCAGGTGCTGTTCAACTTCCGCGAGCTGTTCAACGCCCGCAAGGACGAACTCGCCGCGATCATCGTCTCCGAACACGGCAAGGTGCACTCCGACGCCCTCGGCGAGCTGGCCCGCGGCCAGGAGGTCGTCGAGTACGCCTGCGGCATCCCGCAGCTGATCAAGGGCGGCTTCACCGAGCAGGCCTCCACCGGCGTCGACGTCTACTCGATCCGCCAGCCGCTCGGCCCGGTCGCCATCATCTCGCCGTTCAACTTCCCGGCCATGGTGCCGATGTGGTTCTTCCCGATCGCGATCGCGGCCGGCAACACGGTCATCCTCAAGCCGTCCGAGAAGGACCCGTCCGCCGCCAACTTCATCGCCGAACTGTGGAAGGAGGCCGGCCTCCCCGACGGCGTCTTCAACGTCGTCCACGGCGACAAGGTCTCCGTCGACCGCCTGCTGGAGCACCCCGACGTCAAGTCGGTCTCCTTCGTCGGCTCCACCCCCATCGCCCGCTACGTGTACGAGAACGGCACCCGCTACGGCAAGCGCGTGCAGGCCCTCGGCGGCGCCAAGAACCACATGCTGGTGCTCCCCGACGCCGACCTCGACCTGGCCGCCGACGCCGCCATCAACGCCGGCTTCGGCGCGGCCGGCGAGCGCTGCATGGCCGTCTCCGTCCTGGTCGCCGTCGACCCGATCGGCGACGAGCTGGTCGCCAAGATCAAGGAGCGGATGGCCACCCTCAAGGTCGGCCCCGGCTGCAACGGCGACTCCGAGATGGGCCCCCTGGTCACCGGCCAGCACCGCGACAAGGTCACCTCCTACGTCGAGTCCGGCGTCGCCGACGGCGCCGAGCTGGCCGTCGACGGCCGCAAGCACGCCATCGCCGCCGAGGACGCCACCGGCGCCCCCACCGCCGACGGCTTCTGGCTCGGCCCCACCCTGTTCGACCACGTCAAGCCGGGCATGTCCGTCTACAACGACGAGATCTTCGGCCCGATCCTGTCTGTCGTCCGGGTCCCCTCCTACGACGAGGGCCTGGAGCTCATCAACGCCAACCCGTACGGCAACGGCACCGCCATCTTCACCAACGACGGCGGCGCGGCCCGGCGCTTCCAGAACGAGGTCGAGGTCGGCATGGTCGGCATCAACGTGCCGATCCCGGTCCCCGTCGCCTACTACTCCTTCGGCGGCTGGAAGGCCTCGCTGTTCGGCGACTCCCACGCCTACGGCGCCGACGGCGTCCAGTTCTTCACCCGCGGCAAGGCCGTCACCCAGCGCTGGCTCGACCCCTCGCACGGCGGCATCAACCTGGGCTTCCCCACCAACAACTGAGCAGCCCACCGCACCCCGGCACAACCGAAGGCCGGCCCCCACCCGGGGCCGGCCTTCCGGCTGTCGTCCTGGCCGTCACCGCTCACTGCGGGCGGTTGTTTGCACCGGGCCCGGATCCGGCGTAGTGTTCACTGGTCGCTCGGCAGGGAGCACCGGACACGTGTCTGCGTGGACGGTCCCGGGGCGGCCAATCCCTTGAGAAACCGGTTCGGCTGATCCGTGACGGGTC
>NZ_JBIVXY010000019.1:0-119097 GCF_044769485.1 Kitasatospora sp. NPDC090308 | reverse complement strand
GCGACAATTCCCTTCCACTCCACCGTCACCGGCGAGCCGATCGACACCGCCACCCTCGACGCCGCCTACTGGTACCGCAACCTCCGCGAACCCGTGCTGTTCGACCGGACGACCCGTGCGCTGCTCGACCACGGCCGCACCGTCTTCGTCGAGGTCAGCCCGCACCCGGTGCTCACGCCCGCGCTGGCGGAGCACGAGACGGGTGCGGTGACCGGGACGCTGCGCCGTGACCACGGCACCCCGGCCGAGTTCCTGGCCGCCACGGCGCGGCTGTTCGTCGCGGGTGTGCCGGTGCGGTGGCCGCTCCCCGGCGGGGAGCCGGTGGCGCTGCCCACCTACCCCTTCCAGCGGACGCGGTTCTGGCTCGCCGCAGGCGCGGGAGACGTGTCCGCGGCCGGGCTCGACTCGGTGGACCACCCGCTGCTCGGCGCCGCTGTCGAGGTGGGCGGGCAGCGGGTCCTGACGGGCCGCCTCTCCCTGGCCACCCACCCCTGGCTCGCGGACCACTCCGTACGGGGGACGGTGCTGCTGCCCGCGACGGCGTTCGTCGAGCTGGTGGTGCACGCGGCCGGGGCGGCGGTGGAGGAACTGGTCCTGGAGGCGCCGCTGGTGCTGCCCGCGGACGGCGCGGTGGACGTGCAGGTCGTCGTGGGCGAGCCGGACGCGACCGGCCGCTGCACGGTCGACGTCCGGTCCCGTACGGACGGCTGGGTGCGGCACGCCACCGGCACGGTGAGCGGGAAACCCGTGGCCGGGCGGGAGCTGACGCAGTGGCCGCCGACCGGTGCGGAACCGGTCACCGGGCTCTACGACACGCTCGCCGCGGCGGGCTACGAGTACGGTCCGGCCTTCCAGGCCGTGCAGGCGGTGTGGCGCCGCGGCGACGAGGTGTTCGCCGAGGTCACCGTGCCGGACGCGGCCCGGTTCTCCGTCCATCCGGCCCTGCTGGACGCCGCCCTCCACCCGCTGGCGCTGCTGGCCGGAACGGAGGGCGACGTGCGGCTGCCGTTCTCGCTGAGCGGGATCGCGGTCCACCGCACCGGCGTGACCTCCGCGCGCGTACGGCTGACGGCGGCCGGCCCCGGCGCGTACGCCGTCCACCTGGCGGACCGCTCCGGCGAGCCGGTGGCGACCATCGAGGCGCTGACCACCCGTCCGATGGCCGAACGCGGCCCGCTGTACGTCCTCGACTGGATTCCGCTGACCCCCGGCGAAGGCGCGCTCGGCGACGCCGTCGTCTCGCCCGGCTCGGTCGCCGAGGCGCTGACGGCCGTCCAGGACTTCCTGGCCGGGCCCGGCGAGCGGCTCGTGGTGCGCACGCGGGGCGCGGTCGCCGTCGTCCCCGGTGACGGGGTGGGCGATCCGGAAGCCGCGGCCGTGTGGGGCCTGGTCCGGTCCGCGCAGTCCGAGCACCCCGGCCGGTTCGTGCTCGTGGACGCCGACGAGCTGCCCGAGGGCCTGTCGGTCGGCGACGAGGACCAGGTGGCGGTGCGCCGGGGGGCCGTCCACGTGCCCCGGCTCGTGCGCTCCGCACCGGAGGCGTTCGACGGACGGCTGACGCAGGCGGGCACGGGCAGCCTGGACGACCTCGCCTTCCTGCCGTACGAGCAGGCCCCGCCCGGGCCCCGGGAGGTGCGCGTCGCCGTGCGGGCGGCCGGCCTGAACTTCCGGGACGTGCTGATCGCCCTCGGCGTCTACCCGGACCCGGCGCTGCTCGGCAGTGAGGGCGCGGGCGTCGTCACCGAGGTCGGCACCGAGGTCACCGGGCTGCGGCCGGGCGACCGGGTCGCCGGGCTGCTGCCCGGCGCGTTCGGCCGGGTGGCCGTCGCCGACCACAGGGTGCTGGTGCGCATCCCCGACGAGTGGACGTTCGCCCAGGCCGCCACCGTGCCGATCGCCTTCCTGACCGCCTGGTACGGCCTGCGCGACCTGGGCGGGCTGAAGGCCGGTGACCGGGTGCTGATCCACGCCGGCACCGGCGGCGTCGGCACGGCGGCGGTCCAGCTCGCGCGGCTCTGGGGCGCGGACGTCCACGCGACCGCGAGCCCGGACAAGTGGGACGCGCTGCGCGCCCTGGGGCTGGACGAGGACCACATCGCCTCGTCCCGGACCCTGGAGTTCGCCGACCGGTTCGGCCCCTTCGACGTGGTGCTGAACTCGCTGTCCGGCGAGTTCCTGGACGCCTCCCTGCGGCTGCTCGCGCCCGGCGGGCGGTTCGTGGAGATGGGCAAGGCCGACGTCCGGCCCGGCGTGCTGGCCTTCGACCTGGCCGACGCGGGACCGGAGCGGCTCGGGGAGATCCTGGCCGAGGCCGTCCGGCTGCTCGGCGCAGGAGAGCTGCGCCTGCCACCGCTCACCACCTGGGACGTCCGCCGCGCGCGGGACGCCTTCCGGTTTATGAGCCGGGCCGCGCACGTGGGGAAGATCGTCCTGACCGTTCCCGCAGATCTCGACGCGGCCGGTACGGTGCTGGTCACCGGCGGTACGGGGACGCTGGGGAGCCGGGTGGCCCGGCACCTGGTGGCCGAGCGGGGTGTGCGGCACCTGGTGCTGGTGAGCCGCCGTGGTGGCGGGACGGCGTTGCGCGCGGAACTGGCCGGGCTGGGCGCACAGGTGACCGTGGCGGCCTGTGACGTGGCCGACCGGGACGCGCTGGCGGCGGTGCTGGACGCGATCCCGGCCGCGCACCCGCTGACGGCGGTCGTGCACGCGGCCGGTGTGCTCGACGACGCGGTGGTCGAGTCCCTGACGCCCGAGCGTCTCGCCGCAGTCTGGGAGCCCAAGGCCCGGGCCGCCTGGCACCTGCACGAACTCACCCGGGAGCGGGACCTGGCGGCGTTCGTCCTCTTCTCCTCGGCGGCCGGCACGCTCGGCAGCCCCGGACAGGCCAACTACGCCGCGGCCAACGCCTACCTCGACGGCCTGGCCGCCCACCGGCGCGCCCTGGGCCTGCCGGGCGTGTCACTGGCCTGGGGGCAGTGGGCCGAGGACAGCGGGCTGACCGGGAACCTCACCGACACCGACCGTGCACGCCTCGCCCGCGCGGGGCTGCTGCCGATGGCCACCGACTACGGACTCGGGCTGTTCGACGGGGGCCTGGACAGCGCGGAACCGGCAGTGGTCGCGGCCGTGCTCAAGGTGTCCGCGCTGGGCGACCGGCCGGTGCTGCGCGCGCTGGCACGCGCCCGCAAACCGGTGCGGACCACCGGACTGGCGGGCCGGCTGGGATCGCTCCCCGAGGACCGGCAACGCGAGCTCCTGCTCGACCTGGTCCGCACCCACGCCTCGGCCGTGCTGGGCCGCAGCGACGAGATCGGTGCCGACCTGGCCTTCAAGGACCTGGGCTTCGACTCGCTCACCGCGGTGGAACTGCGCAACCGGCTGTCCACGGCGGTCGGGGTGCGGCTGCCCGCGACGATGGTCTTCGACCACCCGACTCCGGCCCGATTGGCCGAACACCTGCGTGCGGTGGTCCTCGGCAAGGAGCGCCGGACGGCCGTGCCCGTCCCGGTCGGGGTCGCGGTGGCGGGTGATCCGGTGGTGGTGGTCGGGTTGGGGGCCCGCTACCCGGGTGGGGTGGGCTCCGCGCAGGAGTTGTGGGATCTGGTCGCGGGCGGGACGGACGCGGTGGGTGGGTTCCCGTCGGACCGTGGGTGGGACGTGGGCCGTCTCTACGATCCCGCCGGTGCTCCGGGGACGTCGTACACGCGGTCGGGCGGTTTCCTCGACGCCGCAGGCGGCTTCGATGCGGGATTCTTCGGTATTTCGCCGCGCGAAGCACTGGCGATGGACCCGCAGCAGCGGGTGCTGTTGGAGACGGTGTGGGAGACGTTCGAGGACGCGGGCATCGATCCGACGTCCTTGCGGGGCAGCCGGACGGGCGTGTTCACCGGCATCTGGGCATCCGGCTACGCGGGCGGAGTGGACCAGATCTCGCGCGACGCGGACGGCTACGTGGCCACCGGCACGGCGACGAGTGTGACCTCCGGACGGGTGTCCTACCTGCTGGGGTTGGAGGGCCCGGCGGTGTCGGTGGACACGGCGTGCTCGTCCTCGCTGGTGGCGATCCACCTGGCGGCGCAGGCGCTGCGCTCGGGCGAGTGCTCGTTGGCCCTGGCCGGCGGTGTCACGATCATGGCGACACCCGCCGCCTTCATCGACTTCTCCCGGCAGCGGGGGCTCGCCGCCGACGGTCGGGTGAAGGCGTTCGCCGAGGCGGCCGACGGCACGGGCTGGGGCGAGGGCGTCGGCCTGGTGCTGCTGGAGCGGTTGTCGGACGCCCGCCGCAACGGACACCGGGTGCTGGCGGTGGTGCGGGGCTCGGCGGTCAACCAGGACGGCGCGTCCAACGGCCTCACCGCGCCCAACGGCCCCTCCCAGGAACGCGTCATCCAGCAGGCTCTCGCCAATGCCGGGTTGCAGCCGTCCGAGGTGGACGCGGTGGAGGCGCACGGCACCGGCACCACGCTCGGCGACCCGATCGAGGCGCAGGCGCTGTTGGCGACGTACGGTCAGGACCGTTCCGAGCCGTTGTGGTTGGGGTCGGTGAAGTCCAACATCGGGCACACGCAGGCCGCTGCCGGTGTGGCGGGTGTGATCAAGATGGTGATGGCGATGCGGCACGGTCAGCTGCCACGGACCCTGCACGTGGACGCACCGACTTCGCACGTCGACTGGTCGGCGGGCCGGGTCGCTCTGCTGACCGAGGCCCGGCCGTGGCCGGAGACGGGGCGTCCCCGCCGGGCGGGCGTCTCGGCGTTCGGCATCAGCGGCACCAACGCGCACGTGATCCTGGAGGCACCGGACCCGGACCCGGCAGAGGAGGCATCGTCCGACTCCCCTGCCACTCCCACGTCCGCGCCCGCAGCCGGCGCGCCGGTGCCGTGGCTGCTGTCGGCCAAGTCCGAGCAGGCGCTCCGGGCCCAGGCCCGCAGGCTACAGGCGTACGCGGCCGAAGCCCCCGACGCGGACGCGGACGCAATCGCCGCCGCGCTCGCCGCGCGGGCCCGCTTCGCCCACCGGGCCGTGGTGACCGGGCCGGAGGCCCTGGCGGCCCTGGTCCGCGGGGAGGCGCATCCCGGGCTGGTGACCGGCGAGGCCCGCGACTCGGGGAAGTCGGCGTTCGTGTTCTCCGGTCAGGGTGGTCAGTGGGCGGGGATGGGTCGGGGGCTGTACGAGGTGTTTCCGGTGTTCGCGCGGGTGTTGGACGAGGTGTGCGGGGTGTTGGGGTTGCCGGTGGAGGTGTTGTTCGAGGACGGGGAGGGGGTGTTGGGGGAGACGCGGTTCACGCAGGCCGGGGTGTTCGCGTTGGAGGTGGCGTTGTTCCGGTTGGTGGAGTGGTTGGGGGTTCGGCCGGACTTCGTGGTGGGGCATTCGGTGGGTGAGGTGGCGGCGGCCCATGTGGCGGGGGTGTTGGGGCTGGAGGACGCGTGTGCCCTGGTGGGGGCGCGGGGCCGGTTGATGCAGGCGTTGCCCGGTGGTGGGGCGATGGTGTCGGTGCAGGCGTCGGTTCAGGAGGTGGTGGGGTCGCTGGTGGCGGGTGTGGAGGTGGCGGCGGTCAACGCGTCGGACGCGGTGGTGGTGTCGGGTGATGAGGCGGCGGTGGCGGTGGTCGCCGGGGTGTGGCGGGGTCGTGGGCGTCGGGTGCGGCGGTTGGAGGTCAGTCACGCGTTCCATTCGGCGCGGATGGAGCCGGTGCTGGGTGAACTCGCTGAGGTCGCTGGGGGGTTGTCGTTCGGTGAGCCGGTGATTCCGGTGGTCTCCACGGTGGCGGGGTGTCCGGTGGAGCTGGGGGAGCCGGGGTACTGGGTGCGTCAGGTGCGGGAGCCGGTGCGGTTCGCGGACGCGAGGGAGTGGCTGACGGGCCAGGGCGTCACGGGGTTCGTGGAGGTGGGTCCGCACCCGTCGCTGGTGGCGAACGGGTTGATGCGGCGTCAGGGGGATTCCGTGGAGCGGCTGTTCGCCGGTCTGGGGCGGTTGTGGGTGGACGGCGCGGTGCACTGGACCCCGCCGGTGGGGAAGTCGGGTGCGCGGCTGCCCTCGTACGCCTTCCAGCACCAGCACTACTGGCTCCGGCCCACCACCGCGTCGGAGGGCCCCGACACGCCCGACCACCCGCTGCTGCGGTCCCTGGTGAAGCTCCCCGACGGGCAGGGCGTGGTACTGACCGGGAAGCTCTCCGGGTCCGCCCACCCGTGGCTCACCGAACACGTCATCGCGGGCTCGCCCCTGCTGCCCGCGATGGCGTTCGTGGACCTGGCCGTCCACGCCGGCGAGCACACGGCCAGCCCCGTCCTGTCCGAACTGGTCCTGGAGGCGCCGCTCGTGCTGTCCGAGCGCGACGGTGTGCACGTGCAGGTCACCGTCGGCGCGCCCGACGACACCGGACGCCGACCCGTCACCGTCCACTCCCGCACCTCCGCCGAGCCCGACGAGTGGACCCGCCACGCGACCGGCGTGCTCAGCCCGTCGGCGGAGCGGGCCGACCGGACGGCCGAGCCCGGCACGGACGCCGGCGAGGCCGTGCCGATCGACATCGGCCCGCTCTACGACCGGCTCGCCGAAGCCGGCTACGACTACGGGCCGACCTTCCGGGGACTCACCGGCGTCCGGCGGCACGGCGAGGACCTGCACGCCGAGGTGAGCTTCCCGGCGGACCCCGGGCAGCTCACCGGCTACCGCGTCCACCCCGCGCTCCTGGACGCCGCCATCCAGCCGCTGACCCTGCTCGCCGGCCCCGCGGCCGAGGACGGCGGCAGTCCGGCGCGGCTGCCCTTCTCGTTCTCCGGCGTGTCGGTCACCGGGTCGGCCGCGACGGTCCGCGTGGTGCTGCACCCGACCGGGCCGGACACCTACGCGGTGCGGATCACCGACCCCGCCGGGACGCCGGTCGTCAGCATCGACGAGATCGTCCTGCGGCCCGTCGAAGCGGCGGGCCACGGGGCCGGGCCCCGGCCGAACACGCTGTTCGCCGTCGACTGGACCCCGATGGCGGCACCGGACGGCCCGGGCACCGAGACGGTCCTCCACGAGGTCGCCGGCGAGGGCGAACCGGCTGAGGCCGCCCACGCGGTGACCCGGGAACTGCTCGGCAGGGTCCGGGAGTTCCTGGCCACCGACACGCCGGCCCGGCTCGTGGTCCTCACCGGCGACGACCTGGCCTCGGCCGCCGCCCGCGGCTTCCTGCGCAGCGCGCACCACGAGAACCCCGGGCGCATCCTGACCGTCCGGCACGACGGCACGGCCGCCTCGCGGCGGGCGGTGCCCGCCGCGGTGCGCGCCGCCGTGGCCGACGGCGAGCCCGAGATCCGGCTGTGCGACGGCACCGCCCTCGTGCCGAGGCTGGTGCGGGCCGCCTCGGCCACTCCGGCCACTCCGGCCACTCCGGCCACCCCGGCCGGGTCTGCCGGGTCTGCCGGGCCCCTGGACGGCGCGCCCCTGGACGGCACCGTGCTGATCACCGGCGGCACCGGCACCCTCGGCGTCCTGGTCGCCCGGCACCTGGTCGCGCGGCACGGCGCCCGGCACGTGGTGCTCGCCGGCCGCCGCGGCGTCGAGCCGCCCGGACTCCGGCAGGAGCTGGGCGCCGCCCTCACCGTGGTCGCCTGCGACGCCGGCGACCGCGCGGCACTGCGGGACCTCGTCGCCTCGATCCCCGACCTGCGGGTCGTCGTGCACGCCGCCGGGGTCGTCGACGACGCCCTGGTGGGAACGATGACACCGGAGCAGGTCGACACGGTGCTGCGCGCGAAGGCCGATGCCGCGTGGCACCTGCACGAGGCCACCGAGCACCTGGACCTGCGGGCGTTCGTGCTGTTCTCCTCGGCGGCCGGGGTGTTCGGCACCCCCGGGCAGGCCAACTACGCCGCCGCGAACGCGTTCCTCGACGCGCTCGCCGAGCACCGGCACGCGCGCGGCCTGCCGGCCACCTCCCTCGCCTGGGGCCAGTGGGCCGAGTCCAGCGGCATCACCGGGAACCTGACCGAGGCGGACCACCGCCGGCTGGCGAGGACCGGCATGCTGCCGCTGGCCACCGAGCAGGCCCTCGGCCTGTTCGACACCGCCCTGGCCGGCGGACGCCCGGCGCTGGTGCCGGTCCGCCTCGACCTCGCGGCGATCGACACCCCGCCCGCGCTGCTGCGCAAACTCGCCCGGCCGCGGCGCGCGCCGGCACCGGCGGCCGGCCCGGACGAGCTGCGGGCCCGGCTCGGAGCCCTGCCCGAGCCCGAGCAGCGCGCCCTGCTGCTCGACCTGGTCGTCAGGCACAGTGCGAGCATCCTCGCGATGGCCCCCGGCGGGATCGACGACCCGCGTCAGCCGTTCCGCGACCACGGCGTCGACTCGCTGACCGCCATCGAGCTGCGCAACCGGCTCAACGCGGCCACCGGGCTCCAGCTCCCGGCGACCCTCGTCTTCGACTTCCCGACGCCCGAACAGCTCGTCCACCACCTCTACGGGCAGCTGTGCTCGCCGGAGAACCGGGTCACCGGGCCGATGGAGCGCCTGCTGCGCAAGGCCCTCGACGTCGGCCGCGCGCAGGACGGCCTCGACCTGCTCGCCACGGCGTCCCGGCTGAGCCCGGCCACCGACGCGCCCAAGGCCGGGGCGGTCGCCCTCGCGACCGGCTTCCTCCAGCCCTCGCTGGTCTGCCTGCCGTCCGCGCTGGCGTCCGGCGGCATCGAGGAGTACGGACGGTTCGCCGCCGCTCTGGAGGCCGCCCGCGACGTCACGGCGGTCACCCTGCCGGGCTTCGCCGGCGACCCGCTGCCCGCGGACGCCGACGTCCTGGTCCGCGCGCTCGCCGATGCCGCGTCGGCGGTCGCCGCGCCGGTGCTGGTCGGCCGTTCGGTGGGCGCGTGGCTGGCGCTGGCGACCGCCGGGGAACTGGAGCGGCGCGGGGCCCGGCCCAGCGCGGTGGTGCTCATCGACGGCTACCCCGACGACCTGCCGGGTGTGCTCACCGGCATGCTCGACGCCGGCCACCAGGTCCAGCCGGTCGACGACGACCGGCTGGTGGCCATGGGCCGCTACCTCGATCTGGCCGGCGCCCCGGAGCCCGTCACCGCGCCGGTGCTGCTGGTGGGCACCGGGAAGCGCCCGTCGCCCCGACTCTCCACCACCGCGCAGGACGTGCTCACCGTCCCGGGCGACCACTTCACCGTCCTGGAGGAGCACTCCGCGGCCACGGCGCTGGCCATCAGCACCTGGCTCCTCGACTTCACCGGATACGGCGCCGGGCTGTCCGAACTCAGGGGAAAGGACCACGCATGATCTGGGACAACGTGTACATCGGCGGAACGGGACGGTACCTGCCGCCCCGCACGCCCGCGACGCAGGCCGTGCCCGACACCGCGACCATGCGACGGCTGCTCGCCCTGTCGGACTTCGTGTCGTTCACCAGCTCCGAGGACGTCACCGAGCACGCGATGGCCGTGCACGCGGCGATCGGCGCCCTGCGCGAGTCCGGCCTCACCGGCGCCGACATCGCCATGGCCGCCTACGCCCAGATGGACCACCAGGACCACATGGCGTCCTCCTGCCACCTGCAACGCGTCCTCGGCCTCGGCCACGCCCTCGTCTACGAGGTCGAGGCGACCAGCAACGGCGGCTCGGCCGCGCTGCAGTCCGCCGCCGCGCACCTGGTGGCCGACCCGGCCGCGACCGCGACCCTGGTCACCGCCACCGCCCGGTTCCTGCCGCCGCGCTGGGAACGCTGGCAGCCCAGCATCGGGATCTTCCTGGCCGACGGTGCGGCCGCGGCCGTGCTCAACCGCGAGTCCGGCCGGGCGCGGCTGGTCGCGACCGCCAACAGCTCCGCGACCCAGATGGAGGTCCTCGCCACCCCGACGATCCCGGACCCCGCGGGCCACCGGAACCGCACGCCGATCGAGGTCACCGGCCTGGCGCCGTACCTGACGCTGATGAGCGGGGCCCTGGTCACCGCGGTCGAGCAGGCCGCCAAGGAGGGCGGCGTCGACATCGCCGACATCACCAGGTTCGTCGTCACCGGTCTGGGCCTGGCCCAACTGGAGGTCGTCGTGCTGGAGCCGCTCGGCATCGACCTGGGCCGCACCACCTGGCCGATGCTGCGCGAGCTCGGCCACGTCGGGCCGTGCGACCAACTGCTCGGCATCGACCACCTGCTGCACGACGA
This sequence comes from Kitasatospora sp. NPDC090308, assembly GCF_044769485.1. Lineage (NCBI taxonomy): Bacteria > Bacillati > Actinomycetota > Actinomycetes > Kitasatosporales > Streptomycetaceae > Kitasatospora > Kitasatospora sp. NPDC090308. The sequence goes on along the minus strand of NZ_JBIVXY010000019.1, from coordinate 108,944 downwards.
GACACTCAAGCCCGGCGACACCGTCATGTCGATCGGCCTCGGCATGGGGTCGCGGTTCACCGCGGCCCTGCTGGAGGTCACCGAACCGCCCAGGCCCCGCACCACCACCACCTTCACCGAGCCGGTGCGCGCGCAGACCCCGCCCGTCGACGCCTACGTCATCGACCCCTCGGGCGGCGACATCTTCGGCGAGGCCGCCGCCCTGCGCGAGCGCGGCCCGGCCACCCGCGTCCGGCTGCCCGGCGGCGTGTCGGCCTGGGCCGTCACCGGGCACGACCTGGCGAAGAAGCTGCTGCTCGACCCGAGGGTCTCCAAGGACGCGAACAAGCACTGGCCCATGTGGCGCGACGGCGACATCCCGCCGGACTGGCCGCTGATCATGTGGGTCGCGATGCAGAACATGTTCACCGCCTACGGCGCCGACCACACCAGGCTGCGCAGCCTGGTGGCCAAGGCGTTCACCCCGCGCCGCATCGAAGCGATGCGGCCGCGCATCGAGGAGATCACGGCCGGCCTGATCGCCGACCTGGCCGCGGTGCCGCCGGGGCAGCCGGTCGACCTGCGCGCGCGGTTCGCGTTCCCGCTGCCGATCCAGGTCATCACCGAACTGTTCGGGGTGACCGCGGAGACGGGCGCGGACCTGCGGCGGCTGGTGGACGCGGTGTTCAGCCTCGACGCGGACCCGGCGGGGGTGCAGGCCGCCTCCGGCGAGCTGTACATGCTGCTCAAGGAACTCGTGGCCGCCAAACGGCGCGACCCCGGCGACGACATGACCAGCGACCTGATCTCCGCGCAGGAGGCGGACGGCACCCGGCTGTCCGAGCGGGAACTGCTGGACACCCTGCTGCTGACCATCTCCGCCGGCTTCGAGACGACGGTCAACCTGCTCGACCACGCCGTCCACGCGCTGGCCACCCACCCGTCCCAGCTCGCCCTGGTGCGGTCCGGGACCAGCACGTGGGAGGACGTGGTGGACGAGACACTGCGCTGGCAGGCACCGGTGCCGAACCTGCCGCTGCGCTACGCGGTGGAGGACATCGCCGCGGACGGCGTGCGGATCGGCAAGGGCGAGGCGATCCTGCTGTCCTTCGGCGCGGTCGGCCGCGACCCGGCGCAGCACGGGGCCGACGCGGAGGACTTCTCCGTCGCCCGGCCGTCGCGGGCCGACCACCTCACCTTCGGGCACGGCGTGCACTTCTGCCTCGGCAGCCCGCTGGCGAAACTGGAGGCGACGACGGCGCTGTCCGCGCTGTTCTCCCGCTTCCCCCGGCTGCGGCTGGCCGTCCCGTCGTCCGCACTCGAACCGCTGGGGTCCTTCTTCACCAACGGCCACAAGACCCTGCCGGTCATCCTGGAGGAGGGCTGATGGCCCACTTCGCCTTCGTGAGCGCGCCCGCGTCCGGGCACGTGAACCCGACCCTGCCGCTGGTCGAAGAGCTGGTCCGGCGCGGCCACCGGGTCAGCTACGCCACGGGACCGGCCGCCGTGGGCGCCGCCGTCGCCGCCGGGGCGTCGCCGGTGACCCTGCCCTCGCAGCTGCCGCCCGGCATGGCGGCGCGGGGCGAGTTCACGGCGGAACAGCTCGCCGTGACGATGGAGTACTACCTCGACGACGCGCGTGCCTCCTTCCCGGTCCTGGCCGCGCACTTCGCGGCCGACCCGCCGGACGCGGTGTGCTACGACTCGGTGACCTTCACCGGGCGGATGCTGGCGAACCTGCTCCGGGTGCGGGAGGTCTCCCTGGTGCCGACCTTCGCGGAGAACGAGTCCTTCTCGGCGGCGCAGGTGTACCTGCCGGCCGACTTCGACCACACCCACCCCCGGCTGGTGGCCGCGGTCCAGGACATGGGGAAGTTCGCGCAGGGCCACGCCTTCCTGGACGACCCGGACCTGATGTTCGGTCACGTGCCCCCGACGAGCCTGGTGTTCGTCCCCCGCGAGTTCCAGCCGGCGGGGGACACCTTCGACGAGCGCTTCCACTTCGTCGGGCCGTCGCTGAGCAGCCGGCAGGCCGCCGAGGAGTGGAGTCCCCGGTCGCGGGCCCCGGTGCTGCTGATCTCGCTGGGAACCGTCTTCAACGACCGGCCCGAGTTCTACCGGACCTGCATCGAGGCGTTCGGGGACGGCGACTGGCAGGTCGTCATGGCGGTGGGCGGGCTGGACCGGGAGTCGCTGGGCCCGGTCCCGGCCAACGTCGAGGTGCACGCGCACGTGCCGCAGGTGGCGGTGCTGCGGCACGCCGAGGTGTTCCTGAGCCACGCCGGGATGAACTCGGTGATGGAGTCGCTCTACCACGGGGTGCCCCTCGTGGCGGTGCCGCAGATCCCGGAACAGCGGGCGATCGCCCGGCGGGCGGAGGAGATGCGGGTCGGCAGGACGCTCGCCGAGCCGACCGTGCGGGGCCTCCGCGAGGCCGTCCGGGAGGCCGGGTCCTGCCGCCCCCGGGCGGCGGCCCTGCGCCGGATCGTGCGCGGGGCGGGCGGCGCCTCGAAGGGGGCGGACGTCCTGGAGGAGCTGCTGACGCGGTAGCGGCCGGGCTCCTGCCCGGTGCCCGGCGGGCGCGCGGCCGTCCGGCCGCGCGTTCCGCGGGGCGGGACCGCCGGGCGGACGCACCCGGGTCACGGCCTGGGCACGAGGGTGTTCTCATTGGTGCGGCCGGCGGTGTAGTCGTCGACGTTGCGGACGGTGGTGTCGATGATCTGGTGGACGGCGGTGTGGGTGTAGTAGGCCTGGTGGCTGGTGACGAGCACCTGGGGGAAGGTGATGAGGCGGGCGAGGGTGTCGTCGGTGATGCCCTGGAGGGACTGGTCGGTGAAGAAGACGCCGGTCTCCTCCTCGTAGACGTCGAGGCCGACGCCGGAGAGGCGCCCGGTGCGCAGGGCCTCGACCAGGGCGGCGCTGTCGACGAGGCCGCCGCGGCTGGAGTTGACGAGGATGGCGTCATCCTTCATGCGGGCGAGGGCGGCGGTGTCGATCAGGTGGTGGGTGGTGGGGAGGAGGGGGACGTGGAGGCTGATGAGGTCGGCCCGGGAGAGGAGTTCGGGGAGTTCGGTGTAGGTCATGCCGAGTTCGAGGCAGGCGGGGTTCTCGGCGATGTCCCAGCCGAGGAGGTGGGTGCCGAACCCGGCGGCGATGCGGGCGAAGCATTCGCCGATCTTGCCGGTGCCGATGACGCCGACGGTCATGCCGTGGACGTCGCGGCCGAGGAGGCCGTCGAGGCGGAAGTCGAACTCGCGGGAGCGGTTGGCGGCGCGGGTGAGCCGCCGGTTGACGGCGAGCGCGAGGGCCCAGGCGTGTTCGGCGACGGCGTAGGGGCTGTAGTGGGAGACCCGGGCGATGGTGAGGCCGAGTTCGGCGGCGGCGTCGAGGTCGATGTTGTTGAAGCCGGTGGAGCGCTGGGCGATCAACGTGGTGCCGCCCGCGGCGAGGACGGTGAGCACGTCGGCGTCGAGTTCGTCGTTGACGCTGGTGCTGACGGCGGGGTAGCCGGCGGCGAGGGGGGCGGTGTCGCGGTTGAGGAACACGGCCAGGGCGCGCAGGGCGTGGCGGTCCGCGAAGGCCCGTTCCAGGAGCGGTCGTTCGTCTGCTTGGACGCCGTAGGCGAGGATCTCCATGCGGTGAGGCTATCGCCGGGGCAGCGGGCGGGCGGGCCGCGACGCGCCCCCGGCGCACCGTCCGATCATCACAAGATGATGGTCCGACGATCTCGCGGTGGATCATCGGCTGATCATCTTGTGATGACCGGATCATTCCGTTCGGTGGGGCGGGAGTTGACCGGCCGTCAGATGACGGTCTCGGCCTCCCGGTAGCGCTCCGCCGGGACGGTCTTCAGCTCGGCCACCGCCTCGCCCAGCGGCACCAGCTTGATCTCGGTGCCCTGCAGCGCCGTGATGTGGCCGAACGCGCCCTTGTGGGCGGCCTCCACCGCGTGCCAGCCGAAGCGGGTGGCCAGGACGCGGTCGTACGCGGTCGGGGTGCCGCCGCGCTGGGTGTGGCCCAGGATCACCGGACGGGCTTCCTTGCCGAGCCGGTGCTCCAGCTCGCGGGAGAGCTGGGTGGCGATGCCGGTGAACCGCTCGTGGCCGTACATGTCCTTGCTGCCCTCCTCCCACGGCATGGTGCCGGGCTCGGGCTTGGCGCCCTCGGCGCAGACCACGATCGCGAACTTCTTCTGCCGGTCGAAGCGCTCGCGCACCATCTCGGTCAGCTTGTCGATGTGGAACGGGCGCTCCGGGACGACGATGGCGTGCGCACCGGCCGCCATGCCCGCGTTCAGCGCGATCCAGCCGGTGTGCCGGCCCATCACCTCGACCACCATGACGCGCTGGTGCGACTCGGCGGTGGTCTTCAGCCGGTCCAGCGCCTCGGTGGCCACCGAGACGGCGGTGTCGAAGCCGAAGGTGACGTCGGTGCAGGCGATGTCGTTGTCGATGGTCTTCGGCACGCCGATCACCGGCAGGCCCGCGTCGCTCATCAGCTTCGCGGCCTTCAGGGTGCCCTCGCCGCCGATCGGGATCACCGCGTCGATGCCCAGGTCGGCGCAGTGCCGCTTGGCGCGCTCCACGCCGTCGCGCAGGTGGCTGGGCTGGACCCGGGACGAGCCCAGGATCGTGCCGCCCTGGGCGAGGATGCCGCTCACCGAGTCGAGCGTCAGCGGACGGTGCACGCCCTCCAGGAGACCGCGCCAGCCGTCCTCGAAACCGATGATCTCGTCGCCGTGGTCGACCACCCCCCGGTGGACCACGGAACGGATGACGGCGTTCAGGCCGGGGCAGTCACCGCCGCTGGTCAGGACACCAATACGCATTGCTTTGCCAACTCCCGAGCAGGATCGGACGGCCGGACTGGTGGGTGGGAATCGGACATCTCGTCCGAAACTGACCTGCTGCACAGCATACGGTTCCTGCGTCCGGCCGGGCCGAAACCGACGCGGGAGCGGCTTCCTCGACGCACCACACGTAACTGCGACCCGACCGCCGAGGAGGGTGTTGCGTCCGGGCTCTCCTATTCTCCTATGAAGTTGTCCCACGGGGGGACGGCTGACCACATGGCGGTCAGCCGTCCACCACCGTGACCTCGGCTTACGCGCGGATGAACGCGCGGCCGAGCCGGGCGGGGCCGCTCACGCCGGGCGGGCCGCGGCGATCCGCTCGGTGCGCAGCGCGTCGTACCAGGTGGTGTCGGCCGGCGGCAGCGCGTTCACGTCCAGCGCCAGCTTGATCAGCATGTCGGCGACGGCGGGGTTGCGGGCCATCACCGGGCCGTGCAGGTAGGTGCCGAACACGGTGTCGCGCCAGGCGCCCTCGGTGCCGTCGCCGGTGCCGTTGCCCCGGCCGACCTGGACGGTGGCCAGCGGGCTGACGCCCTCGCCGAGGTGGGTGATGCCCTGGTGGTTCTCGAAGCCGGTCAGCTGCGGCAGGTTCAGCTGCGGGTCGACGTCCGCCAGCACGTCGCCCACGCAGCGGGCGCCCTCGCCGCGCGCGGTCCACACGTCCAGCAGGCCCAGGCCCGCCTCGCGCTCGCCGAGGTCGTTGACGAACTCGTGGCCCAGGATCTGGAAGCCCGCGCAGACCGAGAAGATGATCGCGCCGTTCTCGGCCGCCCGGACCAGCCCGCCGTCGTTGCGCAGCCGCTCCGCCGCCAGCCGCTGCGGCCGGTCCTCGCCGCCGCCGATCAGGTAGATGTCGCCGCTGGTCGGCACCGACTGGTCGGAGCGCACGTCGATCCGCTGCACCCCGAGGCCGCGCTGGCGCGCCCGCCGCTCCACCACCAGCGCGTTGCCGCGGTCGCCGTACGTCGACAGCAGGTCCGGGTACACCCAGACCACCCGCAGGCTGCTCTCGCTCATCCTCGAAGACCTCCCGAACTGCTGCTGGGACGCGGGCCGCTGCGGCGCGCCCCCGCCGTACTGCTGCTGCGGCGCCTGCTGCTCGTACTGCTGCGGCGGCTGCTGCTGTCCGTACTGCTGCTGGTGCTGCTGGTGTTGCTGCGGCTGCGGCTGACCGTACTGCTGGTCGTACTGCTGCTGCTGTCCGCCGTACTGCTGCTCGCCGTACTGCTGTCCGGAGTAGGGCTGCGGCTGACCGTAGCCCCCCTGGTCGCCGAACTGCGGCTGCTGCCCGTAGTACTGGTCGCTCATCAGGCCACCACGGCCTTGCGCAGCTGCTGGAAGGCGGTGTAGTTGGCGATGGCCTCGATCCGGCCGGCCGGGGCGGCCTCCACCGCCTGGGCGAGCGAGTCGACCACCTGGAACTGGAGGTTGGCGACCTCCAGGCGGACCGCCAGGTCGAGCTTGCGCTGGCCCATCACGAAGATCGGGTGGCCGGACAGCCGCTCGTAGTCGACGTCCCACAGCCAGGAGGTGTCGGTGCCGTCGGCGTCCAGCGCGTTCACCGACAGGACCACCGGGGTGGGCGGGCCGTCGATCAGCGAGAAGGTCTCCAGCCAGCCGGCCGGGTTCTTCGCCAGCAGCAGCCGGATGTCCCGGCCGCGGAACTGCACCACGTCGTAGCGGCCGGCCACCGCGGCCACCGCCTGCATCCGCTCCAGCGCGACCTGCGGGGCCACCCCGAAGACCGCCGCGACGGCGGCCGAGCTGGTGGCGTTCGCCAGGTTGGCGCGGCCCGGCAGCTGGAGCTGGATCGGCCAGGCGCCGCGGTGCGGGTCGATCACGTGGGTGCCCTGGAGCGCCCAGTGCGGGTTCGGGCGGCGGAAGCCGCACTCGCCGCAGAACCAGTCGTCGCCCGGGCGCTGCATCACGCCGCCGCAGGACGGGCACGACCAGGCGTCCTCCTTCCACGCCTGCCCGGCGGCCACCCAGACCACCTTCTTGCAGGACGAGGCGGCCCAGGTCACCAGCGGGTCGTCCGCGTTGGCGATGATCACCGCGTCGGTGTCCTTGAGGCCCTCGCGCCACTTCTCGGCCATCATCCGGGTCTCGGCGGCGCGGTCCAGCTGGTCGCGGGAGAGGTTCAGCAGCGCTATGGCCTTCGGCCGGGTGTCCCGGGCGACCATCGGCAGGTACTTCTCGTCCACCTCGATCACGCCGAAGCGGGCGCTGGTGCCGCCGGCCAGCGCGCCGGTGATGCCGGCCGGCATGTTCGCGCCCAGCGCGTTGGAGACCACCGGGCCGGCCGCCCGCAGCGCCTCGGCGATCAGCCGGGTGGTGGTGGTCTTGCCGTTGGTGGCGCTGACCAGGACCACGTCCAGGTGCTCGGTGAGGGTCGCCAGCAGGTCCGGGTCGAGCTTGAGCGCGACCTTGCCGCCGATCACCGAGCCGCTGCCGCGGCCCGCCTTCTGGGAGAGCGCTGCGGCCATCTTGCCGGCCGTCACGGCGATCTTCGCGCGGGCGGGCAGCGAGGCGTCGCGCGGGGCTTCCGAATCGGTGCCTGGCATGCTCAGGGGTTCCTCCTTGCTGCGGCACCGCCCGGGGCGTTCGACGATCCGCGGGCGGCGGGGACGGGCTCAGCCTACCGACTCCCGCCCGCACACTTGAGCAGGGGCGACAACCAGCGGCGCGAGCTCAGCCCTTCGGCAGCAGCGTGGCCCGCCGCCGGGGGCCCGGGGGAGAACGGCGGGGCCCGCCGCCGGGGCTCCTGGCGACGGGCCCCGGGCGGAGCCTCAGCGGGCGGGCCAGGGAGCGGGGAGCTTCTCGGTGGCCTCGGCGAGGTGGGCGGTGATGACGAGGGTGCCGTCCTCGACCTGGTAGTCGAGCGGGGCGGAGAGCCGGCGCATGGTGGAGATCAGGCCGGTGTTGGCGGAGGTGGTGACGGCGTAGACGGTGCGCACGCCCGCCTCCAGGGCGAGGGCGGCCATCCGGCGCACCAGGTCGACGCCCAGGCCGCGGCGCTGCCAGGCGTCCTCGACCAGCAGGGCGATCTCGGCGCCCTCGTCGTCCCACATCAGGTGGGCGAGGGCGACCAGGCGGCCGTCCGAGGTCTCGACGGCGAGGGTCTGGCCGTGGCGCGGGTCCAGCAGGTGGTCGAGGTAGCGGTCGGCGTCCCGGACCGGGCCGTGGTAGCGGCGGCGCAGCGACTCCGCGGAGCAGCGGGCGTGCATGGCCAGCGCGGCGGCCTTGTCCCCGGGGGAGGCCCGGCGGACGGTGAGCTCGGCGCCGTCGAGCCCGCCGATCCGGGCGGCGACCGCGGGGACGCGCGGGCCGAGGACGGTGTCCAGTTCGACCAGGGCCCGGGCGCGGGCGAACTCGGTGGGCGTGAAGGGCAGGTGCGGGCGGGAGAGTTCGAGCAGGTCGCCGCCGGGCAGCGGCAGGCGCATCAGGTGTCCTTCCAGGCCGGCCGGGGTGTCGTCGCCGCGGCCGGGGTACTGCCGGATGGTGGCGCGTCCGAACAGCTGGCGCAGGGCGACCGGGAGTTCGGCGGCGTCCAGGGCGGTGCGGGTGGCCAGGGCGAGGACCTGGCGGGGGACGTCCACGAGTTCGTGGGCGTCGGCCTGGTCGGTCCAGATGTCCCAGCCGCCGGCGGCGGCGACGGCCGCGGCCAGCTCGGTGCGGGGCAGCTCGGCCGGGGTGCGCAGGATGAACTCGTCCACGGTGCAGTCGGGCAGCGGGTGGGCCTGCATGGAGACGATGTTGACCCGCAGCGCGGCCAGCGCCGTGCACACCCGGGCCAGGCTGCCGGGGGCGTCGGAGACGCTGGTGCGCAGCCGCCACAGCGCGGTCGGCTCCTCCGGCGCGTTCACCGCCCCGCCGCCCGGCGGTGCGGACGCCCCGGGCGGCCCGTGCGGGTGCCGGTGGGCGAGCCAGCCGCGGAACAGCGCGGTGGCGAGCATGGCCGCGGCGGAGGCGCCCAGCAGCACCGGTCCGTCGTGGCCGTGCACGACGACGTTGGCGACCAGGTCGGCGGCGGCGACGGCGGCGAAGACCGCCGCCAGCTCGACCGTCTCCCGGCGCCAGCGGTGCCCCCGCTTGCGCCGCCGCTCCTGCTTGTCCTCGATGCCGGTGCCGTGGGTGTACGCCATGGTGTCCATGCCTGCATGGTGGCGCTCCGCTGTTTCACGATCACGAATCCCCCGTGACCTGACGGTAAATGTCTCCGCGGGCCCGGTCGGATCGGCGCTGATCCGCGCCCGCGATCAGTTGGACGTACGGCACCGGTCCAGGAGTTCCGCCCCGGCGGACTTCACCTCGTCCAGCAGCAGCCGCAGGTCCGCCTCGGTGGTGGAGGCGTTCAGCAGGCAGGCCCGGAGCATCTCCCGCCCCTGGTGCACGGCGCCGGTGACGAAGACCCGGCCGCGCTGCTGGACGGCCACCGGGAGCAGCGAGTTGAGCTTCTGCACGCCCTCCTCGTCCAGCCCGGCGGGGCGGTGGCGGAAGGCCACGATCGAGGTCTCCACCGGGGCGACGAGCTCCAGCTCCGGGTCCGCGTCGATCCACCCGCCCAGCTGCCTGGCCTGCGCGGTGCAGTGCGCGATGTCCCGGGCGACGCCGGAGCGGCCGCGGTGGGCGATGGACGCCCAGACCTTCAGCGAGCGGAACGGGCGGGTCTGCTCGGTGCCGTACTCGGAGAACCAGCCGAGGTCGCCGGCCGCGTCGTCGCGCAGGTAGGACGGGACGAGGCTGAAGGTGCCGCGCAGCTCCTCGGCGTCGCGCACCAGCGCGCAGCCGCAGTCGACCGGGACGCCCAGCCACTTGTGCGGGTCCAGGGCCAGCGAGTCGGCCCGCTCCATGCCCGCGTAGCGGTGCGCGATGGCCTGGTCCAGCACGCCGAACGCCCCGTACGCGCCGTCCACGTGGAACCACAGGCCCTCGCGCTCGGCCAGGTCGGCGATCGGGGTGAGCGGGTCGACCGCGCCGGTGCCGACGGTGCCCGCGGAGGCCACCACCAGGAAGGGCAGCCGGCCGGCGGCGCGGTCCTCGGCGATCGCGGCCTCCAGGGCGTCCAGGCGGAGGTGGCCCTCGGCGTCGGAGGCGACGGTGCGCAGGTGCCTGGAGCCCAGGCCCAGCAGCTCGGCGGCCTTGCGCACGCAGCTGTGCGCCTCGCCGGTGACGTAGCCGACCAGCGGGGGCAGGCCCGCCAGGCCGTCCTCGCGGACGTCCCAGCCGGCCTTGCGGGCGGCCCGGCCGCGGGCGGCGGCCAGGCAGACGATGGTGGCCATCGAGGTGCCGGAGGTCAGGACGCCGCCGCCGGGCGGGTGCGGGAAGCCGACCAGCTCGGCGATCCAGCGCACCACCGCGCGCTCCAGGTGCACGTCGGCGTGGTCGCCGCCGGCCGAGCTGGGGTTCATCGCGCTCGCGGCCAGCGTGGCGAGCACGCCCGCGGGCTGCGGGGCGGAGTTCACCCAGCCGAAGAAGCGCGGGTTCCCGTTGCCCATCGGGTGCGGCATGATCCGCCGCTCGACGACCTCCAGCAGCACCGCCAGCGGCGCGCCCTCCTCGGGCAGCGGGAGGTCGAGCAGCGCGGTGCGCTCCGCCGGGTCCATCGGCTGCCACACCGGACGGTCCGGCAGCGCGTCGAGGTAGTCGGCCACCAGGTCTGCGGCCGCCCGTGCGGCCCCGCGGAAGTCGTCGTTCACAGCACAGATCGTAGGCGCGCCCGCCCCCGTGACCTGCGGCGGGTCCGCCGGGGCCCGGCGGGCGCCGCGGCGGCGGTCCTCCGCGACCGGGCCGACCGTACCTCCGCGACCGGGCCGGGGGGGGCGACGGCGGTGGTGATCCGCGCCGACAACCCGGCCGGAAGCCCGTGCCCGCGCGCGAATCGGGGGTACAACCCTCTCGTGGCACCGGGCAGCGACCGGGCGGTGCCGGACCGGCATCGGGCCGGTCGGAGTCCGGCCGCCCGGTCCGACCAGGTCGCCGAGCGCGTACCGGCGAGTACCAGCGAGGAGGAACAGGTGGCACAGCAGCAGAGCACCGAGTCGGCAAGGCACTACCTGGACGAGAGCAAGAAGATGATCGAGAAGACCACGGACCCGGGGCAGCGCGCGATCGCCCTCGGCCTGGCCGCCCTGACCCACGCGGTCCTGGAGACCGGCTTCGACCTCGCCGCCCGGCCCCCCGCGGCCGACGCGCCGGCCGAGGACGCCTGAGACCCCGCCGCCGCCGGGCGGCCGCCCGCACCGGAGGGCTCCACCGCCGGCCCGGCGGGTTCGCGCGGTCAGTCGGTGCTCTCGGTCTCGGAGCCCCACAGGCCCACAATCCCGTCGAGTTCGGCCAGCTCCGCCAGCAGGCGGTACACGTCGCCGGTGCCCTCGACGGACAGGTGCACCTTGGTGCCGCCGGCGTCGGGTCCGGCGTCCTCGCCGCCGTCCTGCGGCACCCGCTCGACCCGGACGCCGAGCACGCGGAAGCCCTGTGCCGTGCAGTGTTCCAGGGCGCGGCGCAGGGCTCCGCGCCCCGGCAGGTAGAGCAGGCGCAGGTCGGTCGCCGCGGGGGTGGAGATGGCCGGGATGCGGCGGGTGATCAGGGGGTAGCCGCGCACGATGAGCAGGTAGGCGCCGGTCACGGCCAGGGCCAGCACCCACAGCCCGCCACCGCACGCCATCCCGACGGCCGCGGTCAGCCAGACCGTCGCGGCCGTGGTCAGTCCGCGGACGATGTCCCGCCGTACGAAGATCAGCCCGCCTCCGATGAAGCCGAGGCCCGAGACGATCTGCGCCGCCACCCGCGACGGGTCCAGGGAGACGTGCGACAGGCCGAGCACGTTGTTGAAGCCGTGCTGGGAGACCTCCATGAACAGCGCCGCTCCGAGCCCGACCAGCGCGTGGGTGCGCAGACCGGCGCTCTTCTGCTGGAACGCCCGCTCCAGGCCGATCAGCGTCGACAGCACCAGGGCCAGGCCGAGTTCGGTGAGCTGCCGGAGTCCCTGGCCGCTGCCCGGGTTCCACGGCGGTGACGCACTCAGGTGCACGAGCCCCTCCATCGGCTGACGCTCCGTTCGACGGTCCGGTCCGATCCGGCCCGGCCCGGTGCGGGCCGCGCCGGTACCAGCCTGGCACGGCCGTCCGGGGCGGAGGGGCGCAGACGGTTCACCCCGCCGGGGTGAAGGTTGCCTGACGCGGCCCTAGGCACGGCGTCCGATCGACACGTGCCAGGCCAGCGGGAGGTGCCGGACGCCCGCCGCGTCGGCGTGCTCGGCGCTGAGCTGCTGCCAGCCGGCGTCGAGGCGGTCCTTGAACTCGGGGGGCTGGACGGCGAACGCCCAGTAGGCGGTGCCCGCCAGCGAGCGCAGCTGCTCCCAGTACTCGGCGGGGGTGGCGGCGGGGACGTCCCGGTCGAAGGAGCGGCGGTCGGCCAGTGGCAGCCCGGCGGCGGCGAGTTCGGCGGTGACCAGGTCGGCGGTGAGTTCGAACGGGGCCATCGCTTCGTCGGGCAGTTCGAAGCCGCTGATCGCCGCGCCGAGCACCGCGCCGCTCAGGGTGAGCACCGGGCAGGACTCCGGTTCGCCCCAGGACTGCAGGAAGATCCGGCCGCCGGGGCGCAGCACCCGCCGGCACTCGGCCAGGGCGGCGCCCAGATCGGGCAGCACCCAGGCGGTCTTGAGCATGGTGACGGCGTCGAACCGCCCGTCCTCGTACGGCAGTTCGAGGGCGGAGCCGACGGTGTAGGCCAGCCGGTCGCGGACGTCCGGCGCGGCGTGGGTACGGGCGTTCTCGGTGGCGAGCCGGACGGCGGTGTCGGAGTAGTCGAGGCCGTCGACCCGGGCGCCGGGGAGGGCGGTGGCCAGGGCGGTGGCGAGGGCGCCGTTGCCGGAGCCGATGTCGAGGACGGCGCGGGGGGCGGTCTCGGCGACGGTGGCGACCAGGGAGGCGGCGAGGTCGGCGCCGACGTCGCAGGAGCCGTGGCCGCGGGCCTCGGCCACCCGGTTCCAGTGCTGCTGGGAGAAGTAGTCCAACTGGACGTCCATGGGGTCCCTCGTCCTCTCCGGGGCGCGCCCGCCCGGGCGGCGGTGCGTCGGCGGGCCGGCGGTGGTGTTGCCACATCATGGGCCACCGCGGCGCCCCGCGGGCGGCGTTCGCGGGATTCCGCCGTACGCCCCGGACCGGCCGGAGCGTACGGTTCCGCACGGGTGGGACGGACGGGGCTCCCGGGGTCGGCCGGTGGCCGCTTTTCGGCCGTGTTCGGGGCGTGGACAAAAGTGACGCCACGTCATTTCCCTTTCCTTGAAAGGAAGTTGGCCGAGTGTTCCGGCCAGGTGTTCACCCCCCGGGGCGGGCCCGATGTGTGAACGGCGCATGGCTGCGGTGTGTCGGCCGAATGGTGTCCTGCCCGGCCGGGACCGTCTGGTGCCGACCGGTCCCCGGTGGTGGACTTCGGTCGGCGGGAGCACCCCTCGGTGGCCCTGCTGGTCAAGAACCGCTCGCGGCGTGATGCCACATCCCGGGAAGGGGGTGACGCACATGGAGACCACCACGATCATCGTGACCCGCGAGGCCAAGACCCCGCGCAACCCCACCTGCTGAAACGGCGTCTGACGCGGGGCGCCGAGCGCGCCCCCGAGCCATCCGCACCACAACGACGTCGGCAGCGTGCCGCTGCCCCAGCGGCGGTTCTTGATCGCCACGGCCACCGAGCAGCACCGCCCGCACCCGCGCGCACCGCGGAGAACCGGAGGGCAGCACCTTTGAGCGGGCCAGTAGCACCACTGGGCATCGGGCTCCAGTACAACCCCGAGGTCGCCGAGTGGTTCCCCTTCCACGAGTCGCGCATCGACGCCGTCGAGGTCCTGCTCGACACGGTGATCGCGCCGCTGGACAGCCCGCAGGTCATCCTGCCCGACCGGCTCGACGAGATCGACGCCCTGGTGGCGGCCGAGCCCACCGTGATCGCCCACTCCAACTACGGCGCCGAGTTCGGCTTCGAACCGCTGGAGCGCACCGCCGCCGTCCTGCGCCACGTCCCCGCCGCGAAGCTGTTCGGCAGCCCCTGGATGAGCGACCACTGCTTCTACGGGGACGGCTCCTGGTCCGACATGTGGAGTTCGCCGGTGCAGTTCTCCCGCGCCGAGGTGGACCGGCTGGCCGGCCGCGCCGCCCGCCTGCAGGAACTGCTGGGCGTGCCGCTGGCGCACGAGAACGCCGCCTACTACGCGCCCTGCCCCGGCGCCGACCTGGACGAGCCCGACTTCCTCGCCGCGCTGGTCGAGAAGGCCGGCACCCACCTGCACGTCGACCTGCACAACATCCACACCAACGCGGTGAACTTCGGCCGCTACACCCTGGCCTCCTACCTGGACCGGCTGCCCCTGGAACGGGTGGTCGAGGTGCACGTCGCCGGCGGCAGCTGGTCCGGCGGCACCTACCACGACTGGCACGACTCCCGGGTGCCCGAACCGGTCTGGGAGACCCTGGAGGACCTGCTCGGACGCTCCCGCCCCGGCGCCGTCGTCCTGGAGGTCCAGGGCCGCGCCCACTCCTCCCGCACCCGCGAACTCGACCCGCTCGCCGACGCCGAACTCATCCTCGGCGACCTGGAACGCGCCGCCGCCATCTGGGACCGGGTCTACGGCCCGCACAGCCGCCGCACCACCGCCGCCACCGGGACGGAGGCGCGGGCGTGAAGGCCGAACACACCTGGCGGCTGTGGCGGCGCGTGCTGCGCGAACCCGCGCTGGCCGACGCCGTCGTCGCGGGCGACGTCCGGGCCCGCGCCGCCGAACTCGGGCTCACCCCGGCCGAGACCGAGATCGCCGCCGTGTACGCCGAGAACGGCCCCGGCGTGCAGTGGGCCGTCGACGCCTACCGCTACCGCCTGCTGCGCGTCACCCGCGCCGCCGTCGCCGAGGGCGCCCCACTGACCGCCCGCGCCCTGCGCCAGCTCGGCCACGACCCGGACGCCCTGGTCACCGACTACGTGACGGCCACCGGCTGGGCCGACCGCGGCCCGTACGTCTACACCGTCACCGCCGAGTACCTGCACCGCCTCGACCGCACCCTCCCCACCGGACCGTCCACCGCCGCCCTGCGCGACGTACTGCGACTGGAACGCACCGCCGCCGAACTGATCGCCCGCAACGCGACGCCGGGAACGGCCCCGAAGGGCGGCCCTCCGGCTGAACCCGCCCCGGTGAGCGGTGACTTGGCCGGGACGGTCCCGGCGGGTGGTGCTTCGGTGGGTTCCGCTTCGCAGGGTGGCTCTTCGGCTGAACCCGCCCTGGCGGGCGGCGGCTTGGCCGGGTCAGTCGCGGCGGGTGGTGCTTCGGTGGGTTCCGCTTCGCAGGGTGGCTCTTCGGCCGAACCCGCCCCGGCGGGCGGCGACTTGGCCGAGCAAGTCGCGGTGGGTGACGCTTCGGCCAACCCCGTTCCGGAGCGCGGTGCTCCGGCCGGGACGGCCCCGGGGGGTGCAGGTGGCGGGGAGTACCGCTGGACCGGGCGCGGGGCGGTCGTCCGGTGGGAGCGCGACGTCCTGGGGTGGCTCGCCGATCCGGTCGGGGGTGGGCTCGACCGGGCTCCCGAGCGGTCCGGGGCGGTGCTGGTCCGCCTGGACGGGTCGGCCGAGCTGTACGCCCTGACCGGCATCGGCGCCCCCGCCGCCCGGGTGGCCGAGGGCCTCGCCGCCGGGCTGCCGCTGGCCGAGATCGCCGCGGGCGTCGGACTCGACCCCGACGACGCGGGCCTGCGCGGCCTGCTCGGCTCGCTCGCCGAGTGGGGCCTGCTGGACGTGGCACCGTGCTGAGCGCCCGCCCCGTCCACGCCGACGGCCCGGACCATGCTGGCCGCGCAGGCCGCTCAGGTCTCTCCGGCCGCTACGGCCTGCTGTGGGCGGCGAGCCTGGTCTCCTGCGTCGGCGACGGCGTGCTGCTGACCGCCGGGCCGCTGCTGGTGCTCTCGCTGAACAGCAACCCGACCGTGGTGGCCAGTGCGCAGGTCGCCGTCACCCTGCCGTACCTGCTGCTCGGCGTGGTCGGCGGCGTCGCCGTCGACCGGATGAACCGCCGCCGCCTGATGGCGGGCCTGGACTTCACCCGCAGCGCCCTGCTGCTGCTGGTGGTGCTCTCGCTGCTGGCCGGGGTGGCCCGGATCCCGCTGCTGCTGGTCACCCTCTTCCTGCTGGCCGCCGCGGACACGGTGTTCCGCACCGCCGTCCAGACCACGCTGCCGGCCCTCGTCCCGGCCGGGCGGCTGGTGCGCGCCAACGGGCGGCTGATGGCGGCCGAGACGCTGGGCACCGAGTTCCTCGGTCCGGCCCTGGGCGGGCTGCTGTTCGCCGCCGCGGTCTCGCTGCCGTTCGTGGTGGACGGCGTCTCGTTCGGCCTCTCCGGCGTCCTGGTGCTGCTGGCCTTCGCCGGGCTGCGCACCGCCCCCGCCGAGGAGGCCGCCCCCGCGGCGGCGGGTCAACGGCCCGGGGTGCGCGGGGTGCTGCGGGACGCGGGCGCGGGGCTGCGCTGGATGTGGGGCGAGTCCACGCTGCGCTTCCTGTCGGCCTCCTCCGCGACCATCAACTTCTTCACCGGCGCCACCAACGCCGTGATGGTGCTGTACGCGCACGACGTGCTGCACCTGGGGAAGGCCGGGTTCGGCCTGCTGCTGTCCTGCGCGGCGGCGGGCGGGGTGCTCGCCGGGCTGGTCTCCGGCCGGATCGCCGAGCGACTGGGCGTCACCCGGACGCTGGCCCTCGCGGTCGGCCTGCAGGCCGTCGACCAGACGGTGATGCTGCTGGCCAGCAGCCGGCTGCTGACCGTGCTGGCGCTGAGCTGTTCGAGCTTCGCGGTGGTGCAGTTCAGCTCGGTCAGCCTGGCCCTGCGGCAGTCGACCATCCCGAAGGAACTGCTCGGCCGGGTGACCAGCGTCTACCGGATGCTGGCCTGGGGCTCGCTCCCGGTCGGCGCGATGACGGCGGGCCTGTGCGTCGGCTGGTTCGGCCTGCGCTCCACCTTCGCCCTCGGCGCCGTCGCCCTCGCGGTGCTGGCGTTCCTGGTGCTCACCCGGTCCGCCGCGCTCGGACTGGAGATCCCCGTCCCGACCGACCCCCGGCCCCCGGGCCCGCCGCAGGCTGCGGCGGGGGCGGCGGCCGAGGGGACCGACCGCCTCCAGGAGACGCCGTGAGTGAAGCGACCGACAGCCTCCCCGCGTTGACGGCGGACCTGGCCGTGCTGCGGGAGACGTCCGACCTGCTGGACGTCGGCGACGGCATCGTGCCCGTGGACACCCGCTGGAGCTTCTCCGGCGGCACCCCGCAGAAGTTCGACAACCACGTCAGCAAGAGCGTCCCGCTGTACGCCGAGGGCCACGCCCTGATCAGCCAGTGCGTGGAGTTCTTCAGCCGGCGCGGCGGCCTGATCATCGACGTCGGCTGCTCCACCGGCACCCTGCTCGCGCAGATCGCCGCGAAGGACTGCTGCAAGGACGTGTCGCTGATCGGCTTCGACATCGAGGCGGACATGGTGCGGGTGGCCCGCCAGCGCTGCCGCGAGCTGGAGAACGTGACGATCCGCCAGGGCGACATGCTCTCGGTCGACTACAGCGGCGCGAACGCCGTCATCATGTACTACACGCTGCAGTTCCTGCCGCCGGGCGACCGGCAGACCGCGATGAGGATGGTCTGCGACGGCCTGGTCGAGGGCGGCGGCCTGCTGCTGTTCGAGAAGACCCTGGAGCCGGACTCGCGGACCCAGGACATCGTTCAGCAGCTCTACGCGGAGTTCAAGTTCGACAACGGCTTCGACCCCGGCGAGATCTACCAGAAGGCGCACAGCCTGCGGTCGGTGATGGCCCCGCAGCGCAGCGCCGAGACCCACGAACTGCTGCGCCGGGTCGGCTTCACCAGCATCTCCACCATCCAGAAGTACCTTCACTTCGAGGGCATCCTGGCCATCAAGTAGGCCGTCGAGCAGGCCGTCGAGCAGGCCGTCGAGTAGGCCGTCGAGTAGGTCATCGAGTAGGCCGTCGAACAGCGGAGAGGAGCGGGGCGCGGCGATGAGACTGGACGGGTTCGACTTCACCTCGACGGACTGGAGCACGGTGCCGGCCGAGGTCAGGCCCGGCGAGAGCGGCACCGTCAGCCAGCGGGTCCGGCACTTCGGCGGGGTCCGGGTGCGGCTGGTGGAGTACAGCCCCGGTTACGCGGCCGACCACTGGTGCCGCAAGGGCCACGTGCTGTTCGTGCTGGGCGGCGAGCTGACCACCACGCTGGACGACGGCCGGGTGGTGGTCACCCCGCAGGGCGCCAGCTACCAGGTCGCCGACGAGCGGGAGGCGCACCGCTCCAGCACCGAGCACGGCGCTACCCTGCTGATCGTCGACTGACGCGCGGCAGCGCCCCCGGCCGGTGACCGGCCGGGGGCGCTGGCGGGTGCCCAGCCGGGGCGCTCAGCCCGGGGCGCTCAGTCCAGGGTGGTGGACAGGCCGCCCGCCGAGCGGCAGTAGCCCTGGATCTCCTTGTCGCCGATCTGGGCGCACAGCCGCCCGGCGGCGCCCGCGCTGGTGTCGTTGACGGTGTAGTAGCTGACCAGGCCCTGGGTGCACGCCTTGCGCTGCCAGGTGTCCTTGGCGGTGGCGCACTGCTGGGCGGCCCAGTCCGGGCGGTCCAGGTTGTACTTCATGGTGCGCGAGCCGGCGCCCCGCGAGCAGTCCTCGCCGCCCCCGCTGGCCTGCGCGTTCAGGCACCACTGGAGGGCCTGGGCGAACGCCTCGGGGTGGTTGGCGTAGTCGTGCGAGGAGAGGAAGAAGGTCGGCGCGTAGAAGAAGCAGGCCGACTGGTAGAGGGCCGGCTGCTCGGGGCACGGGTAGAGCGGCTCGGCGGCCAGTTTGTCGGCGGGGAGGTTGGCCTTGGCCTTCTCGTCCTCCTCGTCGGGCGCGAACAGCTGCATGAAGACGCCCTCGGAGCAGGTGATCCGGCGGCTCTGGCTGGGGAACTTGTCGCACAGCGCGCGGGCGGCCGGGATGTCCTGCTTGGTGACGAACATGATGCCGTGGCCGACGCCGTGGATGCACGGGCCGGTGTTGGCGGGCGCGCACAGGGTCAGGATGTCGCTCTGCGGGTCCTTGGAGTTGGCGAGCATCTCCTCGACCGCGCCGTGCAGGTAGCCCGCCGCGCAGGTCTCGTGCGGGAAGGAGATCACCTTCTGGAAGTCCTGCTGGTAGCGCGCCACCGCGGCGTGCCCGAGCTCGTGCGCGATCGGGTGGCAGAACCGCACCGTGTACGGCTTGTCCTTGGTGATCTTGTCGAGGTCGGCGAGGGCGACGCCGGGGTCGGTGGCGGCCATCTCGGCCATCAGCTTGTTGCGCAGGGTCGACCTGGTCCACACCGCCGGGTCGCCGGTGGGGGAGGGGGAGCCGGTGGCGTCGGGCACGGCGCCGGGGCGCTGGCCGTCCGCGCCGGTGGCGGCGCTCGCGGCGGCGGGCTTCGGCGTCCAGTCGGTCACCATGACGGACCCGAGGCCGAGGACGGCCAGCAGGACGGCGGTGACGACGGCGAACACGCGCGGTTGCATGACGGACGTTCCCCCTGTGATCGACACGGACGGTGCACGGCCCATCCTGCGGGGTGACCGCCGGAAACCGGGACAGGGACACCGCCGACGGGGTCAGCCGCCCGCCACGATCACCCGAACACCGCCCGCGCGCCGTCCCTCCGACGGCGGCACCACATCATAGGTGCGCCCCCGGACGCCCGACCGCCCACTACTCCCCGCTCCGCCGCGGTCCGCCGGGAGGGCGCGTACGGCCGCTGTGTCTGGTGATCCTGCCCGGATTCGGGCAGGATCTTTGGCAAATGAACACTTCACGCCTAGGCTCCCGATCCGGACCTGCCTCACCGCACCCTCACGAGGACCTGCTCGCCCACCTCGCCAGGACCACTCCACTGGCCCCCGGGGAGGCCGCGCGGGTCGTCGCGGAAGTGCTGGCGTACTTCGCGGAGACCACCGAGGAGTACGTCCGCCGCCGTCACGGTGAGCTCCAGGCCCGGGGTCTGACCAACGACCGGATCTTCACCCGCCTCGCCGGGGAGCTGGCCGCCCGCCGGGTGGCCGCCCCGCAGCTGTCGGCCCGTCAGCTGCGGCGGATGGTCTACGGCTGACGGGAACGGCCCCGCCGCCCTCCCACGACTGACAGGAGCCCACGTCATGTGCGGAATCGTGGCCTACATCGGCCCCAAGGACGCCTCCCCCTTCCTGCTGGAGGGACTCCAGCGGCTGGAGTACCGCGGGTACGACTCGGCGGGCGTCGCGGTGGTCGCGCCGGCGACCAAGGGCTCCCCGGCCAAGCTGCGGATCTGCAAGACCAAGGGCCGGGTCGCCGACCTGGCCGCCGCGCTGCCCGCCCGCTTCAAGGGCGGCGCCGGCATCGGCCACACCCGCTGGGCCACCCACGGCGTCCCCTCCGACGCCAACGCCCACCCGCACACCGACAACGAGGGCCGGATCGCCGTCGTCCACAACGGCATCATCGAGAACGCCGAGGAGCTGCGCGCCAAGCTCACCGCGGACGGCGCGGTGTTCCGCTCCGAGACCGACACCGAGGTGCTCGCCCACCTGATCGCCGCGCACCGCGCCCGGGGCGGCGAGCTGGAGGACGCGGTGCGGGCCGCGCTGGGGCTGGTCGTCGGCACCTACGGCATCGCGGTGCTGGACGCCGAGCAGGCCGACCGGATCGTGGTGGCCCGCAACGGCAGCCCGATCGTGCTCGGCATCGGCGAGAAGGAGATGTTCGCCGCCTCCGACGTCTCCGCGCTGGTCCGCTACACCCGCCAGGTCGTCCACCTGGAGGACGGCGAACTGGCCACCGTCCGCGCCGACGGCTTCCGCACCTTCACCGAGGACGCCCGCACCGTCACCCGGCAGCCCTCGACGGTCGACTGGGAGGTCGGCTCCTACGACACCGGCGGCTACGCGCACTACCTGCTCAAGGAGATCCACGAGCAGCCCGGCGCGGTCGAGCGCACCCTCTCCGGCCGGCTCGACGAGCGCTTCGCCACCGCGCACCTGGGCGGCCTCAACCTGGACGCCCGCGAGCTGCGCGAGATCCGCCGGGTGAAGATCCTCGGCTGCGGCTCCGCGTACTACGCGGGCGAGATGGGCGCCCAGCTGATCGAGGAGCTGGCCCGCATCCCCGCGCACTCCGAGCCCGCCTCCGAGTTCCGCTACCGCAACCCGGTCATCGAGGCCGACACCCTGTACGTCGCGGTCAGCCAGTCCGGCGAGACGTACGACACGCTGGCCGCCGTCCAGGAGGTCAAGCGCAAGGGCGGACGGGTGCTCGGCGTGGTCAACACCGTCGGCTCGGCGATCGCCCGCGAGTGCGACGGCGGGATCTACCTGCACGCCGGCCCGGAGATCTCGGTCGCCTCCACCAAGGCGTTCACCTCCACCGTGGTCGCCTTCGCGCTGCTGGCCCTGCACTTCGGCCGGGTGCACGACCTCTCGCCCGCCGACGGGCGGCGGATCGTCGCCGCGCTCAAGGCGCTGCCCGGGCAGATCCGCGAGGTGCTCGACCAGCAGGAGGCGGTCGCGGAGCTGGCCGCGGAGTACGCCGACAGCCAGGGGATGATGTTCATCGGCCGGGTCCGGGGCTACCCGGTGGCCCGCGAGGGCGCGCAGAAGCTCAAGGAGATCTCCTACGTCCACGCCGAGGCGTACCCGGCCAGCGAGCTCAAGCACGGACCGCTCGCCCTGATCTCCCCCGAACTGCCCACCGTCGCCCTGGTGCCCGACGACGAACTGCTCGACAAGAACCTCACCGCGCTCGGCGAGATCAAGGCCCGCGAGGGCCGCGTCCTGGCCGTCGCGCACCGCCCGATCGAGTCCCGGCTCGCCGACCACTGCCTGGTCGTCCCCAAGAGCGAGCCCGAACTCGACCCGCTGCTGCTCAACATCCCGCTCCAACTGCTCGCCTACCACGCGGCGGTGGCGCTGGACCGGGACGTCGACAAGCCGCGCAACCTGGCCAAGAGCGTGACGGTCGAGTAGCGGCCGCCCCGGTGCGGGCACGCGAACGGCCCGGGCGCGCTCCGTGGCGCGGCCGGGCCGTCGATCGTCGGGGTGGGGCCGGGGGTCAGGCGCCCCGACGCGCCCACAGCGGGGTGACCAGCAGGATCAGGACGGCGGCGGCGCCGATCTGGAAGAGGTGCCGGATCCAGTCGATGCCGTTGGTGTCGGCCACGCCGAACGCGCTCGCCAGGGCGTTGCCGATCAGGCCGCCGACGATGCCGAGCAGGATGGTGAGCCACAGCGGGATCGGCTGCCGCCCGGGGATGACCAGCTTGGCCAGCACACCGATCACCAGACCGGCGATGATCGCCCAAAGGATCGACATGGTTCCTCCTCGTCCTACGGATTGACGGCCCCAGCGGCGTCGTGCCGAACGCATGCCCGGCCGACGGCCGCTCATTCCTGTGAATTCGCTGGGAGAACGCGGTTGTTCGGCGCGGCATGGAACTACCTCCGGCGGGCAATCGTTCCGGGCGGCCGGCGGCGGAGGGTCCGCCCGCCAGGGGCCGCGCGAGCGGAGGCACCAGCGTGAGCGAACAGCGGGAGGACCTCGACGTGTGGGCGTACCGGGACGCCTCCGGACGTCCGGTGGGTGACCTGGTCGGGTACCACGTGGAGGCGGTCGACGGGCCGATCGGCAAGGTGGACCGGATGGCGGAGGACCTCGGACCGCAGTACCTGGTGGTCGACACCGCGCCGTGGATCTTCCACCACCGGGTGCTGCTGCCGGCCGTGACGGTCCGCCAGGTCGACGAGGAGCGGCGGACCATCACGGTCGACCGCACCAAGGAGGAGATCGGGGCCGCCCCGCCGCTGGTGCGGGCCGAGCAGCACGCCGACCTCGACCTGCGGGCCGAACTGGCCCTTTACTACGGCCCGTTCTACGGCAACCGGCTGCCCTGAGGGCCGTGGGGGCGTTCGATCCGGACGCCGGGACGCAACGAAGTCGGCCTCCCCGCCCGGAGTCGGGCGCCCACCCCCTCGGTGCGGCCCGAGACGTGCGGCGATCTCCTCCACCCGTCCGGGTGGAGGAGATCCGGGCCGGGGGTGACGGGACCTTCCCCCCGGTCGCCGAACTCGCGGCGGCTGCGGCCCGCGCAGCGGCGAGGCGCACGCCGTCAGCGTCCACGGCGGGGAGGACCGCGCCCGCCGCTTCCCGGTGCGGCCAGGAGCGCGGGACGTTCAGGTATTCAGCCGTCCGATCACGCCTCCGCCGGGGTTCGGTCGTACCGGACAGTCGGTGATGACCGGGGCCGGCGGAAGGATGGAGTACGACCCGGCGCGGTCGGCGCCGCGGGTCTCCCGAGGTCTTGCGGGCTGGTGATCGGGTCAGAGAAATTGCTTGTACGTGCAAGCCTAATGGGCCCTTAAATCTTCGGGAAAGGAAAATTCGGGGCGCCAGGATCTTGCATGCGCATGTACTCTTCTGCCAGGCGACACCTTGCAACGGAGGCCCCCATGGCAACTTCATCCCACGCGCCCCTGCGCACCTCCGACCAGGCCGCATGGAACCGGGTGCTCTCGCTCCACGCTTACGTGGAGCGGGAACTGGCCCTGGCGCTGCAACGGCGGCACGGGATCGGGCTGTCGGAGTACCGCTCGCTCGAGCACCTGCACCACTCCAAGACGAGCGAGCTGCGGATGCAGGACCTGGCCGACAAGGTCGGCCTGGGGCAGTCGTCGGTGACGCGCCTGGTGGGCCGCCTGGAGACGGCCGGCTTCGCCTTCAAGGACCTCTGTCCGTCGGACAAGCGGGGCGTGTACGCCGTCATCACGGACGAGGGGCGCCAGCGCTACCAGGCCGCCCGCGCCACCTACGCGGAGGTCCTGTCGTCCGCCCTGAACACCTTCACCGCCGACCCCGAACTGGGCCCCACGGTCCAGGCCCTGCGCGCCATCCAGGTCTGACCCGCGCCGGCCCGGCGGCCGGCCGCCCCGACCCCGCCCCGAACGCGGAACGCGTTCGGGGTTTTTGCTTGAACATGCAACTCTTGTGGCCTACGTCACACTCACTTCGCCAAGTACATGCTTGACCAAGCATCCAGTTGGTTCGGTAACTTCAACGTCGACACCGCACGAATTCGAACAGCCGGTCGGCACTCGTCCCGACGGCTGAGCCGACCGCGAGGAATCCCGCCGTGCCATCGTCCCTCCTGGCCGAGACCGTCGCCGCTCACGGCGAGAACCGGCCCCACCGCACCGCGCTCCACTTCGACGACCGGGCCGTCACCTACGGCCGGCTGAACGACCTGACCGGGAGCCTGCGCGCCCACCTGGCGCGGCTGCGACTCCCGGCGGGCAGCACCGTGTGCGTTCCGGCGCACAAGGACCCGCAGACCATCGCGCTGCTGCTGGCCGTCTTCCGCGAGGGCCACATCGCCCTCGCGCCCTCACCGAGCCTGGGCAGCGCGGCACTCGAACGCCTGGCGCACCAGGCCCGCGTCTCCCACCTCCTCACCGCCGCCGACGACGGCGCGCTCACCGCGCTGCCGGTACGGGCGGAGCGGAGCGAGGCCGAGGGGTTCGCGGTGCCGGACCCGGCGCGGACCCAGCTGCTGCTGACCACCTCCGGCTCGACCGGCACGCCGAAGATCGTGCCGATCGAGACCGCCGGGTTCGACGCCTTCGCCGACTGGGCCGTCGACGAGTTCGCGCTCACGCCGGACGAGACCGCCCTGTCCTACGCACCCCTCAACTTCGACCTCGCCCTGCTCGACGTCTGGACCTTCCTCCGGCTCGGATCGAGCGTCGTCCTGGTCGAACAGCAGCGGGCGACCGACGCCGCGCACCTCGCCGCGCTGGTCAGCCGGCACGACGTCACCTTCGTCCAGGGCGTGCCGATGATGTACCGGCTGCTCCTGGAGGGAGGCGGCACCTTCGCCGCCGTGCGCCACGCGGTCTTCACCGGTGACCGCATGCCGGTCGACCTCCTGCGCCGCGTCCCACCGGCGTTCCCCCGGGCCGCCTTCCACAACGTGTTCGGCTGCACGGAGACCAACGACTCCTTCATCCACCGCGTCGATCCCACCGCCGTGGACGGCCCGATGCCCATCGGCCGTCCCATCCGCGGCACCGACGCCCTGGTCGTCGACGCCGAGGGCGCGCGCCTCGACTCGGCGGGCACCGGTGAACTCCTGGTGTCCACGCCGTTCCAGACCGGGGGCTACCTCCGGCAGGACCTGAACGACGCGGTGTTCACCCACCTCGACGGCCGGGTCTTCTACCGCACCGGCGACATCGTCACCCGCACCGCCGAGGGCCTCCACTTCCTGGAGGGGCGCGCGGACTGGCACGTCAAGGTCAGGGGCGTCCGCACCAACCTGCAAGAGGTGGAGAACGTCATCACCGCCCACCCGGACGTCGCCGAGGCGGTGGTCGTGCCGCTGCCGGACCCGCAGGCCGGCGTCCGGCTGCACGCCCACGTCACCCGGCGCCCCGGCACCGACCTCACCAGCCTCCGGCTGCGCACCCACCTGGGCCGGCAGCTACCGCGCCACGCCATCCCGGCCTCGGTGCACCTCACCGCCGCTCCGCTGCCCCGCACCTCGACGGGCAAGCCCGACCGGAACCTGATCAAGCAGAACCTCACCAAGGGGAGTGACGCATGAGCACCACCGCCATCGCCGCCGAGGTCCGCGCCTACATCGTGGACCAGTTCCTGGCCGGGGAGGACGTCTCGGACCTCACCGGCCACTACGACCTGCTCGACTCCGGAGTCATCGACAGCCTCGGCCTGGTGAAGATGCTCGGGCACCTCACCTCCGCCTACCGGCTGCCGGTCGACGACATCGACTTCGGACCGGACGACTTCCGCACCATCGACGCCATCGTCGCGATGATCGCGGACCACCGCCCGGCCGCAGCCGCCTGAGCGACCGCTCCGACGGTCCGGCCCCCGAGCCGCCCGGGCCGACCGTTCCGGCTGCTCGGCTGCTCCGAAACCGCTCCCGTCCGCTCCCCCCGGTCCGGCCCCTGCACCGTCCCGCCCGACCGGTCGCACCGCACCGCACCGAACCGACGCACCACCCGATTCCGAAGGAGAACCAGAGAGATGTTCACCCGCAGCCTCGATGACGTCGCCGCAGTCGAGTGGGGCAACGGTCTGAGCTACCGGCTCCTGACCAAGCGCGACGGCATGGGCTTCGCCGTCGCCGACACCCTCGTGCGCAAGGGGACTTCGAGCGCCCTGCAGTACCGCAACCACCTGGAGGCCTGCTACTGCATCGGCGGCTCGGGCGAGGTCGTGGAGAAGGACGGCACCCGTCACAAGATCGTGCCGGGCACCATCTACGTCCTGGACCAGCACGACCCGCACTACCTGCTGGCCTCCGCCGACGAGGACCTCCACCTGGTGTCGATCTTCAACCCGCCGATCAACGGGGACGAGAAGCACACCCTGTCCGAGGACGGGTTCTCCCAGTACTGAGCCGCCGCCGCCCCTCCGGCCGCCAGTGCGCCGCCCGGCCCGGTTCCCGCTCACCGTCGGGGCCCGGGCCGGGCACCCGGCCGCGCGCGTCCGAGTCCGTGGCCGTCCGCGCGAGCCGGCGACCGTCGTCATGGCACGACCCCGATCCACTGTTGCCCGATCCACTGCCGAAACGGACCCCAGGATCTCCCGTGACCGATGACCTCTTTCACCTCACCGCCCCGTGGGCCGAGCAGCTGAACGCCGACACCCGCGAGCTGGACGCGGCCGGCGCCTTCCCGTACGGCAAGTGGAAGGCGATCCAGGAGAGCGGCCTGCTGCGCGTCCCCTTCGCCCCGGAGTTCGGCGGCGCCGGCCGCAGCCTCACCGAGACGATGCGCGCCCTGGAGGGACTGGGCCACACCTCCCGGGACGCGGGCCTCTCGTTCTCGGCCTCGACGCAGATCGTGTCCGTGGGCACGCCCCTGCAACGGTTCGCGAGCCACGAACTGAAGGAGGAGCACCTGCCGAGGATCGTCTCCGGCGAGGCGATCACCGCGCACGCGATCACCGAACGGTCCGGCGGGTCGGACGCGGTGAACCTGGCCACCGTCGCCCACCGCGACGGGGACCACTACGTCGTCACCGGCGACAAGATGTTCATCACCAACGCTCCGGTCGCCGACCTCTTCCTGCTCTACGTCCGCACCGGGAAGCCCGGCCCCTTCGGCCTGACCACCCTGCTCGTCGACGCCGACACCCCCGGCTTGACCGTGGGCCCCGCGATGGACAAGATCGGCCTGCGCACCAGCCCGATCGGCACGCTCGCCTTCGACGGCATGCGGGTGCCGGTCGGCCGGCGGGTCGGCCCGGAGGGCGCCGGGTTCCGGGTCCTGGACTACGTGATGAAGCGCGAGGTCCTCTTCGGCTTCTCCATCACCCTCGGCGAGATGACCCGGCGCCTGGAGGAGACCATCGCCTTCGCCAAGGAGCGCCACCAGTTCGGCCGGCCCATCAGCTCCTACCAGGGCGTCTCCCACAAGATCGCGGACATGAAGATCCGGGTGGAGACCGCCCGGAAGTGGCTCACCGACACCGGCGCCAAGGTCGAACGCAACGAGGACGCCTCGCTCGACCTGGCGGTCACCAAGACCGTCGTGTCCGAGGCCAACGTGCAGACCGCGCTGGACGCGGTGCAGATCCACGGCGGACGGGGCGTGCTCACCGAGCACGGGATCGAGCGCGACCTGCGCAACTCGATCGCCGGAACGATCTACTCCGGGACATCCGAGATCCAGCGCAACCGCATCGCCATGCTCCTCGGACTCTGAGCGACGGGAATTCCGACATGACCGACCCGATGGACCACCTCACCCGCCCGACCGAGTTCCTCGACCACCAGACCGAGGAGGTGCAGGCCTTCATCGACCACGCCGTCAAGGACCGCTCCGCCGACCGCCGGACCAACGCGGTCGAGCTCTACTACGCGGTGCGCGACGGCGTCGACTACGAGGTCTACGGCGCCCCGCTGACCCGGGAGGGCCTCCGGGCCTCGCACACCGCCACCACCAAGTCCGGTTTCTGCCTGCACAAGTCCGCGCTGTACGCGGCCGCCGTGCGCGCCCTGGGCATTCCGTCCCGCCTGGTCTACGGCGACGTGCGCAACCACCTCGCCTCGCCCCGGCTCCTGGAGCACGTCGGCGGCGACGTGTTCTTCCACGGTCTCACCCAGGTCCACCTCGAGGGCAGGTGGGTCAAGGCCACCCCGGTGTTCAACAAGCTGCTCTGCAAGCTGTACGGGATGCGGGCCCTGGAGTTCGACGGGCTCAGCGACAGCCTGCACCACCCCCACGGGGGCGGCGGCGCCATGGAGTTCCTCACCGACCACGGCGCCTTCGACGACGTCCCGTACGACTTCGTCCTGGAGACCATGCGCCGCAAGCACCCCAAGTTCCTCGACGCCGGCGGCACCGGCACCGTCAGCGGTGGCCGCCTGGCCGACGAGTCCGCACCCACCCGGTAGGAGAGAAGCCCGTGACCAGCACCCCCTCGCCCGTCGACGGATGGGACGCCTCGACCCGCATCGGCGTCGTCGTGCCGCACGCGGACGTCGGCCCCGAGGCCGAACTGCAGGCCGTCGCCCCGGCCACGGTGTCCGTCCACGGCTCGCGCGTCCACTTCGCCGCCATGCGCGCGGGCGGCGAGATGGACGAGAAGATCCCGTACGACCCGATCCTGTCCTTCGTCCGGGCGCCGTACCTGGACAACGCCGTGGAACTGCTGGCGGCCTCCCCGCTGCACGCGCTCGCCCTGGGCTTCACCTCCTCCAGCTACGCGTTGAAGGCCCGGGGCGAGCGGGAGCTGTACGAGCGGCTGCTGCCCGTCACCCGGGGCCTGCCGATCACCGGGACCACCAAGGCCGCCCGCGCCGCCTTCGACGCGCTCGGCGCCCGCCGCATCGCGGTGGTCAACCCGCCGTGGTTCGACGACACGCTGTCGGGCCAAGGTGCGGACTACTTCCGCGAGTTCGGGTACGACGTCGTCCACCACGGCCCCTGCGGGCTGCCCTCGAACCAGAAGGCCATCACGCCCGAGAACCTGTCGGAGTGGATCCGCACCACGGTGGCCGCCCACCGGCCGGAGGCCGTCCTGGTGGCCGGCAACGGAATCCGGGCGGTCGGCACCATCAGGGCCCTGGAGCAGGAGCTCGGCTTCGACGTCGTCACCGCGAACCAGGTGATCCTCTGGCACGCCCTCCACCTCGCCGGTGCCGCCGCCACCGCCCACGGCATCACCGACTACGGACACCTGTTCACCACGACGCCCAAGGACGACCACGCGTGACCCTGCCGGACGCCCACGGCCGCGGGGCCGTCCTCGGAACCCCGGAGGGCGCACGACCGCCCGCTCTCCGGTGGCACTCGTGCGCGGGTCGATGAGCGCGTAGGGACGCCATCGGCCGCGGGTGGCCGCACCGGTGGTGAAGTTCCACGCCCACCCGGCCGGGACCCACCGGTCCGGCCTCCTTTCCCGAGGCCACGGGCCGATCGACCCGCGCGCCACCGCGAGGATCCCGTCCGCCAACCGGACCCGTTCGTGCCGTTTCGTGATCCGATCCGCCGCGATCGCGCCACGGCGCGCGGGGAGTTGGCGAAGTGGCGACCGGAATCCCTTTTCCCCCGGAAAAAAATAGTGGTCATTCCTTAATGTGGGTGGCCGTGCGGAAATTTCGCAGCCGCGACACCGGAGGGGAAACTATGAGGGGATGGGACTCCGTGGCCCTGTTCACGGATCAGCTCTTCGGCCACCTGCGCAGGGCCGACCAGCGCAGGTGGGCCCACGCGTACGTCAACGGCCTCCTCAGGACACCCGGCAAGAAGTCCATCCGCCGGCTCGCGGCCGTGGCGTGTGACTCCCCGACGGCATCGCAGGCCCTGCACCAGTTCATCAACGAGAGCCCCTGGGAGTGGGAGCCGGTGTGCGACCAGTTGCGCCGGTGGGCCGAAGCCCAGGTCCGGCCCAGGGCCTGGACGGCCGCCCCCGTGGTCCTGCCCAAGCGCGGTGAGAAGTCGTGCGGAGTGCACCGCCGATTCATCCCGCAGACCGGACGCACCGTCAACTGCCAGGTGAGCGCGGCCGTTTTCATGTCGACGGACGCGGGCGAACTTCCCGTCGGCTGGTGCCTCGTCCTGCCCGAGCCGTGGGCCCGGGGCCCCCTGCGCGAACGCGCCCGCATCCCGTGGACCGTCACGTCCTCGCCCGAGGGCCAACTCCTCGACGTGCTCGACGTGGTGGTGCGGCGTTCGCAGTACGAGCCCGTGCCGGTCGTCGTCGACCTCGACGGCTACCTGGACCCGCGCCGGCTGCTCGACGGACTGATCGAGCGCCGGCTGGACTTCGTCGTCGCGATCCCCGACGGCTTCCTGCTGGCCCCGCTGGAGCCGCAGTCCTCCGGTGCGCGCCGGCCGGTGATCGCGGCGGCCCGGGTGTTGAGCGACCGGGGCGCGGAGGCCCGTCCCGCCGCCGCGAGACCCGGCCGGGGGCCGGTCCAGGACAGCATGGTCCAGGCGCCCGGAGTCGTCGCGGCCGACCAAAGACCCCAGCCGCTCCGCCTGTTCGCCCAGCCTGACGGCCGTCCGGAAGGTCCGGGCCAGCTGTGGATCACCAACATGGCGCACCGTCCGGTGGAGGAGCTCTTAGGGTACGCGGAGCGGCACCCGGCGACCGGCGAGGCCGTCGATCTGCTCCAACGGCGCTTCGGGCTGCGGGACTTCGAGGGCCGCTCGTTCCCCGGCTGGCACCACCACATGGCGCTGGTGTCGGCCGCCTTCATCTACAGCCGTCTGGTGGCCGACCCGGCCCGGCGGGGCTCCCGGCCCGGCCCGGAGGAGGGGAGCGGCGACGGGCCGAGGCCGCCGCTCGGGCCCGGAGCACGGTGGGCGGAGGAGAAGGCTCCGAGCTATCCCGTCGCGGTCTGAACCGGCCGTGCGGGGCCGGGGAGGCGGGCCGGTGGCCGGCCTCCCCGTTCTGACGGTCCGGCAGTGCCCACCGGCCGTCACGGGCCCGTTCCGATAGTTGCGATTGACAGCAAGATGTATGTTCATGCAAACTCTACCTGCGCGCTCGAGTTTTCTGCGGGCTCAGATAATTTGTACATACAAGCAACTACTGGGGATTCCATGCCTGAAGTCACGGCGCCCATCGCCCGCCCCCCGGCCGCGGTCTGAGCGGGGGAGCAGCGGTGCGCACTTCCGAGCTTTCACAGAGCGAGCTGACCGAGTACGCACGTGAGGCGGTACGGATCAGCCGCGAGCACGTCGCCGGGGGCGGCATCCCGTTCTCCGGCGTCGTGGTCAACCGCAACCGGATCCTCGGCACCGGCGTCAACCGGGTGCGCGAGGACAACGACCCCACCGCGCACGCCGAGGTGACGGCACTGCGCGAGGCCGCCGCCGCGCACGGGCTGCACGCCACCGCCGGGGCCACCCTGTTCGCCTCCGGCGAGCCGTGCGCCCTGTGCTACATGGCCTCGCTGTACTTCAACGTCAGCCACATCGTGAACGTGGTCGACCGCAAGACGGCCGCCCGGTACGGCTTCGACTACACGAGCTCGTACTCGATCTTCGCCGACGATCCGGAGAACTGGCCGATCAAGGTCACCTGGCTGCGGCTCCCGGAGGGGACGAAGCCGTTCGAGGAGTTCCTCGCGATGGAACGGGGGCGGTCATGACCGGTACGGCGACCGGCAAGGTCGGCATCAAGGTCTGGTCGGACTACGTCTGTCCGTTCTGCATGCTCGCCGAGGGACCGCTGCAGGAGGCCGTCCGCGACCTCGACGTCGAGATCGAGTGGATGCCGTTCGAGCTGCGACCCCACCCGGCTCCGACCCTGCGTCCGGAGGACCCGTACCTGCCGGCGATCTGGGAGCGTTCGGTCTACCCGATGGCCCGGCGGATGGGCGTGGACCTCACCCTGCCGACGGTCTCCCCGCAGCCCTACACCCGGCTCGCCTTCGAGGGCTACCAGTACGCGGCCGAGCACGGCAGGGCCGCGGAGTACACCCCGCGCCTCCTGCGGGCCTTCTTCCAGGAGAACCGGGACATCGGCCGGATCGAGGTCCTCGCCGACATCGCCGCCGAACTCGGGCTCGACGCCGACGAGTTCAGCCAGGCGCTGATCGCCGGCAGCTACACCGAGACCCACCGGGCGGCGCTGCGGACCGCCGAGGCCTTCCGCGTCTCCGTCGCTCCCACGATCATCATCGACGGGCGCCACCGCATCGAAGGCGTTCCCACCGCGGCCCAGATCCGCAAGGCCGTGCTCGACGCCCGGGCCGAACAGGCCGCCGCCGGCGACGCCCCCGCCTGCCGGATCGACGGGTGCTGACCTGACCCGAGCGCCGGACCGTCGCACCGGCCGGCCGGCGGAACGTCGCTGACGCCGTCGACCGGCCGTGCCACCCGGGTGCGGCGCGACGCCCGATCACATCGGCCCGCCGGGCCGCCCGGCAGCCCCGTCGAGCCCGGACCGGCCTGCCCCGCCGTCCGCTCCCGCCCGTCGGCGCGCAGCGGAACACCGCCTCGCCGTTGCCGCCCCGCCCGCGACCTCCCGTGCCGCAGACCCGCGGCGGACCGTTCCCGCTCCCTCTT
Organism: Kitasatospora sp. NPDC090308; assembly: GCF_044769485.1. NCBI lineage: Bacteria > Bacillati > Actinomycetota > Actinomycetes > Kitasatosporales > Streptomycetaceae > Kitasatospora > Kitasatospora sp. NPDC090308. Next base: position 76,509 of record NZ_JBIVXY010000019.1, on the reverse strand, counting down.
CCCCCGGCGCAACACCGACCTCCAACGAACGAAAGGACCAGCCATGCAGTGGTTCTACCTCGCGATCGCGGACATCTTCGAGATCGCCGTCGCGATCGCGGCCGGTAAGGCCGAAGGCTTCAAGAACCGTACGTGGACAGCCGTGACCCTGATCACCGGCGCTCTCGGAACCTTCTTCCTCAGCAGGGCGCTGCTCACCTTCGACGTGGGCGTCGGGTACGCGATCTGGACCTCCGTCGCCGGCATCGGCATCACCCTCCTCGGCGCGCTGCTCTTCGGGCAGCGCCTGAACTGGCGCAAGGCCGTGGGCATCGTCGTCATCATCGCCGGGGTCGTCGGCCTCCAACTCAGCGGCGCCGCCTGAGAATCCCGCCCCGTCCTCGTCCCCGTCCGACCCATCCCTCGAAAGGACTTCCACACATGTCCGACACCGGGCGCACCTCGGCCAATTCCTGGATCGTGCTCCTACTCGCCGGCGGGTTCGAAGTCGGCTACGCGCTCTCCGTCGGCGGAAGCCACGGCTTCACCCGCCTGACGTGGTCCCTGGTCGCCGTCGTCTTCTTCCTGCTGACGCTCTGGGCGCTGAGCGTCGCACTGCGCACCATCGACGTCAGCATCGGCTACGCCGTGTGGGCCGGTATCGGCTCCGTCGGCGCGGCGCTGCTGGGCCCCGTCATCTTCGACGAGACCCTCACCGCGGTCCAGGCCGTGTGGCTGGCCGTGATCATCGCCGGAGTGATCTGGCTCAAGCTCGCCGACCGGCCGGCGAAGACCCCGGAGGACGCGGCCGCGCCGCTGGAGGCCAGGACCGTGGACGCCTGACGGGTGCCGCCGCCGGAAGCACCGCGGTGCCGCTCCTCGGCCACCCGACCGAGCCGGGGCCCGGTCGGGTGGCCGAGGAGCGGCCGAGGTGTCGAGGAGGTGCACCCCGGATGCCGGAGCCGACTGCCGCAGGGCGCGGGGGTCGCCTCGCCGGTCCCGGGTGGCGGTCGACCGGCCGGACCCGTCGACCGCGGGTGCTCTCCGGCCGGACCGGGGGCGAGGCCGGTCAGGCTCCGACGTGGATGCCGGGGCGGCGGGCGGGATCGGGTTCGTGCCTGCGGATGATCTCGCGGGTGACGGGGGCGGTGTCGCCGCGCCCGAGCAGGAAGTAGCGGAGCATGTGCTTCAACGGGCTGCCCTCGGCCCACGCGAAGTAGCAGTGCGGCCGGACACCGGTGGAGTCGCGCAGGGCCAGCAGGAGCGCGGCGATCGCGTTGGGCGCCGCGGGCGCCTCGGTGCGCAGGATCCGGTAGCCGTCCACTTCGACGCCGCGCACCAGCAGGGCGCCGCTGAAGTCCGACGGGTCCACCACGTCGATCTCGACGAAGAGGACGTCGGCGGGGCCGGGGACGGGGTTGTCCCCGCGCTGCTCCTGCTCCTTGTGCCGGTACTCGTCGGCGGTTCCGGCCTGTCGGCGGTTGGCGATGATGTTGATGGACCCGTCGTGCGCCAGGGTGTCGGTGACGAACCGTCGGGCGGCGGGGTCGAGGGTGATGCTCTCGGCGCGCAGCTCGGTGGTGCGCGAGACCCGGGACACGAACGAGACGGCGACGATGCCGGCGATGAACATCCCGGAGATGGCGATGCCGTCCGGCTTGTCGACGATGTTGGCCACCAGGGCGTACAGCAGCACCGCCGTGAGGGCGGCGAAACCGGCGGTGGCGACGCGCCGGCGCCGGCGCACCGCCGAGACGGTGACGGCGAACGCGCCGGAGACCATCATGGCGAGGACGCCGGTGGCGTAGGCGCCGGCCTGGGCGTTGACGTCGGCGCCGAAGGCGACGGTGATGACGATGCACAGGGCGGTGTAGACCAGGACGACGGGGCGCACGGCCCGCCCCCACTCCGGGGCCATGCCGTAGTCGGGCAGGTAGCGGGGGACGATGTTGATCAGCCCCGCCATGGCCGACGCGCCGGCGAACCAGAGGATCAGGATGGTGCTGACGTCGTAGGCGGTGCCGAACGCCTCGCCCAGCTCCTGGTGGGCGAGCCAGGCCAGCGCCCGGCCGTTGGCCCGGCCGCCCGCCTCGAACTCCCGGTGCGGGATGAGGACGGTGGTGACGAAGCTCGCCGCCAGCAGGTAGACGCTCATGACGGCCGCCGCGGTGGTGAGGAGCTTGCGGGCGTTGCGGACCCGCGCGTCCAGCCGCTGTTCGGGACTTGCGCCCTCGGCGGCCACCAGGGGCATCATGCTCACCCCCGTCTCGAAGCCGGACAGGCCCAGCACCAACAGGGGGAACGCCAGCAGCGCCGGGCCGAGCAGGCCGCCGAAGCCGCCGCCGCCCTCGCCCAGCGCCCCCGTCCAGGCCGACCAGGCACCCGGCGTGGTGAACACCTCCACCACGCCCGCGCCGATGGTCACCGCGTTCAGGAGCAGGAAGAGGGAGACCAGCGGGATGGCGACGGTGACCGCCTCGCTGAAGCCGAGCAGGAACACCCCGCCCAGCAGGAGCAGCAGACCGACGGTCAGCGCGACCTCGTGGCCGTGCAGCGCACCGGAGAGGTAGGGGTTCTCGACCAGGTGCACGGAGGCGTCCGCCGAGGACAGGGTGATGGTGATGATCCAGGACGTGGCCACGAACCCCAGCAGGACCAGCACGAACACCTTGCCCCGCCAGAACGGCAGCAGGTCCTCCAGCATCGCCACCGACCCCGCGCCGTTCGGGCTCTCCCGGGCCACCCGGCGGTACATCGGCAGCATCCCCACCAGCGTCAGCGCCACGATCAGCAGCGTCGCCAGCGGCGAGACCGCTCCGGCCGCGAGCGCGGCGATCGCGGGCACGTACGCCAGGCTGGAGAAGTAGTCGACACCGGTCAGGCACATCACCTTCCACCAGGCCTGCGGCTCGCTGTGCTCCTCCGCCGCCGCGGGCCCCACCGGCTGCACCCGGTGCCGCAGCAGCCAGCCCGCTGCTCCGCCCCGCGGCGGCCCGGGCCGCAGGGCGGGACTGTCCAGCACTTCCGGTACCGCCAGTGCGTCGACGTCGATCCTGTCGTCCATCCCCACCCCGTCGTCGTCCTCCCACCGCGGCCCGTCCACCGAGGGCCGGGCCGCCTGCTGCCCCGCGCACGCCCGGGACGTGTGCCCCTGCCTCGCCGCCCCAACCCCACGAGTCGGAACGGCTGGACCGCCCGTGCCCGCGTACAGGCCGCGGGGTCGAGGCGGATGCGGGACGGGACGCCGCAGGGGAGTGCGGACGCGGGCGCCGTCGGGGGAGGAGGGCGCGCCGGCGGACGAGTCGGCCGGGGCGGCTGGACGACCCCGCGGGCGCACCGCGAGTTCGTCCAGCCGTGCCCGGGCGGGGCCCGGGGCCGCTACGGGCTCACGGCCAGGACCAGGTACGCGCCGAGGATGGCCAGGTGGACGCCGCCCTGCAGCGGGGTGGCCCGCTTGGGGATGACGGTGAGGGTGCCGACGGCGACGGTCAGGGCGAGCAGGATCATGTGGTTCGCGCCCAGGCCGAGTTCGAGCGGCCCGGAGAGCCAGCTGGAGGCGATCGCCACGGCCGGGATGGTCAGGCCGATCGAGGCCAGGGCGGAGCCGAGGGCCAGGTTGAGGCTGATCTGGACCCGGTTGCGGACGGCGGCCCGGACGGCGGCGATCGACTCGGGCAGCAGCACCAGCAGGGCGATCACCACGCCGACCACCGCGTTGGGCAGGTCGGCGGCGGCGACGCCGCGCTCGATGGTGGGCGAGACGCCCTTGGCGAGGCCGACCACCGCGACCAGCGCGACGGCGAGCAGCGCGACGCTGACCAGGGTCTCCCGCATGGTCGGCGTCTCGGAGTGCTCGTCCAGCGGGTCGACGATCTCGCCCGCCGCGGTGACGGGCAGGAAGTAGTCCCGGTGGCGGACCGTCAGGGTGGAGACGAACAGGCCGTAGATGACGATCGAGGCGGTCGCGGCGAAGACCAGCTGGGTGGTGGAGAACTGCGGGCCGGGCTGCGAGGTGGTGAAGGTCGGCAGCACCAGGCTCAGCGTGGCCAGGGTGGCGATCGCGCCGAACGCCGCGCCGGTGCCCTCCGCGTTGAAGACCGCCACCCGGTACTTCAACGCGCTGACCAGGATGGACAGTCCGAGGATGCCGTTGCAGGTGATCATGACGGCGGCGAACACGGTGTCCCGGGCCAGGCCGGCGCTCTTGTCGCCGCCGTCGGCCATCAGCGTGACGATCAGCGCGACCTCGATGATGGTGACGGCCACCGCCAGCACCAGCGAGCCGTACGGTTCGCCGACCCGGTGCGCGATGAGCTCCGCGTGGTGCACCGCCGCCACCACCGAGACCGCCAGGAAGCAGGCCACCAGGGCCACCACCGGCCAGGGCAGGTCCCGGTGCCAGGTCGCCAGGAGCAGCAGGAACGCCAGCACCGGGGCCACGGTCGTCCACTGCAGGTAGTGCGGTCGCGGGGAGGAAGCCATACGGCCGAGCTTCGCAGATGGCACCGGCCGCGCCGGGAAGTGACACTCGTGGCGGTGGTCACGGCGGCCACGGCGGACGGCGAGGAGCGGCGCGGATGGCGCGGACGGCGCGGGTGGCGCGGACGGTCGGACGGCGGGCGGTACTGGCGGCGGCGCTCGGACTCACGGCGGGCTGCGGCGCGGCGCGGGGCGGGCTGGGTGGACCGGGCGGACGGCCGCCGACGGCACCCGGCACCGCCGTCCCGTCCGTCCCGTCCGCGCCGCCCGCCGCCCCGTCCGGCGCGCAGCCGCCCGCGCCGCCCCACCGGGAGCAGGTGCTGGCCCGGTACGCCGGGCGGGCGCCGCAGCGCTGGGGCACCGACCTGCCGGGCGTCGTGACGACCGTTCCGGGCGGGGCGCTGGCGCTGACCTTCGACGCGTGCGGCGGGCCGGGCGGGGACGGGTACGACGCGGCGCTGATCGGCACCCTGCGGCGCCTGGGGGTGCCCGCCACGCTGTTCCTGAACGCCCGTTGGGTGGACGCCAACCCGGGGCCGTTCGCCGAGCTGGCCGCCGACCCGCTGTTCGAACTGGGCAACCACGGCACCGCGCACCGCCCGCTGTCGGTGACCGGCCGTTCGGCGTACGGCATTACCGGGACGGCGGACCCGGCCGCCGCGTACGAGGAGGTGGCGGGCAACCGGGCCAAGCTGACCGGGCTGCTGGGGCGGGCCCCCGGCTGGTTCCGGGCCGGGACGGCGCACTACGACGAGGTCGGGGTGGCGCTGGTGGGGGAGCTGGGCGAGCGGGTGGCCGGCTTCGCGGTGAACGGCGACGGCGGCGCGACCTTCACCCCCGGCCAGGTCGCCGCCACGGTGGCCGCCGCGCCGCCCGGATCGGTGGTGATCAGCCACCTCAACCACCCGGCGGCCGGCACCGGCGAGGGCTACGCGCGGGCGCTGCCCGCGATGCTGGACGCCGGGTGCCGCTTCGTCCGGCTCTCGGACCCGGCCTAGTGCCGCGTCAGGCAACCCTTCGCCCCGTCGCGGTGTCCGGCACGCCCTCTCGCCGCACCGGCCGAAAAGCCGAGTACACCCAGGACGGGGGCTTCCGGCCGGCACGCCGAGAGCACGCACCGGACACCGCTCCTTGACGGGCGAAGGCGGCCTGACGCGGCACTAGGCCGTGACGTCGGTCAGCTCGCGGGCGCCGCGCAGCCGGGAGGAGAGCAGCAGGACGGGGGAGAGCGCGGTCAGCGCGCAGGCCAGGGCCAGTGCGGTGCGGGGGCCCCAGAGCGAGGCGGCGGCGCCCGCGGCCAGTGCGCCGACCGGGATGGCGCCCCAGGAGACGAACCGGACGGTGGCCATCACCCGGGGCAGCAGCGCGGCGGGGACGGTGCGCTGCCGGTAGGTGCGGGTCAGGATGCTGAGCACCACCACGGAGGCGCCGAACCCGGCGTTGCCGAGCGCGAACAGCGGCAGCCCGGGCCCGCCGGGGGCGAGCGGCATCAGCGGGGCCGTCGCCACGCCGACCAGCGAGCCGTACACCAGGGTGCGGGCGGTGCCGAAGCGGGCGGCCAGCCGGGGGGTGAGCGCCGCGCCGAGCAGGCTGCCGGCGCCCTCGGCGGCCATCAGCACGCCGACCAGTCCGGCCGGGGCGTGCAGGGTGCGCACCAGGAACAGCGGGACGACGGCCATCAGCGCGCCGCAGACGAAGTTGACGCAGGTCGCCTCGGCCAGGCAGGGGCCGATCACCGGGTGCCGGGTCGCGTAGCGCCAGCCCTCGCGGATCTGCGCGCCGAAGGACGGCCGGCCGGCGGTGGGCGCGGGGCGTTCGGCGGCGGCCCGGGGCAGCGTGCGCAGCAGCGCCGCCGAGCACAGGAAGCTGACCGCGTCCACGACCAACGCCGCCGCCGCGCCCAGGAGTTGGACCAGGACGCCGCCGATCGAGGGCCCGGCGAGCTGGTTCACCGCGTGGGTGCCGGAGGTCAGGCTGTTGCGGGCGGTGAGCTGCTCGGCCGGCACCACACCGGGCAGGAAGGTCGAGTTCCCGACGTCGAAGACCACGCTCGCGAAGCTGACCAGCAGCGCCGCCGCGACCAGGTGCGGCAGGCCCAGCACGCCGAACGCGGCGGCCAGCGGGACGGAGGCGATCGCGGCGGCGCGCAGCAGGTCCATGGCGATCTGGGTGCCGCGCAGCGGCAGGCGCTGCACCAGGACGCCGGCCGGCAGGCCGATCACCAGCCAGGCCACGTACCCGGCGGCGGTGACCAGGCCGACCTGGAAGCCGTTGGCGTGCAGCACCGAGACGGCGGTCAGCGGGAGGGCGACGGCGGTGACGGCGTCGCCGAGGCCGCTGACGGTGGTGGCCGTCCAGTAGCGCCAGAACGCGGCGGCCGGGCGGGCGGCGGGCGCCGTGGGCGGTCGTTCGGTGCGGGTGGTGCTCATGTGGCGTTCCCCCTGGTGGCAGGCAGTGAGTTCCCTTGGGGAACTCACTATAGGCGCCGGGGGAGCCGCGGTGGCAAGGTGGTGCCATGCGCTACACCGACGTCGGCGACACCGACTGCTCCATCGCCCAGGCGCTGTCCGTGGTCGGCGACTGGTGGACCCTGCTGCTGGTGCGCGACCTCGCGGGCGGCACCCACCAGTTCGACGCCCTGCACGAATCGCTCGGCATCAGCCGCAAGGTGCTCACCGCCCGGCTGCGCGCCCTGGTCGAGGACGGCGTGGTCGAGAAACGCCTCTACCACGCCCACCCGCCGCGCTACGCCTACCACTTGACCGACAAGGGCTGGGGGCTGCTGCCGGTGCTGGTCGCGCTCCAGGACTGGGGCGGCCGGCACCTGCTCGGCGACGGCACCCTCACCGCCACCGCGCCGCCCGACTCCGCCGAGGCCCACCGGGTGCACGCCCTGGTCGGCACCCGCCTGCCCGAACTCGCCCTGCCCGCCGCCTCGGAGAGCGCCCGACCACCGCTCACCGACCCGGTCGGGCGCACCCCCTGGACGGTGCTGTACTGCTTCCCCGGCGCGTACGCCCCCGGCACCCAGGGCTACCCGCCCGGCTGGGACGACATCCCCGGCACCGTCGGCTGCACGCTCGAATCCTGCACCTACCGCGACCGGCTGGCCGAGTTCACCGCCCGCGGCGCCACCGTGCACGGCGTCTCCACCCAGCGCCCCGACCAGCAGGCCGCGTTCGCCGCCCACCGGACGATCCCGTTCCCGCTGCTCTCGGACGCCGCGCTGCGGCTGACCGGCGCGCTGCGGCTGCCCACCTTCCGGGCCGGCGGCGCCGACCGGCTCAAGCGGCTCACCCTGGTGGTCGACGCCGACCGGACGGTGCGCGGGGTGCTCTACCCCGTCCCCGACCCCGGCGGCTCGGTGGGCGAAGCGCTGGCGCTGCTCGACGAGCTGACGGCCGCCCAGCGGTAGAGCAGCACCGAGGCGACGGCGGCCAGCGCGCACCAGGTGGAGACGAACGCGAGGCGCCACAGCAGGGCGCAGACCAGCGCGCCCAGGCCGGTGATCCACCCCAGCAGGCGCAGGTACCGGTCGCCCGAGCCCAGCAGCGCCCCCAGCACGGCCACCAGGTACCCGGCCAGCAGCGGCCCGGCCGCCGGGACGCCGATCGCGTACCCCAGCGTGTGGCCGTGCACGTGCGCCGCCACCGGGTGCCGGGCGACCGCGAGCGCCAGCGGGACGGCGACGGCCGCGCCCAGCGCGGCGCACCACAGCGCCGCGCGGCGGCGGGTCGCGCACCACACCGCCGCCGGGACGTACAGCGGCAGCAGCGGCAGCGCGATCACCGCCCACACCGTCCGGGCCCACGCCCAGCCCGACCAGACGCCCGCCTCCACCAGCTGGTGCCCGCCCAGCAGCAGCGGCAGCGCGGCCAGCGGCAGCCGCCGCGAGACCCCGGCGCGCACCACCGCGGCGGCGCCGACCGCCGCCACCGCGCCCCCGGCGATCAGATCGGCCTCCGCGCTCCAGCACATCCGGCCAGCGTACGAGCCGACGGCCCGTCAGTACGACCGCGCCGCGGTGGCGCAGGTGCGCGGCGCGCAGGCCCGCGCCCCGCCCCGGGCGGTCGGCGGGCACCGGGGCCGAGCTGCCGCCCGCCCGGCCGGCTCGTGCGCGGCGGCCACGTCCGCGGCCCGGCAGACGAACGCGTCGCCCCCGGGGCGGGCCCGGGGCCGCGCCGAGCGCCTGCGCCACCGCGGCGCGGTCGCACAGGAGCCGACGGCCCGCGCCCGTACCACCGCGCCGCGCCGGCCGCCCTCGCCGCCCTCGGCCCGCACACCCAGCGCGGCCCCGCCACCCGCCTGCGCCCGGACCCCGGCGACCCCGCCCGGGCCGCCGACCTGCTCGCCGCCCACGGCTGGATCGACCGCGCCCGCGACCCGGCCGACCGCCGCCGCCTCACCCTCACCGACGCCGGCCGCACCCGCCTCGCCGCACTCCAGGCCGAGGCCCGGGCCGTCCAGGACGACCTCCTCGCCCGCCTCGACCCCGCCGAGCGCGCCGCCCCGCACGGCCTGCCGCTGCGCCTGCACACCGCGACGCCCGGCTGAGCCGGGGCTACCGTGGAAGTGCGTCGCGGCGGCCGGTCGCGTCGCGGCGGGCGCTCCGGGGGCGGTGACCCCCCGTCAGAGGACCCCGGCGCACGGCACCGTCCGCACCATCCGGCCCCGGACGGGCGGGGCCCCGGCGAGAGGCAGCACAGGACCATGAGCGACACCACCGACCAGGCCCCGCCCCCGCCGCCGTACCGGCCGCTCGACGAGGACTGGGACAGCGCCCTCGCCGTCGTCGCCCACCCCGACGACATGGAGTACGGCGCCGCCGCCGCGGTCGCCCGCTGGACCGGCCAGGGCAAGCGGATCAGCTACCTGATGGTCACCAGCGGCGAGGCCGGCATCGACGGCCTGGACCCCGAGCAGTGCCGGCCCGTCCGGGAGCGCGAACAGGTCGAGTCGGCCCGGATCGTCGGCGTCGGGACGGTCGAGTTCCTCGGCCACCCCGACGGCACCGTCGAGTACGGGCTGCCGCTCCGCCGCGACCTGGCCCGGGCGATCCGGCGGCACCGCCCCGACATCGTGATCACCACCAACTTCCGGGACAGCTACGGCGGCGTCCTCCCCAACCAGGCCGACCACATCGCCGTCGGCCGGGCCACCCTGGACGCCGTCCGCGACGCGGGCAACCGCTGGGTCTTCCGCGACCTCGCCGCCGAGGGACTCGACCCCTGGAACGGCGTCCGCCAGCTCTGGGCGGCCGGCTCCCCCGACGCCCGGCACGCCGCCGACACCACCGACACCTTCGCCGCCGGCGTCGCCTCGCTGGAGGCCCACCGCGCCTACCTCGACGGCCTCGGCGGGGAGATGGCCGACGCCGCCGAGTTCCTGGAGGGCACGGGCCGGGCGGCCGGCTCCCGCCTGGGCACCCGCTTCGCCGCCGCCTTCGAGGTGGTCCCCCTGCGCTGACCGGGCCGGCGGCTCACCGGTGGTCGCTGGGGAGGTCGCTGCCGTCGCTGTCGCCACCGTCCCCGCCGTCGCCCTGACCGCCGTCCGGGCCGCCCTGGTGCGGGATGCGACCGGCGGCGCTGTCGCGGGGCGGGCGGTGGCGGCGGCGGCGGAGCCAGGTGCGGACGGCCAGCAGGACGGCGAGGGCGGCCAGCACGGCGAACAGGAGCACCTGGTAGCGGACGGCCTCGCGGTAGAGGGTGTCGATGTTGCTGCCCGCGAAGTAGCCGACGGCCGACCACACGCCCGCCCACAGGGCCGCGCCCGCCGCGTTGGCGAGCAGGAAGCGGCGCCAGGGCATGCCGGCGGTGCCCGCCAGCAGGCCGTTGGTCTGCCGCAGGCCGTCCACGAAGCGGGCGCCGGTGACCACCAGGGCGCCGCGGCGGCGGAAGAAGGCGTCGGCGCGGGCCATCCGCTCCGGGGTGAGGCGGACGTACCGGCCCCAGCGCTGCACCAGGGCCAGGCCGCCGGTGCGGCCCAGCACGTACGCCAGCGCGTCGCCCGCGAACGCGGTCAGGACGGCCACCAGCAGCAGCACCGGCAGCGACAGCTGCCCCGCGCCCGCGTACACGGCGGCCAGCACCAGGATGGTCTGGCCCGGGACCGGGAGCAGGCAGTTGTCGAGGAAGACCAGCACCCCGACCGCGAGGTAGCCGTAGTCGTCGAGCAGCGGGGCGAGGTGGGCCAGCGGGCCCGGCAGGGTCGGCGACAAGGGCGGGTGCTCCTCCTACCTGGCCCGGGCGGGGGCCGGGATCAGCGCTGCTCCCCGTCGACGCGGTGCTCGACGAGGCAGTCGGGGCCGGGGTAGACGAGGCCGGCGTGGCCGTCCTCGAAGCGGACCAGGTAGGGCGGTTCGCCGTCGGCGCCGCGCACCTCGACGATCTCACCCGTGCGGTCGGTCATGCCGACCGACCTGCTGTACATGTGGACGTGGTCTCCCACGGTGGCTTGCATCGGACAACTCCCGCCGGCGGATCGGACAGGGCCTTCGGACTTCCCTTCCACTGTGCGGCGGCTACCCGGACGGCGCAAAGCCGAACCCGTCACCCGCGCGGCGGGACGTCGGCGAGGTAGCTGCGCACCAGCCGCTTGCACTCGGCGATCAGCACCGGGTCGCCCGCCGGATCGGCCCGGAACGCCAGCTTCAGCACCGCGTCCGCGCACTCCATCGCCACCCGCAGGGCCAGCCCGTACCCGGGCGCCGCGAACAGCCCGCCGCCGATGGCGCGCAGCCGGACGGCGACCGCCGCGTTGTTGTCCAGCTCGGCGTCCAGCAGGTGCAGCTCGTCGACCTCGGCGGGGACGGTGCCGACCAGGCCGAAGTCCAGGTGGCCGAAGCCCGGCACGGAGCGCTTCATCGTGACGAACTCGTCCACCGCGTGGTCGGTGAAGGCGGCCAGGTCGGGGGAGCCGGCCGCCGCGACCCGGCGGGCCAGGCCGTCCAGGAAGCGGGCCAGGTTGCGTTCGGCGAGGGCCGCCAGCAGGCCCTCCTTGCCCGCGAAGAACTGGTAGAGGGTGCCGATCGGCACCTGGGCGCGCAGCGCCACCTCCTTGGTGGTCAGCCCGGCCGGCCCGGCCTCGTCCAGCAGCCCCGCGCAGGCGTCCAGCAGCCGCTCGTAGCGCTCCTGGCTGCGCTGCTGCACCGGTCGGCGGCGCGCCCCGGCCGCCGGGGCGCGGGCGGCGCGGGCGGCGGGCGCGGCGGGGGGCGGGGTCATGACGCCACTCTGCCGCATCCGGTCGGGCCGGGGCGAATTCCGGCCGCCGCGGTGTGGTTGGCTGGCGGACCATGAGCGAGGAGCGGGCGGCGGACGGGGCGGACGGGGCGGACGGGGCGGGCGCGGGGGACCTGGTGGACCCGGCGGCCCCGGTGGTGACGGTGCAGCGGGCCGGGCGGATCGAGGACGGGGCGTGCCGGCACCTGCTGGTGTGGCGGGCCGGGCCGGGCTGGCGGATGGCCGGCTCCGGCGTCCTCGGCGGCGGCCTGGGCGAGCGGCACTGGGTGCTCAACGCCCAGGTCCGGGCCGGGTACGGGCGGATGGACCCGGCCGGGCACCTGGCCGAACTCGCCGCCGCGCAGGGCCTGACCGGCCCCGGCACCGGACTGATGACGGCCGCCGAGGTGGACGCCTGCACCTGGGCCGAGGACGGCGGCGCCACCGCCGTGGTCACCACCGGCATCGGCGTCCCCACCTGGGCCGCCGCCCCCGAGGTCCCGCCCGCCCGCCACGCGCCCGGCACCATCAACATCCTGGCCGTCGTCCCCGCGCCGCTCTCCGACGCCGGGCTGCTCAACCTGCTCACCACCGCCACCGAGGCGAAGGTCCAGGCCTTGCTGGAGGCCGGGTACGACTGCTCCGGCACCCCCTCCGACGCGGTCTGCGTCGCGGTCCGCGCCCCGCGGCCGGGCGCGGCGGTCGAGCCCTTCGGCGGCCCCCGCTCCCGCTGGGGCGCCCGGCTGGCCCGGGCCGTCCACCGGGCCGTCCTGGCCGGGGCGCTGGCCGACCGCGAACGCCGCGCCGGGTACGACGGCCCCCCGACCCATCCGGCCACCGGGCCCGGCTGCGGGTGCGAGGACGTGCTGGCGGGCGGGGGGAGCCGGGCGGTTCGGGAGGCGGCGGGGTGAGCGGGCGCCCCCGCCGGTCCGGGGCGGTGCGGTCCGGTGCGCTCCGGTCCGGTGCGGTGCGGGCGGGCGGGGGCTGACGGGGGATCAGGTGCCCGGCAGGTGGTCCTGGTCGATGACGTAGACCCGGGTGCGCTCGGGGGCGTCGGCGCAGTGGCGGCCGAGCTTCTCCCAGCGGGACTCGGGGCTGTGCAGCGGGCGGTGGCAGCGGCGGCAGCGGACCACGGGGGCCGGGCGGCGCTCGACGGCCGTGCCGGGGAGCGGAGGTTCGGTGCTGTCGCGCTGATCACTCACCGCAACAGTTCACCACCGCCGGGCGGCGGGCGCGAGAGGGGGGTGCCGCCGGGGACCACCAGGTGGCATTCAGGCGATCTTCACCGGAGCGCCCGATCTGATCGTATGAATGTTTACCGGCTGTCTCCGAACAGGTCATCTCGGGGCGTGAACCTCCATCGGGCGAAGGCGAGGTTCCGCTTCCGCACCACCACACCACGAAGGGAAATCCCGTGGACCTTCCCGGCTTCCGGGTGTCGCGCCGCCGGGCCGACGAGATGACCATCGCCGAGCAGTACGAGTACTGGCAGGACGTCCGCAAGGGCGTGTCGCGGCGCAGCGTGCTGCGGGCCGGCGTCTTCGGCGCCGCCGCCGTCGCGGCCGGACCGATGCTGCTCAGCCGCCCGGCGTACGCCGACACGCCCGGCTCGGCCGTGGTGCCGTTCGGCCGGCACCTCGCGTTCGGCAACGACCCGGCCACCCAGATGCGGGTCGGCTGGCAGGTGCCGTCCGCGGTCACCAACCCCGTGCTGCGGGTGGGCACCTCGCCCACCGACCTGAGCCAGACCGTGCAGGCCGAGATCCGCAACCTGCACAGCGACTACGGCACCGGCGCCCCGCTGGAGCAGTACTACGGGCACGCCGCGCTCGACAAGCTCGAACCGAACACCACGTACTACTACGCCGTCGGCCACGAGGGCCTGGAGGCCGCGTCCGGCCCGGTGAACTCCTTCACCACCGGCCCCGCGGGCAGCGGCTCCGGCCTCAAGCCGTTCACCTTCACCGCGATGGGCGACCAGGGCGCCAGCGCCCAGGCCGCGCTGGAGAACGCGCAGATCACCGCGCAGAACCCGGTCTTCCACCTGCTCGCCGGCGACATCTGCTACGCCGACCCCAACGGCCAGGGCAAGCTGAACGACAGCTACAACCCGGCGGTCTGGGACGGCTACCTCAAGCAGATCGAGCCGGTCGCCCAGTCCGTGCCGTGGATGGTCGCCACCGGCAACCACGACATGGAGGCCTGGTACTCGCCCAACGGCTACGGCGGCCACGCCAAGCGCCTGGACCTGCCGACCAACGGCCCCGCCAACTGCCCCAGCGTGTACGCCTTCACCTACGGCAACGTCGCGGTGCTGTCGCTGGACGCCAACGACGTCTCCTACGAGATCCCGGCCAACAAGGACTACTCGGGCGGCGCCCAGACCAGCTGGCTGGAGCGCACCCTCGCCGACCTGCGGGCCAAGCCCACCATCGACTTCATCATCGTCTTCTTCCACCACTGCGCCTACGCGGTGACCACCAGCCACGTCTCCGACGGCGGCGTCCGGGAGAAGTGGGCCCCGCTGTTCGACAAGTACAACGTGGACCTGGTCATCAACGGCCACAACCACATGTACGAGCGCACCGACCCGATCCGCGGCGGCAAGCCCACCCGCACCGCGGGCGTCGGCGACACCGTCAGCCCCGTCACCGACGGCACCACCTACATCGTGGCGGGCGGCGGCGGCGCGAGCCTGTACAGCCTGCCCTCGAACGGGCCGGAGAGCTACGCGGGCAACGTCAAGGACGCCTCCGGCGTCGCGGCCGGCTACTTCGGCGCCGGCGGCAAGGTCACCGAGGCGGTCGACTGGTCCCGGGTGCGCTACCGCGGGCACAACCTGCTCGCCGTGGACGTCAAGCCCGCCGCCCCCGGCGGCACCGCCACGCTCACCGTGCGCGGCATCTCGGTGGAGGGCGCCAAGGCCGGCACCGAGATCGACCGGGTCACCATCGCCCGCACCGCCGCCACCGTCGACACCCCCGCCTTCGGCTCCGGCGCGCTGCTGGCCGGCGCCGCGCTCGCCGCCGGCGCCGGGTACGCGGGCTACTCCGCCTGGCAGAAGCACCGCAGCGGACTCGAGGTCCCCGTCTCCTGATGAACGCCGCACACCGGCGGACCCCGGCCGGGACCACCCGTCCCGGCCGGGCCCCGCAGCTCACCGTCTTCGCCGGGACCCGCCCCGAGATCGTCAAGCTCGCCCCCGTCGTGCACGCCCTGCGCGCCGCCGGGGCCGGCGTCCGGGTCGTCGCCACCGGCCAGCACCACGACCGGCGGATGGCCGGCGCCTTCTTCGCCGACCTGGGCGTCCCCCCGGACGAGTCCTGGGAGCTGACCGGCGACGAGGCCGCCCGCACCGGCGCCCTGCTGGCCCACGCCCTCGCCCACTTCGCCGCCGGGCCGCGCCCCGACCTGGCGGTCGTCCAGGGCGACACCTGGACGGTGCCGCTGGTCGCGCTCGCCGCCCGGCGGCACGGCGTGCCCGTCGCGCACGTCGAGGCCGGGCTGCGCTCGCGCAACCCGCTCTCCCCGGAGGAGAACAACCGCACCGTCGCCGCCGACCTCGCCACCCTGCACCTGGCCCCCACCGAGGGCGCCCGGGACAACCTGCTGCGCGAGGGCGTCCCGGCGGACGCCGTGCACGTGGTCGGCAACACCGTGCTGGACGTGCTGCGGACCTCGGGCGTGGCGGCGGTGCCGGTCGGGCGGCGGCGCGGCGTCCTGGTCACCGCGCACCGCCCGGGCACGGTGGACGCGCCCGAGCGGCTGGCCGCGCTGGTCGCCACCGTCCGGGCGCTGGCCGACAGCTGCGGGCCGGTGGTCTTCCCGCTGCACCCGCGCACCGCCGACCGGCTCGCCGCGCACCGGCTCACCGACGGCCTGCGGCACTCCGGCATCGAGCTGCTGGAACCCCAACCACACGGCCGGATGCTGGAGTTGATCGCCTCCTCGACCCTGGTCGCCACCGACTCCGGCGGCCTCCAGGAGGAGGCCGGCTGGTTCGGCGTCCCCGCCGTCGTGCTGCGCGAGAGCACCCCCCGGCCCGAGGGCGTCGCCCTCGGCCAGGCCGCGCTCGCCGGACTCGACCCGGCCCGGGCGGTGGCCGCCGCCCGGCGGCTGCTCGACCCCGCCGAACAGCGCCGGATCGCCGGACTGCCCTGCCCCTACGGGGACGGGCGCACCGGCGAGCGGATCGCCGCCCTCGTCACCACCCTGCACCGCGCGGACCGGCTCGCGCTGCGCGAACCCGGGCGGGGGGCGGCCTGATGCGGATCCTCGCCGTCGGCGCGCACCCCGACGACATCGAACTCGGCTGCGGCGCGACCCTGGTGAAGGCCCGGGCGGAAGGCGCGGAGGTCGGCCTGCTGGTGCTCACCGACGGCCGGCTCGGCCCCGGCGACCCCGAACTGCGCGACCGCGAACAGCAGGCCGCCGCCCGGCAGTTGGGCGCCCGGCTGTACCGGGGCGGCTTCCGGGACGGCGAGTTGGCGCACGACGCCGCGCTCACCCGGCGGATCGAGGACGTCCTCGCCGAGTTCCGGCCCGACCTGGTGCTCACCCACGCCGCCGAGGACTCCCACCAGGACCACCGCGCCGCCGCCCGGGCCACCGTCGCCGCCGCCCGCACCCACCCCCACCTGCTGCACTACGAGGGCCCCACCACCTTGGACTTCCACCCCACCGTCTACAGCGACGTCACCGGGCACGTCCCCGGCAAGCTCGCCCTGCTGCGCCACCACCTCTCCCAGGTGGTCGGCTCCCGCCGGGTCGACCTCGACGCGCTCGCCGCCCAGGCCCGCTTCCGCGGCTTCCAGGGCCGCCTGGAGGCCGCCGAGGCGTTCACCGCGACCCGCAGCCTGCTCACCCTCACCGTCACCGCGCCCGCCGCGACGGCCGTCCCCCGGCAGGTCCGGGCATGACGCCGACGGCGGGCTCCGGCGCGGGGACTGCGCGTTCCGGTACGGCGGTGGCGGGTTCCGGTACGGGGACGGCGGCCTCCGGCGCGGGGGCGCGCTGCCGGGGCGTCCTGCTCGACCTCGACGACACCCTCTACCCGCAGGCGCAGTTCCTCGCCGCCGCCTGGGACGCGGTCGCGCAGGCCGCCCCCGCCGCGCTGCGCCCGGCCCTGCGCGCCGCGCTGGCCGAGGTGTGCGCGCAGGGCAGCGACCGGGGGCGGATCGTCGACCGGGCCCTGGAGCGGGTCGGCGGGTACGAGGCCCGGACGGCGGCCGAACTCGTGGACGTGTTCCGGGAGTTCCGGCCGGTGCGGCTCGACCCGTACCCCGGCGTCGCCGAACGGCTGGCCCGGCTCGCCGCGGCCGTCCCGCTGGTGGTGCTCACCGACGGCAACCCGGCCCAGCAGCGCGCCAAACTCGCCGCCACCGGCCTCGCCCCGCTGCTGCCGCACGTGGTGTGCACCGACGAGCTGCCCGGCGGGCGGGCCGCCCGCAAGCCCGCCCCCGACGGCTTCCGGCAGGCGCTGGCACTGCTCGGGTGCGCGCCCGGCGAGGCGCTGATGGTCGGCGACCGGCCCGACAAGGACGTCGCGGGCGCGGCCCGGCTGGGCATCCCGGTGCTCCGGGTCCGGCAGGGCGAGTACCGCCGACGGGCGGACCACGGAAGCGAGTCGGCGTCCTTCGGGACGGTCGCGGAGGCGCTCGACGCCGTACGGGAGGCGCTGTGAAACGGGCGCGGTGGGCGCTCTCGGCGATGCTGGCGGTGGCGGCGGCCGGGCTGCTGTGGTGGCGCCCGGCCTGGGCGCACCACGCGCTGGCCGGCTTCCTCGCCGGGGTGTTCGGGCTCTACCTGCTGCGGCACCTGGTGCTGCTCGCCGGGGCGCTGCACGCTCCGGCCCGACCGGCCGACGAGCAGGGCGAGTTGCCGAGCGTCACGGTGCTGGTGCCCTGCCACAACGAGGCCAGGGTGGTGGACGGGCTGACCCGCGCGCTGGCCGCCCTCGACTACCCCGCCGACCGGCTGGACGTGGTCTTCGTCGACGACCGCTCCGCCGACGACACCGGCACCCTGCTGGAGCGCGCCGCCGAGGCGCACCCCCGCTGGCGGGTGCTGCGCCGGGCCGCGGACGCCGTCGGCGGGAAGTCCGCCGCGCTGAACGAGGCGCTGGAACTGGTGCGCGGCGAGATCACCGTCGTCTTCGACGCCGACCACCAGCCCGAACCCGGCTGCCTGCGGGCCCTGGTACGGGCCTTCGACGACCCCGGCACCGGCGCCGCGCAGGGGCGCTGCGTGGTGCGCAACCCCGGCGACAGCCTGATCGCCCGCCTGGTCGCCGTCGACTACCTGTGCGGCTACCTGGTCAACATGGCCGGCCGGCGCAGCGCCTTCGGCCTGCCCGCGTACGGCGGCGCGAACTGCGCGGTGCGCACCTCGGTGCTGCGCGAACTCGGCGGCTGGAACGTCGACTCCGTCACCGAGGACACCGACCTGACCGTCCGGGTCTGGCTCTCCGGCCGCCGGGTCGGCTACGCGGAGGACGCCGTCGACACCGAACTCGCCGTCACCACGCTGCGCGGCTACTGGCGCCAGCGCTACCGCTGGGCGCGCGGCCACCAGCAGGTCTGCGCCGACCACCGGGACGCGCTGCTGCGCTCCCGGCACCTGGGCGCCCTCGGCAAGG
Source organism: Kitasatospora sp. NPDC090308 (assembly GCF_044769485.1). Taxonomy (NCBI): domain Bacteria; kingdom Bacillati; phylum Actinomycetota; class Actinomycetes; order Kitasatosporales; family Streptomycetaceae; genus Kitasatospora; species Kitasatospora sp. NPDC090308. Next base: position 58,197 of record NZ_JBIVXY010000019.1, on the reverse strand, counting down.
TGGAGGCCCTGCTGTTCCTGTACCTCTACCACGTGCCGGTGCTGTGCGCCGTCGCCCTGCTGCTGGCGGGCGTCGAAGCCTCCTGGCCCGGACTGGCGCTCACCGTGCCGCTGTGGCCGGTCGCCCCGTTGATGCTGGCCGGACCGGTGCTGGAGATCGGCGGCGGACTCGTCCGGGCCGGGACGCGGCGGCGGGAGGTCTTCCTGCTGCTGCTGTTCCCCGCGCTGTTCGTGCTCTCCATGCTGCTGTGCACCCGGGCCCTGATCGACCGGCGGGTCGGCTCCGCGTACTCCTGGGTCAAGACCGAGCGGACCGCGGCCGCCCCCAACGCGGCGATCGGGGCCCGGCTGTGAGGCTCCCGACCTTCCCCGGGGCGGCGCGCCCGTCCCGGCCCCGCCCGGCGGTCGGCCCGGCCCGGCCGCTGGCCCCGCTGCTGCGGGTCCTGGCGGTCATCGCCACCACCCTCGCCCTCGGCCACTGGGCGGCCGGGCCGGTCACCCGGGCGGAGGCGGCGGCGACCGGGACGGTGGCCCGCTGGTGCGGGCTGTCGATGGTCCGCCAACTGCCCGGCACCGACCTGGTGCACGGCTTCCACGGGTACCAGCCGTTCTTCATCCGGATCACCCCGTCCTGTTCGGCGCTCACCGTCGTGGCGGCCTGCGCGGGCGTCTCGCTGCTGATCCTCGGCGGGACGTGGCGCCAGCGGCTGGTCGGGGCGGTCGCTGCGGCGGCGCTGTTCGCCACCGCGAACCTGGCGCGGCTGGTGGCCGTGCTCTGGGTGGGCCAGGACTACGGCATCCCCACCATGGTCGGCTTCCACGACTGGGGCGGCACCCTGTGGTCCTACCTGATGCTGCTGCTGGCCGTGCTGCTGATGGTCGCGCTGCGGATCGGACGCCGCCCGCGGCGGCCGGGCGGGGCGGGCGGGGCGGACAGGACGAACGGGACGGACAGGGCGGACGAGACGGACGAGACGGACGAGGTGGAGGAGCGATGACGGTGCGGGTGCTGGTGACCGGGGGCGGCGGGCCCGCCGGGGTGGTGCTGGCGCGGGAGGCGGCCCGGGCCGGCCTGGTGCCGGTGGTGGGCGACGCGGACCCGCACGGGGTGGGCCTGCACCTGGGCCACGAGGGCGTACTGCTGCCGGCGGCCGGCGAGGCGGACTTCGCGCAGCGGCTGCTGGCGACCGCGGTCGAGCGGCGGTGCGACGCGCTGGTGGTGACGGTCGGCGAGGAGCTGGAGCAACTGGCCGGACGGGAGCGGGAGTTCGCGGACAAGGGCGTCGCGGCCTGGTTCCCCGCCCCGGAGACGGTCACCGCCTGCCTGGACAAGTGGGCCTTCGCCCGGGCCGTCGAGGGCATCCCCGCCCCGGGGACGTCGCTCGGCGGGCCGGGCGAGCTGCCCGGCCCGTGGATCGTCAAACCGCGGCGCGGGCGCGGCTCGCGGGACGTCCACGCGGTGCACGACCCGGCGGACTTCCCGACCCTGCTGCGCCGCGTCCCCGAGCCGATCGTGCAGACCCTGCTGCCGGGACGGGAGTTCACCGCGGACTGCCTGATCGGCCGGGACGGCACCGTGCACGCCGCCGTGCCGCGCTGGCGGACCCAGGTGCGCGGCGGCATCGCCACCCGCGGGACGACGTTCGCGGACCCGCGGGTGGACGTCCTGGTGGCGGAGCTGACCGGGGCGCTGGGCCTGACCGGCCTGGTCAACGTCCAGGGCTTCCTGGCGGAGGACGGCCCGGCCCGGGTGGTGGAGGTCAACCCGCGCTGCTCGGGCGGCCTGCCGATCTCGCTGGCGGCGGGCGCGGACCTGGTCGGCCAGTACCTGCGGCTGCTGCGCGGCGAGCCGGTCCGGCCGGAGGCGCTGCGCTGGACGGCCGGGGTGACGACGGCGCGCAGCTTCACCGAGCACCGGGTGTCGGCACCGGTGTCGGCGTCGGCGTCGGCCTGACGCCCGCTCGGGCGGCCCGGGGGCAGGTTCGGGCCAGATGCGGGGGTGGGCGAACGGACCGGCTCCCCGGGCGGGGCGGGCCCGGGACGGCGGCAGGAGCGGCGACGGGGGTGGTGGCGGGGGGTGGTGAGGGGGTGGCCCGAACTGTGCGTACATGACCAACTTTTGGTTGTCGAATGCACCCACCGGGCCTAGCGTCGGGGCGCCGGTGCGGCCGTACGGGAGACGGCCCCGCCCCGCCACCACCGGGACGGCACGGCACCGGCCTCTTCGAGGAAGGGCCACCCCTCGCATGTGCGGGATCACCGGATGGGTCTCGTTCGACCGGGACCTGAGCACGGAGCACGCCACCCTCGCCGCGATGACGCAGACCATGGCCTGCCGCGGACCGGACGCCTCGGGCGTCTGGCTGGACACCCACGTCGCCCTCGGACACCGTCGGCTCGCCGTCATCGACCTCGACGGCGGACGCCAGCCCATGACCGCCGAGCACGACGGCCGCACCGTGCTGGTCACCACCTACAGCGGCGAGATCTACAACTACCGAGAGCTGCGCGCCGAGCTGAAGGCCCGCGGCCACGCCTTCCGGACCGCGAGCGACACCGAGGTCGCCCTGCACGCCTACCTGGAGTGGGGCGAGGCGTTCACCGAGCACCTCAACGGCATGTACGCCTTCGCGCTGTGGGACCCGCGCGCCGAGGAACTGCTGCTGGTGCGAGACCGGATGGGCATCAAACCGCTCTACTACCGGCCCACCCCCGACGGCGTCCTGTTCGGCTCCGAACCCAAGGCGATCCTCGCCCACCCCGAGGTCCGCGCCGTGGTCGACGCCGAGGGCCTGGCCGAACTGCTGGCCTTCACCAAGACCCCCGGCCACGCCGTCTACCGCGGCATGCGCGAACTCAAGCCCGGCCACACCCTGCGGGTGCGCCGCGAAGGACTGACCGAACGCCGCTACTGGGCGCTGGAGTCGTCCGAGCACACCGACGACCTGCCCACCACCATCGCCACCGTCCGCGAACTGCTCGACGACATCGTCGCCCGCCAACTGATCGCCGACGTCCCGCTCTGCACCCTGCTCTCCGGCGGCCTCGACTCCTCGGTGATCACCGCGCTCGCCGCCCGCGGCCTGGCCGCCGCCGGACGGGGACCGGTCCGCTCCTTCGCCGTCGACTTCACCGGCCAGGCCGAGAACTTCGTCCCCGACGAACTGCGCGCCACCCCCGACGGCCCCTACGCGCACGCCCTGGCCGCCCACGTCGGCTCCGCGCACCGCGACATCGTGCTGGACACCGCCGACCTGATGGAACGCCGCCACCGCGACGCCGTCCTGGCCGCCCGCGACCTGCCGGTCGGCCTCGGCGAGGCCGACACCTCGCTCTACCTGCTGTTCAAGGCGATCCGCGAACAGTCCACCGTCGCGCTGTCCGGCGAGTCCGCCGACGAGGTGTTCGGCGGCTACCTGTGGTTCCACGACCCGCAGGCCGTCGCCCACGACGGCTTCCCCTGGATCCACACCCTCACCAGGGGATTCGGCGGCGGCACCGCCACCCTCGGGCCGCAGTCGCTGCTCGCCCCCGGCCTGCTCGCCCGGCTCGACCTCCCCGGCTACCGGGACGCCCGCTACCGCGAAGCCCTGGCCGCCGTGCCCCGGCTGGCCGGGGAGAGCGGCCACGAACGCCGGATGCGGGAGATCAGCCACCTCCACCTGACCCGGTTCGTGCAGATCCTGCTGGACCGCAAGGACCGCGCCTCGATGGCCGTCGGCCTGGAGGTCCGCGTCCCGTTCTGCGACCACCGGCTGGTCCAGTACGTCTTCAACACCCCCTGGGCGATGAAGACCTTCGACGGCCGGGAGAAGTCCCTGCTGCGCGCCGCCGCCCGCGACGTGCTGCCCGAGGCGGTCGCCCAGCGGGTCAAGAGCCCCTACCCCTCCACCCAGGACCCGCGCTACGGCGAGGCGCTGCGCGGCGAACTGCGCGACCTGCTGGCCGACCGGAACGCCCCCGGCCGCGACCTGCTCGACCTGACCGCCGCGGTGGACGCCGTCGCCGACGCGCCCGGACGGGACCTGCGCAACGCGGGCGAGGTGGTGCTGCTGCTCGACGGGTGGCTGCGCCGCTACCGGGTGTCGCTGGAGCTGTAGGGCGCGACCGCCGCGGTACGGCGGGGCCCCGTCGCGTTGTGACGGGGCCCCGCCGCCGGGTTCCTGGCCGCGCTGCCGGGCTGACGGGGTGGGGTCAGTGCGGGCGGCGGACGGTCAGGTCCCGGCAGCGCCAGGAGAGCCGGCCGCTGTTGGCGCGGGGACTGCGGTGGCCCCAACGGCCGCCCGCGACCGACAGGTTGACGATGATCCAGGCCCGCCAGCCGGAGCCGACGCCCCGGCCGTCGGCGTACACCTCACGGCCGTCCAGCTCCCAGCGGACCGAGTCGGGGCCGAACAGGCAGGCGAGGGTGAACCACCGGCCCGGCGTCACCAGGTCGTCCAGGTAGGCCGGGTCGCCGGGGCGGACGTGGTTGCTCAGCTCCAGCATCCGCGGGTGGCCGTCGTGGTACTCCATCACGTCCACCTCCCCGTGGCCGGGCTGCGACCGGCCGGGGGCGACGTCCCGCCCCCAGGTCCAGATCGCGGGCCAGACGCCCTGGTCGGCCGTCACCTGGCAGCGGGCCTCCAGCCGGTCCCCGGTCCGCAGTTCGAACCCGCCCGCGGTGCCCTCGGTGGTCACCAGCGGCGTCCGCCAGCTGCGCGCGTTCTCCCGCACCGCGGTGAAGCGGTCCCCGTCCGGGCCGTAGCCGGGCACCAGGTGGTCGAGCTTGTTGTCGTCCGGGTTCCGCCCGCCCCGCGGGTACGCGGAGGAGGCGCCGGCCGCCCACTGGGAACGGTCCGAGAACGGCGCGTTGAACACGACCGGTGCCTGTGCGGGGCCGGCCGGCTGCGGCGCGGCGGCCTGCTGCGGGACGGTGGGCTGGTCGGCGGTCGGCTGCGAGTCGGTGGGCTGCGGTTCGGCCGGGGGAGGGGTGCTCACTCGTTCACGCTCCGGTGGTGCGTCAGGTTCGGGCAACCCAGGGCATTCCCGGCCAAAACCTTCCCGCACCCTCACCCGACCGGCGCACGGAGGCAAGCCGCCGAGCCCGCGCACGCCCCTGCCGTCCGCTCATATGACGGTACGTCCGGTGGGCTGTCCCCCGGCCGCCGCGGGGCGGGTGGCGCCGCGCCCGGTTCAGCCGCCCCCGGGCGGGCACTCGGCGTCGACCAGGGCGGCCGCCCGGGACGGGTCCTGCCCGGCCCGGTCCAACAGGCCGTCCGCGTGGTAGGTGAGCGGACCGGAGCCGTGGTGGATCTCCAGTTGCAGGTCCGCGGAGAAACGCGGCCAGACCAGCGCGGCGTCCAAGTCCGGCCGCCGGACGGCCAGTTCCTCCAGCAGGTGCCAGGCCAGAGCGGCCCGCTCCGCGCGCCGGACCGGGTCGCACGCTTCCGAGGCCGCCGCGATCCCCGGATCGTCCGGGTCCTCCGCCGCCAACACGGCCAGGACGGGCAGCAGTTCGGGGCGGCCGAGGACCGCCGCGGCGGACAGCGTCAGCACGTGCGGCTGCCGGTACGTCTCCAGCAGGTCGATCAGCCGGGGCAGTACCGAGGCGTCCTGACGGTTGGCCAGGCCGCGGACGGCCTCCTCCGCCACGTCCTCGTCCTCGTCGTCCAGCCGCTCGTGCAGCGCCGCCCGGACCGCCGGGCTGTACGCCTCGTCCAGGGTGCCGACCGAGAACACCGCCGCGTCCCGCACACCCGGGTCCTCGTCCCGGCACAGCGCCAACAGGGCCCGCACCCGGGGCGAGTCCGGGGCGGGCTCGCCCGCGAACGGCAGCGCCTTCGCCACCGCCCGGCGCACCTCCGCGTCCGGGTGCCCGGCCAACCCCAGCAGCACCGGTAGCGCCTGCACGCCCCGCGCCGCCTCCAGCGCCTCCGGCCCCGCCACCGGAGCGGAGGGCGCGAACCCGTCCGGTTCCCGCGCCGCCCGGCCCGGTGCCTGGTCGGGCGCCTCGCGCGGGTCTTCGGCCGGGGGCCGGGAGTCGTCGCTCATGCGCCCGAGTGTGGCCCGTCCGGGGCGGTCGGTGCCACGTGATTGTTGGGGCCGGCCGGGCGGGTGGCCTGTTCCAGGGCGATCAGGACGGAGCGGTAGGTGCGGCCGGTGACGTGGTCCATGCCGATCTCGCACGTCCGGTTGGCGCTCAGGTGGGCGTCGAAGTCCCGGGCGAGGACCTCGGCGGCCTCGTGCCGGGTCGCGGCGGCGGTCAGCTCCTCGTGCAGCATGCCGCGGTCGCCCGCGAAGCCGCAGCACTCGGCGTACACCGGGGTGACCACCTCCGCGCTGACGGCCCCGGCGACGGCGGCCAGGTCGCCGACCACGTCCAGGTGGCGCATCGAGCAGGTGGGGTGCAGGACGGCGCTGTTCAGCGGGGCGGTGACGGTGAGGCGGGGGAGCAGGCCGGCGGCCCAGGTGGTGGAGTCGACGACGGTGAGCCGGGCGTGGCGCTCCCGGTTGCGCGCGTCGAGGTACGGCAGGACCTCCTCGGCGATGCCGAGCGTGCAGGAGGAGGCGTCGACCACCAGCGGCAGCTCGCCGTGGCCGGTCCACTCCCAGGCCCGTTCGACGATCCGGTTCGCCATCAGGGCGTTGCCCTCGACGTAGCCCTTGGAGTGCCAGATGGTCGCGCAGCACGTCCCGGGCAGGTCGGCGGGGATCCACACCGGCCGCCCGGCCCGCCGGGAGACCTCGACCAGGGCCTGCGGCAGCGAGGCGTGCCGCCCGTCGCCGGAGGAGTCGAAGATCCGGTTCACGCAGGCCACGTAGTAGACGGCGGCGGCCCGCTCGCGCGGCCCGGTGGGCGGCAGCGCCTTCGCCGCCCCGGACGGGATCTCCGGCAGCCAGGCCGGGACGAGGTCGGGGCGGACGGCGGCGCGGGCCAGGCCGGTGGCGCCCGCCAGCAGCGGGTCGGGCAGGTGGGCGGCGGCGGTCAACCCGGTGCGGGCGGCGGCCTCCAGCAGGGCGAAGCGGTCGGCGGCCGTCCGCGCGCCGCGCTCCTCGAAGGCCGAGTGCCGCCGGTGCCGGAAGTCCTTCATCAGCGCGCCGGTGTCGATGCCGACCGGGCAGGCCAGCTTGCAGGTGGAGTCGCCCGCGCAGGTGTCGACCGCGTCGTAGCCGTACGAGTCGAGCAGTTCGTCCAGCACCCTGGAGCCCTCGTCCTGGCGGGTCATCTCGCGGCGCAGCACGATCCGCTGGCGCGGCGAGGTGGTCAGGTCGTGGCTGGGGCAGACGGCCTCGCAGAAGCCGCACTCGATGCAGGGGTCGGCGACCGCCTCGACCGGCGGGATGGACTTGAGCCCCTTGAGGTGGATCTCCGGGTCGCGGCTGAGCACCACGCCGGGGGCGAGGACCCCGTGCGGGTCGAACAGCTCCTTGATCCGCCACATCAGGGCGGTGGCCCGCTCGCCCCACTCGAGCGCCAGGTACGGCGCGAGGTTGCGCCCGGTGGCGTGCTCGGCCTTCAGCGCGCCGTCGAAGCGCTCGACCGTCATGGTGCAGAAGGCGTCCATGAACGCGGCGTAGCGGCGGACGTCCTCGGGGCGGGAGGCGTCGAAGGTGAGCAGGAAGTGCAGGTTGCCGTGCGCGGCGTGCCCGGAGACGGCGGCGTCGAAGCCGTGCGCGGCCTGGAGTTCGAGCAGCGCCGCGCACGCCTCGGCCAGCCGGGCGGGCGGGACGGCGAAGTCCTCGGTGATCAGCGTGGTGCCGGGCGGCCGGGCCTTGCCGACGGCCGTCACGAACGCCTCCCGGGCGTGCCAGTACCCGGCGGCGACGGCCCGGTCCCGGGTGAAGCCGTTGGTCGCGGAGTCGACCGGCCGGACCAGGGCGAGCTGTTCGACGGTGCGCCGGGCGGCCTCCTCGTACCCGGCCAGCGCCTCCTCGTCCGGGGCGCGGAACTCCACCAGCAGGGCGGTCACCTCGCGCGGGACCCGGGCCCAGTCGTCCGGGACGCCCGGCACGGAGGCCAGCGCGCGCAGCGTGTTGCCGTCCATCAGCTCGACGGCGCGGGCGCCCAGCGCGGTGAAGCCGGGGACGGCCGCGGCGGCGTCCGCCAGGGCGGGGAAGAACAGCAGCGCCGTCGTGGCGCGGCGCTCCAGCGGCACCGTCTCGAAGACCGTGTCGGCGATGAAGCCCAGCGTGCCCTCGGAGCCGACCACCAGGCCGCGCAGCACCTCGACCGGGGTGGCGCCGTCCAGCAGCGCGTCCAGCCGGTAGCCGTTGGTGTTCTTCAGCTCGTACTTGGCCCGGATCCGGGCCACCAGGGCGGGGTCCGCCTCGACCTCCCGCTTGAGCGCCGCCAGGCCCGCGTGGAGCGCCGGTTCGGCCTCCCGCAGCCGGGCGTCGGCGTCCGCCGCGCCGGTGTCCACGACGGTGCCGGACGGCAGCACGAAGGTCACCTCGGACAGCAGCCGGTAGGAGTTGCGGGTGGTGCCCGCCGTCATCCCGCACGCGTTGTTGGCGACCACGCCGCCCACGGTGGCCACCCGCCCGCTGGCCGGGTCCGGCCCCAGCAGCCGGCCGTGCCGGGCCAGCGCCGCGTTCGCCCGCAGCACCGTGGTGCCCGGCGCGATCCGGGCGCGCACGCCGTCCGGCAGCATCCGGGCGCCGGTCCACGCGCGGCGGACGTCCACCAGGATGTCCTCGCCCTGCGCCTGCCCGTTCAGCGACGTCCCGGCGGCCCGGAACACCAGCGTGCGGCCGTTGCGGTGCGCGTAGCCGAACACCGCGGCCACGTCCTGGACCGTCTCGGCGAGCACTACCACCTGCGGCACGAAGCGGTACGGGCTCGCGTCGGAGGCGTACTTCACCAGGTCCGACACTTTGCTGAGCACCTTCGCCTCGCCCAGCAGGCCCACCAGGCCCGCCCGCAGCGGCTCCGGGGTGCCGGCGGCCAGCGCGTCCGGGACCTTGTCGGGCGCGTCCAACAGGCTCGCGGGGCGCAGCAGTTGCGGGGACGGGACGAAGAGCGGCACGGCCGGGTCCTTCTCGCGCGGGTCCGGGGAGGCGGCGGGACCGGGACGCCGGCGGGGCCGGGACGCGGGCGGCGCGCGCGTCGCGCGGACCGTCCGACCACCCGCGGACCGGTCGCGCGGACCGTCCGACCACCCGCCGTGCCCAGCGTGGCACCCCGGACGCCCGGAACGGCCGTGCGACGCGCGCGGGCGATTCGGGACGGGCGTGCGGGGCGGGCGTGCGGGGCGGGCGCTTCCGGCGGCGTTCCCGCGCAGGTGGGCGGCGGGCGGGCGGCGCGGGTGGGCGGCGGGCGGGGCCGACGGGGCTACACTGGGCCGCGGTCGTGACGCCCCCGGGCGTCCGGAGCGTCAGGAGGTGAGAGCAGTGGAGTGCAGTAGTCCGGGTCGAAGTCGGCCCCGCTCCGGGACGTTCTCATCCGCTCCTGGCCCCCGGCACCACCGCCCGCGCCCGCGCCGCGCCGCCCGCTGAACCCCCGCGTTCACGCCCGGCCCCGCCCCGCGCCCGCGTGCGGCCGCCACCGGGGCCCGCCGCCCCGCCCGCCCGTCCGCGTCCGCGTCCGTCCGGGCCCGGCGGCACCAGAACCGTGGAGGTACCGCCGTGTCCGACTGGCGTGTGCGCGCCGTGCGCGCGAGCAAGCGACCCTTCAGCCGTCCCGCTCCGCGGCCCGCCGACCGCACCGCGGCCCCCGAGCACTCGATGGACCCGCGCTCCGAACAGCACCCCCACTCCGACGAACCCGTCTCGCTGGAACGCTCCGTCGTCGACGCCGCCGTCTACCGCGACGGCCGCCGGATAGAGACACCCACCAGCCTCGCCGAGATCTACCGCGAACTCCCCGGCAAGCCCGGCACCATGGCCTGGATCGGCCTCTACCGCCCCGCCGAGGCCCAACTCGTCGAAGCCGCCGAGAAGTTCGACCTCCACGAGCTCGCCCTCGAGGACGCCATCGTCGCCCACCAGCGCCCCAAGCTGGAACGCTACGGCGACACCCTGTTCGTCGTGCTGCGCGCCGCCCGCTACCTCGACGACGTCGAGGAGGTCGACTTCGGCGAGATCCACCTCTTCGTCGGCCCCGACTTCGTCCTCACCGTCCGGCACTCCCAGTCGCCCGACATCTCCATGGTCCGCAGCCGCCTCGAAGCCGACCCCGAACTGCTCGCCCTCGGCCCCGAAGCCGTCCTCTACGCCGTCCTGGACGCCGTCGTCGACGGCTACGCCCCCGTCATCGCCGGACTCCAGCACGACATCGACGAGATCGAGACCGAGGTCTTCGGCGGCGACCCCGAGGTCTCCCGCCGCATCTACGAACTCTCGCGCGAGGTCATCGAGTTCCAGCGCGCCACCGGCCCCCTGCTGGAGATCCTCCGCGCCCTCGAGGGCGGCTTCCAGAAGTACGGCACCGACGAGGAACTCCAGCGCTACCTGCGCGACGTCGCCGACCACGCCACCTACGCCGCCGAACGCGTCGACGGCTTCCGCCAGATGCTCCAGAACATCCTCACCGTCAACGCCACCCTGGTCTCCCAGCGCCAGAACGAGGAGATGAAGCAGCTCGCCGAGGCCGGCCACGCCCAGAACGACGAGATCAAGAAGATCTCCTCCTGGGCCGCCATCCTCTTCGCCCCCACCCTCATCGGCACCGTCTACGGCATGAACTTCGACGAGATGCCGGAACTCCACTGGATGTTCGGCTACCCCTTCGCGATCGGCCTGATGGGCGTGGTCTGCGTCAGCCTCTACCTGATCTTCAAGCGCCGCAACTGGCTGTAGCCGCAAGCCGATTGCGGCCCGACCCCGGTGCCGGGCCGGGTCGGATCGGGCCGGACCCGGCTGGGGGCGGGTCGAACTGGTCGGTGAGTGGGACTCGTTGGAACTCGTTGGAACTCGGTGGAGCGGGTGGGGCCGGTGGCGCCGCCGCCCGGGGTGCCGTCGGGTGTCCGGGGACCGACGCGGCCGGTCGTCCGGGTGCCCCGGGACGGTGTGGGCGGCGGTGCACGCCGGGCCACCCCGCGGGGGCGTCCGGGGAGCGGCGCGACCCCCGCCGGGTGGCGGAGCTCCATGCTCGTGCGTCGCCGCCCCGTCGCCCCAGGGCCGATGGTCCCGCCGGCGGCGGCCTGAGGGTCCTGGTCCCGGGGCCGTTCCGCGACGGAAGGCCCTGGCCGGAGGGGGTCTGCCGGGCCGTGGGCTGGGCGGGGTGCTGCGGTTCAGGCCGCGGCGGTGCGGACGTGCGGGTGGCCGCCGTGCAGGGATTGCAGGGCGGCGGCGAGGCGGGCCGGGTCCTGGCGGAGCCACAGGCGCAGCGCGGTGCCCAGCGCGGCGGAGGGCGTGGGCGCCGGGTGGGGGACGTGCTGGGCGGCGTACCGGGTGGCCAGGTGGGTGGCGAGGGCGGGCAGCAGTTCGACGAGTTCCGGCGGGAGCCAGACCGTCACCGCGCACGGGGCGAAACGGTTCGGGGGCTCGGCGGGCCGGGGCGCATCCCGGGTGAGCAGCATGGGCAGCACGTCCAGCAGCGCGTCCGCGACCACCTCGGAGACGTCGCCCCGGTGCCCGTGCGCCAGCCGTCGCAGCAACGTCCGCTCCGCGGTGGTGAGTCGGACCGTCAGCATGACCTCGTCGGATTCCATCGCACGGCCTTCCCCGGGCGTCCACGCCCACCCGATCGGCCCGCCTGGCGGGCCGGACACATCGCTGACCCGGGTCACTGTCCACATGCGGGCGGCGCGGCCGGAAGGGCCGAACGGCCCCGGTCGAGGGGACCGAACAGCGGGGCGGGGGTGCCGGGTTCAGGCGGTGGCCGCACCGTCGTGGCGGATCGGGGCGTCCGGGACGCCCGCGTCCGGCAGCAGCGAGCGCACCACCGCCGCGACGATGGCGGGTGGGGCGGCCCGCTCAGGTGCACGGGGGCGGGGCCCGGGCCGAGGGCCGGGTGCGGATTCAACCAGGTCCGGTAGGAGGAGAGTTCGAGCAGGGCGGGCCAGTCGTACAGGACCGCGCGGGGGGTGGGCCGCGACCGTCGGCCGGACCCGGTGGGCGTCCTCGGGGCGGGGTCCAGGGGGTACCCGCACGCAACGGAGCGGCCCCGGACCGGGATCCGGGGCCGCTCCGACGTGCCGGGTCAGGCGACGGCGGGACTCGCCACCCGCTCGCGGCGGCGCAGCAGGCTGCCCAGGGCGAGGCCGCCGGGGCCGGCGGCGGCGATCAGCAGGAACGCCCAGGCGAACATCGCGGCGGGCTCGCCGCCGTTCTGGATCGGCCACAGGGCGTGCTCCTGGTGGACGCTGAAGTAGGCGTAGGCCATCGAGCCCGAGCACACCAGCGCCATGGGCCGTACCGCGATTCCGATCAACACCAGTACACCGCCCACCAGTTGGATCAGTGCCGCCCACCAGCCGGGCCACTCGCCGACCTGCGGCGCCTTGCCGTGGGCACCGCCGAAGACGCCGAACAGGGTGGCCGCGCCGTGGCAGGCGAACAGCAGGGACACCACGATCCGGCACAGGCCCAGGAGGATGGGTCGGGCACGTTCGGCGAGCCGCGAAAGGTCTTCGGTCATGAGAACTCCTCGTGTGGGGACGAGACCTGGAACGGGTGCTGGGAGCGTGCACCGGGACGGCGAACCGCCCGACTTGATGAGCTGCGATCAATTCTGGCGTGGCGTCAGTTACGGGGCCAAGCTTGGAATGCTCTGAGAATCCTATGAATGCCTACCCGCGCCCCACCGCTGAAGCCGCCACCGGGCTCCCGGCAGGCCCCCGGTGGGCGCCTGGCGGGCGCCGCACCTGCTCTGAGCACCTGGTGTACAGCGGGGTATGCGCAGATCACGTCCTCCGTCGGTGGTCGAACTGCGGGAGGCGGACGACGCGGCGGCGGGCGAACCCTGGGAGGCCGGGGTGGACCCGGCGGTGCCGGTCGCCGCCCGGAACCCGTCCCCCGCCCGGGAGCCGAGCGCCCCCGCCCAGCAGCCGGTCACCCGGCCGCGGCGGGCTCCTTCCGGCGGGCCGCGGCGGCCGTGACCGTCACCTTGAGGTGCTTCATGATCGGCTGGTCGCTCTGCGTGCTGTGGTCGCCGATCGCGCACAGCACGTTCATCTCGGGCATGTACCCGGCCGCGCAGCCGCGCGGGATGTCGTACGGGACGGCGAGGTAGCCGTGCAGCGAGCGGGTGGAGCCGTCGCGGGCGGTGGCGGTGACGTCGACCGGGTCGAACTCGGTGAGGCCCCGCTCGCGCATGTCGTCGGGGTTCATGAAGACCAGGGTGCGCAGGTTCTTGACGCCCCGGTAGCGGTCGTCGTCGGAGTAGATGGTGGTGTTCCACTGGTCGTGCGAGCGCATGGTGCCGAGCGCGAGGGTGCCGGGCGCGGGGACGACGTCGGGCAGCGGGGCGGCGGAGAACTCGGCCTTCCCGGAGGGGGTGAGGAACACCAGCTCGCGGGCGGGCTGCTTGATCCGGAAGCCCAGCGGTAGCCGCACCCGCCGGTTGAAGTCCTCGAACCCGTCCAGGACTTCGGCCATGGTGTCGCGGATCCGGTCGTAGTCCTCGACGTACCACTCCCAGGGCGTGGCGCTGTCCGGCAGCGCCGCGCGGGCGATCCCGGCGACGATGGCGGGTTCGGAGAGCAGCAGCGGGGAGGCGGGGCGCTTCATGCCGCGGGACAGGTGCACCATGCTCATCGAGTCCTCGACGGAGCTGGACTGCTCGCCGCCGCGCTGGCGGTCCTTCTCGGTGCGGCCCAGGCAGGGCAGGATCAGCGCCTGCCGCCCGTGCACGAGGTGGCTGCGGTTCAGCTTGGTCGACACGTGCACGGTCAGCGCGCAGGTGCGCAGGCCCGCGTGGGTGTAGGCGGTGTCGGGCGCGGCCAGCGCGAAGTTGCCGCCCATGCCGACGAACACCTCGATCTCGCCGCGGTTCATGGCCTCGATCGTCGCGACGGTGTCCTTGCCGTGCCCGGTGGGCGGATCGATCCGGCAGACCTCGCGCAGGCGGTCCAGGAACTCCCGTCCCGGCCGGTGGTCGATGCCGCAGGTGCGGTTGCCCTGGACGTTGCTGTGCCCGCGCACGGGGGAGGGGCCGGCGCCCTCGCGGCCCAGGTTGCCGCGCAGCAGCAGCAGGTTGACGATCTCGCGGACGGTGTCCACCCCGTGCTCGTGCTGGGTGACGCCCAGGCACCAGCTGACGATGCTGCGGTCCGCGTCCCGGTAGATCCGGGCGGCCGCCAGGATCTGCGCGCGCGAGACGCCGCTCTGCCGCTCGATCTCCGCCCAGGAGGTGGCCTCGCACACCGCGCGGTACTCCGCGAAGCCGCTGGTGTGCCGCTCCACGAAGCGCCGGTCCAGGGCCTTCGGGTCGTGCGCCGACTGCTCCAGGAGGGCCTTGGCCATGCCGCGCAGCAGCGCCATGTCACCGCCGATCCGCGGCTGGACGTTCAGCGTGCTGGTCCGCGTCGACTTGTTGAGCGCCATGTCGACGAAGTCGTGCGGGATGATCGTGCGCCGGGCCGCCGCCTCGACCAGCGGGTTGACGTGCACGATCCGCGCGCCCCGCTCGTACGCCGCGGCGAGCGCGGTGAGCATCCGGGGCGCGTTGGAGGCGGCGTTCACGCCGAGGATGAACAGGGCGTCGGCGGCCTCCCAGTCCTTGAGGTCCACCGTCCCCTTCCCGGTGCCCAGCGCGGCCTGCATGGCGCGTCCGCTGGCCTCGTGGCACATGTTGGAGCAGTCCGGCAGGTTGTTGGTGCCCAGCTCACGGGCCATCAGCTGGTACAGGAACGTCGCCTCGTTGCCCAGCCGCCCGGAGGTGTAGAACGCGGCCCGGTTCGGGTCGTCCAGCTCCCGCAGGGTCCGGCCGACCAGCTCGAACGCGTCCCGCCAGGCGATCGGCCGGTACCGGTCGGTCTCCGGGTCGTACACCATCGGCTGGGTCAGCCGGCCCTGGTCCTCCAGCGCGAAGTCGCTCCACTCCGACAGCTCGGTGACGGTGTGCGCCGCGAAGAACGCGCGGTCCACGCGCTTGCGGGTCATCTCCCAGCCGACGTGCTTGATCCCGTTCTCGCAGAGGTCGAGCTTCAACCCCTTGAGGTCGTCCGGCCAGGCGCAGCCGGGACAGTCGAAGCCGCCGTCCTCGTGGTTCATCCTCATGATCGCGCGCGGCCCGTCCAGGTACTCGCCCTCGCGGACCAGGAACTTCGTCACGCTCTTCGCCGCGCCCCAGCCGGCCGCCGGGTGGCGGTACGGCTCGACGGCGGGCGGCTGCCGGGGCGCGTCCCCGACGCTCGGTCCGACGCCGTCGGGGGCCGTGGGGGCGGCAGGGTCGGCGGGGGCGGGCCGGGGGTCTTCGGAGGAGTGCACGGTGGTCGCCTTCCGGGGCGGAACGGCGGGCACCACGGCGGTGGCACCCGGTCGGCGGGCCCCTCGCTCGGAGCCCCGCCTCCCAGGAAGCCAGCTCCACGGGCATCGCGCCCGCCGGGGCGTCCCGGGGCAGGTCGTTACCGGGTCCGGGCGGGCCGCGACCGTACGCTCTCCCTCGGCGGCAGCGGGCCGGTGCACGGGCGGGCGGAGGCGACGGGGTGAGCGACGGGCCGGCGGAGCAGCGGACCGGGACGGCATCGACCGGGACGGCACCGACCGGGACGGCACCGACCGGGACGGCACCGACCGGGACGGAACCGACCGGGACGGGGGAGGCGGGCGCATCGACGGAGCCGGAGGCGGCCCGGACGGACCAGGCCGAACGGGCGATGGGCTTCGCCCTGGCGCTGGGGCAGCGGCTGTTCGAGGCGGGGGCCGAGACCAGCGCCGTCGACGCCGCGCTGGCCTCGGTGGCCGCCGCCTACGGCCCGCACGACGACCTCCAGGTGGACATCACCGCCCGGACGATCACCCTCTACCACCGCCCGGCGGAGGGCCGGCCGACGTCGATGACCCGGGTGACCCGCACCGACGAGAGCCGCTCCCTGGACGGGCTCAACCGGCTCTACCGGCTGGTGCTGCGGATCCGCTCCGGACGCCTGCCGCTGGCCCGGGCCGAACGCCTGCTGGCCGACTCCGACCGGCTCTCCCGGCGGCCGTGGATCGCCGGCGCCCTCGGCGGGGCCACCCTGGCGGCCTCGATCAGCCTGCAGGCCGGCGGCACCGCGGGCGCGGTGGTGACGGCCTTCGTCCTGCAACTGCTCTCCGGCCGGCTGGGGTGGCTGCTGGGCCGGGCCGGGCTCCAGCCGTTCTACCTGTCGGCCGCCCAGGGCGCCGCCACCGTCGGCGCCTGCACGCTGCTCCTGCAACTCGACGTCCTCACCGGCCGGGAGGCGGTGGCCGCCGCCGCGGCGGTGCTGGTGCTGCTGCTGCCGATCCTGTCGGTGGTCTCGCTGGCCGAGGACGCCGTCAACGGCTACGCGCTGATGGCCGCGAGCCGCCTGATCACGGTGGCCACCCTGTTCGCCGGGCTGCTCGGCGGCACCGCCCTGGCCGGCCTCGCCGTCCGGGACTGGGCCGACAGCGCCCACTACGTGCACTTCGCCGCGCTGACCCCGCCGGTGGTGCTGCTGGCCTCCGCCGTCGGCGCGGCCGGGAACGCCGCCTTCAACGGGGGCGGGCCGCGCCTGCTGCTGCCGGCCACCGCCGCCGGGCTGGTCGCCGGGGCCGCCAACCTCGTCCTGCACACCGCCCTCCCGGTGCCCGTCGCCCCGGCCGCGTTCTGCTCCTCGGCGCTGCTGGCCCTGCTCGCCGCCCTCGTCGCGCCGCGCCTGCACCTCACCCCCACCGTGATGATCCTGTGCGGCATCACCGGCGCCCTGCTGCCCGGCCCCGCGGTCTTCCAGTCGCTCGCCGCGGCGGCGGCCCGCACCGGCGGCGCGGGCGCCGGTTTCGCCAGCGCCCTGCTGACCACCACCTCCCTCGGCTTCGGCGCGGTCCTCGGCACCACCCTCGGACTGCGCCTGCTCGCGGCCCGCTCCCGGACCCGCCCGGCCGCCGCCGCCGCGCCGTCCGTGCCCTGAACCGCGCCGCCGTCCGTGCCGCCGCACCGTCCGTCCCGCCGCCCGTGCCCTGAACCGTGCCGCCGCCGTACCGGCCGGGCCCGGCCGACTGCCCCATCGGGGTGAGCCCGGCGGGTGTCGCGGCCGGTCGCGGCGCCCGCGGGCCCTATCGTCGGCAGGGCTCCCGGCCGGGGGCCGCGGGGCGACGAGTGCGGGGAGTGGCATGGCGACCGGAATCCCCCCGACCGAGCACGTCCCGCAGGCACCGGCGTCGCGGGTGCTGCGCCGGTGGAGGCTGTGGCTGGTGCCGGGGGTGCTGAGCGCGCTGGTGGCGCTGGTGCTGTCGCTGCTGTACATGGGCGGCATCCTGTCGCCGCAGGACGACCTGCACCGGATGCCGATCGCGCTGGTCGACTCGGACGCCGGGCCGCCGCCGCCCGGCCGCTCGGCGCCGCTGGGCGCGGAGCTGGCGGACGCGGTCGCGGCCGGGACGCCGCCGGGGCAGGTGCAGTGGCAGCGGCTGTCCATGGCCGAGGCCCAGGACCGGCTCTCCTCGGGCCGGGTGTACGGGGCGCTGGTGGTGCCGGAGGACTTCACCCGCAGCGTGGCCGCGCTGACCACCGGTCAGGCGACGGCCCGTCCGGTGCTGCTGACGCTCACCAACCCGGGCACCGGGTCGCTGGCGTCCTCGCTGGCCGGGCAGATCACCCAGCTCGCGGCGCACCGCTCCTCGACCCGGCTGGGCGAGCAGCTGACGGCCGCCGCGCCGGACGCGCCCGCCACCTCGAAACTGCTGCTGGCCGACCCGGTGGACGTGCAGGTCCGGCAGGGGCACCCGATCGCCCGGCACACCGGGCTCGGCCTGAGCGCCTTCTACTACACGCTGCTGCTGGTGCTGGCCGGCTTCCTCAGCGCCAACCTGGTGCACAACGGCGTGGACGCGGCGCTCGGCTACGCGGACAGCGAGATCGGCCCCTGGCACTCGCGCCGCCCGACGGTGCCGATCAGCCGGACCCAGACCCTGGTGGTGAAGATGGCGATGACGGCCGGACTGTCGGCCGTCACCGCCTCGATGATCATGCTGGCCACGATCGGCATCCTCGGCATGGACGCCCCGCACCCGGCCCTGCTCTGGGTGTTCTCGTTCTGCGCCTGCCTCACGGTCGGCCTGGGCGTGCAGGCGATCAACGCGGCGTTCGGCTCGATCGGCCAGCTGGTCGCGATGTTCGTCTTCATCGCCCTGGCCCTGCCCTCCTCCGGCGCCACCATCCCGCTCCAGGCCACCCCGTCCTTCTACCGCTTCCTCGGCGCCTTCGAACCGATGCGCCAGGTCGCCGGCGGCGTCCGCGCGATCCTCTACTTCGACGCCCGCGCGGACGCCGGCCTGACCCGGGCCTGGCTGATGATCCTGCTCGGCTTCGCGGCGGCCCTGGTCTTCGGCTTCGCCATGACCCGCTACTACGACCGCAAGGGCCTGCACCGGATGGTCCCGGCACCGTCCTGAGCGGGCCCGCGCGCGTCCGGGGAGGGTGGCCGGCCCCGGTCGCTGCTGCGGCGGCGGTGCGGAACTACCGGGCGCGCGGGGGGAGTTCGCCGGAGCCGCGGGGGATGAGGCGGGTGGGGACGGTGACCGTGCGGGCCCGGGTGCGGTCGCCGTCGAGGCGGGCCAGGGCGATCCCGGCCGCGGCGGTGCCGATGGCGACCGGGTCCTGGGCCACGGTGGTGACGGCGGGTTCCAGGACCTCGGCGAACGGGAGGTCGTCGAAGGAGACGAGCGCGACGTCGCGCCGGCCGGCCCGGGCGGTGCCGAGGACGGTGCCCATGGCGGCGAAGTTGTTGGCCGCCAGGATCGCGGTCGGCGGCTGCGGGGCGCGCAGGACGCGCTGGACGGCGTCGGCGGCCTCGGCCTCGGTGTGGCCGTCGAGGACGAGCGCGCGGTCGTGGGGCAGCCGGGCGGCGTCGAGCGCCTCGCGGTAGCCGGCCAGGCGTTCGCGGCGGGTGTAGAGGGTGGCCGGGCGGTCGCCGACGAAGGCGATCCGGCGGTGTCCGGCGGCGATCAGGTGGGCGGTGCCCTCGCGCGCGCCGTCCCGGTTGGAGCTGACCACGCTGTCGGCGGTGAGGCCGGTGCCGGGACGGTCGAGGAACACCACCGGCAGGCCCCCGTCCCGGGCGGTGCGCAGGTGGGCGTGGTCGGCGCCCGCAGTGGGGACCACCAGCAGCGCGCTGACCCGGCGGGCCAGGAACGTCGCGGTCAGCGCCCGTTCCCGTGCGGGGTCGTCGGCGCAGGAGCCCATCAGCAGGGTCAGCCCGCGTTCGCGCACCGCGCTCTCGATCCCGCCGGCGACGGAGCCGTAGAACGGGATGCCCATGTCGGGGATGATCAGGCCGACGGTGCTGTCCGGGCCGCCGACGCGGATGTTGCGGGCCATCAGGTTGGGCTGGAAGCCGAGCCGCTCGACCGCCGCCATCACCTTCTCCCGGGTCTCCCGGGAGGTCGGCCCGTCGCCGTTCAGCACCCGGGAGACGGTCTTGGCGCTCACGCCGACCTCCCGGGCGACATCGTTCAGCGTCGTACGACGGGGCGAGGCCATGGACCACCGTTCCGGCTTCGTCCGGCGCGGGCCCCGCCGTGCTGGACGCGGCCCCCGCACGGACCTGTCTGGTCAGTTCGGGCGGACCCCGGCGGCGGCGTCATCGGCCGGCCGGGCGTCCGCGACGACAGTACCGCCGCGGCCGGGCGCCGTTCCGCCGGGCGGCCCGGCCACGTCCGACCCCGGCCCCGACCCCCGGCCCTGATTCCGACGCCGGCCCCGATCCCGACCCTGGCTTCGAGCGGGCGGGGCTCCCTAATATGAGCACTCCTCGCGTTTCCCGGATCGTGCCGTCTGGAAGGACCCCCATGACCGACCGCTACGACCTGCCCGCCGGCTTCCGCTGGGGCGCCTCCACCGCCGCGTACCAGATCGAGGGCGCGGTCGACGAGGACGGCCGGGGCCCGTCGGTCTGGGACACCTTCTGCGAACGGCCCGGCGCGATCCGGGACGGCGACACCGGACGCACCGCCTGCGACCACTACCACCGCTGGCCCGAGGACATCGCCCTGATGCGCGAACTCGGCCTCGACACCTACCGGTTCTCGCTCGCCTGGCCGCGCGTCCAGCCCACCGGCCGCGGCCCCGCCAACCCCGCCGGACTCGACTTCTACGACCGCCTGGTCGACGGCCTCCTGGACGCCGGGATCACCCCGCTGCCCACCCTCTTCCACTGGGACCTCCCGCAGGCCCTCGAAGACGCCGGCGGCTGGCTGCACCGCGACACCGCCCACCGCTTCGCCGACTACACCGCGCTGGCCGCCGACCGGCTCGGCGACCGCGTCCCCGCCTGGATCACCCTCAACGAGCCCTTCGTGCACCTGGTCTACGGCCACGCCCTCGGCATCCACGCCCCCGGCCACGCCCTGGTCCTCGACGCCCTCCCCGCCGCCCACCACCAACTCCTCGCCCACGGCCTGGCCGCCGCCGAACTGCGCACCCGCGGCCTCGACGTCCTGATCGCCAACAACCTCACCCCCGTCCGCCCCGCCACCTCCGATCCCGCCGACGTCGCCGCCGCCGACGCCTACGACGCCCTGCACAACCGCCTGTTCACCGACCCCCTCCTCCTCGGCCGCTACCCCGACCTCACCGCGTACGGCCTCGGCCCCGGACCCGACCTCGGCGGCGCCGTCCGCGACGGCGACCTCACCCTCATCGCCGCCCCCGGCCTCGACGGACTCGGCGTCAACTACTACAACCCCACCCGGATCGCCGCCCCCACCGACCCCGGCCTCCCCTTCGCCGAAGCCCCCGTCGAAGGCGTCCCCCGCACCCACTTCGGCTGGCCCGTCGTCCCCGAAGGCCTGCACGAACTCCTCCTGACCCTCCGCGACCGCTACGGCGCCGCCCTCCCCCCGATCACCATCACCGAGAACGGCTGCTCCACCGACGCCACCCTCGACGACACCTTCCGCATCGACTACCTCGCCACCCACCTCGACGCCCTCGCCCGCGCCACCGCCGACGGCATCGACGTCCGCGGCTACTGCACCTGGTCCCTCCTCGACAACTTCGAGTGGGCCGAGGGCTACAGCCAGCGCTTCGGCCTGGTCCACGTCGACTTCACCACGCAACGGCGCACGCCGAAGGCGTCGTTCGCCTGGTACCGCGACCTGATCGCCGCCCACCGGGCCGGGCGGGTCGGCTGAGGAGCCGTCTCTTCTGGTGCCGGGGGTCGTGGGATGGTTGTGGAGGGACTTGTCGAGCGTCCGGTCCCGGACGGGTTGTGGGATTGGTATCGCCGGATAGTGCCGCCAACGGTCTCCGTTCCCTGGAGATCCTCAGGCTACGCTGCCTGTTCGGACGGGCTGGGAGGCAACCGGGTGAGCCAGTACTACGACAGGGGCGACGAGACCCTCTGGAACCCGTCCAACGGGGCATCCCGGTTGTTCCTGCGCCAGGTGGCGGTCTTCGAGGAAGAACTTGACCTCCCGTCCGGCATCGGGCCCATGGTGTCGGACGAGTGCCAGGTCGACCCGGCGGCGCTCGGCGTCTTCGCCCACGCACTCCTGGCCCGGCACCGACAGACTCCGCACGCCGTCGTGCGGGCTCTGACCGAGGGATTCCTCATCACGGTGCTGGCTCTCGCCGAGCGGGCGGGCGTCGAGCTGCACGGGGCGGCGTCGCTCAGCGCCGCTCCGGCTTCCGAGTTTCGCGACCTGCAGATTTCAGCGAACGGATCCGCAGCCGACAACGAGGACAGCCAGGCGTGGGAAGAGGAACTCCGCGGGAGGGCGAGGGAACTGGGCCGATTTCTGGCGCGCTGACGAGACCGCCTCTGGTCGGGCCGGCGGCCGCAAGGCCGGCGGGGAGGACATCCGGACCGGCGCGAACACCGAGGTCATCGCCAACGCGCGCCAGGACGTGCCGCGTCCGGTCGTGGAGGAGGACGCGCACCCCGAACGAGGTCGACCCGCTGGTCGTGCACGTGGCTTGACGGCGGGGCTCGACGGTCCCGTGTTCGGAGCGGAGTTGCGGTGGGCCGCTCAGTGGAGGAAGTAGTCCGGGGTGCGTCGGGTGAGGGTCGACGTCAGGGTTTGCAGGTCGGCTGTGGTGGTGTTCTTGCTGTCGGCGGACATCACGATCAGGTAGTCGCCGCGGCGGACGAAGTAGTGGAGCGTGTAGGGGCCGACCTGGCGCCAGGTGTCCGGGGTGACCTGCTCGCAGTTCTCGGCGCGCACCGTGCTGCCGAGGTCCAGGGCGTCGCAGAGCGGGGGGCGGAAGGTGTCCCGTACCGGTTGGACGGTCACCCGGACGGCTCGGTCGTCGGCGTCGTCGGCGTCGTCGGGGTTGTCGGTGGCCGGGTGGGCGGGGAGCAGGGTGAAGCCGAACCAGTGGGCGGGCTGGTTGGCCAGGGGGCTGTGCAGGCGGTAGTCGGTGAGGTCCGGGGCGTACAGCGGGACGCCGGCGCCGGTGATCTCGTCGCGGAGGTGTTCGTCCGCCTGGTGCTCGCCGAGGAGGGCGGACAGCGGCCAGCAGAGGGCGAGGACGAGGAGCAGGGCGATGCGCGGTCGCCAGCGGGGCGGTCTGGGGGCGGTCAGGACGGCCGCGAGTGCGAACAGCGCGGTGGAGGCGAACGGCAGCAGTACGTCCGGGGGGATCCGGGAGCCGGCTCGGTAGTAGAGGTTGTCGGCCAGCCAGAAGAGCAGGACGGCCACCGCGACGACCCGCCAGGCCGGGCGGACGCCCACCAGCCGCAGTGCGAGCCAGCTCAGCAGGAAGCCGGCGACGGCGCTGACCGCGAGGAACAGCAGCCCCACCCCCAGGCAGCCCCACTCCTGTTGCCGGTCGCACGGGAGGAGGCCGGCCCACGGGAGCGCGGCCAGACCGAGCCAGCAGAGCCCCAGACCGGCTCCGACCGCCGCCGACCTCGCCGTGCGCGATCCGCTGACCGCCCGCCACCGGCCCGTCCCTCGGCTGGGCGTGGCCTTCCCCCCGGTTGAGCTCACCGGCCCGCATCCTCTCCGTGCTGCTGTGCGCGCGTAGTCTGAGGAGCGAGCCTCTCGTACGGCGGCGGGGGCGGCATGAGTACGCG
This sequence comes from Kitasatospora sp. NPDC090308, assembly GCF_044769485.1. Lineage (NCBI taxonomy): Bacteria > Bacillati > Actinomycetota > Actinomycetes > Kitasatosporales > Streptomycetaceae > Kitasatospora > Kitasatospora sp. NPDC090308. The sequence goes on along the minus strand of NZ_JBIVXY010000019.1, from coordinate 35,093 downwards.
CACTCAGATTCGGGGGCGACGGAGCCGTGGCACCTCGGACGACGTCTACCGCAGCGCCACCGCGCGCACCGGCTGACGCCCCGCCCCTGTTCGGTTGACGGCGCGTCAGCCCGCAACAGGACTCCCCAGGTACGGTCGGACACCCGCCCGGCGGTGCAGGGCAGTCCTGATGCGGGCCGGTCCGCTCACGTCGGCGACGGTGACGGCAGCTGCGGTGCTGCGAAGGGGAGGGCCCGGCGGTGGTGACCGGGACGGGGGAGCGGAGCCTGGCCGGGCCGGGGCGGTCCGGGACGGCGGCGGCGAGACGGAGGTGCTGCGCGACTCCGCGGCGGAGGTCGCCGGGTTCTCGCTGCCCGTCACCGCCGTGGTGCTGCTGCACGCGACGGCGCTGGAGGCCGACCTGGTCGCGGTTCGCCCGGCTCGGGTACCTGCTGGTGGGCCTGCCGGCCGCCGCCTGGGTCGACCGGTGGCGCCGCAAGCGGACCGTGCTGCTCGCCGCCGACGCCGCCTCCGCGCTGGGGCGTTCTGACGGTGCCCCAGCTGTTCGCGGTGGCCCTGGCGGTCAGCGTGGCGGGGGTGTTCTTCGACGTCGCGCACACCAGCGTGCCGCCGCTGCTGGTCTCCAAACGCCGGGTCGCCGACGCCGACGCCCGGTGGCAGACCTCCGAGAACGCGATCCGGGCGGTCTCCCCGGGCGTGGCCGGCGTCCTCACCCAGAGCGTCCCGGCCCCGCTGCTGTACGGGCCGGCCGCCGTCCTGCACCTGCTGCCTTGCCTGCTGGTGCGCGGCGTCCGGCCGGACGCGGACACCGCAGCCTCCGGTGGTCCGCGCCGGCTGCGCCACGAGATCGCCGGGGGCGTCCGGATGACGGCCCGGCGGCCGGTGCTGCGGCTGCTGATCCCGCAGGCGGCGCTCAACAACCTGGGCGCGGGCGCGATCCTGGCGGTCCTACCGGTGTTCCTGCTGCGCGACCTCGGCCCGGCGCCGTGGCTGTACGGCGCGCTGTCGACGGCGGGGGCGGCGGCGGGCGTGCCTGCCTCACTGGTCGGGCCCCGGCTGCGGCGGCGGTTCGGCGAGATCCGGATGGTCTTCGTGTTCTCCGCACCGGCCCCCGTCGCCGCCGTCGGCGCACCGCTCGCCGGGCTCCTCCCCGGGGAGCGGTGCCGCTGGTGGCGACCGCCCAGGTACTGATCGGCTTCGTCGTCGTGGGCCGGACGATCGCCGCCGCGGACCTGCGGGCCCGGGTGACGCCGACCCGCTACCTGGGCCGGGTCGCGGCGGCGGCCGGTGTCGTCACCCGGGGCACCACCCCGCTGGCCGCCTCCCGGTCGGCGCCCACCGCCCTGGGGACGGGCGTCGCGCCGATGGCCGGGCCCGCCGTCCTGCTGGCCCGCTCGCCGCTGCGCGGGTACCGCACCCTGCCGGCCGCGCGGGAGGAGGACTGACGTGAGGGCGGACCGGCGCCCCGGACGGTCCGCGGGCCGCTCGGCGGGTCTTCCGGCCGAGCGGCCCCACGGGCGAACAGACGGACGGGCGGGACGGCGTCAGTGCAGGGTGCGGGCCGCCGCCGCGTCGTAGGGGCGCAGGTCGGCGGTGCGGCCGGAGAGGACCTTGGCGGCCCACTGCGGGTCCTGGAGGAGGGCGCGGCCGACGGCGACCAGGTCGAACTCGTCGCGCTCCAGCCGGTCGAGCAGGTCGTCGATGCCCTGGACCGGGGCGCCCTCGCCCGCGAAGGCGCCGAGGAAGTCGCCGTCCAGGCCGACCGAGCCGACGGTGATGGCGGGCAGGCCGGTGAGCTTCTTGCTCCAGCCGGCCAGGTTGAGGTCGGAGCCGTCGAACTCGGGGACCCAGTAGCGGCGGGTGGAGGCGTGGAAGGCGTCGACGCCGGCCTCGGCGAGCGGGGTGAGGATCGCCTCCAGCTCCTGCGGGGTCTCGGCGAGCCGGGCGTCGTAGTTGTCGGACTTCCACTGCGAGTAGCGGAAGATGACCGGGAACCGGGGCGAGACGGCCGCGCGCACCGCGGCGACCAGCTCGGCGGTGAACTTCGTCCGGGCGACCGGGTCGCCGCCGTACCCGTCGGTGCGGCGGTTGGTGCCCGCCCACAGGAACTGGTCGAGCAGGTAGCCGTGCGCGCCGTGCAGCTCGACGCCGTCGAAGCCGATCCGCTCGGCGGCGGCCGCGGCCTCGGCGAACGCGCCGATCACGGCGTCCAGGTCGGAGCGGGTCATCGCCTGCCCGGTCCCCTCGGTGCCGTCCAGCCGGATGCCGGACGGCCCGATCGCGGGGGCGTCCGGGAACGGCTGCTGGCCCTGCTTGCGCACCATGCCGATGTGCCACAGCTGCGGGACGATGGTTCCGCCCGCCGCGTGGACGTCCTCGGCGACGCGGGCCCACCCGGCCAGCTGCTCCTCGCCGTGGAAGCGCGGGATGCGGTCGCTCTGGCCGGCCGACTCGTGGCCGACGTACGTCCCCTCGGTGACGATCAGCCCGACGCCCGCGGCGGCCCGGCGGGCGTAGTACCCGCGCACGTCCTCGCCGGGCACGCCGCCGGGCGAGAACTGGCGCGTCATCGGCGCCATCGCGATGCGGTTGGGCACGGTCAGCCCGTTGATCGCGACGGGCCGGGACAGCACCTCGGCCGCCCGGGAGGCGGTGGAGCCTGCGGAGTCGGCGGAGTCGGTGCCCGGGGTGGGCTCGGTGACGGTCATCGAGGTTCCTCACGGTCGGTGGCGGCGGACGCCCGTGTACAGCTGGTCCCACGCGTCAACCGCCCTGCGCGCCGCCGCATTTCGCCTCCTCCGCCCGCCCCGCTGTGATCCGCGTCACCCGGGAGGGGCGGGTCGGGGGTGGGGGTCGCCGAACGCCGCAGCCCCGGCCCGGGGTGCGGGACGGGGCTGCGGGGAGCGCCGGAGGGCGGACGGGCGGGGGTCAGGCGGCGGCGGGGGCCGGGAGGTCCAGGCCGCGGGTGGTGACCAGGTGGGCGGTGCCGTCCACCAGGCGGTAGGAGAGGCCGACGACGGCGGTGGTGCCCGCGGCGACCGCGGCCGCCAGCGTCTGCGAACGGTCCACCAGCAGGGACACGGTGTGCCGTATGTGCTCGTCGATGAAGTCGGAGTTGTCGGTGTAGCCGGCGGCGTTGGCGGCCAGCACGCTGGGGGTGACCCGCTCGATGACGTCCCGGACGAAGCCCTCGCCGCTGGAGCCCGCGGCGACGGCCTCCCGGGTGGCGCCGACGGCGCCGCAGGAGTCGTGGCCGAGGACGACCACCAGCGGCGTGCCGAGCACGCTCGCGCCGTACTCGATGCTGCCGAGGACCTCGGGGCCCAGCACGTGGCCGGCGGTGCGGACCACGAACAGGTCGCCGAGGCCCTGGTCGAAGATGATCTCGGCGGCGAGCCGCGAGTCGGAGCAGCCGAACAGCACGGCGAACGGGGTCTGGGACGGCGCGGTCTGGGCCCGGCGGGCGGCGTCCTGGTTGGGGTGGTTCGGGGAACCGGCGACGAACCTGCGGTTGCCCGCCAGCAGCGTCTCGAAGGCGACCTGGGGGGTGAGGTGTGCGGCGTCAGTCATGCCCGCAGACTACGTCCCCCACCCGCTCCGGGCCATGCCCGGGCCACGTCCTGGACTCTCCCGCGCCGGGACCAAACCATGGTCAAAGGGGTGATCCCGGCAGAAATCGTTCGGATAGCGGCGTCCCGGCGGCGATAATCGCAGCCGTTCCGGGCCGCCGGTGCGCACATCCTCCCCCGGACGGTCGGCGGGCGCGGCGCCGACCGGTGTTGACCGTGGCCGGACGGGGCCGACCGGGCCGACCGAGCGGGGGAGGGGGCGGGAGAGGGGGACGGCGCGGCCGGACTGCTGACGGCGCTGCGCCCGGGCGGCTGGGCGCTGGTCATCTCGGGCGGCCGGGACGCGGTGCGGCGCAGGTTCGCGCCGGCCGGGCCGCCGCTGCCGGCGGTGCAGGTGGACGGGGAGGACGGGGAGGGCGTCCGGGAGGCCGAGCCGCACCCCGAGGCGTACCTGCCGGCCGCGCACCGGCCGGGCGTCGAGCCCGGGCGCGGCGGCCGGGTGCGCCGTGATCGGCCTGACGCTCTCCCGTCCGCCCGACGCGCTGCCCGGGGCCGCGCTGTGCGTACCGTCGCTGCGGGCGGCCGGGGGCCGGTCGGCGGAGCTGCCGGAGCCCTGACGGCGCCGGGTCCGGGCGGGTCGGCCGGGGTGGCGGGGCGTCAGCACATGTAGTCGGCGCTGCCCTGGTAGCGCCTGCCGGACCAGTTGATGAAGTAGATGTCGTAGACGCCGTGCCGGAAGCCGTTGCCCGCGACGTAGGTGGAGGTGCGGAACTGCTGGAACTGGCCGTCGCCGTAGTTGTTGGAGTAGGTGGCTGGGCAGCCCAGGCCGCTCAGGTTGGCGACGGGGGACGCCGCGGCGGGGCCGGCCAGCGTGAGGGCCAGGGCGCCGGCGAGGGCGGTGATGGTGAGTGCTCGGGCGGCGCGGCGCGGGGCCATCGGAACTCCTGGGGAAGTCGGCGGCGGGGCCGCCGGGGCAGGGGGCGGCCGGGCCGGGGGAGCGAGGGCCGTCCCGGCGTGCAAGATCCTGCTGGGGTGCGGCCACTCCGGTCAATGGTCTGGACCACTTGGCCGGAAGCGTGGCCGGATCGCGCCGTCCGGGTTTCCTGCTGATGCGCCGTCAGGGGCATTGTGCAGAGCTCCGGTTGGATAACGGCTCGGTGAACGCCGCTGCCCGGCCGGGGAGTTTCCTCCGCCGACCGGGCGTCGGGTGCTGCCGGGTGCTGCCGGGCGCGAGGTCAGTGGCAGCGGTACTCGGCGTTCGGCAGGTTCGACGGAATGCCAGCCGAGTTGTGGAAGACCACCTTGTAGTCGCCGTACTGGATGCCGTTGGCGGCGACGAACTTCTTGATCAGCGACTGGGTGTAAGTGCCGCCGTTGGCCTGGTTGTTGTAGACGCTCGGGCAGCCCTTGCCGCTGAGGTCGGTCGGGCCGCCGGCCGCGAACGCGGCGCCGCCGAGGGTCAGCGCGAGGGCGCTGCCCAGGGCGAGGACGGAGGCTGCCTTGGCGGTGGTGCGAGCGCGCATGGGGACTCCTTGGATCGGTCGGTCGTGGGGAGAGCCGGTGGCGGAGGGGGAGGCCCGGATCGGGCGGGGCCGCTCCGTCCCGGTGCGATCGATCCTCTGCCCGGGTCCGAACAGCGTCAATGGTCTGGACCAGTCGGGGTGAATCATGGCCGGATCGCGCCCGTTCGCCCACTTCCCGATCAGTGCCGATCACTCCGCGTCGCCCTTCGCCGGCCGAATCCGACCGCCCGGGCGCACGAATGCCGACTGATCGCCAGAAAGGGTGAACAGCCGGACGGTTGGCGAAAAGGCGGGGCGCACCGGACGGTTCCGCGCCATGATCGGACCTCGGCGGAACGGAACCGGAAGGCGGCGGGACGCGTGGTCGAGGGCCGGGAGTGGGACGACACGCTGTTCGCGGGGGCGGCCCCGTACTACGCCCGTGGCCGGCTCCCGTACGCGCCCGGGCTGGCCGACGCGCTGGCCGGGGCGCTGCGGCTGGACGGCACTGGGCGGCTGCTGGACGTCGGCTGCGGGCCCGGCACGCTCGCGCTGGGGCTCGCCGACCGGTTCGCCGAGACGGTCGGCCTGGACGCGGACGCCGCCATGGTCGCCGAGGCGGCCCGGTCCGCCGCCCGCGCCGGACTCGCCGGACGGACCCGCTGGGTGCATGCCCGGGCCGAGCAACTCCCGCACGGGCTGGGCGTGTTCGACGTCATCGCGTTCGCCCAGTCCTTCCACTGGATGGACCGGGAGCCGGTCGCCGCGACCGCCCGCGCCATGCTCCGCCCCGGCGGCACCCTGGTGCACCTCGCCGACTGGAAGTCCGAGCCGCTCCCCGCCGAGCCCGCCCCGCTGCCGCACCCGCTCGTCCCGCAGCCCGCGATCGACGCCCTGGTGCGCCGCCACCTGGGCCCGGTCCGCCGGGCCGGGCGCGGCGTCCTGCCGCACGGCACGCCCGGCGGCGAGTCCCGGGTGTACGCCCGGGCCGGGCTGCTGGGCCCCGAGCGGCTGGTCGTCCCCGGTGGACAGGCGCTGGAGCGGGACGCGGACCAGGTGGTGGCGGGCGTGCTGTCGCTGTCCTCCTCCGCGCCGCACCTGTTCGGCGCCGGCCTGCCCGCCTTCGAGGCCGAACTGCGCGCCCTGCTGCGGGAGTTCTCACCGTCCGGCCGGTTCTCGGTGCGGCAGCCCGGCAGCGAGGCCGTCCTGTGGCGCAGGCCCGGCGGCTGAGACCGGCGGTTGGGACCGGCGGTTGGGACCGGCGGCTGAGACCACTGGCCTCCGCTCAGGCGCTGCGGGAGCCGTCCGCCGGTTCGCGGTAGAGCGCCCAGGTGGCCGTGGTGAGGGCCGCCGCCGCGATCAGGGCCCAGCCGGCCTGCCCGTGCAGGACGAGCACGGAGCCCGGGACGACACCGGCGAGCATGGTCAGGGCGGCCAGGAAGCGGCGGCGCCGGCGGGGCGAGTGCGGCTCGGCGGCGAGGCTGGTGAGCGTCATGGTGAGGACGGTGGTGGTCAGGTCGGGGACGCCGAGGCTGCGGACCGTCGCGTTGCGGATGCCCATGGCCACGGCCAGCAGCGCGATCACCCCGTACTGGACGTCCCCGCCGGTGCCGGCGGCGAACACCACGCCCGCCGCCGCCAGGTGCAGCAGCGTCTCCGCGACCAGCGCGAACCGCAGCCGCCCGGCGGTCAGGCGCCCGGCGAGGGCCGCGCCGAGCAGGAACGCGGCGAGCGAGGTGATCGACCCGAGGACGGAGAAGCCGGGCGCCCCGGCCAGGGCGAAGCCGATGACGACCACGTTGCCGGTCATGTTGGCGGCGAAGACGTGCCCGAGGCCGAGGTAGCTGACGGCGTCGATCAGCCCGCTGACCACGGTGAGCCCGAACAGCGCGAGCGCGAGCGGGTCGCCGTCCTCGGTACTCGCCCCGACGGTCTTCGCTGTGGACACGGCACTCCTCCCGGAAGTTTCCCGACCCCCGGTCAGCAGTGTGCCGGACCCGCCGGTGCGGCGGCAGGTCCGGTGACGGCGTGTCAGCGGCCCGCCGGTCGAAGGCCGGTGGCGCACCGGAGGCGGGTCAGCAGCGATCGGGGAAGTGCCGGGCCAGGTCAGCCGGTGTGCTGCGCGGTGGGCGGGCGGCCGAGGACGGGGCCGAGGGGAGGCCGATCGCGTGGCGGGCCTGGGTGAGGGTGGCGGTCCAGTCGCCGGTGAAGCGGATCGCCCGGTCGTCGATGTAGACGGCGGCGCCCAGTTTCTTGTTGGTCACCAGCAGGCAGTCGCCCTGCCAGTAGGCGCGCTCCGGGTCCTCGTCCACCAGCGTCTCCAGCCCGGAGTGCTCGCGCAGCCACCCCGCCACGGCGGGGTGGAAGCGGCGCGGGCGGGCGGTCATGATGAACACCGAACGGACCCGCTTCAACGCGCGCAGCGACTCGATCGCCCCCGGGACCGGCCTGCCGTAGATCCGGCCGTCCTGCCAGCCGTCGTCGTGCGCGACCAGCGTCTGGTCGAAGTCGATGCCCACGGCGTGCGAGGCGGGCGAGGCGGGGTCGAGCGGTACGACGGTCATGGGACCGGTCTCCTTCGGTGCGGTCGCGGCCGGCTGTCGGCCGGTTCGAAGGAGGGGAGTGGGGCGGGCCGGTCCGCTTACCGGGTTCGGCCGCGTTTGGTGATCAATGCACTCCATGGAGTGAATGGAGCCGGTAAGTTCCCTGCTGGACGGGGAAGTTGGCGGAAGGCGCGGACGTGCGAGGGGGGGCAGGGCCTCAGGCCGCGGCCCACTCCGCCGGGCCGAACCAGCGCTCCAGCGCCGCCACCAGCCCGTCCGGGCCCGCCGACCCCGGCCCCGCCTCCGACCCCGGCCCCGCCTCCGACCCCGCCCCCGGCTCCGCCCCGGGCGCCTCCGCCGCCTCTCCGCCGACCCACGCCACGTGCCCGTCCGGGCGCAGCAGCACCGCGGGGGCCGGCAGCTCCGGGCAGCCGTCCACCAGCACGTCCACCCGGCCCTTCCAGCCGTCCCCGTCCAGGCCCGCGTCCGCGGACAGCCGCCCCGTCCGGTCCAGCAGCAGGCCCCGCCCGGCGTGCATCCGCTCGTACAGCCGCCCCGCCCCCGGGTCGTCCACCAGCCGCACGTCCCGCAGGCGGCGGCCCAGCAGGGCCGGGCCCGGGCCGAGGTCGTACCGGAGGTCGACCCCCGAGATGACGCCGGTGATGTACCGGTTGACGTCCGGGAAGTCCATCAGCCGGGCGAACACCCCGCGCAGCGCCACCGCGCCCGGCGCCGTGCCCAGCAGCGTCATCTGCGCCCGGGTGTGCGCGATCACCGCCGCGCCGACCGGGTGCCGCTCCGCGTGGTACGTGTCCAGCAGCCCCGGCGGGGCCCAGCCGGCCACCTCGGCGGCCAGCTTCCAGCCCAGGTTGAACGCGTCCTGCACGCCCAGGTTCAGGCCCTGGCCGCCCGTCGGCGGGTGGACGTGCGCGGCGTCGCCCGCCAGCAGCACCCGGCCCGACCGGTACCGCTCCGCCTGCCGGGTCGCGTTCCCGAACCGGGACAGCCAGCGCGGCGAGTGCACCCCGAAGTCCGTCCCCGCCACCGCGCGCAGCCGGGCCCGGAACTCCTCCAGCGTCGGCGCCGCGCGGTCCTCCGACACCCCCTCCGCCGGAACGATCACCCGGTACACCCCGCCGCCCTCGTGGTGCAGCCCGAACCGCAACTGGGTGCGCCGGACCTCCGCCACCACCTCGGCGATCCGCTCCGGCTCCTCCGTCGCCTCCAACTGCCCCAGCAGCGTCTGCACCGTCGCCGGCTCGCCCGGGAACGCCACCCCCGCCAACCGGCGCACCGTGCTGCGCCCGCCGTCGCACCCCACCAGCCAGCGCGAGCGCAGCCGCGCCCCGTCCGCCAGCTCGACCTCCACCCCCGCGCCGTCCTGGACCAGCCCGACCACCTCGCAGCCGCGCCGCAGGTCCGTGCCCAACTCCCCGGCCCGCTCCCACAGCAGCCGCTCCGTCACCGGCTGCGGCGTCGCCAGCCCGTACGGGTGCGCCGTGTCCATCCCCTCCGGCCACGGCCGCGCCTCCCCCGCGAACAGGCCGCCGACCCGGAACTCCTCGCTCACCGCCCGGAAGCGCTCCAGCAGCCCCCGCTGATCCATCACCTCCACGCTGCGGGCGTGCAACCCCTGCCCCCGGGACTCCCCGGTCGGCGCCGCCAGCCGTTCGAGCAGCACCACGCCCACCCCGTGCAGCCGCAACTCACACGCCAGCATCAACCCGGTCGGCCCGCCGCCGACCACCAGCACGTCGATCATCAACTCTCCCCGACCGCCCGGACGGTGAGAAAACACCACCTACCGGACTTCTCGCTTCTTCCCGTCTCCGACCGGACATTCTGCGCCCCCGCGGGGCCCTTGCGGCAAGGCCCCCGGTGCGCGCTACCTTGGAAGTGGCGGGGAGGCGAGGGCGCGGGGTGGCTCAGCGGACCACGTCGAAGACGTTCTTCTGCACGCCGTTGGAGAAGGCCGCGAACTCGACCAGTTCCAGCTTCTGCACGTCCTTGTCGGTGTCGCTGAACAGCCGCTTGCCCGCGCCCAGCAGCAGCGGGAACACCAGCAGGTGGTAGCGGTCGACCAGGCCCGCGTCGGACAGCGCGTGGTTCAGGCGGGCGCTGCCGTGCACGATGATCGGGCCGCCGTCGGTCTCCTTCAGGGCGGCCACCTCGTCCACCGAGCGCAGGATCGTGGTCGGACCCCAGTCGTCGACCAGGCCGTCCGGGCCGAGGGTGGTCGACAGCACGTACTTCGGCAGGGTCTTGTAGCGGGCGAACTCCGGCATGCCCGGCCACACCGGGCTGAACGCCTGGTAGCTGACCCGGCCCAGCAGCACCGCCCCGGCCTGCTCCTGCTCCCGGCCCTTGATCTCGAACGCCTCCGGGACGAAGTCGATGTCCTTGAACGTCCAGCCGGAGTTGCGGTAGCCCGGCTCGCCGCCGGGGGCCTCCATCACGCCGTCCAGGGAGACGAAGGCGGTGCTGATCAGCGTGCGCATCGGGGGTACCTCGTTCTGTCGGTGCTGCGGGGGGCAGTGCGGGCGTGTGGTGGCAGTGCGTGTGTGGCGGCGCGGGCGGGCGGGGTCAGGGGCGGTGGGCGGGTGGGACGGGCAGGGCGGACAGCCAGTGCTGCCAGGCGCTCTCGGCGGTGCGGGCGTCGGGGGCCGGCTCCGCGAACAGGTGGTGGAAGAGCAGCAGCACGCCCGCCGGGTGCAGGAAGGCGTACAGCCCGTCGGCGGTGCGGACCTCGAAGCGCTCGCCGTCCGACCACACCAACTCGCCGTCCAGCGGCGGCAGTCCGGCCGGTTCGGCGTGCACCCGGGCGCCGACCGGCGGGTCGGGCGGGAGGCCGAGGGCGGCGGTCAGCGCCGCCCGGACCTCCCCGGCGGGACGGTCGGCCGTCGGGCGGACGGCGAACACCGGGACGGCGGTGCGGCCCGCGAAGTGCGCCAGGTACTCGCGCAGGGTGTGCAGGTGGAACGGCCAGCCGCTGCGCAGCGCGTCGTACTCGTCCGCCCAGTCGTCGCCGAGCAGGCCGCTGTGCACCACCCGCAGGACGGTGCTGCCGCCGTCGCGGCCCTCGACCAGGTACTCGAAGGCCATGAACCGGCCGTCCGGGCCCGGTTCGGTACGGGTGGCGAAGCGCCTGCCCGGCTCGTACGCGGTGACGGTCGAGGTCTCCCGGTGGCCGCCGGTCTCCATCGCGGCCGTCCCGCCGACCCGGGGGTCCACCTCGTTGCGGCCCATGAACCACGCGTCGATGCCCGGGCCGGTGGCGATCGCCGCCCAGACCTGCTCCGGGTCGGCCGGCAGCGCCAGCTCGAATTCCAGCTCGAAGGGGTGCGGCACGGGATCAGCCCTCCTGCGGCGACGGGGACGGGGACGGGGACGGGTTCTGAGTCGGGGACGGGGACGGGGACGGGGTGCCGGGTGGTGCCGCGTCCGGGACCTGGTGCAGGCCGACCACCACCCGGTGGACACGGCCCTGCGGGGCCGACTCGTCGTGGTAGCGGCCCACCAGGGCGGTGACCGCCTGCGAGAGCTCCTCCGCGAACGCCGCCCGGTCGGCCGCCGAGGCGAACCGGACCCGGGCGTCGATCCCGAACGAGGCCACCCGCTGCCGGGCCCGGGCCGCGCCCGTCAGCAGCGAGCCGACCTCCTGCACCATCCGGGCACCGAGCGCCAGCAGCCAGCGCGCGGAGAGCTGGTCGGGCGAACGCGACGGGTCCGGGCTGACCGCCGCCAGCGCGGCCGGCGAGATCACGTACGAGGCCGCGGTGGCCCGGTACACCCGCTCCGTCATGCTCCCCCTGCGGCGCTCCTCGGCCAGCTCCACCAGGCCGTGCCGCTCCAACTCCTTCAGGTGGTAGTTGACCTTCTGCCGGGGCAGCCCGAGCCGGGCGGCCAGCATGGCGGCCGAGCCCGGCTCGGCCAGGGCCGCCAGCAGCCGGGCCCGCATCGGGTCCAGCGAGGCTTCGGCGGCGGCGGGATCTTCGATCACGGCGACGTCCAACACCCCTCCAGGATCGTACCGACAAATTTTTCTGTCAAGGAGGAAAAATTTTTCCGTGCGGATGCGGCCGGGGGAGGGGCGACGGCGGATGACCGGGCCCGTTTCCGGTCGGCGGAGGCCGGGCAGGCGCGCTGGCACACGTGCCGGTCCGTCGCTCCGAGGCGGACCGGACCCGATGGGAGGTCACCACGATGGGACGGCAGGAACGCCCGCTGCACGACATGGGCGGGGCGATCGGCCCCGCGGACACCGGCTGGCAGGAGCCCGAGGAGGACCGGGAGCCCGCGGACGACGGCACCGAACGCGAGCCCGCCCCGATCGGCAAGGGCGGCACGGCGAACGTGGCGGGCAGCGACGAGCAGCAGCCCGAGATCGCCGAGGGGCCGGTGCCGGGCGTCCAGCCGGACGAGCGGCTCGCGGGCGACGGCGGTGGTGGCGGTGGCGTCACCCGGGAGCTCGACCCGCCCGGTCCGCCGAAGGTGCCGTCCCGCCCGGTGCGCCCGGACGCGGTGGAGGACGCCCCCGCCGCGCTCGACCCCGAACGGGCCGCCCCGCCCGACCCGGCGGCGTTCCCCGAGGACGAGGGCCTGCCGGACCTGGAGGACGGCTCGCCCACCGCCCGGGCCGCCGCCGACCCGCAGCGCCCGTCCGTCCCCGGCGACCGGCCGGTCGCGGCGGAGTCCTTCGGCGTGACGGGCGAGGAGCAGGCCCGCGGCGAGTCCCTGGACCAGCGGCTGGCGGCCGAGCGGCCGGACGTGGGGGAGCCGGGCAGCGAGGAGGAGGACGAGCCCGCGTCGCGCCCCGGGCTGACGGCGGAGGAGGCCGCGATCCGGGTGCGCCGGGAGGGCTAGCGCAGGAGCGTCAACTCGCCTGCGGGTGAAGGGACTCGGTGGGCGGGCGAGCAGGCGGACGGGCGGACGGGCGGACGGGCGGATGGTCGGGCGGAGGGCCGGTGCCGGAGGTGGGCCGACCGGACCGGCCACCGCTCGACGGCCGGGCGGCTGGGCGGCCGGGCGGTGGGTCACCAGCGCAGGGCGGTGAAGTCGGCCGGACGGGGCGCGAGCCGGGCGGTGCGGTCGGCGAGGGTGTGCAGGCCGCGGGTGGACTCGTCGGCGGGCGGGTGCCTGCGGTCGCCGTGGCCGGGCAGCAGCCACTCGCAGCGCAGCCGAGGAGCGGTGCGGGCCGGGGAGTCGGCCGGTTCGGTGAGGGAGCACCAGGTCACCGACTCGGCGACGGCGAGGTCCGCCCGGTCGCGGGACCGGTGGCACCAGTAGAGCCAGTGGAACCAGTGGAGTGCGTCGGCGAGGCAGAGCGCGCTGCCCTCGGTGCGTCCGCACAGGTGCACGTTCTCGGCCGGGCGAAGCGGGAACGGAGCGTGGGCCTGTTCCGGGCCGCGGTCGTCGCGGCCGTCGCGGCCGTCGCGCCGGGTCGACCGGGCGGGCCGGATGCGGCGATTGGGTGAACGCCCCGGGGGTATGCGCGGGGCGGGGATGGGCGCGTGGTGGACGACGTCCTGGACGAGCAGGGCCGAGGTGGAGTCATGGCAGGGCCGCACGGTTACCGGATCACCGTCCCCGGGCGACCGGGGGCGCACGCCCCGCAGGTGGTGGTGCTGGTGTACCGCTCGGCGGAGACCACCGACGAGGGCCTCGCCGTCTACCTGAGCGCGGACGGTCTGCGGGTGACGGTGCGCGGCACGGTCGCCTGCTTCCTGGAGCCCTACCCGCCCGGCCTGTGCCACCCCTTCGGGCACGCCTACCCGTTGGCCGAGAGCTGATCGGACGGGCCGCGAGTCGGCAGGTGGACAGCCGGACCGGGCCGACCGACGAGGTGTCGGTCGGCCCGGACGGCCGCGGCCCGGACGCCTGCGGGCCGGGCCCGGCGGGTCAGGCGGCGGCGGGTCAGGCGGCGGCCGACGAGGCGGAGAAGGCGGTGACCAGGGCGCGGTCGAAGGCCGGCAGGTCGTCCGGCTTGCGGCTGGAGACCAGCGTGTTGGGGCCGTTCGTGCAGACCACGACCTCGCGGTCGACCCAGTGCGCGCCCGCGTTGCCCAGGTCGGTGCGCAGGCTGGGCCAGGAGGTCATGGTGCGGTCGCGGACGACGTCGGCCTCGACCAGCGTCCACGGCCCGTGGCAGATCACCGCGACCGGCTTGCCGTGCTCGAAGAACCCGGAGACGAACTCCACGGCCTTCTCGTCGGTGCGCAGGAAGTCGGGGTTGGCGACGCCGCCGGGCAGCACCAGGGCGTCGAAGTCGCCGGCCGAGACGTCCGCGACGGTCGCGTCCACCATGAACGAGTCGGCCCGGTCCAGGTGGTGGAAGGCCCGGATCTCGCCCGGCTCGGTGGAGACCAGGCGCGGGGTGCCGCCGTGGTCCAGGACGGTCTGCCAGGGCGAGGTCAGCTCGACCTGTTCGGTGCCCTCGGGCGCGACCAGGAACGCCACGGTCACCCCCTCCAGCTCCTGCAGCTCGCCGGTGCTGCCGGTGTCGCCGGTGCCGTTGGTGTCGCTCATGTCGGCTCTCCGTTTCTCGGTGGGTAGGCGGGAGGAGTCCCCCTCCCGGCACGTTTCACCACGAACGGCATCGGCCAAACCGGTGTGAATGGAGCAAAAGGGGCGGTCCGGCGGCCTAGGGTGGAGGCGGCGGAACGGGTGGCGGGTCGGGCGGCGGAGGTGGTGAGGCACGGTGGACGGCGAGAAGTCCGGGCTGGAGGCCACGGTCGACCGGCTGCGCACCGAACTGGAGGGGCTGCGCACCGCGATGCGCACCCGGGCGGTGATCGAGCAGGCCAAGGGCGTGCTGGTCGAACGGCTCGGCTGCACGCCCGACCAGGCCTTCGACGCCCTGGTGCGCCGCTCCCAGGACGAGAACCGCAAGCTGGCGCAGCTCGCCGCCGACCTGGTCGCCATCGCCGCCCCGCCCCCGACCCCGCGCGAGACCCCCGCCGTGGACCCCCTCGGTGCTGCCGAACCGCCCGCCGCACCGGCACGGCCCGGGGGCAGGAGCAAGGGGAGGGGCGGGGACGAGGGCCGGGCCGGAGGGGAGCCGGAGACCGAGGACGGGCTGGCCACCCGCTTCCACCTGGCCGCCGCCGCGCTCACCACCGCCACCGACCCCGACGAGCTGGCCGAACGCCTGCACCGGGCCGCCCTCGACCCGCTCGGCGCCCAGGCGCTCGTCCTCGCCGTGTGCGAACCGGACGGCGCGCTGCGGCTGGTCGGCGCGCACGGCGTGTCGTCCCGGCAGCTCAGCCAGTGGCAGCGGATCCCGCCGCGCACCCGGGTGCCGCTCACCGAGGCCGTCCGCACCGCCCGGCCGGTGTGGGTGACCGACCGGCGCGAGTTCGCGGCCCGCTACCCCGAGCAGGACGGCGACGACCTGGTCCCCGGCACCACCGTCTGCGCCCTGCCGCTGCACGCCGGCGGGCGGCTGCTCGGCGCGCTCAAGATCGGCTGGCCGGAGCGTTACCGCCCCACCCCGGCCGCCGAGGCCCACCTGGCCGCGCTCGCCGACCTGGCCGCCGACACGCTGCTGCGGCTGCCCGTGGCGCTGCTGCCCGAGGCGCCGTCCGAGGTGCTCGACCCGGTGGACGCCCCGTGGTTCCGGGCCGTCCTGGACGGCCTGCTGGACCCGGTGCTGGTGCTGCGCGCCGTCCGCGGCCAGGACGGGAAGGTCGCCGACCTGCGGGTCGAGTACGCCAACGCGCCCACCGTCGACCTGGCCGGACGGTCCGCCGCCGAGCTGCGCGGACGCCGGCTGACCGAGCTGTACCCCGGCACGGTCGCCTCCGGGACGTTCGACCGCCTGCGCACCGCCGCCGCCGACGGCATCCCCTACCGGGGCGAGGCGGAACGGTACGTCGAGACGGTCGCGGGCAGCCCCCGGGCCAGCGCGATGACGGTGTGCGCCACCCCGTTCCAGGACGGCCTGCTGCTCACCTGGCGGGCCCACGACGAACGCGACCGGCGGATCGCCCAACTCGCCCAGGCCGGCCGGCTGGCCCGGGTCGGCACCTGGGAGTGGCGCCCCGGCGAGCGTCGGATCTCCTGCTCGGACGGCGTCCCGCAGCTGTTCGGCACCCCCGCCGGAACCGACCTCCTGGACCCGCGCACCGCCCTCGACGCGATCGCCCCCGCCGACCGCGAGCCCGTCCGCGCCGCCGCCCTGGCCCTGCTGGACGGCCGCACCCCCGTCACCGTCGACTTCGCCGTCCGCGCCGCCGACGGCTACCGCAACCTGCGCGCCCTCGGCGAGGCCGCCGTCGCCGACGACGGCCGCCTGCTCGCCCTCAGCGGCGTCGTCCAGGACGTCACCCCGTGGCGGCGCGCCGAACAGGCCCTCAGCGACACCCGCGACCGCCTCGCGGACCAGCGCCGCCGCACCGGCGACGAGCAGCGCGCCGTCCACGCCCTCCAGCAGGCCCTGATGCGCGCCCCGGCCGGCCGCCCGGTCCGCGGGCTCGACAGCGCCGGCCGCTACCTGCCCGCCGAACGCGAACGCAAGGTCGGCGGTGACTGGTACGACCTGCTCGACCTGCCCGACGGCACCGTCCTGCTCGCCATCGGCGACGTCTCCGGGCACGGCCTGACCGCCGCCGTCGCGATGTCCCAACTCCGGTACGCGCTGCGGGGGATCGCCTACGACGGCGCCCCGCCCGGGCAGATCCTCGACCGGCTCGACCGGATGCTCTGCCACCAGCGCGCCGACCACATCGCCGCCGTCACCGTCGCCCGCCTCGACCCCCGCACCGGCCACCTCGCCTGGGCCCGGGCCGGCCACCTGCCCCCCGTCCTGCTCCGCGACGGCACCGCCCGCAGCCTCGACCCGCCCCCCGGCCTGGTCCTCGGCGTCACCCCCGGCGCCCACCGCCCCACCGCCGAACTCCACCTCGCCCCCGGCGACACCCTGCTGCTCTACACCGACGGCCTGATCGAGCGGCGCGGAGCCGGCCGCCGGGGCGGCGCCGAGAGCGGGGACCGGGCCGGGGGCGGTACCGGGAACGGTGCCGGTGCCGGGGCCGACCTGGACAGTGGTGTCGGCCGACTGCTGCACGCCTGCGCCGACTACCGGGCCGACCCGGACCCGGCCGAACTGCTCGACCACCTGCTGCGCCGCTTCGGCGCGCCCAACCCCTTCGACGACATCTGCCTGCTCGCCGTCCGCCGCCGCCCGGGCGCGCACCGGGGGTGAACCCCCGGGTGCGGTTCCGCGGTGCCGGGCAGGGGTGTACGCCGCAGGTGCACCTGCGGCGTACACGTTCCGGGGTCACTCCTCGTCGCTGGCGATCTCGATGCAGGCGAGGTCGATCTGGTCGGCGAGCTGGCGGACCAGGTCGGCGAGGGCACCGGTGGTCGCCGGGTCGAGCCAGCTGTCCTCGCGGGCCGCCCACTCCTCCCACTCCCCGGGCAGCGCCCGCAGCAGTTCGACCACCTGGAGGGCCGGAATGGCCAGGCCGCCGGACAGTCCGCAAATCACCGGAACACTGAGTCGCTCCACGGCGTCCACCTCCTCCTGCGCTTGCGTCGTACGTCCACGTGCGGTGTTCATCCGGGCGTCTGCCCGGGGCCGTCGGGGGGAAACGGAGCCGCGCCGCGGCCGCGACGGCGGTGGCTGGTGTCGCACAGCGGGTAGCGGCGGCTGCGGCGGCAGGTGCAGACCGCGACGACCGGGCGGTCGCAGGGCAGGACGGTGCCGTCCGGGAGGAGCAGCTCCACCGGGCCGTCGATCAGCAGCGGGCCGCGTTCGGTCAGCCGGACCCGGGGCGGGGGCGGTCCGGCGGCGTGGGACGGTTCAGTCGCGGACACCGCGGATCACCACCAACTCCTCGGTGCGGACGCCGGGTTCGATCAGCCCGATCTGTTCGAACCACGGCGCGCGCGCGGTCATCACCGGGCCGAACTCCTGCCGCCGCCGGGCGGCGACCGCGGTCCGCAGGCCGGCGGCGCGCAACTGCCGCACCGTGGCCTCGGGCCGGGCCAGCGAGGACTGCACGAGCAGCAGCACCCCGCCCGGGGCGAGCAGCGCGGGCACCCGGCGGCACAGCCGGTCCAGCAGCAGGCGCCCGTCCGGCCCGGCGTCCCAGGCCCGGGCGGGGCCGGGCGGCGGCGGTCCGGGGCGCGGCGCGGGCACGTACGGGGGGTTGCTCAGCACCAGGTCGTACCGGTCGCCCGGGGCGGGCGCGGTGAGGTCGCGGTGCCGCACGCGCAGCGGGAGGCCGTGCAGGTGGGCGTTGAGCCAGGCGGTGGCGAGCGAGAGCCGCGACAGGTCCACGGCGGTCACCCGGCAGCCGCGCCGGGCGGCGGCCAGGGCGAGCGCGCCGGAGCCGGTGCCGATGTCCAGGCACCGGGCGCCGGGCCGCAGCGGTTCCCGGCCGAGCACGTCCAGCAGCAGGGCGGTGTCCCCCTGGGCGGCGTACACGCCGGGCGGTCGTAGCAGCAGCATGCGTCCGCGTATGCCCGACCGGCCGGGGGCGACACCTCGGGGACGGGGACGGGGACGGGGCGGGCGGCGCTGCGGTTCAGTGCGGGACGGCGGCGGTGCCGCTGGTCGCGGCGGTCGCGGCGGTGCGCCGGGCGAGGTCGTCGACGACGGCGGTGAGTCGGCCGTGCCGGGCGAGGGCGGCGCGCTGCCGGTCGGCGCCGCAACCGGTGGCCAGCAGCCGGGCGGTCAGCTGCCGGGCGAGCCCGAGGTCGTCCGTGCGCAGCAGCGCGGGGGTGGTGAACTCGACCAGTGCGGGCAGCAGTCGGCGGGCGGGCCGGAGCGCGCCGGTGAGCGGGTCGGGCAGCCGGGCGTCGAGGGCGTCGGCCGCGGCGCGGCGGTGGGCCGGCCGCAGCGGGCCGTCGGGCAGCGGCCGGACCCTGGTCCGCGGGTCGAGCAGGGTGTGGGCGAGGGCGCGCAGCAGGACGGCGAGCAGCAGGACGGTGTCCAGGTCGGCGTTGCTGTCGGCGATCCGCACCTCCAGGGTGGGCAGGTGCTCGGACGGCCGGGCGTACCAGTACAGCATCCGGCGGTCGAGGATCACCCCGTCCGCGATCAGCCGGTCCAGGGCGGTGCGGTAGCCGGGTTCGTCCAGGACGGGCGCCGGGCCGACGGTCGGCCAACTGGCGTGCCGTTCGGGCCGCAGGGCGGCGGTGCCCCGGTCGATCCCCTCGCAGAACGGGGAGTTGGCGCAGAACGCCTGGAACAGCGGCAGCCAGTCGCGCAACCTGGCGTTCAGGAAGAGTGCCTGACGGAGCGTCAGGTCTCCCAGGTGGACGTGGCAGCCGCACAGTTCGGCGCCGATCTGGTCGGCGACGCCGTCGATCCGGTCGGCCAGCCGCAGGTAGCGGGGCAGCGGGGTGACGGGCAGCGGGTGGCGGCTGGGCAGCACGGCGGTGCCGGTGGCGGCGAGCCGGCAGCCGGCCCGGTCGGCGGCGGACAGCAACACGCCCCGGGTGTCGGCCAGTTCGGCGCGCAGTTCGGCGGCGGTGCGGACCGGGCGGGTGCAGCCCTCCACCTGGGTGGCCAGGAACTCGTGCTGGGCGCGCGGCCCGAGGGAGCGGGCGGCGTCCGCGACCACCGCCTCGGCGGCGGGCACGGTCACCCGGCTGCCCGGGTCGACCAGCAGGAACTCCTCCTCGACGCCGAAGCGCAGCAGCGGCGGCCGGGGGTCGGCCGGTGCGGCGCTCACGCCGGGTGCCCCGGGACGGGACCGGCCGCGTCGCGGAGGGCCGGGGCGGGTGTGACGGCAGGAGTGGTCGCGGCCGGGGCCGCTCCCGCGTCGCCCGGCGGCAGCGGGTGCCCGGCGAAGCGCGGCGGGTGGGGCGGGCACGGGGAGCCGGGACCGGCCGGGCCGCCGACCCGGGCGCCGGCGGCCCCGGCGGTGACCACGTACCCGGACCGGTCGAGCGGGTGCGGGAACGCCTCGAAGCCCTCCGGCGTCCGGCTCGGCGGGTCGGTGGACGCGGTCATCGACGGGTTCCTTCCGGCCGCAGGTCCGGGCGGGGCTCGGGTGCCGGTTCGGGCAGGGGGACGCGCAGCGAGGAGCCGGTGCCGGTGCCGGACTCGGGGCCGGAGCGCCAGGCGGCCATCAGGTGGTCGGCGAGCCGGTCCTCGGCCCGGGCGTAGGCCAGTGCGCCGAAGGCGATCTCGGGCGCGGGGCAGTCGGGCAGGGTGAGCAGCGGCTCGATCACGGTGTGCCGGACCAGCTGTTCGTGGACGGCGTCGGCGAGGACGTGCTCCCGGTAGAAGAGCGTCCCGCGCGGGGTGGCGCCGAGACGTTCGAACGCCTCGGCGAGCCGGGCCGAGCCCGGCGGGGAGGTGATCTCCACGGCCGCGAACTGCCCGACCAGCGCGGCCCGCAGGGACCGGTGCAGGCCGAACAGCGACATCGTGTTGACGACGGCCAGCGCGGGCGCGGGCACCGCGTCCAGGTACGCGCCGTAGGTCGGGTCGAGGCCGAAGTCCGTCATCATCCCGGCGAACAGCTCGGCGTGCGCCCGCTCCGGCCGCCCCGCCCCGTACTCGTCGTACTGCACCGCGACCAGGGCCGCCTTCGCCGGGTTCGGCAGCCGGGGCACCGCCCACATCTGCGGGTCGGCCTCCTTCAGGTGGTACAGCGAGCGGTGCGCCAGGTACTCGCGGGCCTGCTGCCGGGTGCCCGCCGACAGCAGGTGGTACGAGGGACCGTCACCGTCCGGGGATTCGACCAGCAGCCCGGCCAGCACGTCCGCCAGCGGCGGCGGCTCGCCCACCTCCCGGCGCAGCGCGCCCAGGAAGGCCCGCTCCAGCCGCCCGCGCAGCGCGAGCAGCGGCGGCGACCACTCCCAGGCCGGATCGACGTCCGCGAAGCCGCGGTAGTGCAGCTCGTAGCAGACGTACAGGGCGAGTTGGACGTCCTCGCCCCAGGGGTCCTCGCCCCAGGGGTCCTCGCCCCAGGGGTCCGCGCCCCAGGGGTCCTCGCTCCGGGGGTCCCCGCTCCGGAGGTCCGTCGGGAGGTCGGTCGGCACCGGCAGCGGCGTCAGGTCGGTGGGCGCGGGGCGGTGCAGCGCGGCGAGGACGGCGGCCGAGAGCGGGCCGCGGGCGGCGGGGAGGACGGGGTCGGCGGCGGTGGCGGTGGCGGTCGTACGGGCATCGGTCGGCACGGGAGTGCACCTCATTCCGAACGCAGTTCCAGGACACAGCACTTGGGCCCGCCGCCGGCCTTCCGCAGCTCCGGGAGGTCGACCGGCACCGGGACGAACCCCGCGGCCCGCAGCTGCTCGGCCAGGCCCCGGGCCCCGTCCGGCAGCACCACGTGGCGGCCGTCGCTGATGGCGTTCAGGCCGAACGCGGCGGCGTCCGACGCGTCGGCCAGGATCGCGTCCGGGTAGAGGCGGTGCAGCAGGCGGCGGGCCTCCGGGGCGAACGCGTCCGGGTAGTACATCACCCGGGAGTCGTCCAGGACGGCCAGCGCGGTGTCCAGGTGGTAGTAGTGCGGGTCGGTCAGCCGCAGCGAGACCACCGGCCGTCCGAACACCCGCTCGGCCTCCCGGTGGGCGGCCGTGGTGGTGCGGAAGCCGCTGGCGGCGAGGATGCGCGGCCCGGCCGCCAGCAGGTCGCCCTCGCCCTCGTTCACCTCGACGGCCGTCCGGACCTGCGGGAACCGCGCGGCGGCGAACCAGCGTCGGTGCGCCGCCGACTCGCCCGCGCGCTCCGGGTGCCGGAACCGCGCGACCAGCACCCGGCCGTCCACCACCGTCGCCCCGTTCGCGGTGAACACCATGTCGGGCAGGCCCGGCTCCGGCGCCAGCAGGTCGACCCGGTGACCGAGGGAGCGCAGCACCGACGCCAGCCCCCGCCACTGCCGCAGCGCCGCCGCCCGGTCCACCGGACGGTCCGGGTCCATCCACGGGTTGATCGTGTACTCCACCGCGAAGTGCTCGGGCGGGCACAGCAGGTAGCGCCGCCGCCGGACGGCCGGACCGGCGGGCCCGGGAGCGGTGGTGGCGGGAGAGGCGTTCATGCGCCGCGTCTGTCCACCGCCGTCCGGAGCGAAACGGCGCACGGGGCGCGGCGGGGACGGGCGGCGGGCCGGGGCGGCGGGGACGGGCGGCGGGCCCGCCGCCGTTCGTCAGCCGTCCCGGCGCCCCCCGGTGGCGGCCCCCGCGCCCGCGCCCAGCCGCGTGCACACGGCGGACAGCGACGCCCAGGCCGCCGCCCTGGTGCGGTAGCGGAACCGGGTCAGCAGCGGGCCGAGCCGCGGGGCCCGGCCGGGCGTCGTGCGCACTGCGGTCACCGTTCACCGGTCCGGGGGCGGGCCAGCGCGCTGTCGCCCAGGCCGGCCAGCAGTGCGCCCACCGAGGCGTGCACCTCCAGGGCGCCCGCGTCGCGCAGTTCCGCGGCGGCGAGACCGCCGCTCTCCACCCCGAGGCACGGGGTCCCGGCCCGGTTCGCCGCCTCGACGTCCCACACGCTGTCGCCGACGAACACCGAGCGGTCCGCCCGGGCGCCGACCTGTTCCAGTGCGGCGCGCACCAGGTCAGGGGCCGGTTTCGAGGCGGCCACCGCGTCCGCGTCGGTCACCGCGTGCACCGCGTCGTCGGCGTCCAGCACCTTCCGCAGCACGTCCAGTTCCCGGCCCGACGCGGAGGTCGACAGCACCACCCGCCACCCGCGCCCGGCGCACTCCCGGAGCAGCTCCGCCGCCCCCGGGAAGGCCCGCAGGCCGGGCCAGTGCTGGGCGTACAGCGCGAGGTGCGCGGCGCCGATCGCCTCGTCCTCCGACCGGTCCCGGTCGTCCCCGAGCAGGTGGTCGAGCAACTGGTCGCTGCCCATGCCGATGGCCCGGTGGATCGGGGCCGCGTCCACCTCGTGCCCGAACTGCGCCAGCGCCTGCCACCAGGCGAGGGTGTGCAGGTACGTGGTGTCCACCAGTGTGCCGTCCACGTCGAACAGCGCGGCCGCGACGTCCGCTGCCATGCCCTTCGCCTCCTCCCGATCCGTTCCTCCGCCCGGAACCGTTCCGGTGCGGGCCCCCGTCTACCCGGGCCGCCGCACCCCACACCCCCGGTCTCCGACCGGTCCCGGCGACCCGGCGGGGGCGGTCAGTTCAGCCGGGTGCCGAACGGGTCGTGCTGGGCGGCGGCGCCCGCGCCGGCGGCGGGCGCGGGCGGGGGAGGGGAGGGCAGGTCGGCCGGCGGCAGCCGGAAGCGGACGCTGCGGACGACCCGGACCAGCAGCGGGGCGTAGACCTCCGGCCAGTTGTCGACGTCCGGGGTGCCGAGTTCGAGCAGCAGCACGCCCCGGAGGGCGGGCGGCATCGGGAGGTACGCCTTGGCGGAGAGCAGCGGGACGCTCCCCCCGGCGCCGAGCTGCCAGCCCGGCTGCTGTTCGAGGGTGATCACGGCCGGTCCGGCGGGGGCGTCGAACCGGCGCACCAGCAGCGGGCGCGCCGCCCGCCGGGCGGCCGGCGGGGTGAGGACCTCGACGAGCCCGGCGGCGGCGGTGGCCTGCGGGGTGCCGTCCTCGGTGTCCAGCGCGGTGACGGTGAGCGTCGCCGTCGACAGCCGGTCGCCGATCGTGCCGACGCAGGTGCCGGACCAGATCGCGCCCGCGTCGGCCAGCGCGGCGGACCCGGCCGCGTACAGCTCGGTGAGCGCCTGCCGCCGGGCCGGGGGGAGGCCCTCGGCGGCGGACCCGAGACGGGCGAGCACCAGCTCGTAGGCATCGTCCACGTCGTCGGCGGGCTCGAACGGCACGAAGTCGGGCGGGACGTCGAACTCCACGGTCTCCGCGCGCCCCGGGCTCTCCACGTTCCCGCTGCTCTTCACGTTCTCGGTGTTCTCGGTGTTTCCCACGGTGCTGCCGGTCAACGGTCGTCCTCACGGTTCAGGGGGCCGGGCGGGGGAGGCGGCGGGGTGCCGGGGCCCGGCGGCGGGTCGTACGGGGGGCGCCGGTCGGCGCCCGCCTCGACCAACCGGTCGCGGTGGCGCCGGGCGGGCAGGTAGCCGAGCAGGAACGCCAGCGCGACGGCACCGAGGGCGGCCGCCGCCACCGGGGCGCTCGCGGCCAGGGCCAGGGCGACCACCGCGAGCACGCCGCCGATCACCAGCAGGCCCGCCGGGCGGTACTCCGAGCGGACCTGCTCGGGAGTCGCCCGGGGCATCCGGTCGGGCGCGGGCCGCAGCGGTCCGCAGCCGGGCGGCCACCCCGGCGGCGTCCACCCGGCCGGGGCCCCGGTGTGCGGGCCGGTCCACGGCACCGGCGCGGGCATGCCGGGCCGCAGGTCCGGGGCGCGCATCCAGGCACCCCGGACCCGGGCGGCCGGGTCCGCGTCCAGGACGGCCCGCACCCGCTTGTGGTGGCTGCGGCCGACCTGCCGCAGCTGTTCGAGCCGGTAGCCGTAGAGCCAGCAGAGCCAGCGCAGCTGGGGCTCGTCGAGGGTGAAGGAGTCGACCAGTTCGTCGACGGTCCCGCGCCCGTCGAACAGCAGCGCGGTGCGGGTCAGATCCATCGGGTCGCTCCGGTCGGGGTGATTTCCTGACGCACCGTCAACGACCGCCCCGGGCGGCGGCCCCGTCCTTCTCCGAGCCGTCGTGCCAGGCGTTGTCCAGGCCCACCAGCAGCGGGCCGCCCAGCAGGAGTTCGCCCCACTGGCCGCCGTCGCGGGGGAGGAACTGCCGCAGGCCGTCGGCGTCCGTCGACCAGCCGTCGAGGGTGATGCCGGTCGCGCCCAGGGCGACGCCGTTGCCGACCGCCTCCCGGGCGAACAGCGAGGCGGCGAGCTTGCCGGTCTTCCCGACCTCGCCGATCACCGGGACCATGCCCATCACGTCGACCGCGAAGCTCGGCGGGGGCACGTCCGCCCCCGCCGCCGCGGCCACGCCGTGGGTGACCAGGGCGGCGCCCGACAGGCCCATGGAGACCGCGTTCAGCGCGGCGGCGCCGACCTCCAGCGGCGGGAACACCAGCCCGGCGCCGGCCAGCGCGATCGAGCCCAGGCCGACCAGGGTGCTCGCGTTGGAGAGCAGGTCGCCGACCGCCGCGATCGCGTTGGCGTGCGACCTGGCCCACTCCACGGCGTCCTTGGCGAGCTGGACGTGCGCCTGGGCGACCTGCTTCACGGTGTCCATCAGGTTGGCGAACCAGCCCGGTCCGTCGGGCGCCTGCTCGCCGGCCCGGGCCACCACCCGCGCGGCCTGCCGGGCCAGTTGGTCGTGCTCGGCGCGCAGCGCCTCGGCCCGGGCCGCGATTCCCTGGAAGTCCGCGTCGGCGGACCGCAGTTCGGCGTCCGCCTTGCGCAACCTGGCCTCGGCGTCGGCGAGTTGGTCCGCTTCCTGGAACCAGAGGCCGCCCAGCTTCAGGTCCGGGTTGTCGGCGGCCCGGTCGCGGCGGGCCTTCGCCGCCCGGGCCTGCTCCTCCTGGTCGGCGGCGGTGCGCTGCAGGGTGGCGAGCTGGTCGCGCCAGCCCGCCAGCGCGGTGTACGCCGAGTCGAACGACGCGTGGGCGACGTCGAGTCGGCCGGGGAGCTCGGCGATCCGGGCGGAGAACGCGTCCGCCGCCTCGCCCTGCCAGGCTCCGCCGCCGCAGGACGCCCGGTTCACGCTGTTCCGGGCGTCCTCCAGCTCCTTCGCGGCCTGCCGGAGGTCCCGGACCAGCTCGTCGATGCCGGGCAGGCTGCCGGGCGCCGGGTCGAAGCCGAGCGCGTCGAAGCCGTCGCGGTCGGTCGACGCGGCCCAGGCCGGGAACGGGAGGGTCGACATCAGACGGCCTCCCCCGCCATCATCCGGCGCACCGTCTCGTCGGTCTCCCGGTACGCCCGCACGGTCACGTCCAGGCCCTCGCTGATCGCGTGCAGCGTCTCGTTGAGCTGCTTCAGCCCGTACTTCCAGTCGTCGGCGAACGCCGCGCACGCACCGTCCAGTTCACGGTGCCCGGTCACCTGCGGCGAAGTCCGGCCCAGAGCGTGCATCGCGCCCCCCATGCTGCCGTTCGCCTCGGCGAGCTCCTTCGACACCCGGCCGAGCTCGTCGGCCTCCACCCGGAACGCCCCCTGGGCCACAGCTCCCCCTCGTCTCCCCGTGCCACCGCGTCCGGCCCCTTCGCCCGGCGCAATTCCGCGCAGCCTACCCGGAATTGCGGCGGCGGGGGGATTCTGGGTGTTTCCTGAAAACGCGGTCGGAAATCGCCGGTGGCGGCGGTGGCGGGGTGAGGGCGTCAAGTAGTCGCTGGTGGACGGGAGTTGGTGGCCAGGTCGGCGGTTCCGCGGTCAAGCGCCGGAGTGGGTGCGGAACATCGTGCCGGTGGAGGGTGGAGACGGGAGTCGAACTGCCGGAAATCCGGCACCGAACCGGCGGGTGAACACCTGCTTTGTCTCGACCTGTACCACCCTTGACCTGCACTTGACCTCGGTGAATCCGGCGGAGGGGCACCGGAGCGCCGACACGGATCGGCCGCCGCCCGTCGGTGTTCGACGGGCGGCGGCCGGGGGTGCGGGGCTCAGCGCTTGAACGCGCCCTTGACCTTGTCCACGCCTTCGGCAATCCGGTCCTTGGCCTTGTCGACGCCCTGCTTCGCCTGGGACTCGGCCTGGTCGCCGCGGCCCTCGTTCTCCAGCCGGTCGTTGCCGGTCGCGGCACCGGTCTTCTCCTTCGCCGCGCCGACGGCCTCCTGGGCCTTGTGCTTCATGCGGTCGGATGCGTCACTCATGGGTCGGTCCTCCTCGATCGTGCGGTCGTTTCGTGCGGTCGTTTCCTGCGCCCGTTCCGTCCGGTCACGGGGCGGGGTCGCCGGGCGGCGGTGGCCCCGTCAGTGCGTGAAGCGGTGGCGCGGGCGGCCCTGCGGGCGCTGGGTCGTCGTCGTGGGCCGGTCGGCGGACGACAGGTCCGCCCTGGTGGCACCCGATTCGGCGGTGTGGTCCAGCGCCACGGGGGTGTCCTGCACGGGAGTCGCCCGGTGGTGGCGGCGCCAGTGCAGGCCGCCGCGCATCAGGGCGAGCCCGGCGCAGAAGATCAGCGCGAGTGCCAGCCCGGCCAGGAACGCGCCGAGGGTGCTCATGGTGGCGATCTGGTGGCCGAGCACGGTGACGCCCGTCTCGGGCCCGCCGCCGAGGTTGTCGGCGATCAGCAGACCCGCGAACGCACCGGACGCCGCGAACAGCAGAAGTCCGAGCAGCAGCATGGTCCAGGTCCTTTCGCTAGCTCCGTTGCTTCTTCGTCCCGTGGGGTCCGTTGCCCGGTTGCCCCTGGTTCGGTGGCGTCTGCCCAGTGCGCCCGGACCGAATCAGCCCCGCCGCGGCGGGTGGCGTCCGCCGGGACGGTCACGGCGGTCACGGTGCGGTGCGGCAGGTTCCTCCCGCACGCCCGACGGCGCCGCCGCCGGGTCGTCCGACCGCCCGTGCCGGAACGGAGACCCGGGGGAGGGGAGGGGAGGCGGGGCTCAGGGGGGCGGTATGCGCAAGGGACGCGGCCGGGTCGGCCGCAGGTGTGCCGGACCGGGTGCGTGGCGGGGTTCGTCGAGGGGGGCCGGGTGCGCACGGGTACGCGGTGCTCTGCGGCGGGGTGCACGCCTACCGGGGTTGGCCGCCGGCGAGGCGGCTCCTCTTTCACGTGCTGCTGTCGGCCGACCCGCTGGTGGCCCTGCTGGTGGCTCCGGGGCGTCCGTCCGGGCCGCTGCCGGGCGCGGCCGTCATGGTGGCGGACCTGGCCGCCGACTGGCGCAGCACCCTGCCCGGGTGTGGTGCCACCCGCTGGAGCACCTGCGGCCGATCGGGCTGCTGCCGACCACGCTGTTCGGGGGGTTCGTGTGCGCCGCCGCCGTCCCGCTGAGCGGTTCTTCCGGACGCGGGCGCGGGCCGGGGCGGGTGTCGGCGGGGCCGGGGGCCGGCCGGGTCGAGCCGCTCGGGGGCGGTGGAACTCCGGCCGGCCGGCGGGGAGCGGTCAGAGCTCCTTGATGCGGGCCTTGAGCAGGCAGAACTCGTTGCCCTCGGGGTCCACGAGGACGTGCCAGGACTCCTCGCCGGTCTGCCCGATGTCGGCCGGGCGGGCACCGAGGGCGAGCAGTCGCTCCAGCTCGGCGTCCTGGTCGCGGTCGGTCGGGTTGACGTCGATGTGCAGCCGGGACTTGCCGGGCTCCGGCTCGGCCCGGGCGCTCAGGAACAGCGTGGGCTGCGCGCCGCCGAAGCCCTCGCGCGGGCCGATCTCGACGCTGCCGTCGTCCTCGCGGCCGAGCACCACGAAGTCCAGCACCTCGCACCAGAACCGGGCCAGGACCTCGGGCTCCCGGCAACCGAGTACGAGTTCACTGATCCGACATGCCATCGACCGAACCTGCTTCCGCTGAGGGGATGTGACGATTCGTCCGCACCCCCGCGGCCTCACGGCCGCCGCGGCGCGGACCCGCCCGCGACCGTACCCGGGGGAACGGCCGGGCGCGACCGATTTTTCCGCCCGGAGTGTCGCGCCCGGAGCGCCGTGCGCCGCGCACCTGTCCGTGAGGAGATGTCACTCCTGTTAGACCCCGTAACGGCGGCTGGACTCCCCGGACGGGGCGCGCCGGCGGAGGTGGGGCAGGACTGGCTCGAAGAGGACGGCCGATCGGTGTCCGACGCGGCCCCGGTGGCTCGGGGCTGACGACGACCGCCCCGCCCTGCCGGGTGGGGCAGGGCGGGGCGGAGCGTCTGGGGTCACGGGCTCGGTGGTGGGGGGCTGGGCTGCGGGGTGGGTTCGGGCTGCGGGTCGGGGTGGAGCGGGGGCCCGGGGCGGCCCGGCGGTTCCGGGTCCGGGAGGGGGTCGGGGCGGCCGGGGCCGGGGGGACCGGGGTTCGGGGGCTGCGGATCGGGCGGGATCGGGGCGATCGGCGGGTCCGGGTCCGGGCGCGGCGGGGTGGGGGAGAGCGGGCCGGGCGGATCGGTCGGCCGGGGCGGGACGTCGGGCGGGTCGGGCGGCCGGACGTCCGGGTCGGCGGGCACCGGGATGGTCATCGCGGTCACCGCCCCAGGGCGTGCGCGAGCTGGTCCTTGTTCATCTTCGAGCGGCCCTTGACGCCGCGCTGCCGCGCCTCGTTGTACAGCTGGTCGTACGTCGGACCGCCGGCTCCGCGGTGCGAGCGCTTGCCGCCCCGGTGGCCGGAGGAGACGTCGTGGAGGGAGCTGCGGCTGGCCGTCCGGCTCTCGCCGTGCCGGGCGCGCTCCTTGTTGACCGTGCGGGCGGCGATCTCCTCGGCGCGCTTCTCGCTCGATCCGCGCTCCAGCTGGCTCTCCTTGATGTGCTCGTACTGCCGCTCCCGCTTGGGGCTCGATCCGGCGGGCATGGTCGGACTCCTCTCGTCGCGGACGGTTCACCGGCCCGCATACCCGGATCAAGGCGGGTGAATCGGGGGAATCCGGTTCGCGGCGGCCGGACGGGGGTAGGAATAGGTCGCCATGCCGGGCGCACCGCCCGGCGCGGCCGACCCGCAGGGGTCCGTCACCCCACGGCATGCGAGCCGCGAGCCGCGTGCTGGGAGCCGTCGCCTGAAGAAGCCGGGTTCCACGGTTCTCCGCCCGCCCTGCCGCCGTGCGGCCCACCGAGTCCCGGACGGGGTTCTTCCACCGTCCGGAGCCCGGCACGCCGCAGTCCGCGCGCAGGGAGGGTCCCACCGTTCCCCGGAGATGACTCCCCGTGACCACCACGTCCACTCTGCGCGGCACCCCCGCGTCCGGCGGCGCCCCCGCCTCCACCCCCGGACCAGGGACGGCCGAGGTCGACCCGATGCACCGGCCCACCCGGCGGGAGATGCGGGCGATGGGCAAGTACGAGGCGCGCCGGCTCAGCGACGCGCTGTTCGCCCGACTGGCCGAACTGCCCCCCGAGGACCCCGCCCACAGCTACGTCCGCGGCACCCTGATCGAGCTGAACATGCCGCTGGTGCGGTTCGTCGCCGCCCGGTTCCGGCACCGCCCCGAGGAGCTCGACGACATCATCCAGGTCGGCACCGTCGGGCTGATCAAGGCCGTCGACGGCTTCGACCCGGAGCGCGGCGTCGAGTTCGTCACGTACGCGATCCCCACCGTCTCCGGCGAGATCAAGCGGTTCTTCCGCGACACCTCGTGGCCGCTGCGCGTCCCGCGCAGCGTGCAGGAGCGCTACCTGGCCGCCGCCCGCGCCTCCGACCGGCTCGAACAGAGCCTCGGCCGGCTGCCCGACACCGCCGAACTCGCCGAGGAGCTGCACGTCACCGAGGAGGAGGCCGCCGAGGGGATCGACGCCGGACGGCTCTGCCGCTGCGACTCGCTCGACTCGCTGCGCGACGAGGACTCCGACGACAGCGGCAGCGCGCTGATCAACCGGCTCGGCGGCTGCGACCCCGAACTGGAGGTCGCCGAACTCCGGGTGATGGCCAAGCCGTTCATCAGCCGCCTGCCCGAACGGGAGCGCGCCGTCCTGCTGCTGCGGTTCTGGGGCGGACTCACCCAGAACGAGATCGCCGCCGAGATCGGCGTCTCCCAGATGCACGTCTCCCGGATCCTCTCCGCCACCCTCGCCGGACTGCGCGCGCAGATCGAGGGCGCGCAGATCGAGGGCGCGGCCGGGGAGGGCGAGGAGCGGAGCCGGGAGGACGCCGACGGCACGTGCGACGAGCCGGGCGAGGAGGAGGCCGGGTGCGCGGTGCACGGCGCGGCTGATTGAGGTCCGGGCCGCCCGGGTAGCCGCGAGGCCGTGCCACCCGGGGGACGAGGAGCCGACGCCGAACGGCAGGAGGTGTTCGCACGTGGACGCACAGCCCGGCCCGGGCCCCGGTGTCCCGCTCACCGTCACCCCGCTCACCGTCGTGCTGCGCCACCCGCCCGGCGCACTGGTGGTGCGGCCCGAGGGCGAACTCGACCACGACAGCGTCGAACCCCTCCTGGACGCGCTGGAACAGGCGGTCGACGACCGGCCCGGACGGGTGGTGGTGGACTGCGGCGGCCTCGAGTTCTGCGACTCCACCGGCCTCAACCTGCTGCTGCGCGCCCACGCCGCCGCCCGGCGGACCGGCCTGCCGCTGCTGCTGGCCGCGCCCGGACGGGCGGTCGGCCGCCTGCTGGAGATCACCGGCGCGGACGAGGTGCTGGCCGTCCACCCCACCGTCGAGGACGCCCTCGCGGCGGATCTGGGAGAACCGGCGGAGCCCGGTGGAGCGGCGGAGCCCGGCACGTCCGGCGCGGACGACCCGTCCGGGGCCCCGTGATGGCCGCGCACCCCGCCGACCCCGCCGACCCGGCCTACTCCGCCGCCCCCGCCGGGCCGGTCCCGGCCGGGCCGGAGCGGCGGTGCCTGCCGCTGGCCGCCGCGCCCGGGGCGGTCGCCCGGAGCCGGGAGTTCACCCGCGGCGCGCTGCGGACCTGGGGCTGGCTGGCCGCGCCGGACGAGGGCACCCGGGCCGCCGCCCAGGACGTCCTGCTGATGACCAGCGAACTGGTGACCAACGCCTGCCAGCACGCCGCCGGGCCCTACACGCTGGAACTGTCCAGGTACGGGCCGCTGCTGCGGGTCGCCGTCCGGGACGCCGACGACCGCCCCCCGGTGCTGCGCCCGCCCGCGGAGCCCGCCCGGCCCGGCGGGCACGGGCTGCGGGTGGTCGACCGGCTGGCCGCCGCGTGGGGCAGCGAACCGGCGGTGGGCGGCGGGAAGACGGTGTGGCTGGAGATCGTCCGCCCCCCGGCGGAACCCTGAACGCGGTGCCACAGGGGGAGCCAGGAGCGGTCCCGCCCGCGGGGGCCGTGCCGCGCTCTCGGAGCCGAGGCGGTGGTCACGTGCGCCGGGGTGACCCGGGTGACCCCCGCCCGTTGCTCGACCGCGCCCTGGCGGCCGGCACCGCCGACACCGACGACGACACCTGCCCGATCGCCGTCGAGGTCCTCGACACCCCCGGCGGCCCGTCCGGTGGCGAACCGGACGGAAGCGTTTGATCCGGGGCGAACCGGTCAGACGCCTGCCAGACCCGTACGCAAGCGACCGAAACGCGAAACGGAGGAACACGCATGAGCATGGTCCAGAAGACCGTCGAGGTGGACGTCCCCCTGCACACCGCGTACGACCAGTGGACGCAGTTCGAGGACTTCCCCCACTTCATGGACGGCGTCGAGCAGGTGGTCCAGATCGACGAGCGGCACAACCACTGGCGGACGAAGATCGCCGGGGTGACCCGGGAGTTCGACACCGAGATCATCGACCAGCTGCCCGACCAGAAGATCGCCTGGCGGACCGTCGGCGGCGACGTCCAGCAGAAGGGCACGGTCAGCTTCACCCCGCTCGGCGACACGCGCTGCGAGGTGCGCCTGGCGATGGACTACGACCCCCAGGGCATGGCCGAGCACGCCGCCGACGCCCTCGGCATGGTCGACCGGCGGGTGAGCGGTGACCTCGACCGCTTCAAGTCCTTCATCGAGGAGCGCGGCGTGGAGAACGGCGGCTGGCGCGGGCGGATCACCCCCGCCTGACCCCCCGCCGCCCGCCCCCGTCCGATCCCCCTTCCCCATCCGCGCCGACCGCGCCCCGCGCCGCCCCGCACCGTCCAGCGGGGCGGCGCGGCGCTGCCCGGGGGAGCCGGGACGGAGCCGGGCAGGTCCGGTCGATACGGGGCGGGAACGGTCGGGAGCGGTCGATACCGGTGGTACCGGTGCCCGGCGGGGCCGGCGGCCAGTACGCTCGTCGTCCCGGTCGGAGCAGGGCGCGGGGGCGAGGACCCCGTGCGCCCCCGGCCGGGCGGACGCCGAGACGTACCGGGAGGCGCCGTGGACCGTCGCAGTTTCGTGGGGTTCGGCGCGGTCTCGCTCGCCGCGCTGGCCGCGCTGGCCGCACCCGGCGGGCCCGGCGGGACGGCCGACCCCGGGCGGCTGGGGACGCTGCTGGGCGGCACCCGGGTGGACACCGAGTTCGTCGCCTGGCTGGAGAGCGGCGGCCACGGACTGGCCGCCCTGCCCGCCGAGCAGCGCGGCCGGTCCGCCCGCCTGCTGGACGCCCAACTCGCCACCGTCCGGACCCTGATCGCCACCGGCCGGTACGACGAACCCACCGGTCGGCGGCTGCACCGGCTGGCCGCCTCCCTCGCCACCACCAGCGGCTGGCACCGCTTCGACCAGGGCCGCCACCCCGCCGCCGGACGCCGGTGGGAACTCGCCCTCCAGTCCGCCCACCGCGCCGGCGACCGCGAACGCGCCGCCGGGGTCCTCGCCGACGCCGCCTACCAGGCCACCTGGCTCGGCCGCCCCGCAGCCGCCGCCGACCGCCTCGACTACGCCCTCACCGCCACCCTCCACCCCACCGCCCGCGCCCTGCTGCTGCTCCGCCGGGCCCGCGCCCACGCCGCCCGCCACGACCCGGCCGCCTGCCGGCACGACCTGGCCGCCGCCGAACGCGCCCTCGCCACCCCGTCCCCCGACCCGGCCCCCGCCTGGTGCGCCTGGATGGGCCCCGCCGACCTCGCCGTCGACTCCGGCGGCTGCCTGCTCGACCTCGGCCACCCCGCCGCCGCCCGCAGCCGGATCGCCGAGGGGCTCGCCCGGCTCCCGCCCGCCCGGGCCAAGACCCGCGGCGTCTTCCTCGCCTACCAGGCCCGCACCCACCTGCGCACCGGCGAGGTCGAACAGGCACTCGCCGCCACCGCCGAGTCCCTCGACCTGGCCGCCCGGATCGGCTCCCCGCGCTGCGCCGCCCTGGTCCGCGGCCTGGCCCCGGCCTTCGGCCCGTACCGCCGACAGGCCGGCGTCCCGGAGCTGCTGGAGCGGATCGGCGCCGCCGGGGCAACCCGGGTGGGCTGATCGGGGCGGGCCGATCACGGAGGTGTGCCGGGGGCCGGGCCAGGGCAGACGCGCCCCTGGCCCGCCCGGACGCACCGGGCGCACGGCCGGACGACGGAGGTCGAAGATGTCCGCACCGCACCGCCGCACCGCCGCTTCCGCCGCCGGGGACGGCTCGACAGCCGTCGAGACGGACGTCCCGGGCCGGTTGGACCGGCTCCCCTGGTCACCCTGGCACTGGCGCATCCTGATCGGCCTGGGCACCGTCTGGATCCTGGACGGCCTGGAAGTCACCGTGGTCGGCAACCTGGCCGCCCGACTGGCCGAGCCGGGCAGCGGCATCGCGATCAGCAGCGCCCAGGTCACCACCGTCGCCGCCGCGATCTACGTGGCGGGCGCCTGCACCGGGGCGCTGTTCTTCGGCTGGCTGACCGACCGGCTGGGCCGGAAGAAGCTGTTCATGCTCACCCTGGCCGTCTACCTGGTCGCGACCGGCATCACCGCGCTGTCCTGGACGCCCTGGTTCTTCTTCCTCTGCCGGTTCTTCACCGGCTTCGGCATCGGCGGCGAGTACGCCGCCATCAACTCGGCGATCGACGAACTGATCCCGGCCCGGGTGCGCGGCCGGATCGACCTGATCGTCAACGGCAGCTTCTGGATCGGCGCCGCGCTCGGCGCGTTCGCCTCCATCCTGCTGCTGAACACCTCGCTGTTCGCCACCGACGTCGGCTGGCGGCTGGCGTTCGGCATCGGCGTGGTGCTCGGCCTGGTCATCCTGCTGGTGCGCCGGCACGTCCCGGAGAGCCCGCGCTGGCTGTTCACGCACGGGCAGGGCGAGGAGGCGGAACGGATCGTCGCCGAGGCCGAGGAGATCGTCGAGCGCGAGACCGGCAAGCCGCTGCCACCGGTGGACGAGCCGCCGATCACGATCCGCGAGCGCGGCCCGATCGGCTTCGTCACCATCGCCCGGACCCTGGTCTCCACCTACCCGCGCCGCACGATCCTGGGCCTGTCGCTGTTCATCGGGCAGTCCTTCCTCTACAACTCGATCACCTTCGGGTACGCGGCGATCCTCACCCAGTTCTTCGACGTCCCGGCGGGCCGGACCGGCTACTACTTCGCGGTGATCGCGGTCGGCAACTTCCTCGGACCGGTGCTGCTCGGCCACTTCTTCGACTCGGTCGGCCGCAAACCGATGATCGCGGGCAGCTACATCGGCTCGGGCGTGCTGCTGTTCGGCACCGCCTGGCTGTTCGACAACGGCTCGCTGAGCGCCACCACCATGACGGCCTGCTGGACGGTCGTGCTGTTCTTCGCCTCCGCCGGGGCGAGCGCCGCCTACCTGACGGTCAGCGAGATCTTCCCGCTGGAGACCCGGGCGCTGTGCATCGCCTTCTTCTACGCGGTCGGCACGGCGGCGGGCGGCATCTCCGGGCCGCTGCTCTTCAACGGCCTGGTCAGCAGCGGCGAGGTCGGCGACGCGACGCTGGCGTTCTGCATCGGCGCGGCGCTGATGACGGCCGCGGGCCTGGTCGAGGCGTTCCTCGGCGTCCGGGCCGAACGCCGCAGCCTGGAGTCGCTGGCCGCGCCGCTCAGCCAGGTCGAACGGGCCGACGCCGGCACCTGACGCCGGGGCGGCGGCGTACGGGCGCGGGGGGGGGGGGGGGGCCCCCCCGCCCGCCCCCCCCCCCCCCCCCCGCGGGGGGGGGGGGGGGCAGATAAAACAGGTGGTTTTGGGATAACGCGGGG
>NZ_JBIVXY010000018.1:57644-136444 GCF_044769485.1 Kitasatospora sp. NPDC090308 | reverse complement strand
TCTGGCAGAACGTCGCCCAAGGCACCCTCCTCGTCATCGCCGTCGTCATCCAACAACGACGCAACGGCGAACGCCCCATCGGACTCCCCGCCTGAGAACCCGTCACTTCCCCTCTCCACCAACGGACTCCGTCGGCGGCACCTGTCATCCGGAAGGCCGGAGCAGGGTCGGAGCAGAGGTCGACGGCCGACAGGCCGCCGCCCGACGGACCGGCGAAGGCCGTTGAGGGGCGGCCGACTCGCCACCCGCGCCGGTGGCGTCCTCCACCCGGGACGCCACCGGCACTCCGCTGCCCGGCGAACAGCGCGGCGAGCGCGGCCGGAGCCGGTCCCCCGCCCCGCCACACCCTCACCGTCGCACCGTCACTGTCGCACCGTCACCGGCCAGAACGACCCGGCCGGGCAGGGCTCCTGGATCTCCACCTCCGGCATCGACGTCCTCAACGGCCGCCGTCGGTACGGAGGAACGGCGGACCCGTTCCGGCGGCGGACGGCGGACGGCGGGCGTCGGCTGCCGGAACGGGTCCGCGCGGGGGAGGGGCCTCAGTGGACGACGGTCAGGACCGGGCCCTCCTGGTCCGCGCCGTCGTGGTGGGGGGACTTGCCCTGGTGGCCGGTGTTGATCAGGGCGAAGGCGGTGGCCGAGGCCAGGGCGAGGATGCCGGCCGCCCACCAGATGGCGGTGGAGAAGCCGTGGACCATGGCCTGGAGTTGGAGCAGGTGCCCGGCGGCGGGCGTCGTCGCCTCGCGGGCGTGGTCGGCGGCGTAGTCGGCGGTGGCGCTGGCGGCCAGGGTGGACAGCAGGGCGGTGCCGATCGCGCCGCCGATCTGCTGCGAGGTGTTGACCATGGCGGAGGCCACGCCCGCGTCCTGCGGCTTGACGCCGCGGGTGGCCAGGCTCATGGCGGGCATGAAGGCGGTGCCCATGCCCAGGCCCATCAGGAACAGCCCCGGCAGCAGCACGGCCGCGTACGAGCTGTCGACCTTGATCTGGGCGAGGATCACCAGCGCGCCTGAGGCGAGCAGGAAGCCGGGGCCCATCAGGAAGCGGGGGGCGACCCTGGTCATCAGGCGGGCGCCGATCTGGGTGGAGCCGGTCATCATGCCCGCCACCATCGGCAGGAAGGCGACGCCGGAGATCACCGGGCTGTAGTCCAGCACCACCTGGAGGTAGTACGTCAGGAAGAGGAACAGCCCGAACATGCCCACCACGGCCATGCCCAGCGAGAGGTAGGCGCCGCCCCGGTTGCGGTCGAGCACCACTCGCAGCGGCAGCAGCGGCGCCTTCACCCGCTGCTGGACGATGACGAGCAGGGTCAGCAGGACGGCCGCCGCGACGAACAGGGTGACTGTCGACGCCGACCCCCACCCGTCGCTCTCGGCGCGGCTGAACGCCCACACCAGCGAGGCCAGGCCGCCGGAGGCGAGCAGCGCTCCGGGCAGGTCCAGCCGGGCCTCGTTGTGGCTGCCGGCCGGCTCGCGGACCTCCATCAGGGTGCCGGTGATCGCTATCGCGGCGATGAGGACGTTGACCAGCAGCGTCCAGCGCCAGTTCGCGTACTCGGTCAGCACGCCGCCCAGCAGCAGGCCCACGGCCGCGCCGCCGCCCGAGATGGCGCCGTAGATGCCGAACGCCTTGGCCCGCTCCTTGCCCTCGGTGAACATCACCGTGAGCAGGGACAGCGCGGCGGGCGCCAGCAGCGCGCCGAACACGCCCTGCAGCGCGCGGGCGCCCAGCAGCATGCCGGTGTTGACCGCGGCCCCGCCCAGCGCGGACGCCAGGGCGAAGCCGACCAGCCCGGTCAGGAAGGCCCGCCGGCGGCCCCACTTGTCCGCGATCCGGCCGCCCAGGAGCAGCAGCCCGCCGAACGCCAGCGCGTACGCGGTGACGACCCACTGGCGGTTTCCGTCGGAGAAGTGCAGGGCGCGCTGCGCCGAGGGCAGCGCGATGTTCACGATGGTGCCGTCGAGCACCACCATCAGCTGGGCCAGGCAGATGAAGACCAGCGCCTTCCAGCGCCGTGGATCGAGGGGGGCCGTCGCGGCGGCCGTCGGGGAGGACATCAGGAGATCACCTGTCGCATCGGGTCGGGGGAGAGGCGGGGGAGGGGGCCGGGGCGGTGGCCAGGGGCAGGATCACCTCGTGGACCACCCGCCGGGCGAAGGCGTGGTCCGGGGGCGTGCCGTACAGGAGCACCCGCTGGAGGATCAGGGCCGGGAGCAGGCCGACCAGGAGTTCGAGGTCGCGCTCCGGGGGGATCTCCCCCCGCTCGACCGCCCGCCGGAAGACGGTTTCGAACACCTGGCGGCGGGACTCCTCGAAGTGCCGCCTGAACACCTCGCGCAGGACCTCGTCCTGCAGCACGGCGGAGATCAGCCCGACCATCACCCGGGTCTCGAAGACGCTGCCGGTCTCGGCGAACGCGCGGGCGATCTCCTCCAGGTCCTCGCGCAGCGAGCCGGTGTCCGGTTTCGCCAGCGGGCCCTTGAAGCGCTCGATGGCGTCGACGACCAGCTCCGCCTTGCCGGACCAGCGCCGGTACACCGCGCCCTTGCCGGCGTGCGCGCGGGCCGCCACCGCGTCGATCGACAGGCGTTCGTAGCCGATCTCGGCCAGCAGTTCCAGCGCGGCCCGGCACAGCTCGTCGTCCCGGGACGGGTCCCTGGGGCGCCCGCCGCGGTGGTCCGCTCGCTGCGCCGCGGCGCCGTCGGTGCCGGGGTCCACGGGAAGGCCCACCTGTCCGCCTCCTCAATCGGTACGCATCAGTTCCGGAACGGAATCGTACCGCATTTCCGGGAGTCGGTCGGACCCGTTCCGCGGGAGGCGGCCGGACCCGTTCCGCCTCCGCCGCGCAGGCGGGTGAAACCGGGCTTCGACGGGTCGCCGCCGCGGGTACGCCCACGGGGACACCGCGACCGCCCGCCCCGCCCCGTGGGCCGGCGGCGAGGGACGGACCGACAAGGAGTGGACTCGTGACCAGTGCCCCCGTGCACGCGCTGAACGACGGTACGAAGCTTCCCGGGGTGGGCCTGGGCACCTACCCGCTGGACGACGAGGCGGCGGAACGGGCCGTCGCCGGCGCGCTGGAGACCGGCTACCGGCTGGTCGACACCGCCGTGAACTACGGCAACGAGACCGGCGTCGGGCGGGGCCTGGCCCGCTCCGGCGTGCCCCGGCAGGACGTGGTGGTGACGACCAAGCTGCCCGGACGCCACCACGGCTACCAGGAGACCCTGGCGTCGTTCGAGGAGTCCCGGCGCCGGCTCGGCCTGGAGTACGTGGACCTCTACCTCATCCACTGGCCGCTGCCCCGGGTGGACAGGTACGTGGACTCCTGGCGGGCGATGATCAAGCTCCGGGACGACGGCCTGGTCCGCTCGATCGGCGTCTCCAACTTCACCGCCGAGCACCTGGAGCGCCTGCACCGGGAGACCGGCGTCCTGCCGTCGGTCAACCAGGTCGAACTGCACCCGCTGCTGCCGCAGGACGAACTGCGGGCCGTCCACGCGCGGTTGGGCGTCCGCACCGAGAGCTGGAGCCCGCTCGGCCGCGGCTCGGCGCTGCTCGACGACCCCGCCGTCGGCGCGGTGGCCCGCGCGCACGGCGTGACCCCCGCGCAGGCCGTGCTGCGCTGGCACACCCAGCTCGACGCGACCCCGATCCCCAAGTCCGCGGACCCCGGACGCCAGCGCGCCAACCTGGACCTCTTCGGCTTCGAGCTGACCGCCGAGGAGATGGCCCGGATCGCCGACCGGCCGCACGAGCGGCTGGGCGGCGACCCCGACTCCCACGAGGAGTTCTGACCCCGGGCGGCGGCACTCCAGCGGTGCTCCGGAGCGCTCTGCTCGACGGCTCCGGCGGCCATGCTGCGGGTGAGGGTGCGCTGCCGGCCCGAAGCGGAGCGCGTCCTCTGGCTGACGCGGTCCCGTCGCCGGGGCCTTCGGAGGCGGAGGAAACGGCTGCGCTACGGTTCGGGTCGGTAGGCCCGTGCCTCCTGGACATCGTGCTGGAAGAGGTACTCGACCTCGTCCGGTGCGCAGTGCATCCTGGCCTGCCGCCAAGCACTGTCGAAGTCGAACGGGGAGCGACTGATCCGTTGGAGGCGGAGTGCCCGCAGGGACGTGAGCGGGGCGAGCAGGACCCGCCACAGGGCTGCCCTCATTCGGCCCGTCCGTCCAGGGCGGCCCGGTCAGGCGGCGCGGTGACCGTCTTCAGAGTCTCGATGGAGTGCTGGAGCAGGACCCGCATGGCCTCGTGCTGGGTCTCCAGGTCTTTGAACCCGGCGCCGACAGCCTCCCACTGCTCGAGTAAGGGGTACCACCAGGCGTTGCAGGATCTGATCGCGCGTGAGAGTCGTTGCAGGTCGGCTACCTGAGCGTTGTCCGGGAGCGCGGAGGTCCGCTCGATGCGGTCGAGCACGACGAGGTCCGGATGGTCGTAGAGAGCTGTCTTGAGAAACTCCAGCCGCCTGATCCGTTCGGCGTCGGCCCGCCGGACGGCCAGGGTTTCCACTGCGGTGGGCGACAGCCGCAGGGTGAACTTCACGCTGATCAGACGGTAGTACGGGAAACGCTGCCCGTCGGGCGAACCGAGTACGGCGTTGAGGGTGTCCTCAGCCCCGAGCGGGTCGTCCGGCTGCAGCCCGGCGGTCACCTCCGCAGCGGCGGCACGGAGGTCGCTACGGACCTGCTCTGCCAGATTAGCTCGGCGCTGCAGTGCGGGTCGCCAGACCAGGGTGAAGGACGCTTCGAACGGCACGCCCGTGACGGCGCTGGGCAGTCGGCACGGCTGCGGGCCCGCGTAGGTGCGCGCGGCCCGCTGCCACGGCCACCTCATCGAGGGGTGCCGTCGGCCGCGAAGACCCTGCGGAACGGGGCGCTGACCAGGTGCTGGTAGAAGTCCTCGGCGATGTTGACGCCCTGCGCCGTGACGGAGCCCGTAAGCGCCTGCATCAGGTCCATCCCGGCCTGGAACATCCGGTGCCCGCGGAGTGGTTCGAGCAACCGGTCGCGGAGCTGCACGTAACTGTCGGAGTCGGATTCGTTCGAGCAGGAGAGGATCCAGCCGGTGATCCGGGGGATGGTCTCGACCGCGGTGTCCGGGCTGCCGAGCAGCTCCGTCAAGGCCCGCTGGACGTCGATCTCCAGAGGGTCGGCCGACAGCAGCCACGGCAGCCCCGGGCTGTCCACCGACACCGACATCAGGGCGAGGAAGGCCAGGCTCCCGCTCCGGGACGAGCCCTTCGTCTGCTGCCAGGTTCGGACCTCGGCGACCAGCCGAGCCCGACCAGCGGGTTGGCCGGCCAACTCCTTGAAGGCCTTGAGCACGCTCTGCCGGACGGCCGGGTCCGTGGTCCTCTGCGCCACCCGCCGCAGCCGGACGACAGCCATCTTCGCGGCGGCGGCGCCAACCTCCGGGTCCGCCAGGATGAGACGGCAGGTGGAGACCACGGTGGGCGCGTTGCCGCCCGTGTCGGCCCACTGGTAGAGCGCGGCCCACACGAGGCGTCCGACATGCTCGTCGTTCACCGCGGTCCGGAGGACGGCGCCGAGCAGCGCCGGTTCGGTCGACTCCGCCAGCTTGTTGAGGTGTTCTCTCGTGCCGTGACGCAGGGCCAGGGACGCGAGCGTCTGGACCACCGGGTCCGTGGGATCGGGCCGGGCGGCGAGCTTCGCGAGCCAACCGAGCAGCGGCGTGCGCATGGTCTCGTAGTTGTCCCAGACGTACTCGAGCACGGCCCGCCCGTAAGCCGGTCGGTCGAAGAGCACCACATCGCGCCCGTCGACCGTGGCGCCGACATCCTGGATCCGGCGCCGCAGGCCGCGGGCCGCGAAGGCAGTCTGAG
Source organism: Kitasatospora sp. NPDC090308 (assembly GCF_044769485.1). Lineage (NCBI taxonomy): Bacteria > Bacillati > Actinomycetota > Actinomycetes > Kitasatosporales > Streptomycetaceae > Kitasatospora > Kitasatospora sp. NPDC090308. The sequence continues at coordinate 130,599 of NZ_JBIVXY010000018.1, read as the reverse complement.
TAGCCGTCCCTACCGTCTGGCCGCTGTCCGTGGACTCCACTGCCGCCTGCAACTGCCGGGCTCCGGCGGCCACGACGGACACCGGCGCGGACTGCCGCACCGCCAAGGCGACCAGCAAGTAGCGGTCCTCGAGCGCCAACGACCGATCGGTCCTGCCACTGGGGACGGTGCGGTCCCCGAAGAGCTGGTCCAGTTCCCCGCGCCAGTCCGACAGGGCGTCGAGCACGCGTTCCTCGAACGTCTTCGCCGCATCCTGATCCGCTCCGTTCCGCAGCAGGGCAGGGGCCTGCCGGTGCAGACGGTGCTCCTCCCAGACCGAGACGATCCGGTGAGCCGCCCGTACCGCTGCCACGGCGTTCAGGCCGCTCAGTTGGTTCAGCGCCTGCTGGGACGCCCTGATCTCCATGGCCGGCTCGTAGTGGCCGTCGGCTTCGAGATGGGCATTCACCACCGATCCGGCGGCGGGGGGATCCGTCAGCCGGAGCACCTGCACACCAGGCCGGGAGACCGAACCCGGTGCGTCCCAGAGCTCCTGAGGAACCGTTAGGACCAGGTGGGACCGGCAGTCGGCGAGGTGCTCGGCGTGCTTTCCGAGCGAGGTGACGAAGTCGGCCGAGACCCGGTCGGTGTCCGGGTCCTTCAGGTCGAGCTGGAACGCGTGTCGCGGCTCCAGGGGGAGCCGGGTCCGGCTGGGCGAGTTCCAGTCCGCTTGCAGTTTGACCAGCGTGGTGCTTGACGAGGTGTGTTCGGCCAGCAGCCGCAGCGCGAAGGTAGTGGCGCCGATCGAGCGGGGAGCGACGACGACCAGGACGGGTGCCCGCAACTCCTCGGTGGCCGGGTCGAGAGCTTCCTGCCAGGCGTCCGTCCACGCGTCACGGACGTACGGCTGCTCCAGGAGGGTATCCCGGTCCAATTCCTCGCCCTCGAGGACATCGCGCTTGCGGGTCTCCAGGATCAGTTGCTCGATGTAGCCGGCAGCGACGTCGACTTGGCCGTGGAAGTGCGTCACGGGGCCAGCAGACGTGCGGACGCCCGGAGCTGCCTCCGGGGCGGTGGGCTGCTTCGGAGCCTCCTCGGCCGGGGCTGGCGGGGCGTCGGGCTGCTCCGAGCGGTGGTCCTGCCGTGGCTGCACCCAGTTCGGCAGCCAGGACTCGAGTTCTCGGCCTTTGGACCCCTCGTCGTTCGGCTCGTCAGCGGACCGAGACGGGTAGGGTAGGTCGGACACGGGCTTCTCCTTTGTACGGATGCGACGGATGAGGTGTGCCGACTCAGCGGCTGCGGCGGTCGATCCGGAGCTGCTCGACATGCCCCGCGATCACGGGGTCTTTGAGCTCGCCGTGGAAGTTCTGGACGGCGCCCGCCCTGACCGGCTGCTCCGGTGCGGCATGCGCCGAGGGCTTGGGACCGGTGCGCGGAGCGTGGTTGCCGGACGCGGGCAGGTACTCGCGGAGCAACGCCGCGGGCAGGCCCGGGACGAGCAGTCGGCATGACATCTCGAACTCGGGCTTTTCGGCCACCCGAGCGGTGGACGCGATGAACTGGCGCTCCGTCACCTCCGGGCGGGTGCGTCCGGCCTGCACGGAGCGCTGGTAGACGGGCTCCGAGAGAACGGCCGCCAGGAACAGTCCGTTGTCGGTCGCGGCCTCGACGGCCTGGTAGGCCGCATCGCTGTTGACCAGTCGACAGGCATCGTTGATCGCGGCGCCGCGGTGGTCGGGGACGCTCAGTGGGCCGACATGGACGGCGGTGCGGAGGCGGATCGCCGGTGCGGCGGCCATCCGAATGCCTTCGTAGCGCTGGAGGGCGGCACTCAAGTTCCCCAGGAGGGGATCGACCAGCCGTGCAACGTGCTGGGGCGGGAGCAGGAGGATGACGCCGTCGCCGGCATCCTTGTACCCGGCGTCCAGGGGCTGGGGCGCGGGCAGCCCGCTCTGCACGAAGACGGTCTCCAGGATGCTGTCCAGATCGGACCGGACGGATGCCATCTGAACTTCAGGGAGCTTGCTGTAGCCCTTCATGTCGACGACCATGACGGCCTGTTCGGGCGGCACGTCGTGGCCCGGTACGTCGTAGTCCGGTGTGGAGACGGAGAAAGTCACGGGTGGGTGGCCTTTCGGCAGCAGGGGAGGAAGACGAGGCCCCATGCTGCTAGGCCGGACGGACCGGCGGTGCCCAGTACTGGGCACCGACACGGTGGCCTGGGTCACTCAGGCGAGCACCTCGGCCTGGATGGCCGGCATGTTCCGGATGACCAGTCCGCCGCTGGCTTCGGTCCCGAGCCAGCCCCGTTCCCGCCAGGGTCTGATCGCGCTGCCCACGCCGTTCCGGGAGGCGCCGATCAGCTGCGACAGCTCTGTCTGGGTCAACCGCACCACGGTATCCGCGCCGTGCCGGGAAGCCGCCTGAACCAGTCGGCCCAGAGCGGCGGCCAACCGCACCGGCACCGGCGCGGTCGCCATTTCCAGCCGGACCGCCTCCGCCTCCCGAACACGCGCAATGGCGTGCCGCAGCAAGGGAACCGTCAGATCGTGTTCGTGGACGAAGGCGAGGAAGTCGGGGGCGGGGATGAGGTGGACGCGGCACGGTTCGGCGGCGATCACCGAAGCCGAGCGCGGCTGGGCGTCCAGGACCGCGAGTTCGCCGAGCAGTTCACCGGCGCCGCGGACGGCCAGCAGCGTTCGCTCGCCGTGGGCACCTGCCAGGGTGACCAGGGTGGATCCGGAGCTGAGCAGGATCACCTGGGTCCCGGGGTCGCCCTGGCGGAGCAGCATGCATCTGGCGGGACGGCTGCGTTCTGGCGCGAGATTGCGAAGTTCCGACCAGAGCTGATCGCCGATGAGAGATTCATGGCGAAGGTACATGTGCCCCCCCTGGGTTTCTCCGAACAACAGCGGCACGATGATTTCAATTCATGCAGGAAATCGCCAGGCTGATTCCGGTCACCGTGCCTGCTGCGGCGATCAGGTCCACTGAGGTCCTGACGGCCCGGAACTTCCGTTCGGCGAGCCCGGCCAAACGCCACAGACGCTGCGCCTCCAGTTCGATCAGGGCCGTTCGGTCCAGAGTCACCAGGCCGGCGAGATTGCTCGTCGTCACCGGACCGGACCGGAAGGGCTCCAGCCTGGCCAGCGACCGGCCTTGCGGTAGCACCGGACGGATGGCGAGAAGCGCCGCCGCCGCAGAGGCGAGCAGGAGCACGCAGCCGCACAGCACCGCCGCGGTCAGCAGCGCCGTTCCAGTGGACCAGACCGGAGTGGCCGCCAGCACCGCGGCCAGCGCGCCGCTGGCCAGGGCGCAGAGCGTGGCGGCCTTCCCGTCCGCACGCTGGAGCTCCACGAGCACCGCCGCCGACCTGGCGCCGAGCACCGATTCCACCGCAACGAGCGACGCATCGGTGGAACTGTCGTTCGTCTCCGACATTGAAACCCCCTGAGATGGTCGGACGATTCAGGCGTGACCACTCTCCGGGATACGAGTGCGGATGGGAGCCCGCCACCGGGCACTGCTGCTGTTCGCCGCGTCACAGTCGGACGCGTGCGATGGCGGAGAAGAGTCAGCCGACGTAGACCGTGCGGCAGATGCTGATTCCTCGCTCTTGTGGCGAAGGGTGACGTCCGGGACGACAACGGCAAGAAGAGCGCATGGCTGCGCAGATCCGGATTGCCGACGGACCGTGTTCCCAAAGTGTCCTGCCTGTGTGCATCGGGGAAACCCGGGCGTGGTGCCGCGCGGGCAGCAACATGCGCAGCCGAGACGCCGGGGCGGCCAAGTCGGTGGTGGATTCCTGTTATGGCGGGGCGTCCCGTGGATCTCCTAGGACGCGGGTGGGTGGGAGCGGATCGGACCGCTCCCGTCTCCCGACCGGTTCGGCCGCCGTCCGGCGCCGAGATCCGCAGCCCCGCCGATCGTGCAAGGAGATCCACCCCGATGGTTCAGCGCCCCCAGCCGACCCGTCCCGCGACCGCCGCGTCCGTGACCGCCCCGCTGCTCGCCGCCTTCACCGCGAGCGCCCTCCTGGCCGGCCCCGTCCTGCTCGCCGCACCGGCCGTGGCCGCGCCGGAGCCGTCGAGCGTCGACCACCACGCCGTGGTGCTGGTGAACTTCCGCAACAAGGCACTCACCGACGCCGCCAAGACCCGGGCCGACGCCGTGCGGAACTTCTTCGGCACCGGCAGCACCTCGCTCGCCTCCTACTACGCCAGGAACTCCGGCGGCCGGATGAGCGTGGTCCCCGCCCGGGGCGACGGGGTCTTCGGCCCGTTCACCATCGACATGGACGACTCCGCCGCCTGCGACAGCGGGAAGATGAACGAACTCGCCCGCAAGGCCGTCTCCGGCGTGCCGTTCGACCACATCTCCGTCGTCTTCCACTCCGACTTCTGCTCCAGCTGGTGGGGGCTGGGCTCGGTCTCCGGCCCCAACAGCTGGTTCCACGAGGGGGCCGTCGACGACGGCGCCGCCATCATCCACGAGATCGGCCACAACCTCGGCTTCCAGCACCAGGAACGCCAGGTCTGCCCGGCCGGCACCTTCACCACCTGCACCGCCGACGAGTACAGCCACCGCACCCCGATGGGCGGCGGCGGCGAGAAGAAGGGCCTCAGCGCCCCCGAACTCCTCTCGCTCCAGTGGCTCACCGCCCAGCAGACCACCACCCCCACGGCCGGCACCAGCGTCCACCTCACCCCGCTGCACGCCCCCGGGACCGGCGGCACCCGCGCCATCGACCTGCCGCTCGGCACCGGCGGCGACCGGGTCGTCGTCGAGTACCGCACCCCCGACCCCGGCACCCCGGACGTGGACGTGCCCCAGGGCGTCGCCGTCTACCGCGTCACCAAGGGCAACTACAAGGACGCCGTCATGATCAGCAACACCGCCCAGCAGAAGAAGGCCGCCAACAACTCCCTCGACGTCAACGGCCCGGCCCTCACCGACGACGCCGCCCACCTGTCCGTCAGCGTCGTCGGCACCAGCGACACCGGGGCCGACATCCGGATCCGGCTCGGCGCCGACGCCGCTCCGAAGACCACCGCCCCGGCCGCCGCCAAGCCCGCCGCGACGGCCGCCGAGCCCACCGCCACCGCCGAGCCCGCGCCCTCCAGTGCCGCACCGGGGCCGCTCTCGGCCGAGTACCCCGACCACCAGGCCGTCGACCCCGCCGGCCCCGCCCCCGTTCCCGCCACCACCGCCACCGACGGCCGGGGCCTCGCCCAGACCGGCGGCGGCGGTTCCGCGCTGCCCCTGACCCTGGGCGCCGTCGCCGCCCTGCTGATCGGCGCCGCCCTCTTCCTCGTCAACCGCCGGGGCACCGGCCGCCGCGCCCGCCGCTGAGGTCCGCCCGCTGTCCGGCCCGTCCGGCGGAACGCCGGGACCGGACGGGCCGGAGCGCGGACGCGTGGACGTGCGGACGCGCGGGTACGTGGGTGCGCGGGTGCGGGCCGGGTCGGTCCGGACGGCGGGTGCGGTGACGGGCCGTCAGGAGTGCTGCTCCTGCGGCGAGCAGGAGTCCGGCCGTGACGAGGACGGGGGTGAGCGGGAACCCGGTGGAGGCCAGCCGTCCGGCGGTGGCGGACACCGGGGCCGGTCAGCCGGTCAGCCGGTCAGCCGCTCAGGACGAGGGCGGGGTGGCGAAGGGGGCGCTCCAGGTCTGGTTGGGCTGGTGGCTGCCGCAGGTGTAGGTGGCGACGGTGGCGCTCGTGTTGGTGCCGAGGCCGCTGCCGGCGACGTCGACGCAGACGCCGGCCGCCTGGCGCAGCTGCCCGGACCGGTTGTAGGTCCACACCTGCTTGGGGTCGGACCCGTTGCAGGCGGCCAGGGTGAGGCCGGAGGAGGCGCCGGAGACGCACAGCCCGGTGTTCTGGTAGGAGGCGATCAGGCCGTCGGCCCGCCGGGTCCACTGCTGGTTCGAGGTGCCGTGGCAGGCGTAGAGGGCGACCTTCGCGCCGGTGGCGGCGCCGTTGTACGCGTCCAGGCAGAGCGGGCTGGCCTGGAAGGCGCTCTGCACGCCGGTGATCTGGCCGGTCGGGACGGCGGGGCCGCAGGTTCCCGGGGAGATCCGGTAGGCGGCGTTGTCGTGGCTGCCGATGGTGGTGGTGAGGGAGCCGGTGGCGCTGGAGTCGGTGTGCGTCCACAGGTCGCGGACGGGGTGGGCGCAGGAGTCGGCGAAGCCGATCCGGCCGAGGTCGAGGGTGTAGGTGGTGGCGGCGGCGTTCTTGTTGAGGACGACCACGGCCCGGCCGCCGTCGGCCAGCGGCTTGACGACGACGTCGATCCCGGCGGTGGTGGCGGCGTTGTCGCGGGAGGCGAGGTAGCCGCCGGCGCCCAGCGCGTCCTGGTCGACGGCGATCAGGTCGGCGTTCTTCAGGATGCCCAGCTGCGGCGCGTAGGCGGTCGGGTCGGCGGCCATCTTCCGGACGTCGGTGCTGATCATCAGGGGGGAGCCCATCGCGGACCAGAGCGCGAACTGGCTGCGCTGCTCGGCGAGGGTGAGCTGGTTGTTGTCGCCGATCAGCAGCATGTCGGCGTCGTTGGCGTTGCCCGGGCCGTTGTAGCGGGCCAGGCCGACGGTGTCGATGAAGTTCTGCAGCACGCCGCCCTCGTACCAGTCCGCGGCGTGCGGGGAGTCCCACGCGGAGGCGGTCGCGCTGTGCCAGACGTTGATGTCGGGGCTGACCCGCCACATCTGGCCCAGCCCCCGGACCCAGTCCATCGTCTCGTACTTGGCGGTGGAGGTCGGCCCGTAGCCGGCCGGCGCCGACTCGTTGAAGAGGATCTTGCGGTCCTTGTTCGCGGTGGCGGTGCCCAGGGCCTGGGCGAACGCGGTGAACTCGCTCTGCCGGTTGGCGGAGGTCGTCCCGCAGTTGTCGAGCTTGATGGAGTCGACGCCCCAGTACGCCAGGGAGTTGGCGTCGGCCTGCTCGTGGCCCATGATGCCGCCGGGCACGCCCTGACAGGTGTTCACCCCGGAGGTGGTGTAGAGGCCGGCCTGCATGCCCTGGCTGTGGACGTACGACGCGTAGTCGGTCAGCTCCCAGTCGAACCCGGGCTGGCTGCTGCCGCCCCAGGTCGCGGCGCCGTGCAGGTAGCCGGCGGAGGTCCGCTGCATCCAGCAGTCGTCGACGGTCAGGTTGGTGTAGCCGGCGGCGACCAGGCCGGTGTCCTTCATCGCCTTGGCCTGGTCCTGCATGAACTGCTGGAAGGAGTAGCCGGTCCGGGTGCCGTCCAGCCGGGCCTGGGCGGCGCAGGTGAAGCGGGCCCAGTTGTTGAAGCCCATCAGCGGTTTGACGCCGATGGCGGTGCTGGTGTTGGCGGCGACCGGGTCGGCCTGGGCGGCGGGTGCGCCGCTGACGGCGAGTGCGGCGACGACGGCTGCCGTCGTCGCGGCCGCGGCCGTTCTCCTGCTCCACGTCATGGGGGAACCTCCTGTGAGGGACGGGCCGTTCCGGTGTGTCGGCGGGCCCGAGGGGGTGTGCGGGCGGTTGTTCTCGACGACTGGGACGACGGGCACGGCGGGGTGGGGACGCCGGAGGCACCGGGGAGGGCGGTCGGCAGTCGTCGTGAGTGAAACTGCTTGCTTCGGCGCTATAGCACGCACCTTTGCGCAAACTGTGCTGGCGGTGGCGGGCGATGTCAAGGGGTCGCGACCGAAGCGGGAGCTTGGCGGCGGTCGGCCCGGGGCGCGAACTTCCAGGGCGGGCCGGGCAGTCCGCCTGCTGAACGGCATTGCTCATTTGTGATCGATAGGGCTATAAATCAATCATCTTCAAGCATTGACCGCCTGTGCGGTCCGCCCTGGAAGGGCCGTCCCCATGACTGACGTCGCTGCCGCGACCGCCGTTACCGCGACCGCCGTTGCCGCCGAGATCGCCGGCCGGCCGGAGTGCCGGCACCGGGCGATGGCCGTCGAGACCACCGCGCTGCCGGCCCCGGGCGAGCGGGTGGCCGTCGTCGGCTGCGGCACCCCGCTCCACGTCGCCCGGGCGTACGGCGTGCTGCGCGAGACCGCGGGCGCGGGCGAGGCCGACGCGTTCGCCGCCTCCGAGTACCCGTCCGGCCGCCGCTACGACCGGGTGCCGGCGATCACCCGCTCCGGCCCCACCACCGAGGTGCTGGCCGCGCCGGCCCGGGCCCGCGCCGCGGGCATCCCCACCACCGCCGTCACCGGCGATCCCGCCACCCCGGTCGCCACCGCCGCCGACGCGCTGGTCGACCTCTCGTTCGCCGACGGACGCTCGGTGGTCCGGACCCGGTTCGCCACCACCGCGCTGGCCCTGCTGCGCACCGGCCTCGGCCTGACGCCGGCCGACCTGCCCGAGCAGGCGGCCGCCGCCACCGCCGCCACCGCCGCCATCGCCGCCGAGCCGCCCGAAGACGCCCTGGCCGCCGGGCAGTTCACCTTCCCCGGCGCCGGTCGGACGGTCGGGCCGGCCGGCGAGGCGGCGCTCAAGCTGGGCGAGGCCGCCGGGGCCTGGACCGAGTCCTACCCGGCGATGGAGTACCGCCACGGGCCGGTCGGCGGCAGCGGCCCGGACCGCCCGGTCCGGTTCCCCGGCGGGCCCCCGGCCGACCTGCCGGACCGGGTCGCCGCCTCCGGTGCCCAGGTCGCCGCCTCCGGTGCCCGGGTCGCCTCCGGCCGGCGCGACCCGCTGGCCGAACCGGTGCGTGCCCGGCGGCTGACCGTCGCGCTCGCCGGGGCCGGGGGCCACGACCCGGACCACCCGCGCAACCTGACCCGCTCCGTCGTGCTGGACACCCCGTGAGGGTCCGCCACCCGGCCGCCGGTCCGGCCCCGGTCGTCGCGCTGGACGTCGGCGGCACCCACGTCAAGGCGACCGTGCTGGCCGCCGACAGGTCGGTGCTGCACGCCGAGAGCGCGGACACCCGGGCCGACCGCGGTCCGGACGCGGCGCTGGAGAACGTGCTCGGCCTGGCGGGCCGCCTGGTCCGCCGGTTCCGGCCGGCGGCGGTGGGGATGGCCGTGCCGGGCATCGTCGACGAGGACGCCGGGATCTGCCGGTACGCCGCCAACCTGGGCTGGCGCGACCTGCCGGTGCGGCAGTGGGCCGAGGAGGAACTGGGCCTGCCGGTGGCCCTCGGGCACGACGTGCGGGCCGGCGGCCTGGCCGAGGCCCGGCTCGGCGCCGGACGCGGGCTGCGGTCCTTCCTCTTCGTACCGGTCGGCACCGGCATCGCCGGTGCCGTGGTGGTGGACGGGCGGGCGCTGCCCGGGGCGCACGGCGGCGCCGGCGAGGTGGGCCACCTGGTGGTCCGCCCGGACGGGCCGCCCTGCGGGTGCGGCGGGCGCGGCTGCCTGGAGGCGATCGCCTCGGCCTCGGCCGTGGCCCGCCGCTACCGGCAGTTGGCCGGCCTGCCGGCGGACGAGCACGTCCCCGCCGAACAGGTGCTCCAGCGGGCCGGCGCGGGGGACGGGATCGCCGAACGGGTGTGGCGGGAGGCGGTGTCCGCCCTGGCCGACGGCCTGGTCACGGCCCTCACCCTGGTCGACCCGGAACGGGTGGTGATCGGAGGCGGGCTGGCCCGGGCCGGCGCCGCCCTGCTGGACCCGCTGCGGGCGGCGGTGGCGGAGCGGCTCACCTTCCAGTCCCGCCCCGAGCTGGTGCGGGCCCGGCTGGGCCACCGGGCGGGCAGCCTGGGCGCGGGCCTGCTCGCACAGGACCTGCTGCGCCGCCCGGCCGGCCCGACGGCCGTCGCCCGGCTCCGGCCGCCGGGAGGCGCGACGTGATCCTCGCCGTGACGCCGGACGCCGCGCCGGACGCGACCTCCCGGGTCGAACGGTTCGCGCCCGGCGGCAGCACCCGGGTGCCGGCGGTGGCCGCGCGGGCCGGCGGCAAGGGCGTCCACGCCGCCCGGGTGCTGCGCGGGCTCGGCACCGGCACCGCCGTCACCGGCCCGGCGGTCGCCGTCGACAGCTCGCACGCGATGCTCACCCGCGACGCCGCGCTGGACTTCGAGCTGACCGCCGCGCTGCGGGCGGCCGTCCCCGTCCCGCTGGTGCTGCACGGCTCCTCCGGCGTCGCCGACCGGGACCTGGCCGCCGCCGTCGAGCGCGGCATGACCAAGGCCAACGTCGCCACCCACCTGGACGCCGTCTTCACCGGCACCGCGCGGGGGCGCCGGCGGAGAACGCCACGCTGGTCGACACCCGCAGGTGCCTCGCCCCGGCCCGCGAGGCCGCCGCGGCCGAGGCCGCCCGCCTGCCGGCGGTGCTGGACGCGGCCCGCTGACCGGTGCGCAATAGTGCCCGCGGCGCCTGCGGTCTCCGGCAACTCCGTTGTCCGGACGGCCGGTTGACTCCGTCCCGGGCCGGGAGCGTCGTTCCGATGATGCGACGGCCAACCTCCCGGAGCCCGGGCCGGACACGGATGGCGGCCGCCGAGGGTCGGCAGGCCATCCACCGCAGGGCGCTGCCAGTGGTTCCCCGCACCGGGCGGACCACTGGCAGCGCTCCGGCGCGTCCCGCCGGCCGGGGGTCCCGTCGCGGGGGCGTCAGGTGTCGGTGCCGAGGACGCGGATCTCGGCGGCGGAGGTCCACGGGCCGCGGTTGCCGGCCTCGCTGAGGGCGCGCAGCCGGACGTGGCGGGCGGTGCGGGCGGTGAAGTCGACGCGCTTGGGCAGGGCGTCGTCGGCCCAGGTGCCGGTGGCGGCGGGGGCGCTCCAGGTGGTGCCGTCGGTGCTGGTGGACACCTCGTACCGGCCGATGCGGCCGTTGACGCCGCCGTCCTGCCGGGGGAGGTAGGACAGGCCGCTGACGGATCTGGCGGCGCCGAGGTCGAAGCGGATCTCGTGCGGCAGCGGGGCGGCGGTCCCGCTCCACCCGGTGTGCCACTTGGTGGAGAGCACGTCGTCCAGGACGTTGGCGGCGGCGCCGTTCTCGGCCGAGGTCTCCTGGCTGTCGGCGGAGGAGACGGTGGCGGGCAGGGCGCCGACGACGGCGGGGTCGGTGACGGACTCCCGGCCGGTCTCGGCGTGTCCGGCGAAGCGGCGCAGGAAGGCGTCGGCGGTGTCGGCGGTGGCGGTGAGGTCGTACCAGTGGCCGGAGGCGGTGAGGTCGAGCGTCTTGGTGCTGGTGGCGCCGGCGGCGAGCGGGAAGGTCCAGGGGCCGTCGGTGCGGTGGGCGCCGGCGGTCACGGTGACGGTGCAGGCGGCGCTGCCGCTGTTCTTCATGGTGAGGGTGAGTGTCCCGCCGGGGCCGTCGACGGCGGCGGTGACCTCGGGGTTGGCGTTGCCGCCGGTGGTGGCGGTGACGCGGTTGCCGCGGAAGCGGCGGTGGAAGCCGTTGGCGCCGATCAGGGAGAGGTCGTAGGCGCCGGTGGGGGTGCCGGCGACGAAGTAGTCGGTGAGTGTCTTGCCGGCTTCGACGGTGTGCCGCCAGGGGCCGTCGGTGCGGTGGGCGTTGGCGTACAGGTAGACGCACTGGCCGGCGGCGCCGGTGTTGGCCAGGTCGAGGTAGAAGGTGCCGGGGGTGACGCGTCCCCCGGCCTCGAAGGCGTACGGGATCGGACGGGCCCTGCGGTGGCCGGCCTCCTGGAGCTGCACCGACTGCACGGCGGGGACGGCGGGGGCGGGCAGGGTGGAGCACTGGGTGGCGGCGGCGGCGACGTAGCCGCTGGTGTCGGGCAGGGCGGGCCAGGCGGTGGTGGCGGAGGTGAAGTCGAAGGCGGAGCGGAGGTCGCCGGTGACGGCCCTGCGCCAGGGGCTGATGTTGGGTTCGGCGACGCCGAAGACCTGTTCGCAGAAGCGCAGCACCGAGGTGTGGTCGAAGACCTGGGAGCAGACGTAACCGCCGCGCGTCCAGGGGGAGACGATCGTCATCGGGACGCGGAAGCCGAGGCCGACCGGCTTGCCGCCGGAGATCTCGCCGGTGGTGGCGACGGTGGACAGGCCGTCGGTGTCGGAGGCGGGCGGGGCGGGCGGCGGGACGTGGTCGAAGAAGCCGCCGTTCTCGTCGTAGTTGAGCAGGAAGACGGTGTTCGCCCACACCTCCGGGTGGGCGGCCAGCTTGGCCAGCAGCCGGGCGGTGAGGTCCTCGCCCGCCGCGGGGCGGTAGTTGGCGTGCTCGGACAGCGCGGTGGGGGCGACGATCCAGCTGACCTGGGGGAGGGTGCCGGCGGCGAGGTCGTCGCCGAACGCCTTGACCAGGTCGGGGACGGTGGCCAGGCCGCGGTCGTACAGCGGCTGGCCGGCCTTGGCGTTCTTGAAGGCGGCGAACCAGGCCAGCGCGTTGTCGTCGAAGTTGTCGCTCTGCTGGTAGACCCGCCAGCTGACCCCGGCGGCCTGGAGGCGTTCGGCGTAGGTGGTCCAGGTGAAGCCGGCCGCCGGTTCGGTGTTGTCCATCACGTTGGCCTGGCCGACCGAGCCGCCGTTGGTGCCGGTGAACACGTGCAGCCGGTTGGGGTTGGTCTGGGTCAGGGTGGAGGAGAAGTACTGGTCGCAGACGGTGAAGTGGTCGGCCAGTTGGTAGTAGAAGTCCAGGTCGCCGCGGGCGAAGTGGCCCATGCCGAGGCCGGGGGTGCGGGCGGTGTTCCAGCCGTCGTACCGGCCGCCGTCGTACATGCCCAGGTCGGTGGGCCAGTTCATGGCGGGGGCGGAGGCGCAGACGGCGCTGGTGGCGGCGGTGTTCATCCGGAACGGCAGGATGTACCCGTCCGGGTGCGTCGTGGACGGCTGGTACCAGACCGGCTTGCCGCCGGGCAGGGTGACCGCGTTGCGGTCGCCGAAGCCGCGCACGCCGCGCAGGGCGCCGAAGTAGTGGTCGAAGGCCCGGTTCTCCTGCATGAAGACCACCACGTGCTTGACGTCGGCGATCGTGCCGGTGCCGGCCGGGACGGGGGTGGCCAGCAGGTCCCGCAGGACCTTGGGCAGCGCGCCGGTGGCGGCGACACCGGCCGCGCCGGCCGCGCCGGACAGGACGGCGCGGCGGCTGATGCGGGGGGAGGGGGACATGGGGGCTGACTCCTCGCGGTCGGGCTGTCGACGACGACGGGCACGGTGGGGAGGCCGGAGGAACGGGGGGACGGCCGCCACCCACCTGCTGAGCAAAGGTGATTGCTTGGGCGCTCGATCGCGCACCTTTGCGCAAACTGTGCGGGCGGCGGCAGCCCGTGTCAAGGGAGCCCGCAAGCGCGGCCGAGGACGTGGCGGTCCCCGGCCGGAGTGCCGGGCGTTCGGGGCGCGGGAGTCGGTGGAGGTCAGCGCTCCTCGCGGAAGTCGACGTGGCGCTTGACGACCGGGTCGTACTTGCGCAGGACCAGCCGGTCCGGATCGTTGCGGCGGTTCTTGCGGGTGACGTAGGTGTGGCCGGTTCCGGCGGTGGAGCGGAGCTTGACGATCGGGCGCAGTTCGTTGCGTGCCACGGGAGTCCTCGGGTTCGGCCCGGTGTCCGGGATGCGGTGTCGGGGGATGGGGCACGACTCTAGCAAAATGAAATCCATTTTCATGTAGAGTGCTCCCGTCCACCCGACCGGAACGGAGCCCCGATGTCCGCCCACTGCCAACTGACCGGCCGCAGGCCGGGATTCGGCAACGCGATCTCCCACTCGCACCGCCGCACCCCGCGCCGCTTCGACCCGAACATCCAGCGCAAGCGCTACTGGCTGCCCGGCGAGGGCCGCCACGTGCGCCTCACGCTCAGCGCCAAGGGCCTCAAGACCGTCGACGCCATCGGGATCGAGGCGGCCGTCGCCCGCATCCGCGCCCGCGGGGAGAAGGTCTGATGGCCAAGCGCAGCAAGATCGCCAGGAACGAGCACCGCCGCGCCCTGGTCGCCCGCCACGCCGAGCGCCGGGCCGAGTTGAAGCGCACCCTCACCCGCCCCGGCAGCACACCGGAGCAACGCGCCTCCGCCCGGCGGGAGTTGGACCGTCAGCCCAGGGACGCCAGCGCCACCCGCCTGCGCAACCGGGACGCCGTGGACGGCCGCCCGCGCGGCTACCAGCGCGCCTTCGGCCTGTCCCGGATCAACCTGCGCACCATGGCGCACGCCGGACAGCTGCCGGGCGTGCGCACGTCGAGCTGGTGAGCGCCGTGCCCGCCCACCTCCGACTCCCCGTCGTGATCGTCGCCGGCCTGCACCGCGCCGAACGCCGCCGCGCCGTCAAGGAGTTGCTCGACGCGAGCATCGGCGCCGTCGTCCTCCACCACGACCTGCGCGACGCCGACCGCGGCGTGGTGCACCGCCAACTGCGGGACGACGAAGGCGTGTTCGACACCCGCGAACTGCCGCTGGTCAACGGCTGCCCCTGCTGCGCGGTGCGCGAGGACCTGCTGCCCGAGCTGGCCGGGCTCGCCGAGTCCGGCGAACACGGCCTGGCGATCGTCGAACTGTGGGGCGGCAGCGACCCGCACCCGGTGGCCGAGGTGATCGCCGAGGGCGAGGTGGACGGCCGCCCGATGGGGGAGCTGATCGAACTCGCCGGGGTGGTCACGGCGGTCGACCCCGACCGGCTGATCGGCGAACTCTCGGTCTCCGACGACCTCGCCGAACACGCCGAGCACACCTCCGCGGACGACGCCCGCACCCGGGCCGAGGCACTCGCCCACCAGATCGAGTACGCCACCACACTCGCCCTCGCCCGCGGCGGCGACACCGGCATCGCGATGCTGCGCCAACTGCACCCCACCGCACGGCGGGTGGCGCTCGGCACCGGCGAACTCCTGCGGGCGGCGCTCGGCGGCTTCGACGTCCCGGCCGCCCGCGACCGGGTCAACCCGGCCCTGGCCCTGCTGCCGCAGCAGGCCGACGAGGTGGGCGTGGCCACCCTGGTGTGGGAGCGCCGCCGCCCGCTGCACCCCGGACGCCTGCACGACGCGCTGGAACTGCTCGTCCCCGCCGCGCAGCGCAGCCGCGGCCGGTTCTGGCTGGCCAACCGCCCCGCACTCATGCTGGCCTGGGACGCGGCCGGAGCCAACCTCGCGGTCGAGGAGTGCGGGCCGTGGCTGGCGACCCTCCCCGACGAGCACTGGGAGCACTACCCGCCCGAACGCCGGGCCGCCGCCGCCCTCGACTGGCACCCGCAGCACGGCGACCGCGTCCAGCAACTCGCCTTCACCGCCGAAGGACTGGACGCCGACGGGATCACCGAACTGCTCGACTCCTGCCTGCTCACCGACGCCGAACTGCTCGCGGGCGAACAGGGCTGGAAGACCCTCCCCGACGCCTTCGCGGACCTGCTCGAACCCGTCGCCTGACCGCCCGCCCGCTGCCCCGCGCCGCCACCACCCGAGCGCCGCCACGACCCGAGTGCCACCACCCGAGCGCCGCCACCACCCGACAGGAGCCCCCGATGGCCGTCCCCAAGCGCAGGACCTCCCGCAGCAACACCCGCCACCGCCGCGCCCGGTGGAAGGCGAGCCCGCCCCGGCTGGTCCCGGTCACCGTCGACGGGCGCGAGCACCTCGTCCCGCGCCGACTGGCTAAGGCGTACGAGCACGGTCTGCTGACGCCGTGAGAGCGGAGCGGGGGGCCGCAGCCCGGCGCTGCGGCCCCCCGCCGTGCCGGGGGACGTCCCCGGGCGGGGCGGTCACTCGATCCGGCACCCGGTCCGGGCGGCGAGGAGCTGGTCGCCGAGCAGGGTGACGGGGTGGTCGTCCCCGGTGACGGCCAGGACGGTGCGCACCCCCGCCCGGGCCAGGGCCGCGTGCCAGCGCGGGGCGCCGGGCGGGGGCGCGTCGGGGTCGGTCCGGGGGTCGTGCGGGTGCAGGTGGGGCAGGAACGCGTCGCGGACCAGGAACTCCAGGCGGGCGCGCACGGGTTCGTTGAGCAGCAGCCATCCGCCGGGGGCGAGCAGTGCGGTCAGCCGCCGGGCGGCGAGGTCCGGGTCGGGGGCGCAGGCCAGCGCGCCGTCGGCGACCACCACGTCGAACGGGCCGGTGACGGCCCCCGGCCCGGACCCGGGGCCGTGCAGGTCGAAGCGGGCGTACCGCAGGTGCGGGTGGCGGCCGACCCGGGCGCGGACGGCGGCCAGCAGCAGGTCGGACGGGTCGGTGCAGAGGTAGTCGGCGGCGGGGGCGGTCCGGTCCGCGAGGGCGCGGGTGATCTCGCCGGTGGCGGTGCCGGCGCCGGCCGCGAGTTCCAGCACCCGCAGCGGTCCGGGCCCGGGGTGGTCGGCGGCGATCCGCCGCAGGGCCGCGGCGAGGACGGCGGCGCGGTAGCGGCCCGCCGCGGTCCTGGTCGCGAGGGCCTCGACGACCCGGGTGCTGCCCTTGGGCAGCAGCAGGGCGGCGGCCTGCTGTTCGCCGGTCAGCAGGGCGGGCAGCCG
This sequence comes from Kitasatospora sp. NPDC090308, assembly GCF_044769485.1. Classification (NCBI taxonomy): domain Bacteria; kingdom Bacillati; phylum Actinomycetota; class Actinomycetes; order Kitasatosporales; family Streptomycetaceae; genus Kitasatospora; species Kitasatospora sp. NPDC090308. Next base: position 114,322 of record NZ_JBIVXY010000018.1, on the reverse strand, counting down.
TTCGGCGGCGGTGCGCAGGTGGTCGATGACGGTGGCCGAGCCGAGCCGGCCGGTCCAGGCGTCGGCGGCCGACTGCCAGGCGTGGGCGGTGTCCGCCGGGCGGACCGGCCGCGTCGCGGCGAACAGCTCGCCCCGGCGGGTCGTCAGCCCGTGCCGGGTCAGCTCGGCCAGCCAGCGTCCGACCAGCCGGTGGTGGGCGGGGGCGACCCGGGCCGCGCGCAGGACTTCGGGGAGCCGGTGGCCGCGGCCGGGTTCCTCGAGGACGCCGTCGCGGCGCAGGGCGAGCAGCATCGAGGAGAGCACGGCGGCGTCCAGGCGGGCGGTGAACACCCGGGCCTGCTCGGCGCTGACGCCGATGAGCCGCTTCCAGGCGGCGTCGGTGGCGGCGGCGGCGACCTTCCGCAGGGCGGTGTCCGAGCTCTCGGCGTCGCTGCGGGGCGCGCGGACGTGCGCCACGACCGCGCCCAGCGCCTCGACGGCGGCGTACACGTCCTGTTGGCGCGGTTCGGGGCCGACGTGCAGCACCCGGCGCAGGTCGTCCAGGTCCTGGGCGTACTGGTCGCCCAACTCGCTGATACGCCAGAGCAGTTCGGAGGGCAGGCTGAGGTGGGTGGAGCGCGAGCGGGCCAGGTCGGCGAGCAGCTCGGCCGGCGGCCGGTCCGGGTCGCCGTGGACGACCGTGCCGCCGGCCAGCAGGGTGGCCAGGGCCAGTTCGACGCCCAGGCCGGTGGGCGGCAGCAGCACGGTGTGCCGGATCGGCAGCGGTCCGAGGACGCTGGCCCAGTACCGCAGCCGGCGCTCGTGCGGGTCCGACTCGCGGGTCGCCGCCCGGGCGGCCCGGACCCGGGCGGCCACGGCCTGCGACAGCGCGTCGGCGGGCACCGCGCCGGTCAGCAGCGCGGCGCCGCTGACCGGCCGGCCGTCGTCGCCGATCAGCGCCGGGCGTTCGGCGAGGCCGCGCAGGGCGGTCACGAGCGGGGGGACAGAATCCACGGGGGGCGCTCCGGGGTCGGCGTGGGGGCGGCACCACTGAACCACGGACCACACCAGAATGACAATCGTTATCGTATTCACTGAATGGCGGCGGTGCCGTCCCGGCGCGGGCGCCCGGGCGGCGGCTGGATGTGGATCTTGCCGAACCGGCCCTAGGCTGTCGGCATTTGAAGCAGCGTCAACTGGAGGAACTTGCCGTGGCCGTGAAGCAGAGCGATTGGGTGGTGGCCGCAGCGGACCAGGTGATCGAGGAGAGCGAACGCCGCGGCGGCACCCCGCTGGTGTGCGCCTCCGGCATCAGCCCGTCGGGCCCGGTCCACCTGGGCAACCTGCGCGAGATCATGGTGCCGCACTTCGTGGCCGACGAACTCCGCCGCCGCGGCCTGGACTGCCGCCACCTGCTCTCCTGGGACGACTACGACCGGCTGCGCAAGGTCCCGGCCGGGGTGCCGGCCGGGTTCGCCGAGCACATCGGCCGGCCGCTGACGGCGGTGCCCGACCCGTGCGGCGAACACGCCGACTGGGCCGAGCACTTCAAGGCGCCGCTGCGCGAGGCGCTGGCCCGGCTGGGCGTCGAGGTGGACGAGATCAGCCAGACCCGGATGTACGGCTCCGGCGCCTACCGCGACCGGATCGTGCACGCGATGCGGCAGCGCGACCGGATCGACGAGGTCCTCGGGCGGTACCGCACCAAGCAGGCCGCCGCCGCCCCGGCGGACGGTCCCGAAGCGGACGAGGACGAGGACGGGGCGGCCGCCGACGGCGCGGGCGGCTACCACCCGTACCGCCCGTACTGCGCGGACTGCGGACGGGACTCCACCGCAGTCGTCGACTTCGACGAGGCCAGCACCCGGATCCGCTACCGGTGCGCGTGCGGGCACCAGGACGGGTTCGCGCTGTCCGGGACCGACGGCGGGAAGCTGGTCTGGAAGGTGGACTGGCCGATGCGCTGGGCGTACGAGGGGGTCACCTTCGAGGCCGGCGGGGTGGACCACTCCTCGCCCGGGTCCTCCTTCACCGTCGGCTCGCAGCTGGTGCGCGAGGTCTTCGACGGGCTGCCGCCGAAGTACCTCGGCTACAGCTTCGTCGGCATCAGCGGCATGGCCAAGATGAGCAGTTCGAAGGGCGGGGTGCCCACCCCGGCCGACATCCTGAAGGTGCTCGAACCCCCGGTGCTGCGCTGGCTGTACGGCCGGCGGCAGCCGCGGCAGTCCTTCCAGATCGCACTGGACCAGGAGATCCAGCGGGTCTACGACGAGTGGGACGCGCTCGGGCGGAAGGTCGACTCCGGCACCGCCACCGAGGCCGACGCGGCGATGCTGGCCCGCTCGGCCGGCCCGGCCGCCGGCCCGCTGCCCACCACCCCCCGGCCGCTGCCGTTCCGCACCCTGGCGTCGGTCGCCGACGTGGCGGCCGGCGACCCGGAGCAGACCCTGCGGATCCTGCGCGACCTCACCCCCGACGAGCCGCTGGCGAACCTGGACCGGGCCCGGCCGCGACTCGACCGCGCCCAGGAGTGGGTGCGCACCTACGTCCCGGCGCAGGACCGCACCCAGGTGCGCACCGAGCCCGACACGGAGCGGCTGGCCCGGCTGACCGAGGACGAGCGGACGGCGCTCAAGCTGCTGGTGGAGGGCCTGGACGCGAACTGGTCGCTCGCCGGCCTGACCTCGCTGGTGTACGGCGTCCCGAAGCTGCGGGCCGGACTGCCGCTGGACGCCCCGGCGTCACCGGAGCTGAAGACGGCCCAGCGCGAGCTGTTCGCACTGCTCTACGAACTCCTGGTCGGCCGCGACACCGGCCCCCGGCTCCCCACCCTGCTGCTGGCACTGGGCGCGGACCGCATCCGGTCGCTGCTGGCCACCGGCTAGCCCGGCCCGGCCGCGCGGCACGAGGACCGGAGGCCCGGCTCAGCCCGGGTCCTCCGGCTCGCGGCCGCACCCCCGGCCCGCCGCGGACGCGGCCAGCCGGTCGGCCCAGTACCTGACCTGGTCCGGCGCCTGCCGGGAGTGCGCGACGAGCGCCAGCCGGTCCCACGTCCCGTGGTCGCTCCAGTGGCGGAAACTGCGGTGCGCGTGCTGCCAGGAGACCCCGAAGCCCGGCGGGACGGCCCGCCACGGGGCGCGGCTGGTGAGGATGAAGGAGACCGCGGCGAACAGCGCCTCGTCGTCCCGGCGGCGGGTGCCGCCGCCCTGGGGGCGGCGGGCCGGCGCCGGGAGCAGCCACCGGGCCGTCGGCCACACCACCATGGGGGCGAGCCAGCCGAAGCGGTGCTCGCGGGCCGGCGGCCGTACCCCCGGCCGGGCCGGTCGGAGGGCGGGCGGGCGCGGGCCGGGGGCGTCCCCGGCGCGGGCGGGGCGGAGCGGGGCGGTCGCGGTCGGTCCGGCCGGGGCGAGCAGGTCACGTGCGTACGCGGAGGAAGGCATGCCGCCAGCGTGCCCGAGCCGCGGCCCGGGCACAGGCGGCGGTGGCCCTCGGGTTCGCGCCTTGCGGAGAGCCGCCACCCCGCCCGCGGGCCGGGCCCGCAGCGGAGCCCGGCCGACTCCGGTGCGGGCCCGGGGGTCCGGGGGTCAGACGGTGTCGCCGGCAAGCCGCCGCAGGTCCCGCTCGCTGAACCCGGCCAGCGCCCGCAGTTCGAGGTCGGGCTTGCCCCGGCCGCGGAACGCCATGTGGTCCGTCTCGCGCTTGGCGTAGTCGCCGAGCCCGATCTCGTCGACGAGTTCGTTGTGCCGCCGCAGCACCCGCGCGGTCGCCTCCTCCACCGCCAGCTCGTCGCCGCCGTAGAGGTGGTCGAGCCAGCGGTTGGCGTAGGTGACGTGCCGGACCTCGTCGGCCAGCACGTGGTCGAACATGAGGCCGACGGACTCGTACCCGGCGGCCCGCATCCGGGGGACCGCGTTGCCGAAGACCTCGATGGCGGCGTCCTCGCCGGTGCGGCTGAGCACGATCATCCGGTGGTCCAGCGGCTGTCCGGCCATCGCCGCGTAGAGGTCCGGGTCGCGGTAGGGGAACTGGCGGTAGTCCACGCCCAGCCGGGCGATCTCCTCGATCAGCAGGTGGGTGTGCCGCATCTCGTCGTGGCCGTGCCGGGTCATGTCGAGGTAGAAGCCGAGCGGCAGGTCCGCGAAGTCCGCCATGCTGCGCAGCGGGACGTCGGTGGCGATGAACTCGATCTGGATGCTCTTGCGCATCAGGTAGACCAGGGTGTCGTCGTCGAGCAGGCTCGGATCGGGGTCGGGGGTGGCGCCGCCGATCGCCGGGACCCGGCCCGCCCAGGCGGGGTAGCTGCGGTGCGGGCAGGGCGCGGGGGACAGCGGGACGGTGCCGGTGGGGGTGACCGACGGCCCCGGACGGTGCGCCCCGCGCAGGATCGCGCCCGACTCGACGTCGGGCAGGCCGAGTTCGGCCGCCGGCTGCTGGGGCTCCAGGGCCAGGCCGAGGCACAGGTCGTACAGCCGCCGGTCGTGGTAGGTGGTCTCCTCCGCGCACTGGTCGCGGGAGGTGCGGTACAGCACGGCGAGTTCCCGGAGCAGGGCGTACCCCCAGGCGAGCGCCTGCTCCGGGTCGTCCGCCGCCAGGACGGCGGTCACCTCCTCGACCGCCTCCGCGGAGGGCCGCCCCAGCCGGTCCGGCCGGACCCGCAGCTCCAGCGCCCGGGTGTGCAGCAGGTCGGCCTGGGAGACCAGGCTGTGGATCGCGCGGACCAGGGCCGCCCGCGGCGCGATGTCACCGGTGCGCGGGGCGAAGGCCGCCAGCGCCCGGCCGGCCAGCAGGGTGGCGTGGTACAGCGAGAGGTCGAAGGCCGCGAGTTCACCGATCGAGAGGGCGTCGATGCGGCCGGGCCCTCCGCCGTCTGGAGCGTGCGCGTTCATGGGGATCCCCTTCGGGTCGGCTGCCTGCGGATCGAATCTAGGCAGCCCCGTCCGGCCCGGCTACGGCTGCGGCGGGGGAGTACCGGCCAGGCCGGAACTCCCCGCCGCAGGTACGGCCGACCGCCACAGGAGACAACTCCCTTGTCGCCCCGCGGCCGCCGGTGCCACAGTCGCGGGGGCCTCCTCCGGGAGGCCGACTGACGGTGCGTCGCTACGTGTGGCCGGCTGGAGGAGCACATGGACACGTCCGAGAACCCGATACCCGACCTGGACGAGCTCGCGGTGGCCGCCTACCGCCGACTGCTGGAGGAGGGCCGCCGGGACGACGAGTGGCTGAGCGCCAGCGCGGACGTCCCGCTGGAGCGGGTGGACGAGGTGTACCGGCTGCTGAGCAGCCTCCGGGTGGTGGAGGCGCACTCGGACCGGGACTGGCTGGCCGTCGAGCCGCACGCCGCGATGGCCGCGCTGGTGGTGCCGATGGAGGCCGAGGCCCGCCGCCGCGCGGCCCTGGCGGAGCGGCTGCGCACCCAGCTGCAACTGCTCGTCCCGGTGCACGAGTCGGTCACCGGCGCGCGCTCGCAGCAGACCTTCGAGATCGTCGGGGACGAGGCCCTCGACGCCCTGCTCGACCTGGAGATCGGCCGCACCTCCCACCAGCTCCTGCTGCTCCAGGCGGACAGCGGGAGCTTCGACCGCCAGTGGGAGCGGCGCACCGACCAGTGCCGGGACGCGCTGCGCCGCGGCGTCGCGATCCGCGCCGTCCACCAGCACGGCGCCCGGCTGCACCTGCCCACCGAGGGCCTGGCCGAGACGCTCGGCGCGCACGGGGCGCGGTTCCGCACCATCGACGAACTCCCGGCCCAGCTGGTCCTGTTCGACCACCGCTGCGCCCTGCTGCTGGCGGCCGACGGGGCCGGGCAGGACGGCCCGGACCCCGAGGACGGGCCGCAGGCCGCGGTGCTGGTCCGCCACCCGGTGGTGATCTCCGTCCTGGCCGGGATCTTCACCAACTGCTGGGACCGCGGCGTGCCGTTCCTCGCCGACGAGGCACAGCCGCCGCAGGTCATCGACCAGGTCAAGCTGTCGATCCTGCGCCTGCTGGCCAGCGGCGCCAAGGACGACGTGGTGGCCCGCCGGCTCGGCCTGTCGGTGCGCACCTGCCGGCGGTACCTCTCGGACCTGATGAGTTCGCTCGGCGTCAGCAGCCGCTTCCAGGCCGGGGTGGAGGCGTGCACCCGGGGGCTGGTCCCCGCGGCGGGCGGGGCGGCCGGCCCCGACCGGCGGGCGATGGTCACCTCGTCTGCGGAATGACCTGGTGGGCGATCAGCTCCATGTGGTCGTAGTCCTCCGGCTCCAGCAGCTGGAGGTAGACGCGCTCCACCCCCGCCTCCCGGTAGCGGCCGATCTTGTCCACCAGTTCCGCGGGGGACCCGGTCAGCCCGGTGGCGCGCAGCTCCGCCTCGCCGCGCTCCATCCGGTGGGCCCGGGCGGTCACCGCGGCCGGGGTGCTGCCGCAGCACGCCACCAGGGCGACCGAGAGGACGGGGGTGCCGCTGTCGCGGCCCAGGGCCCGGCAGGCGTCGCGGACCCGGTCGAACTGGGCCCGGGCCACCTCCGGGCGGACGAACCCGACGTTGTACTCGTCGGCGTACCGGGCCGCGAGCTCCGGGGTGCGCCGCGGCCCCCGGCCGCCCACGATGATCGGCGGGTGCGGGCGCTGCACCGGCTTGGGCAGCGCGGGGCAGCCGGTGAGGCGGTAGTGCTCGCCCGCGAAGTCGAAGGTCTTCCCCGCCGGGGTCGCCCACAGCCCCCGCAGGATCCGCAACTGCTCCTCCAGCGGGCCGAAGCGCCGGGCCGGGAAGGGGATGCCGTAGGCGGCGTGCTCCTCCTCGTACCAGCCGGCGCCCAGCCCGAGCTCCACCCGGCCGCCGGACATCTCGTCGACCTGGGCCACCTGGATCGACAGCGGCCCCGGCAGCCGCAGGGTCGCGGCGGACAGCAGCGTGCCCAGCCGGATCGTGCTGGTCCGCAGGGCCAGGCCGGCCAGCGTGACCCAGGAGTCGGTGGGGCCGGGCAGGCCGGGCCCCGGGCCCACCGCCAGGTAGTGGTCGGAGCGGAAGAAGCCGTCGTAGCCGAGGCTCTCGGCGACCTGGGCGGTGGCGGCCTGCTGGGCGAAGCCCATCCCCTGCTGGGGTTCGACGAAGATCCGGAAATCCATGCTGCTGGTCCTCCTGGCGTGCGGGACGGTGGGGGGCGGTCGGCAGTGCCGCGGCTCAGTCGTACTGGGGCCGGGTGATCCAGGCGTCGTGCAGCGCGGCGTACGTCCCGTCGCGGGCGAGCAGTTCGGCGTGCGGGCCCGCCTCGACGATCCGGCCCCGGTCGAAGACCAGGACGGTGTCCGCGCTCTGCGCGCTCACCAGCCGGTGCGCCACCACCACGGCGGTCCGCCCGGTGGTCAGCTTCTCCAGCGCCCGCTGGATCCGGTCCTCGGTGGCCGGGTCCACCGCCGAGGTGGCCTCGTCCAGCAGGAGCACGGCCGGGTCGGCCGCGTGCGCCCGGGCCAGGGCGACCAGTTGGCGCTCCCCGGCGGACAGCGAGCCGCCCTGCACCCCGACCGGGGTGCGCAGGCCCAGCGGCAGCGACTCCAGCCACTCGTCCAGGCCCAGCTCCCGGAACGCCCGCCGGATCCGCCCGTCGTCGGCGTCCGGCACCCCGAACCGGATGTTCTCGGCGATGGTGGTGTCGAACAGGAAGCCCTCCTGGGGCACGATGACCACCCGGCGCCGCAGCGAGCCCTGGTCGATCCGGTCCACCGGCACGCCGCCGATCAGCACCTGCCCGCCGCTCGGGCGGAGCAGGCCGCAGGCGAGCTTGGCGAAGGTGGTCTTGCCCGAACCGGTCTCCCCGACGACCGCCACCCGCTGCCCCGGCTCCATCACCACCGACACGCCGTGCAGCACCTCGTGGCCCCCCGGGTAGGCGAACCGCACCCCCGCGAAGGAGATCGCGGCCGGCTCGGCGCCGAGCACCGTCCGGGCCGCGTCGTTCACCGGGTCCTGCGCCTGCACGGCGAGGACGCCGAGCAGGCGGCGCCAGCCCGACAGCGCGCGCTGCGCCTCCGTGAACGCGGTGACGCCCATCCGGGTCGGGGTGACGAACAGCACGGCCAGGAACAGGAACGCCGTCAGGTCGCCGACGGTCAGCCCGTCGCCGGTGAGCCGCGCGCCGACCAGCACCAGCGCGACGGTGATCAGACTGGGGACCAGCTCGGCGACGGTCTGGGCCGCCGTGGTCCCCCACTGGCAGCGGGTCTGGGCGGCGTGGACGTCCGCCACCGCCCGGTCGGCCCGGGCCACCGCGTAGCCCCGCGCCCCGTAGACCCGGATCGTCTCCCCGCCGTTCAGGGTCTCGCCGGTGACCCCGAGGAGCCCCGCGAGGCGGTCCTGCAGGGTGCCGAAGAGGCGCGACAGCGAGTTCTGACTGCGGTTCAGGAACACGATCAGCGGCAGCTGGAAGGCCCAGACCAGCAGGGTCAGCCGCAGGTCGTAGTAGGCCATCACCAGGGTGGTGGTCAGCATCTGCAGGGCGCTCAGCGCCAGCATCAGGCCCTTGTACTGCAGGAAGCTGCTGACCGTGTCGACGTCCGAGGTCACCCGCGCCACCAGGGCGCCGCGCGGTTCGGCCTCCTGGACCACCAGCGGCAGGTCGTGGATGTGCCGGAAGGCGGACGTCCGGGTGGCGGCCAGACCGGCCTCGCTGGCCCGGTAGAGCCGGACGCTCACCCAGTAGCCGGCCGCCGCCGTCGTCACGACCGCGACGCCCGCGCCGACCACCGGCCAGACCACCGCCCCCGTCCCGGCCCCGTCCCGGGTCGCCCCGTCCAGGGCCCGCTGGAGGGCGACCGGCAGGGCCACCCGGCCGGCCACCGCGACCAGCCCCAGCAGGACGGTCGCGGTGATGCCCCGCAGGAACTCGTCGGACAGCGCGATCCCGCGCCGCATGACGGCCCAGGCCCCGCCCGGGGCCTCGGAGATGGTGCTGCTGCTCATCCGGCGAACTCCTTGTCGGTGGGGGCGCCGTGGAGACCGGCGCCGTCGGCGCGCCGCTCCCGGTCGCGGCGGTAGGCGGTGACCAGCTGCCGGTACGCCGGGAAGGCGGCCAGCAGCTCCCCGTGCGGTCCGCGGGCGCGCACCGCGCCCCGCTCCAGGTAGACCACCTCGTCGGCGCGTTCGACCGCGGCCAGGCTGGACGAGGCCATCACCACGGTCAGTTCGGGGCGCAGGGCGCCGAGCCCGTCCAGGATCGCCGCCTCCACCAGCGGGTCGACCGCGGAGGTGGCGTCGTCCAGGACCAGCAGCCCCGGTCGGCGGAGCAGCGCCCGGGCCAGGGCGAGGCGCTGGCGCTGGCCGCCGGACAGGGTGTGCCCGCGTTCGCCGACGGGTGTGTCCAGCCCGTCGGGCAGGGCGTCGACGAACCCCTCGGCCTGCGCCAGCCGCAGCGCCCGCCGGACCTCCCGGTCGTCCGCGTCGGCCCCCAGGCGGATGTTGGCCCGGATCGAGTCCTGGAACAGGAACGGCTGCTGGGGCAGCAGGGCGATCCGCTCGGTGGCCCGCGCCGGGTCGAGCAGCCGCAGGTCCGTCCCGTCCAGCCGCACCCTGCCCGAGGACGGGACGGCCAGCCCCGCCAGCAGGGCGCACAGCGAGGACTTCCCCGAACCCGAGCGCCCGACCAGGACGACCTGCCGGTGGGCGGCCACCTCGAACGACACCTCGCGCACGGCGGGTTCGGGCGCGTCCGGGTGGACCAGCGAGACCCGCTCCAGCGCGACGGCGGCCGCGCCGGAACCGGCGGCGGCCGGGTCCGGGTCCGGTGCCGGGTCCGGACCGGTGGTGGCCGTGTCCGCGTCCGGGCCGGTGGCGTCCGACCCGGGGCCCGCCGCCGACGGCGGTCCGGCGTCGGCCAGCACCGCCTCGACCCTGGCGAAGGCGGTGGCGTTCAGCGGGAACTCGCTGATGATCCAGCCGACCGAGACCATCGGCAGCCCCAACAGGGCGATCAGGAAGGCGACCTGGACCACCGCCCCCGGCTCGATCCTCCCGGAGCGCACCTCCAGGGCGCCCACCAGCAGGGCCGCCAGCATGGCCGCACCGGGCAGCGCCTCCATCACGGGGTCGAAGACGGAGCGGACCCGGCCCGCGGCCAGGCTCGCCTGCCGCAGCCGCTCGGCCGACTCGGCGAAGCGCGCGGTCTCCGACTCCGCCCGGCCGGTGGCCTTGACCAGTAGCGCCGCCTCGAAGCTCTCGTGCGCGACGGCGGCCAGTCGGCCGCGCACCGCCTGGAGCCGGGCGACCAGCGGCCCGGCCCGGTACTCGAACGCCACGCAGAAGGTCAGCACGACCAGCAGCAGCACCACGCCGATCCAGCCGAAGGCCGGGGCGGTCAGGAACATCGCCGTGATGCCCGCCGCCAGCATCAGCAGGGCGCTGCACGCCGACGGCAGCAGGCGGACCGCCTGCCAGGTGACCTCCACGTCCGCGTCGATCACGGACAGCAGGTCGCCGGTCGCCCGCTGGCGCTGCCTGGCCGGCGGCAGCACGGCGTAGCGGCGCACCAGGCGACGGCGCAGGTCGGCCTGCAACCGGTGGCGCATCACCGCCGACAGGCTCTCGCGGCACACGAAGCCGACGACCTGGAGCAGGGCCGCGCCGAGCAGCCAGGCGGTGTCCGCGGCGAGGCCGGGCACCGCCGAACCGGCGGCCCGGGCGGCCAGCACGTGGTTCGTCACCTGACCCAGCAGCCACGCGGTCGCCACGGTGGTTCCCGCGTAGAGCGCGCTGCCGGCCAGTGCCCCGGCGAACGGGAGCGGCTGCGAGCGCACCGCTGTCACGAGGAGGGCGAGGCCGCGCCGTGAACGCGCGCCCCAGGCATCGTGGTTGTCCATGTTCCTCTTCTCGTTCCAGCCCGGCGGTCGGGCTCCGGAATCAGGGGCCCCCTCCGGGGCGGTCCAGTGGTGGGGGCCGCGCAGCGGCCGACCGGCGGCTACGACCTGGTCCCCCGGGCGCCCGCCGCGACGGCCGCGGCGACCGCGAGCTCCACGGCCGCGCCGGCCTCCCGGCGCTCCAGGGTGTGCCAGCGCGACCCGAGGACCAGCCGGACGGTGACCGCCCGGTGCTCGCCCGGGACGTCGTAGACGTCGAGCACGTCGACCCGGCGCACCAGCGGCCCCGAGTCCGCCAGCGCGGCCAGCACCGGTCCGGCGGCCGGTCCGGGCGGCAGCAACAGGCAGACGTCGCGCTGGACTTCGGGGAAGCGCGCGGGCGTGGTGACCGTCCGGGGCACCCGCGGCAGCGACAGCAGCCGGTCCACGTCGAGTTCGGCCACCGCGGAGCGCTCGGCGGGAGCGCCCGCCGGGAGCACGCCGAGACGGCCGACCGGCTGCCCGGCGACCAGCAGCAGCGCCGCGGTGCCGGGCCGGAACGCGGGGTCGTCGAGGAGCTCGGTGCGCAGCGGGCCCGCGGCGAGCGGGCGCAGCAGCGCCTTGACGGCGTCCAGGACCTGCCAGTAGCCGGCCTCCCGGAGCGGTCCCGTCCCCGGCGCCCCCGGCGGATCGGCGGGGGTGTGCAGCAGTGCCAGCGAGGTCCGCTCCCGCGCGCCGTCCGGCCCGAGCGGGTCCAGCACCATGCCCAGTTCGTACAGCGCGTGCGGGGCCGTGGCGGGGGACTGGGCGCGGGCGGCGGCGGCCAGGCCGGGCACCAGGCTGCGGCGCACGAAGCGGGTCCGGCCCGCCCCGGACCCGGCCAGCCCGAGCACCGGTGCGCACCAGGGGTCCTCCCGGGCCGGGCCGTCCGCGGGCGCCGGGCCGGTGCCGACGACCGGGGTCAGCAGTTCGTGGAACCGGCACCCGGCCAGGGCGCGGCGGAGCGCCGCCAGGGCGCGGTGGCGGTGGTCGGGTTCGGGGCGGACCTCGCCGTCGGGCAGCGTCGCCGGGATCCGGCCCAGCCCGTGCAGGCGGACCAGCTCGGCCACCAGGTCCTCCGGACCGCGCAGATCGGGCCGGGAGGGCGGCACCCGGACGCGCAGCCCGCCGTCGGTCCAGTCGCAGTCCGCACCGATCAGGGCGAGCAGCCGACCGTACGCCGGGCCCTCGGCCGGGCCCTCGGACAGCGACCGCAGCGCGGCGGGGTCGAGGGTGAGCGTCCGCCGCCCGGCCGTCGGACCGAAGGCCACCGAGACGGCCCGGCCCCCCGGCGGCGTCCCGGGGTCCAGCAGCGCGCCGACCCGGGCGACGGCACGCCGACAGCGCTCGCCGTCCGGCGCGTTCCCCGCCTCGGCGGTCGCCAGCACCAACAGACGCTCCGCGCCCGGCGGCAGCGGCGGCACGGACGGCGGCGGCACGGACGGCGGCGGCACGGACGGCGAGGGCGGCGTCGGGCGCGGGGTGACGGTCAGCGGCAGGTGGGCGTGGTCCGCCCGGTCGGGCACGCCGCCCGGTGCGCGGGCCCCGGCGGGGTCGTCCAGCCGGACGCGGACCCGCCCCTCGGCCGGCAGCCGGTGGGCGGAGAGCCGCACCCCGTACTCGAACGCGGCGATCAGCAGCACCCGGTCGAGCCCGTCGTCGGCCGTCAGGCCGGCCAGCGCGGCCCGCTCCCAGTCCGGCGCGGGCCCGGCGGCCGGAGGGTGGGGCAGCAGCAGGGCCGCGGCGCAGACCTCCGGCGCGCGGACCTCCAGGACCGGCGCGTCGGGCGACCCGGGGGGACGGGTGCCCCCGGGGTCGGCGGTGGCCGTGGTGGCCGTGGTGGCCGTCCCGGGGCCGTCCAGCCGGAGGTTGATCTCCCCGGCCAGGCCCCACAGCCCGCCGCAGTGCGCCAGCGCGTCCGGGATCCGGAGGGTGAGCACCTCCTCGGCGCGCGCCTCCGGCAGCAGTGCCCGGACCGGAGTCCCGGGTCGCGAGCCGGGTGCCAGCAGGTGGACGTGCGGGTGCGGGCCGAGGCCGAGTTCGGCGCTGGTGCAGATCCGGCCGACCGGCTGTCCGGGGTGTCCGGCGGGGCCCACCCGGAGCAGCCTGCCGCGTACCGGTTCCGGGCCGGACCGGTCGGCGGTGGCGAAGAGCCTGGCCCCGGGCAGCGCCACCGCGACCACGCTGCCCGGGGGCGGCGCCTCCCCGACCCCGTCCGGCAGCCGCACCAGTTCCCCGGTGGGCACCGCGACCCGGACGGTGCCCGGCCGCCCGGCCGGGCCGGGTTCGACGCGGCCGGCCACCACCAGCGGGCTGAGCAGGCCGGCGGAGTCGGCGCCGGTGACGGCGATCCCCGCCTCGCCCAGCAGCTCGTCGATCTCGCGCACGGACAGCTCGCGGTGCAGGAACTCGTTCAACCAGGAGACCGGGACCCGCATCTGACGCCCCCTCAGTAGGTCTGGGTGAGAACGGACAGGTCGTTGTCGAGGAAGTGCCGGATGTCGTCGAGGCCGTGGCGGATCGCCAGCACGCGTTCGAGGGACACCGCCAGCGACAGGGCCCGGACCTGCGGGGACGCCCCGACCGACCGCATCACCGCGGCGGACAGCATCCCGCCCGAGATCACCTCCAGGTGCCCGCTGCCCAGGCAGAGGCCGCAGCCCGCCGACCCGCACGGGGTGCAGGCGACGTCGATGGCGAGCCCCGGGGAGACGTACGGCAGGGTGCGGAACCGCAGCCGCGCGGGCACGCCCGGGCCGAGCACCTCCGCGCAGAGCCCCAGGGCCAGGCCCTTGAGGTCGCTCAGCCGGATGCGCGGGCCCACGGCCACCGCCTCGGACTGGTGGAACTGGGTCACGAACCGCGGCCCGGGGACGGTGCGGCGGTGGCACGGACCGTCGACCACGAACCGGGCGCTCCGGCCCGGCGGCAGCTCGCGCAGCAGCCGCAGCGCGGACGCGGTGGTGTGGGAGCGCAGCACCGCGCCGTCCTCGGTGAAGTAGGTGTGCTGCGGGCTGCGGGTGGGGTGGTCGGCGGGGACGCCCAGCAGGTCGAAGCTGTGGGCGACGTCCTCGATCTGCCGGGACGCGCGCCGGGTGAACCCCGACCGGCCGAAGTAGTGGGCGACTTCGTCCGCCAGCCGGCTGACCGGGTGCGGCTCCGGCGGCGGCGCGGCCGGCCGGGCCAGGCACGGGTCGAGCGTCCCGGTCGGCGCGGCGGAAGCGGCCGGCGCGGCGGGGTCGGTCGTTGCGGCGGGGTCGGTCGGCCGCTCCCGCCGTTCCCGCAGGGCCCGGGCCAGTTCGGCGGCGGCCGTGCCGAGCAGGCGGCCGAGCGCGGGCCGGTGCGCCGGGGGCGCCTGGCCGATCAGCGCCCGGTGCCGGGCGAGCGAGCCGCGCCGTCCGAGGTGGCGGCCCTCCCACTCCGCCAGAGCCGGGCCGGTCGCCGGGCAGGCGGCCAGTTCGCGCAGGGCGAGGTCGCGGAGGTCCCGGATCCGCGGCGCGGACAGCGGATCCCGACCGGTGGCCGCGGGTGCTGGTTCGGACATGGATCCCTCCTGATCGGTTTTCCCGCATGCGGTCCGTGCCGATTCCCGGCCGGGGATTTCCGGTGCCCCATCGTGGCGGAGCGGGCCGCCGGAACGCAACGGGATCGGCTTCTCCGATGTCGGCCGTGAAAGCTTTTGCCCGTTTTGCCGGGGTGGTCATTTGCGGACTGTCAGCAACTTTCACCGATGGCCCGATGGTGTCGGGAACGGCACCGTGCCATGGTCTCGCTATCGCTTCTTTCCGGTGTCACGAGAGGACGTCAGATGAGTGCATGGAATGCGCAGACGTACGGCAGTCGCTGGGCGGAGATCTACGACGGCCTGCCCTGGCCCGGCCCTGAGCAGGCCGTCGACTTCCTGGCGAAGCTCGCCGGCGACGGCCCCGTCCTGGAACTCGCCATCGGCACCGGCCGCATCGCGGTGCCGCTCGTCGAGCGCGGCATCGAAGTGCACGGAATCGACTCGTCGGAGGAGATGACCGAGAAGCTGCGGGAAAAGGAAGGGGGTGCCGGAATTCCGGTCACGAAGGCGGACATCTCCTCCTTCGAGGTGGAGCAGAGCTATTCCCTGGCCTTTCTCGTGCTGAACACGATCTACGCCCTGCAGACCCAGGAGGAGCAGATTTCCTGTTTCTCCAGCGCGGCGGCGGCCCTGGAGCCGGGCGGGCATTTCGTGGTCGAGGCGTTCATGCCCGACCCCACCCGCTTCCGGCGCAACTCGTGGACCCAGGTCCACGACATGGGCCTGGACCACGTGCTCATCGAGGCGGACAAGCACGACCCCTCGACCCAGCAGATCCTGGAGCAGCACATCCACCTCAAGCAGGGCAAGGTCGAGCTGTTCCCGGCGTTCCTGCGCTACGTCTGGCCCTCCGAGATGGACCTGATGGCGCGCCTGGCGGGGCTGACCCTGGTCGAGCGCACCGGCGGGTGGCTCGGCGAGCCGTTCAACGCCAGGTCGGGCAACCACGTGTCGGTGTACCGCCGCGGCACGGTCTGACGTCCGGCCGATGACGTCCACGCGGGCAGCGGCGGGGCCGGTGCGGGCGCCCGCCGAGCTGGCGCTCGGCGCGCGGCGGCGCATCCTGCGCTTCGCCGGGGACCAGCAGGTCCACCTGGGTTCATCGCTCTCCGTGGTCGACCTGCTGGTCGCGGTCCTGCGGGAGACCGGCGCGCCGGCGGGCGACCCGTCCGACCCGGGCCGGCCGCGGCTGGTGCTCAGCAAGGGGCACGCGGTGTGGGCCCTCTACGCGGTGCTGGCCGAGCACGGGCTGCTGGACACCGAGCGGCCGGGCCCCTGGGCCGGCCACCCGGTGGACGGCGTGCCGGGGGTCGACGCGGCCACCGGGGCGCTGGGCCACGGCCTGTCGATCGGCGCGGGCCTGGCCGAGGCGGCCAGGCTCCAGGGGCGCGGCCACCGCACCCACGTGGTGCTCGGCGACGGCGAGTTGAACGAGGGGTCGGTCTGGGAGGCGGCGATGTTCGCCGCCCACCGCCGGCTGGACCGCCTGGTCGCCCTGGTCGACGTCAACGGGATGCAGCAGGAGGGGACGACCGCGGAGGTCCTGGACCTGGGCCCGCTCGACCGGAAGTGGCGGGCCTTCGGCTGGCGGACGGTGACCGTCGACGGCCACGACCACGCGGCGCTGCGGGCCGCCCTGGCGGAGACCGCCGCGCCCGACGGGCAGCCCACGGTGCTGCTCGCCCACACGGTGAAGGGGAAGGGGGTGCCGTTCATGGAGCACAGCGCGGACTGGCACACCGGCACGCTGGACCCCGCCCGGCTGGCGGCCGCCCTGGCCGCCCTGGACCGGGGACGGGCGGTGGCCGATGACTGAGCGGAACCCCGGGACGGGGCCGGCCGCCGGCATGCGGCCCGCGGTCGCCCGGGCGCTGGCCGACCTCGGCGACCGGCTGCCCGACCTGGTCGTACTGGCCGCCGACGGCCGCGCGCTCGCCACCGCGTTCGCCGCCCGGCACCCCGACCGCTTCATCGACGTGGGCATCGCCGAGGGCAACCTGATGGGCGTCGCCGCCGGGCTGGCCCGGGCCGGCCAGCGGGTGGTGGTCTGCGGGATGGCGCCCTTCCTGGTCCGCCGGGCGGCCGAGCAGCTCCGCATCGACATCTGCCGCCCCGGCCTGGACGTCACCGTCCTCGGCGTCGGCGGCGGCCTCGGCTACGGGACGCTGGGCGCGACCCACCACGTCCCGGAGGACCTGGGCGCGCTGTCGGCCATGCCGCACACCCGGGTGTACTGCCCCGCGGACGTCCACGCGGCCGACTGGGCGGTACGGGACGCCGTGCTCGGCGGCGGCCCCCGCTACGTCCGGCTCGGCGCGCGCGAGGACCCGGTGGTCCACGCCGCCGACACCCCCTTCTCCTTCGACCGGCCCGGCGTCTTCGACTTCGACGGCCCCGACAGCACGAGCGCCCCCGGCGACCCGGACGCCCCCGGCGACGCGGTGGTGGTGGCCGCCGGCCGCACCGTCGCGGAGGCGCTGCGCGCCGCCGAGGCGGTCCGACCGCACGGGCGGCGGGTCCGGGTGCTCGGCCTGACCGCGGTGTTCCCGTTCCCCCGGGAGGCCCTGCTGGCGGCGGTCTCCGGGGCGTCCACCGTGGTCACGGTCGAGGAGCACCACGTCCTTGGCGGCCTGGCGACCCAGACCGCCCTCGCCCTCGCCGGGCGCTGGCACGGCACCTTCCGCTTCCTGGCCGTGGACGAACGGCCCGCTCCGGTGCTCGACCAGGCCGGACTGTTCCACTTCTACGGCATCGACGCGGCCTCGATCGCCCGCGCCCTCGTCGAACCGCCCCCGACCCCGGAGTGATCTGATGCGCATCCTGCTCGGCGCCCAGAGCTGCGGCTTTGGCCCGATATCCAAACTCACCGCCGTCTCCCGTGCCCTGGACGGGCACCACCGCGTCTTCACCGGAGTCACCGTCGCCGCGGACTTCGCCCACCGCAACGCCGACGCCTTCGACGAGTTCGTCGACATCGCCGCCGACGCCGGGGCGCTGGACCGGGAGATCCGGCGGGCCGACTGGGTGGTTTCGGTGATGGACGCCGACCTGGTGTTCCGCGCCGTCGCCGCCGGCCGGCCGGTGCTGCTCGTCGACAGCCTGCTCGCCTTCTGGAAGCTCGACACCCCGGCCTGGCGGATCGCCGAGCTGTGCGAGCGCTCCCGGCGGACCGGCTCCGCCCCGCCGGCCGAGGTGCTGGCGGAGCTGTCCCCGCACGAGCAGGTCTTCGCGGCGCACCTGCTCGCGGACGTCTCCGCGGCGCAGAACTTCCCGGGCGTGGCCGAGCGGATCGCCGAACTCCGCGCGCTCGGCGCCGTCGGGGCCCACCTGACCGGGCCGATCGTGGACGAGCCGGCCCTGGCCGACGTCCCCCGGGCGGCCGAGGACGCCGTCGACCTGATGGTCAACATCGGCGGCTTCAAGAACTTCCTGCTCGACTACGACCACCACAACGCGTACCTGCACCTGGTCTCGCGCTGGATCCCGGACCTGCTGGCCGACTGGCCGCGGTTCGACCGGGTCGCGGTCTGCGGGGGCAGCTACGGCGGCGACCGGGCCGCGCGGGTCGCGGTCGGGGGCCGGACGGCGGAGTTCCGCTGCCTGTCCCACCGGGCCTTCATCCCCGCGGTGGCCTCCGCCCGGCACTACCTGCTCACCCCGGGCCTGACGGCCATTCACGAGGCGCTGCTGCTGGGACACTTCCCGATGGCCCTCCCGGAGCAGCACTACGGCCACATCAGCAACCTGGAGGGGCTGGCCGGCACCCTGTTCGAACGGCACGGCAGCCGGTTCTCCGACCTGATCCCCGGGTACGAGGTGCCGGCCGACGACTTCGAGGGCACCGCCGCGATCGTCGGCCACGTCGGCCGGCTGCTGGCGGACGACGGCGGGTACGCGCTGTTCCGCCGCGGCATGAACGAGCGGATCGAGAGCTTCGTCGGCCTCGGCCCGGAGGACCGGGCGGACGGCGTGGCCGAACTGCGCGCGCTGCTCCAGGGCCCGTCCTTCTCGGCGCTGCTCGGCGAGGTCCTGCCGGCCCCGGCCGACGAGCTGGTCGGGGGCGCCCGGTGAACACCGACGCGTACCGGGAGTGCCTGTCCCGCACCGAGGAGTCGATGCTCGCGCTGCACCGCCGCCTCGACGGCGCGGAGCCGACCGGGATCACCTTCCGGACCTGGGTCCCGCGCAGCGAGCGCAAGCAGCGCCAGCGGCTGTTCGTCGAGACCGCGGTCCGCGGGGAGCCCCGCTACGTGGCCAAGGTCCCGCTGGACCCGCAGGACGACATGGTCGACCGGGAGTGGGAGCTGCTGTCCGGGCTCGGCGGGCTCGACCTGCCGCGCCCGCGTCCGGTCGGCAGGCTCGACCGGGGCTTCGTGATGAGCCACGTGCCGGCCACCGACTTCCCGGCCTTCATGGCCGCCGCCCGGCCCGAGGAGTGGCCCGCCGTGCTGTGCGCCGGCGTCGAGCTGGCGGCCCGGCTGCACCGGCAGGGGCCGCGCCCGGTCGGAGCCGTCCCCGGGGAGGTGGCCGCGGCCTACCTGCCGGCCGGGGTCCGCCTCCCGGCCGTCACGCTGGAGCGGCTGGAGCGGGCCCGGCTCGCCCCCACCCACGGCGACCTCGGGCCGTGGAACCTGCGCGTCGACCGCGCCGGCCGGATGTCGCTCATCGACTGGGAGGACTACCGCCCGGTCGGCCTGCCCGCCCTCGACGTCCTCAACCTGGTCGTCACCGCGGCGCTGATCGCCTTCCCCGACTACCCGGACCGCGGCTTCGACTGGTTGTACGAGCGGGTCTTCCACGGCGAGAACGCCTTCCGCACCGCCGCCGACCGGGCGTTCCGCCACTACGCGCGGCTCACCGGCCAGGACGTCGAGTCCGTGGTGGCGCTGACCCCGGTGCTCTGCCACTGGATGATCCGCCGCATCGAGGACCAGGGCCGGCCCACCGGCCACCTGTTCTTCCGGCCGTTCACCGAGCGGTTCGAGGCCGAGACCCCGCGCTGGTCGGGGGTCGGCCGTGGCTGAGCCGGAGCTGTTGGACGCGGTGGTCGTCGGGGCCGGCCCGGCCGGCCTGTTCGCCGCCTGGCGGCTGGCCACCGGCGGCGCGCGGGTCGCGCTGCTGGAGGCGGGCGGCGACATGCGCCAGAGCCTGTGCCCGAAGGTGTCGGCGCGGATGGGCGGCCGCACGGTCCGGTCCGCGGAGAAGTTCCGGCTGCAGTGCAACCGCTGCGACTGCCTGACCGGACTGGGCGGCGCCGCCTTCCACTTCGACACCAACCTCGGGTACGTCAGCGGCCTGTCCAAGTCCAAGATCGAGCAGGACGGCCGCGGCGGCGTCCGGACCTACAGCGGCCTGGAACGGACGCTGGGGAGCTTCGACCGGGCGGCCGACGCGGTCCGGGACGTCTACCGGCTGATGCACCGCTTCGGCCTCCGGCCGCCCCGGCCCGGGCCGCCGCCGCCCGCCTCCTGCGGCGTGCCGCCGAGCGGGTTCGCGCTCGCGGACGAGGCGCTGTCGCAGGCGGTCACCGTGGACGAGGCGCTCGGCATGATCGACGGCCTGGTGGCCGACGCGGTCGCGGCCGGACTGCGCCTGCACCTGCGCACCCGCGCGGAGTCGGTCGTCCGGGCCGAGGACGGCACCTGGCTGGTCGGCGCCGCCGGCACCGTGTTCCGGGCCAGGAACGTCATCGTGGCGGTGGGCAAGCTCGGCCTCGGCTGGGTCCGCGAGGTGCTCGACCGCAACGCGGTGGCCCACCGGCCCAGCCCGACGGTGGACGTCGGCGTCCGGCTGGAGACCACGCGGCAGCTGGCCGCCCCGCTGACCGCCTCCTGCCAGAACCCCAAGTTCACCTTCCTCAACCGGGACGGCGACCCGGTCCGGACCTTCTGCGTCTGCGAGGGCGGCCGGATCATGCAGTACGCCTTCCAGGACACCGTGGTGCTGGACGGGCAGCACTGCCTGACCACGCCCACCCGGCGCACCAACTTCGGCATCGTCACCACGGTGCGGGTACCGCCGGGCGGCGACGGCACCCGGTACGCGCTGGACTTCAGCCGCCGCGCCACGGCCGCCGGAGACGGCCTCCCGGTGGTGCAGCCGCTGATCGAACTGCTCGGCCGGGGCCGCTGCGCGGACCGGCCCGGCACCAGCCTGGTGCAGGCGCGGTGGACGGACCTGGCCGAGGTCCTGGGCCCGCGGCGGGTCGCCGACATCGCCGCGATGGTCGACAGCCTGGAAGCGGTCGCGCCCGGGCTGATCGGGCCGGAGACGGTGGTCGCGGCCCCGGTGGTGGAGCGCCTGTTCCCCGCCATCGAGCTCTCCACCGACCTGGAGAGCAGCGTCCCGGGCCTCTACTTCACCGGCGACTGCTCCTCCAAGATCATCGGTGTCACCTACGGAGCATCCACCGGGCTGGCGGCCGCCGCCGCCGTTCTGCGCAGTTGATCGGAGAGGAAACCATGTTCACCAGGCCACAACGCCCGGCCGCTCCGGGGCCCGCGACCCGCCGGCGGCACACCTGGCGGTCGGCCGGCTGGAGCGCGCTCCGCCGCGCCGCGCCGCACCTCCCCGCGGAGCGGCAACTGACCGCCGCCCTCGCCCTCCTGACGGAGCGCTACGGCCTGCCGCTCCAGCTCGCCGCCGGGCCGGGCTGCGGGTCCCCGGCCGCGGCGCAGCGGTACCTGGCCGACGCCGGAGCCGGAGCCGACTGGGACGCGCTGGTGACCGCCACCGCCGCCGACGCCGCCGCCGACGCCCCCGCGCCGACGGCCGGACCGGCCGCGGTGCGGATCCGGATCACGGCCGGCGCCGCCGATCCAGACGCCGCCGATCCAGACGCCGACGCGGACGCCGCCGACGGGAACGACACCGGGGCGGACCTGGTCTGGACCGCCACCGACCGGGGCCTGGAGGCCCGCTGGGACCCGGCGGTGTTCACCGAGGAGACGGTCGCGGCGATGGCGGGCCACCTGGACCGGCTCGCGGCCGAGCTGGTCCGGCCGGACCGGCCGCCGCTGGCCGCGGTCGAGGTGCTCACCGCGGACGAACTCGTCCGGAACGGCGGGACCCCGGAGCGGCTGCCGGAGTACCCGCCGATCACCCTGCACCAGCTGTTCCAGCTCCAGGCGTGGCGCACCCCGGACGCCTGCGCCCTGGCCATGGGCGAACAGCGGCTCAGCTACCGCGCACTCGACCTGGCCTCCAACCGGGCCGCGCACCGGCTGATCGGGGCGGGGGCCCGGCCCGGCGACGTCGTCGCGGTCGGCGGCGACCGCTCGATCGGCCTGTTCACCTCGCTGCTCGCCGTGCTGAAGGCGGGCTGCGTCTTCGTCCACCTCGACCCGGCCTACCCCGTCGCGCGGCTGCGGCAGTTCGTCGAGGTGAGCCGGCCGCGGCTGGTCCTGACCGGACCGGGCGCCCCCGAGCTCGGCACCGGACTGCCCGAGCTGGCCTTCGACGCGCTGCCCGACCCGGCGGAGCCCGGGCCGGACCACGCCCCGGACGTGGTCGTCGGCCCGGAGAGCCCGGCCTACATCCTGTTCACCTCGGGCTCCACCGGCACCCCCAAGGGCGTGCTGCGGCCGCACCGCCTGCACACCACCCGGATCTTCCTCGAACAGTCCATGTACGCGGTCGGCCCGGACGACCGCCACCTGCTCAAACTCCCGATCAGCTCACGGGAGTTCCTGTGGCCGCTGGCGACCGGGGGCACCGCCGTGATCGCCGAGCCCGGCGGCGAGCGCGACGACCAGTACCTGGTCGACCTGCTGCGGCGCGAACGCGTCTCCGTGCTGAGCTGCGTCCCCTCGATGCTCCGGGTGCTGGCCGCCAACCCCGACTTCGCCCGGTGCCCCGCGCTGCGGCACGTGTTCGTCGGCGGCGAGGCGCTGCACCGCGACCTGGAGGACCGGGTCCGGGCCATGGGCTACCAGGTGCACAACACCTTCACCCTGACCGAGGCCGACTACGTGGCGCACCGCAAGGACGGCCTGGACGAGCGGCCCGAGGACGCCTCCGTCATCGGCCACCCCCTCGACATGCGGGTCTACCTCTGCGACGACCGGGGGCGCCGGGTGCCCCCCGGGCTGGTCGGCGAGGTCTGGGTCGGCGGCCCCGGCGTGGCGACCGGCTACCACCGCGACCCGGAGCGCACCGCGGAGCGCTTCGTCGCCAACCCCTTCGGCGACCCGCGCACCCCGCTGCTCTTCCGCACCGGCGACCTCGCCCGGCACCGCGCCGACGGCTCCCTGGAGTACCGCGGGCGCCGGGACCTCCAGGTCAAGGTGCGCGGCCAGCGGGTCGAGCCGACCGAGGTCGAGTTCTGGCTCCGCGAGCACCCGGGCGTCCGGGACGCCGCCGTGGTCGGGTACCCCGACCGCGAGCAGGGCGCGTTCCTGGTCGCCTTCGCGGTGGGGGAGGAGCACGCCCCCGCGGAGCACGAGCTGCGGGCGTTCCTGGCCGACCGGCTGCCGGCCTGGATGCTGCCGCGGCACGTCGCCTGGGTCCCCCGGCTGCCGCAGCTCTACAGCGGCAAGCTCGACCGCGCCTCGCTCCGGCTGCCCGCCCGGGTCCGGCCGCCGGACCTGCCCGCGCCGACCCGGCCCCGCACCCCGGCGCAGGAGCGCCTGCTCGGGATCTGGCGCACCATCCTGCAACTGCACGAGATCGGTGTCGACGACGCCTTCACGGCGGTGGGCGGCGACTCGCTGCGCCTGATGCTGCTGCGGGCCGCGGTCCAGGACGAGTTCCGGATCCGGCTCGACCTGGCGGACCTGCTCGGCGCGCCGACCGTCCTGTCCCAGGAGCGGCTGCTCCGGCCGACCGCCCCGGCCCCGGCCGAACCGCTCGCCACCGCGCCCGTCCCGGTCGTCCCCGTCCCGGCCGCCCCCGTCCGGTCCGGACCGCCCGGACCGCCCGGACCGCCCGGACCGCCCGCCGCCGCCCCGACCCCGGCCGGGCCGTCGGCCGCCGCGGGCGAGCGCTCCCGGCGGCGGGCCCTGCGCGAGGCCCAGCGGGCCGCCGCGGCCGAAGGGGGTGAGCGACGGTGACGCACATCGCCGTGATCGGCATGTCGGGCCGGCTGCCCGGCGCGGCGGACCTCGACGCGTTCTGGCAGAACCTGCTCGCCGGCCAGGACTGCATCACCCGTACGCCGTCCGACCTGCTCCGCGGTACGGTCGCCGACGAACTCCTGGACGACGCACGGTGGTTGGGCGCGTCCGGACGGATCGCCGCGCCGTACGACTTCGACCCGGCGTTCTTCGGGATGTCCCCCAAGGAGGCGCTCTCCACCGATCCGCAGCACCGGCTCCTGCTGACCACGGTGCACCGCGCCCTGGAGGACGCGTGCGTCGTCCCCGGCACCGGCCCCGGCCGGGTGGGGGTGTTCGCGGGCGTGGGCCGCAACCGGCACGAGGAGCTGGTGCGGGCGGTGCTCGCCTCCCGCGGCGAGACAGTCAACGAACTGGCCCTGGAGATCGGCAACGA
This sequence comes from Kitasatospora sp. NPDC090308, assembly GCF_044769485.1. NCBI lineage: Bacteria > Bacillati > Actinomycetota > Actinomycetes > Kitasatosporales > Streptomycetaceae > Kitasatospora > Kitasatospora sp. NPDC090308. Next base: position 90,447 of record NZ_JBIVXY010000018.1, on the reverse strand, counting down.
GAAGGACCACAGCACCACCAAGGTGGCCTACCGGCTGGGCCTGACCGGCCCCGCCGTCACCGTGCAGTCGGCCTGCTCGACCGGGCTGGTCGCCCTGCACCAGGCCTGCCAGAGCCTGGCCGCGCAGGAGTGCGACGTCGCCGTGGCGGGCGCCGCCGCCCTGCGCGTCCCCGACAGCCACGGCTACCTCTACCTGGAGGGCGGCATCGGTTCCGCGGACGGAGTCTGCCGGCCGTTCTCGGCCCGGGCGGGCGGCGCGGTGGCCGGCGACGGCGTGGTCGCGGTCGTCCTGAAGCGGCTGGAGGACGCGGTCGCGGACGGCGACCGGATCAGCGCGGTGGTCCGCGGCTCCGCCGTCAACAACGACGGTGCCAAGAGCGGCTACGCCTCCGTCAGCGCCCGGGCCCAGGAACTGCTGGTCCGCGACGCCCTGCTGTTCTCCGAGACCGACCCGGACACCGTCGGCTCGGTGGAGGCGCACGGCTCCGGCACCCCGCTCGGGGACGCCGCCGAGTGGTCCGCCCTGGCCCGGGTCTACGGCGCGGTCCGGCCGACCCGGGTGGGTTCGGTCAAGTCCGGCATCGGCCACCTGCGGGAGGCCTCCGCGCTGGCGGGGTTCGTCCGGGCGGTGCTGAGCGTCCGGCACGGCCTGGTGCCGCCGACCATCAACGTGGGCCTGCCCGCCGAGTACGTGACCCGGGAGACCTCCGGGCTGTCGCTGCCCAGGGCGGTGGAGACCTGGCCCCACCCCGGCGTGCGCCGGGCCGCCGTCAGCGCCTTCGGGCTCGGCGGGACCAACGCCCACGTGATCGTCGAGGAGCCGCCGGCCCGCCCGGCCGCCGCCCCGCCGACGGCCGCCGCCGCCGTGGTCCTGGTCTCCGCGCACACCGAAGGGGCGCTGGAGCGGACCTCCGCCGACTGGGCGGCCGCGATCGACACCGGCGCCGCCACGCCCGCCGAGGCGGCCGCCGCCTCCCAGCGCGGCCGCCGCCACCGCCGTCACCGCCGGTTCGCGGTGGGGTCGGACCCGTCCGCGCTCGCGGCCGGACTGCGTTCCCCCGCCCCGCCCGCCGCCGCGCGGCCCGCCCCGGCCACGGCCCCGGCCGTCGGCCTCGTCTTCCCCGGCGTCGGCGACCACTACCCCGGCATGGGGGCCGGTCTGCACCGCGCCCTGCCCGGGTTCACCGCCCGGCTGGACCGCTACCTCGGCGACTGCGGCGACCGGCTCGGCCAGGACCTGCGCCGCCTGCTCGCCCCGGACGCCCAGGCCGGGCCGGGCGCCCGCACCGGCGCGGTCTTCAACCTCCGCCGCCTGGTCGACGACGGGCGCGGCACCTCCACCGACGAGGTCTTCGACCCGGTCGCCTCGCACGCCGTGCTGTTCTCGCTGCAACTCGCGCTGGCCCGCAGCCTCCAGGCGCTCGGGGTGCGGCCGGCCGCCGTCACCGGGCACAGCCTCGGGGAGCTCACCGCCGCCACGGTGGCCGGGGTCTTCACCGAGGAGGACGCCCTGCGGGTGGTCGTCGAGCGGGCCCGCGCCGTGGCGGCGCTGCCCGAGGGGGCGATGCTCGCGGTGAGCCTCTCCCGGGCCGAGGCCGAGGAGCTGACCGGCCCCGGGGTCTGGCTGGCGGCGGTCAACTCGCCCCGCAGCAGCGTGCTGGCCGGTGAGCGGGCGGCGGTCCTCGAGGTGGTGGACCGGCTCAACCGGCGCGGCCTCCAGGGCCGGCTGCTCCCGGTGCGCCACGCGTTCCACACCCCGCTGCTGGCGCCCGCCGGGGAGGAGCTGCGCGCCCTGCTCGGCAGCCTGACCCTGTCGGCCCCGACGGTCGCGCTGGCCTCCAACACCACCGGCACCTGGGTCCGCGCCGAACTCCGGGACCCGGAGTACTGGTACCGGCAGCTCACCTCGCCGGTCCTGTTCGGCCAGGCCCTGGCCACCGCGGCGAAGGAGTGCGACGTCCTGCTGGAGGTCGGGCCCGGACAGCTGCGGACCCTGGCCGCCCAGGCCCGGGCCGTCGGCGACGACCACGCCGCGGTGGTGGCGACCGTGCGCCGGGAGTACCAGAACGAGTCCGACGCCGAGGTGCTGCTGCACGCCCTCGGGCAGCTGTGGCAGCGCGGCTGCGACCTCGACTGGGAACGGCTCGGCGGCGGACCGCTCCCGCCGCCGGCCGCCCTGCCGCCCACCGCGCTGGACGAACGGCCCCTGTTCGTCGCCGAGGGCGGCCCGGCCGGCCTGCTCTCGCCCGGCCCCGCCGCACCGGCACCCGCGCCCGCACCCGTCCCCGCGCCCGCACCCGTCCCCGAGCCCGCTGGAGCCGGGGACGGGGACGGGGCCGGGGACGGTGACCCGGACGCCGTGGCCGCGGTGCTGGCCGAACTGTGGGAGGAGGTCCTCGGAGTGGAGGACCTGACGGCCGAGGACGACTTCTTCGAACTCGGCGGCGACTCGCTGATGAGCGTCCAGCTGGTCTTCGGCATCGAGGAGCGGCTCGGGTTCCACGTACCGGCGGTCGCGGTCTTCCAGGAGTCGAGACTCGGCCGGATGGCCGCCCACATCACCACCTGGCACGCCACTGGAGGCAGCAGATGAACCACCCCGCCGTGGGCGTGGTCGGCGCCGGGGTCATGGGCGTCAGCCTGGCCCAGAGCCTGACCGCCGCCGGCATCGACACCGTCCTGCACGACTCCGACCCCCGGCAGCGGGCCACCGCCGAGAGCCGGGCGAGCGCCGCGGCCCGGCTGGCCCGGCTCTCCGGGAGCCGCGCCGGCGCCGAACGGCCCGGGCGGCTGACCGTCACCGGGGAGCTGGCCGCGCTGGCGGACTGCGGCCTGGTGATCGAGAACGTGATCGAGGACCCGGAGGTGAAGGAGCGCGTCCACCGCGCCCTCGACGAGGTCCTGGCACCGCGGGCGGTGGTGGCGGTGAACACCTCCGCGGTGCCGGTCTCCGGCCTCGCGCTGGCCACCGGCCACCCCGAGCGGATGGTCGGGGCGCACTTCATGAACCCGGTCGGCGCCTCCACCATGGTCGAGGTGGTGCGCACGCCGTACACCGCGGCCTGGGCGCTGCACGGCCTGGAGGAACTCCTCGGCCGGCTCGGCAAGGAGACCGTGGTGGTCGAGGACCGGGCCGGGTTCGTCATCAACCGCTGCCTGATGATGTTCATCAGCGAGGCGGCGGCCCTGGTCGACGACGGAGTGGCCACCCCGCAGCAGGTGGACCGGCTGTTCCGCGGCTGCCTCGGGCACCGCACCGGGCCGCTGCGCACCGCCGACCTGATCGGCATCGACACCATCGTCCACACCCTCGACGTGCTGCGCGGGCACTACGGCCCGGAGCGCTTCACCCCCTCTCCCGCCCTGCTCCGGATGGCCGCCGAAGGCCGGACCGGCCGCAAGAGCGGACAGGGCTTCCACTACTACTCGGACGGGGAGACCCCATGACCAATCCCGTGGCGCCGACGGCGCCCGCGGACCCGGCGGCACCGGCCCAGATCCGGTCCGAGGTGGCGCGCTTCCTCTCCCGCTACGTCGACGACCCCGCCTCCCTCGAAGCCGAACACCTGCTGACCGGCGGCCTGTTGGACTCGCTGGCGGCGGTCGAGCTGATCGGCCACCTGGAGCGCCGCTTCGGGGTCCGGGTGCTCGACCACGACCTGGAGGTCGACAACTTCGACTCCCTCGCCGCCATCACCGCCTTCGTGGCCCGGAAGCAGCGGGCATGATCACCGGACTGGCCCCGGAGCTGGCGGCGGAGTTCACCGACCGCCCCACCGCCGCGCGCGCCCTGGGCGCGCTGGTGCCCCGGGCGTACGGCGGCCTGGAACTCGGTTACGCCGGCTACGGCGAGGTCAACCGCACCGTCGCCGAGCGGTCGCCGTCCCGGCAGAGCCTGCTGACCGTGCACGGCATGGTCTGCCGGGCGCTGGTCCGCTGGGGCAGCGCCCGGCAGCGGGACGAGTACCTGCCGCGGCTGGCCGACGGCAGCCTGCTGGGGGCGTTCGCGCTGAGCGAGGAGGCGGCCGGCAGCGACGTCCGCCGCATCGCCACCACCGCCCGCGAGGTGCCGGGCGGCTGGGTGCTCGACGGGCGCAAGCGCTGGGTCACCTTCGGCCAGGAGGCCGGGGTCTTCCTGGTGTTCGCCCGCACCGGCACCCGGGACCTGGCGGTCCTGGTGCGCCGCGACGATCCGGGGGTCCACCTGCAACCGGCACCGCGCACCAGCGGCCTGCGGGACGCCAGGCTCGCCGAACTCGTCCTCCGGGAGTGCCGCGTCCCCGCCGACCGGCTGCTGGGGCGGCCCGGCGCCGCGCTGTCGCACATCGCCGCCGACGCGCTGACCCTGGGCCGGCTCTGCGTGGCCTTCGGCGCGTGGGGGCTGGCCGGGGCCGCGCTGTCGGCGGCCCTGCACCGCTCCATCGAGCGGCACCAGTTCGACGGCCCGCTGCACCGCCTCCAACTGGTGCGCGGACTGCTGGCGGACGCCGCGGTCGCGGTCGACTCGGCGCAACTGCTCTGCCGGCGCGCCGCGACGGCCCTCGACGAGGGCGACGAGTGGGCGCTGGGCCACGTCCTCACGGCGAAGCTCGGCGCCAGCCGGGCCGCCACCGCCGCCGCGGCCGCGGCCGCCCAACTGCACGGCGCGGCCGGCCTGGCGGAGGGGAGCCGGGTCGACCGCTTCGTCCAGGACGCCCGGGTGTTCGAGGTCATCGAGGGCAACACCCAACTGCTCCAGGACCTGATCGCCGATCAGGCCCTGGCCCGCTTCCGCGACCACGCGGCCCGGGCCCTGCCGTCGACCGGTCCGGAGGGACACCATGTCGGGTGAACCGGCCGTCACGGCACCGGCCGCCACGGTCAAGTGCGTCGTCTGGGACCTCGACGAGACCCTGTGGGAGGGGGTGCTGGCCGAGGGCACCGCGGGCGGCCTGCGGCCGGGAGTGCTGGAGACCCTGCGCTCCCTCGACCGGCGGGGCGTCCTGCACTCCGTGGCCAGCAAGAACGAACCCGCCCGGGCCCGGGACCGGCTCGAACAGCTCGGGGTGGCGGAGTACTTCCTCTGCCCGCAGATCTCCTGGGAGCCGAAGTCCGCCCTGGTCGCGGCCGTCGCCGAGCAGCTCAACCTCGGCCTGGACAGCCTGGTGTTCATCGACGACTCCGCCTTCGAACGCGCCGAGGTCGCCGACGTCCACCCGCAGGTGCGCTGCCTGGACAGCACCGCCGCCGCGGAGCTGGCCGACCTGCCGGGCTTCGACCCGCCGGTGACCGCGGAGGCGGCCGGCCGCCGCCGCCTCTACCGGGAGGCGGAGGTCCGGCGCGACTACGAGGAGTCGTTCCAGGGGCCGCGCGCCGAGTTCCTGCGGACGCTCGGCCTGCGGCTCACGGTGGCCGAGGCCACCCCGGACGACCTGCTGCGCGCTGCCGAACTCACCGAGCGCACCCACCAGTTGAACACCACCGGCCTGGTCTTCGACGCCGCGGAGCTGGCCGCGCTGATCCCCCGGCCGGACCAGACCCTGCTGGTGATCACCCTGGAGGACCGGTTCGGCGGCTACGGGACGGTCGGCGTGGTCCTGCTCGGCACCGACGGGACGCAGTGGCGGATCCGGCTCTTCCTGATGTCCTGCCGCGTCATGGGCCGCAACGTGGGCGGCGCCGTCCTGGCACTGCTGGCCCGGGAGGCCGACGCCCGCGGCCTCGACCTCACCGCCGACTTCCTCGCCAACGACGTCAACCGGCCGATGTACATGGTCTACCGCCTGGCCGGGTTCGAGGAGATCGGACGGGAGGGCGAGGTCCAGCGGCTCCGGCTCCGCAGCGGAGCGGGCCGCGCCAACCCCGACTACGTCGAACTCCACGCACTGATCTGAGCCGCCACCACCCCGCCACCACCCACCACCCGCCGCCCGCCCCCACCCGCCATCACCCCGTCACGACCCATGGAGACGAACATGCAAGCCTTCACCGACCGCTGGGAACAGGGATTCGCCGCGCTCTACGACAACCGGGAACTGGCCGAGATCTCCTGGGTCACCACCTCGGTCAGCCCGGCGCTCCAGCAACTCGTCATCGACGGGGTGATCCCGCGCGGCTCCGAGGTGGTCGACCTCGCCTGCGGACCCGGCGTCCACGCCGTCTTCCTGGCCCGCCACGGCATGCGCGTCACCGGCGTGGACCGGTCGGCCACCGCCCTGGCCAAGGCCCGGGAACTGGCCGGCTTCTACGACTGCGACCCCGCCTTCGTGGAGGGCGACATCCTGCACACCCCGCTGCCGGACGGCTGCGCCGACGTGGTGCACGACTCCTTCGTCTACCACAACGTGCGCCCCGAGGCCCGGGACGACTATCTCCGGGAGGCCGCCCGCCTGCTGCGCCCGGGCGGCCTCTTCGTGCTGGTCGGCTTCTCCGACCGGATGTCCCCGGGCTCCGGGCCGATCCGGCTGACCTCCGACGACGTGGTCCGCCCGGCGCTGGAGCACTTCTCGATCGAGGAGCTGCGCCGCTTCCGGAACCTGCCGACCGAGAAGCGCCCGGACCAGTGGCACTGGCTCGGCGTCTTCCGGCGCCGGTGACCGCCGCCGCGGCGGGGCCCGGGCGCTTCGCCGGGCAGACCGTGCTGCTGACCGGGGCGGGCCGGGGCATCGGGCGCGCCTGCGCCCTGGAGTTCGCCCGGGAGGGCGCCCGGCTGGCCCTGGCCAGCCGGACCCCGGCCCAACTGGAGCGGGTCGCCGCGGAGATCGGCGCGCTGACCGGCGTCCCGGCGCTGTGCGTGCCCTTCGACGTGTCGCGGGCCGAGCAGGTCCGGGCCGGGGTGGGCACCGTGCTGGAGCGGCTCGGGCCGATCGACGTGCTGGTCAACTGCGCGGGTCTGTTCTCGATGGGCCCCTCGGAGTCCACCGCGGAGGCGGACTCGCGGGAGCTGCTGGCCACCAACGCGCTGGGCACCCTGCTGGTCTGCCAGGAGGTCGGCCGCGGCATGCTGGAGCGCGGCCGGGGCCGGATCGTCAACTTCGCCTCGCTGCTGTCCTTCACGGCCTTCCCGGGGCGGGCCGCCTACGCCGCGAGCAAGGGCGCGGTCCTCCAGCTCACCCGGGTGCTCGGGGTCGAGTGGGCGGCGCGCGGGGTGAACGTCAACGCGGTGGCCCCCGGCATGATCCGGATCGAGACCAGGCACCCGGCCGTGGCGGCGGGCGAGTTGAGCGAGGACGAGATCCTCGGCCGGATCCCGATGCGGCGGCGCGGCCGGCCGGAGGACGTCACCGGGCCCGTCCTCTTCCTGGCCTCCGCGCAGGCCGACTACATCACCGGGCAGACCCTGGTGGTGGACGGCGGCTGGCTCAGCTACGGGTACCTGTGAGCGCCCGGCCCACGCACGTCCGGCCCACGGGGCCCCGACCCATCCGACCCCGGCCCGCGGGCCGGGGCGGGACCACAGGAGCGGAGAGCGGAGAACGCTGATGACCGACTACAGACACGCGCTCATCGGGTGCGGCCGGGTCGCGGCCAACCACGTGGACGGCTTCGGCCGGGTCCCCGGGTGGGTCCTCGCCACGGCCTGCGACCGGGAGCCCCACGTCAAGGAGTTCGCCCGCGAGCACGGGATCGCGACCGCCGCGCAGGACGTCGAGGAGGTGTTCGCGGACCCCGGGATCACCAGCGTCTCGATCGCGGTGGACCACGTGCAGCACGGGCCCCTGGCGGAGCGGGCGCTGGTGGCGGGCAAGCACGTCCTGGTGGAGAAGCCGCTCTGCCTGGACCCGGCGCAGGCCCGGCAGCTGGTCGCGCTGGCCGCCGAGCGGGGCCTGGTGCTCTCCACGGTCGCCCAGCACCGCTACGACCCGGTGGTGCGGGCGGTGCGGCAGTGGGTGGGCCGGGGGCTGCTCGGCCGGCTGGTCTTCGCCTCCGCGACCCTACAGGCCCGGCGGGAGCCCGACTACTACACCGGGAGCTACTGGCGCGGGACCCGGCGGGGCGAGGGCGGCTCGGCCCTGATCAACCAGGGCTACCACTGCCTGGACGCGGTGCGCTGGATCTGCGGCGACCTCACCACGACGGCCGCCGTCCGCACCGCCAGGGCGCTGGGCGGCGTCATCGAGACCGAGGACACCCTCAGCGGCCTGCTGTCCGCCTCGGGCGTGCCGGTCACGCTCAACGTGACGGTGGCGAGCAGCGTGGAGTGGCGCACCCGGATCGAGATCGTCGGCGAGCTGGGCTCGGTGGTCTTCGACCTCGACCACCCGGGGCGGCTGCGGCGCTGGGACGGGTCGGCGGAGCTGGTCCGCCTCGCGGAGCGGGAGAGCAGCCGTGGCCTGGCGGAGGAGCCGCCCGGGACGTCCTACTACGGCACCTCGCACCGCCGGCAGATCGCCGACTTCTGCCGCAGCGTCGCCGACGGGGGCCCGATGCTCTCCTCCCCGGCCGATTCGGTGGGAACGCTGGAGACCATTCTCTCGCTCTACGCGCTGTCGTCCCGGTGAACGGACCGGAAAGCGCGGACGGCACCGGGCCGGCGGGCCGCCGGACCCTACCGGGAGAGGAATTCCGCCGGAGCCGGCATCAGTGCGTCGAGGCATTCCTCGGCGGTTCTCCCGGAGCGGATGAATCCCCGTTCCTCCGCGCCGAGGAATCCCTCCTCGACCATCCGGTCGAGGAGGGTGATCAATGGGTCGAAGAATCCCGCGACATTGGCCAGGGCGACCGGCCGCCAGTGGAATCCCAATTGGTTCCAGGTGGAAACCTCCATGAGTTCGTCCATCGTTCCGTAGCCGCCGGGGAGGACGACGAAGGCGTCCGCCATTTCGTACATCAGCGCTTTCCGGGTGTGCATTCCCTCGACGACCAGGACCTCGCCCCGGGCGTCGTCGAGGCGCTCGCGCTCGTGCAGGGCGTCCGGGATCACGCCGAACACCTCGGCGCCGGCCTCGTGGGCGGCCCGCGAGACGGCGCCCATCAGGCCCACGCCACCGGCCCCGTAGACCAGGCTCCCGCCCCGGCGGGCGATCGCCGCACCCAGGTCACGGGCGGTCCGGAGGTACTCCGGCCGGCTGCCCGAACGGGAGCCGCAGAAGACGCCTATCCGGCTGGGCGCGGCCGGGGGAATTGTCACGGTGGATTCCTTCGCGGAGGGGGATCCGGTCCGGTCGGCGGGCTGAACGGTATTCATCCGACTCATCCCCAGCCCAGGTCGTCCCCGGAAATCCGGACGGACGCGTCAACGGCGGTGGTGCGCGGAGCGTGCGGACCCTGGAGCGTGATCACGGCGCTCAGCACGGCACCTGCCGTGAGAGCGGCGCCGATGATCTGTCCCAGGCGGCGTGCGAAAGAGTTCATCGTGATCTCCAGTCATCCGAGGAGCGGCCGAATCGGCGGCCCGTGGGCTACCTTGCTACATGCCGGGTACGAGCCGAATGGACGGGGGCGCTCGGCATACTGCATTGCGCGTATCCGAGGGGATGACCAAAGTGGCAGATTCGGAGTTTCAGGACGACTTGGACACGATCGCCCTGAGCGAGGGTGCGCTCCGGGTCTACCTCCACGCCCTCGACCTCCCCGCTCCGCTGCGCTGCGACCGGGCCGGCGACGAGATCGGGATCGGCCCGGCGGAGTTCGACCTCGCGGTCGAACAGCTCCGGGCGCTGAAGCTGGTGAGCGCGCAACTGCTGTCCGAGGGCTTCATCGCCCCGGTCGCCCCCGACAGCGCCCGGGTCCAGCTGCTCTCGCCGCTGGTCCGGGAGCTGGAGCAGAAGCAGCGCACGGTGGACGCGGCCCGGGCGGTCTACGCCCGGCTGTCCGTCGAGTACCACCGCTCCACCACCCGCAGCGCCCGGGACGAGACGGTCACCGTGGTGCGCGAACTGCCGGACGTGCGGCGGCTGATCACCGAGCTGTCGGCCGGCTGCACCCGCGAGGTGCTGACCGCCCAGCCGGGCGGCGGCCGCACCGAGGAGGTGCTGCGCGAGTCCCTGCAGCGCACCGAGAGCCTGCTGAACCGGGGGGTGCGGATGCGCACCCTCTACCAGCACACGGCCCGCTACAGCCCGCCGACCGCCGCCTACGTCGCCCACGTCACCGCGCACGGCGCGGAGGTGCGGACGCTGGGGGACGGCTTCATGCGGATGCTCCTGTTCGACCAGGAGGTCGCCCTGATCGAGCTGAACGAGACGCCGGCCGGGGCGGTGCTGGTCCGCGAGCCCAGCATCGTGCACTTCATGTACGAGTCCTTCGAGCGGGCCTGGAGCCAGGCGACCGAGTTCGACGCGGACAACCACCCGGCGTCCGTGCGGCAGACCACCGACAACACCAAGGCGACGATCATCAGGCTGCTGGTCGACGGGGTCGAGGACAAGGTGGTGGCGCGGCGGCTGGGCATGTCGCTGCGGACCTGCCAGCGCCACGTGTCGGAGATCCTGCGCGACGTCGGGGCCAGGAACCGGCTCCAGGCCGGCTACCTGATTCACCGTTACGGCCTCGACCGGACGGACGCCCTTCCCGGGGAAACGGAAGGCGCCGGAGCGGAAGAGTAGGTGAACCGGAAATGTCGGCCCCCCGCTCGCCGGGTGCCGCCGCCCGCGATTCCCCCGGGGGCCGTGCCCGCATCATGACCGACTCGTCGTCAATTTTCATTGCGGTGAAATTTTCTTGCAGTAAAAACCTGGCTTCTGTACGTCAACAGTCGATTCCTGGCCGTGTCCTGCCGCGGCGCGGGTCGAACCAGCGGAAAAGGGGAGAACCCGCGTGAACGACGACCGACAGCTCCACGTCGACCTGCCGACCGCGCCGGACCGCGCCGGCGCACTCACCTGGGGGCAACTGGCCATCTGGGAGGTGCTCCACTGGCTCCCCCCGGGCGACACCACACTGACCCTCTCCACCGTGCTGCCGCTGCCCGCCGGGACGACACCGGAGCGGCTCACCGCGGCCCTGACCGTCCTCGTGGCGCGCCACGACGCGCTCCGGACGGTGTTCGAGGAGTCGGGCGGCGAGCCCCGGCAGACCGTGGTCGGCGGCGGCCGGATCGCGGTCGACGTCCACGACGCCCCCGAGGGCGCCGCGGCCGAGACCGCCGGGAAGCTCCACCGCGAACTGCGCGGCCTCCCCTTCGACCTGGCCCGCGACCTGCCGCTCCGGGCCGTCCTGGTCACCGAGCGGGACACGCCCGCCGCGCTGGTCCTCGCCATCAGCCACATGTCCGTGGACGCCTGGAGCTTCCGCATCGTCCGGGAGGACCTGGAGACGCTGCTGGCCGGCGCGGAACTCCCCGCCCGGGGGCCGCAGCCGCTGGACCGCCTCGACTACGAGCGGTCCGACCTGGGGCGGCGGCGCGAGGAGCGGGCCCTGGCGCACTGGGCCGAACAGATCCGCGAGACCCCCGCCCCCATGCTCGCCGAACTCCCCCCGCCCTCCGCCCCGCACCTGCGCTGGGGCCGGATCGAGTCCCCCGCGCTCGCCGCGGCGGTCCGGCTGCTGACCGGCCGGGCCGGGGTCACCGGCCCGGTGGCGGTGCTGGGCGGGGTCACCCGACTGCTGGCCCGGTACACCGGACAGGACCAGGCCACCGTCCGGCTGATCGTGGCGACCAGGTTCAACGCCCGGAACCGGCGCTTCGTGGGCGCCTTCAACCAGAACGCCCTGCTCCGGGTCCCGTCCGTCGCCGACCCCTTCGACGACCACCTGCGCCGGACCTCGCTCGCGGCCCTGACCGCGTACCAGAACTGCGAGTACGACCCGCGGACGGTCGAGCGGATCGTCCGCGAGACCGCCGCCGAACGCGGGGTGGCCGCGGGCGGCTACTGCTTCTTCAACGACATCAGCGTCGAACCCGCCAGGCGCCCCGGCACCGAGCCCCGGGCCGCGGACGCCCCGGACCCGCGCCCGCTGCGCGCCGAGACCGTGCTCTCCGTGCCCGACATGGACCAGGTGCCGATGGGGGCGACGTTCTTCCTCTTCCTGGAGCACATCGGCGAACGCGCCGTCCTGCAACTGTGCGCCGACGAGCGCTTCCTCGCCCCCCGCTCCGCGACCGAGTTCCTCGGCGACCTGGAGGACGTGCTGGTGTCGGCCGCCGTCGCCCCGTCCGCCGCCGCGGGCTGACCCCGCGCCGCCGCGGGGTGCGGCCGACCGACCCGTCCGGTCGGCCGCGCCCCGCGGCCGGGTGTCACGGAGTGAGCCGGTTGGGGCCGCGGAAGAGGAACACGGCGTCGCGGATCGACTCCAGCCCGAGCATCACCATCAGCACCCGGCCCAGCCCCAGGCCCAGCCCCCCGTGCGGCGGGCAGCCGTAGCGGAAGCAGTTCAGGTAGTCCTGGATCGGCTCGGCCCCCACGCCCTTCTCGGCGGCCTGCTTCAGCAGCACGTCGTACCGGTGCTCGCGCTGCGCCCCGGTGGTGATCTCCAGCCCCTTCCACAGCAGGTCGAAGCTGAGCGTCACCTCCGGCTGCTCGGGGGAGCGCATGTGGTAGAACGGGCGGATTCCGGCCGGGTAGTGGGTGACGAACACGAACTCGTGGCCGCTCCGCTCCCTGACGTGCGCGGCGAGCGCCCGCTCGCCCTCGGGGTCCAGGTCCTCCTTGAGCCCCTCCGGGTCCCAGCCCCCGGCCCGCAGCAGCCGCTGGGCCTCGGCCATCGTGATCCGGGGGAACGGCAGCTCCGGGACGACCACCTCCCGCCCGAAGTGCTCGCGGATCGCCGGCCCGTGGACCCGCGCCACCGCGGCCACGGCGTGGGCGAGCATCCGCTCCTCGAACGCCATCACGTCCTCGACGCCGTCGATCCAGGCCAGTTCGACGTCGACCCCGGTGAACTCGGTGGCGTGCCGGGAGGTGAACGACGGCTCCGCCCGGAACACCGGGCCGACCTCGAAGACCCGGTCGATCCCGGCCGCGATCGCCATCTGCTTGTAGAACTGCGGCGACTGGGCGAGGTAGGCGCTGCGGTCGAAGTAGCCCAGCTTGAAGACCTCGGCCCCGGACTCGGAGGCGGTGCCCATCAGTTTCGGCGTGTGCATCTCGGTGCAGCCCTCGCCGTGCGCGAACTCGCGCATCGCCTGCTCGACCGTGGTCTGCACCGCGAACAGCAGGTGGGCGGCGGGCCGGCGGCGCACGTCCAGGAAGCGCCAGTCGAGCCGGTGCTCCGGCCCCGAGCGCTCGTCGATCGGCAGCAGCGGTTCGGCCCGGTTGAGGAGCTCGACGGCGTCCGGGACGATCTCCACCCCGCCCAGCTTGACGACGGGGTTGGCCACGACGCGGCCGGTGACCCGGACGGCGGACTCGACGGTGAGGTCCTCGATCGCCCGCTCCGTCCCGTCCCCGGGGCCGCCGCGCCGGTGGGTCACCTGGGCCGTGCCGGTGTGGTCGCGGACCAGGACGAACTGCATCGCGCGTTGCAACCGCAGGGTGTTGACCCAGCCGGAGACGGAGACGGTCCGCCCCACGTGCTCGTGCAGGTCGGCCACCGGGACGCGGGGGGTGTGGTGGATCATCGCAGTCCTCCATGGACTTCGGCTGACCCCTTGGAAGTGCGGGCGAGAAGGGCGACTCGCGGTGCCACCGCACTTTCGCCGCGACCGGAGCCGCGGCCTCATTCGGGCCCGGTGACGGGGGCTGGCCGGCGGGGCATTTCCTCCCCGCGCTCAGGAGTGTCTTCACCGCACAGTGCGAGACCGCCTTCCCAGCTGCCGGCGGTTCTCTCTGCTCGCACGGTCCTGCGGCTACTCGTCTCCCTCGTCGCGTTACCCACGAGGGTAGGGGAACTGACGAGGCGGCTGCAACGGTGTTCCCGGCCCGGCGGCATGTTCGCCGGAGACCGGGGCAGGCGGCTCCCCGTAAGCGCAACGAAGCGTACGAGGAGGCAGCGATGACCGAGGGTATGTGGGACTACGCGGGCGCCGAGGGCTACACCACGGGTTCCGACCTGACGGGGTACCGGGTCGAGGCGACGGACGGCCACATCGGCAAGGTCGACAAGCACACCGTGGACGTCGGCGCGGGCTACCTCGTGGTCGACACCGGCCCGTGGATCTTCGGCCGCGAGGTGCTGCTCCCGGCGGGCACCGTCACCCGGGTCGACGACCAGGAGAAGACGGTCTGGGTGAACCGCTCCAAGGACGAGGTGAAGAACTCGCCGGAGTACGACCGGGAGGCGCACGCCGACGACCCGGCCTACCGCCACCAGGTCGGCGGCTACTACGGCGGCACCGTCTGACCTGCCGGACCCGTCCCGCCGGGGCCCCGCGTCTTCGGACGCGGGGCCCCGGCGCGTGCGCGGGCGGCGCCGTGACGGGGGAGGGGGAGGACTCCGCCGGTCAAACCCCCCGCGTTCACTCGTGGGGGTGAACAGTCGATCGGGGGGCCAAGCCGCGCCCGGTCCGGTGCCGAAGGAGTCGCGAGCGGGGCGCGGAGTTGGCCGGGCCCCGGACCGAGACGAGGCATGATGGCCACAGAGCACATCGACTCCCGGCTGCTCGCGGAACTCACCGAGCAGTCGGAGGACTTGAACAGCGACGCGCAGCGGATCACCCGCGCCGCACTGACCGGGTTCGAGCAGGTGACCGAACCGCGTCGGCGCTGGTGGCAGCGGAGCGGGGTGCTGGCCGGCGCGGCGGGCGCCGCCGCGCTGTGGGGCACCTCGCGGGCGCTGGCCGCCTCGGCCTCGGCGAGCGCGGACGACGTGATGGCGTTGCAGACCGCGGCGTCGATCGAGAACCTCGCGGTGAGCGTCTACCAGACCGCGGCGGCCCTGCCGTTCATCAAGGACGGCAACAAGACGGTGGCCGCGTTCATCACCAAGACCACCGCCCAGCACCAGGCCCACGCCCAGGCGTTCAACTCCGCCGCCACCCAGGCCGGCGGCAAGGCCCAGAACCAGCCCGACCCGAAGTACAAGGCCGTGGTCGACCAGGCGCTGCCCACCATCAAGGGCCCCGCGGACGTGGTGAAGCTGGCCATCACCCTGGAGGACGTGGCCGCGCAGACCTACACCAAGAACGTCTCCCAGGTCTCCTCGCCCGAACTGCGCAAGCTCTTCGCCTCGGTGGCCCCGGTCGAGGCGCAGCACCGCGCGGTGCTGCTGGCCGTGCAGGCCCTGCTGGCGGGCAACGCCGCCGACCTGATCGCCATCCCCGTCGACCCGGCCAAGCTGCCCGCCGCCGCGGGCAGCGTCGGCATCCCCGACACCTTCTACAAGACCGAGAACGCTTCGCCGATCACCGAGGGGGCCGTCAAGTGAGCACCGACTGGGAACTGCCGATCAGCGAACAGCAGTTGGCGCGCCTGACCCGGGACATGGAGGAGGCGCACCGGGAGACCCTGCCCGCGATGCGGGCCGGCGCCCTCGACCTGGCCGCCGAGCTGCGCACCCGCCCCGCCCCCCGGACGACCGCCCCGCAGGAGCCCGGCCGCCGCCGCTTCCTGCTGGGCGTGGGCGGAGCCGCCGCCGCGCTGACCCTGGCCGCCTGCTCCAGCGGCAAGTCCGCCACCTCGCCCGCCCCGAACGCCTCCTCGACGCCCGCCTCCGGTGCCGCGTCCGGCTCGGCGTCCGGCCAGTACACCGGCGACCTCAAGGTCGTCGCGCTGGCCACCGCGCTGGAGAACCAGGCCGTGGGCGCCTACCAAGCCGCCCTGGACGCCGCCAAGGCCGGCAAGCTCGGCACCGTCCCGCCCGCCGTGGCCACCTTCATCACCACCGCCATGGGCCAGCACGCCGACCACGCCAAGGCGTGGAACGCCGTGCTGACCGGCGCGGGCAAGCCCGCGATCACCGACGTGCCGCTCTCCAACCAGCCCGCCACCCTGGACGCGCTCGGCAAGGCCGCCACCGTCGGCGACGTCGCCCAACTCGCCCTCCAACTCGAGAACCAGGCCGCGCAGACCTACCTCTTCGCGACCTACAACGTCACCAGCCCCGGCGGCATCGCCACCGCCGCCACCATCGCCCCCGTCGAGGCCATGCACGCCGCGATCCTCCACTACGTCCTGGGCCAGTACCCCGTCCCCGACGACTTCCTCCCCGTCGACAAGGCCGCCAACCCCGCCCTGCTCACCGTCTGAACGGGTTCCCGCGCGTCGGACCCGGTGCCCGCACCGGGTCCGGCACGCTGGAAACTCCGCCCGCGTCAAGGGAAGGCCCTTCCGTGACCCGCACCACCGGACGGCCGTCGGCCGCCCTCGCCCTCGCCGTCGCCCTCGCCGCCGTCCTGGCCGCCGCCGGGTGCTCCAGCAGCGCCCCCACCCCGTCGTCGACGTCCGGCAGCCCGAGCGCCGCGGCCTCGAACGGCACGGGCGCGCCCTCCGGCAGCACCGGCGCTTCCAGCAGCACCGGCAGTCCCAGCAGCACCTCGGCGACCACCGTGTCGATCAAGGACTTCAAGTTCAGCCCCGACACACTCACCGTCGCCCCCGGCGCCACGGTCACCGTCACCAACCAGGACTCCACCACCCACACCCTGACCTCGGCCGGCCAGAAGGCCTTCGACACCGGCAGCATTGCCCCCGGCGCCACCGCGACCTTCACCGCCCCGGACACCCCCGGCCCCTACCCCTACCTCTGCACCATCCACCAGTTCATGACCGGCACCCTCACCGTCAAGTAGCCCCGACCGCGACCCGCGGCGCCCGCCGCCCCCGACGGGAGGGCGGGCCCGGCACCGGGCCCGCTCCCGCGGTTGCCCCGTGCGGGTGATCCCCCGGCAGGTCGCGGCGGTACCGGTCCCCGGCGGGGCGAACGGGCACCAAGGTGGTTCCGGGGTGTCTCGCCCCGATCCCCTCTTCCCCGCCGGGCCGGGCCCGTCGGCCGTGGACCGCCCGGCCGTCTCCCTGGAGGCCCGCGTGGAGGCAGCGCGATTCCTTGCCAGAACAGGTGCCGCCGCGGCGGCCACCCTGTGCCTGCTGGCGGTCGGCGCACCCGCCGCCGACGCCCACCCGCTGGGCAACTTCTCCCTCAACCACTACCTCGGCCTCACCGTCCGGCCCGACACCGTCGAGGCCCTCGCCGTCACCGACGCCGCCGAGATCCCCACCCTCCAGGAGCAGCCGAAGGTCGACCGCGACGGCGACGGCACCGCCGACGACGCCGAACGCGCGGCCTGGGCGGACGCACAGTGCGGCCTGACGGTCCAGCACCTCCGGGTGACGGCCGGTCCGGACGCGACGCCGCTGACCTGGCGGACCGACTCGGCGCGGTTCCGCTACGAGGACGGCTCGGCCGGCCTGCGCACCAGCCGGCTCGAATGCGTGCTCCACGCCGACCTGCGGCTGTCCGCCGCCGGGAGCGAGATCCGGGTGACCGCCGGGAACGACCCGGGCCGGGTGGGCTGGAACGAGATCACCGCGCGCGGCGACGGCGTGACGCTGGACGGCTCCGACGTCCCGGCCGAGTCGGTCTCCAAGGAACTGCGGGACTACCCGAGGGACCTGCTGGACAGCCCCAGCGGCGTCACCCACGCCCGGTTCCTGGCCCGGCCCGGCGGCGCCGCCGCACCCGCGGGGACGGCGGCCGTCCGGGCGGACGGCTCCGGGCCGACCGCCTGGCTGGCCGGCCTGAACACCCGCCTCGCCGGGATCGGCGCCGCCGAGCGGCTGACCGTCCCCCTGGGCCTGCTCGCGGTCCTGCTCTCCATCGTGCTCGGCGCCGGGCACGCCCTGCTGCCCGGGCACGGCAAGACGGTGATGGCGGCCTACCTGGCCGGCCGGCGCGGGCGCACCCGCGACGCCGTCACCGTCGGCGCGACCGTCACGGTGACCCACACCGCCGGGGTCATCGTCATCGGCCTGGGCCTGACCACGTTCTCCTCGCTGGCCGGTGACGTGCTGCTGGGCTGGCTGGGCGTGCTCAGCGGCGCGCTGGTCGTCCTGGTGGGCGCCGGCCTGCTGCGCGACGCCGTCCGCCGCTCCCGCCAGGCCCGCACGCACGGCCGCCTCCCGCACCCCCAACCGGGCGCCGACGACGCCGAGGCCAGGGAGGCCAGGGAACTCGCCCACGCCGCCGCCCACGCCGCGGGCACCCCGCACGACCACGACCCGCACCCGGAACCGGACGGCCACCACCCGCACGCCGAGACCCACCACGGCCACGCGCACACGGCGGTCGCCGAGCACGACCACGGCCACGACCACGGCCACGCGCACACGGCGGTCGTCGAGCACGACCACGGCCACGACCACGAGCACCCGCACAGCCACGATCACGACCACGACCACCCGCACGATCACGGCCATGACCACAGCCATGACCACGACCACGACCACGGTCATGACCACGGCGGAAACCTGACGCACGGTCACCACGGCCACCGCCACGGCCTGTTCGGCGGCCACCACCGGCACGACCCCGCCGCCGCCACGAGCCGGCGCAACCTGATCGGTCTCGGCATCGCCGGCGGCCTGGTCCCCAGCCCGTCCGCGCTGGTGGTGCTGCTCGGCGCGATCGCCCTCGGCCGGACGCTGTTCGGCGCGGCCCTGGTGGTCGCGTACGGCGTGGGCATGGCCGCCACCCTCACCGCCGTCGGCCTGCTCCTGGTCCGGGTCGGCGACCGGCTGGCCGCGGTGCGGAGCGGGCCGGTCGCCGGGCGCCTCCACCGGCTCGCCCCGTACAGCGGGCTGCTCACCGCGCTGCTGATCCTGACCGTCGGGCTGGGACTGGTCGTCCGCAGCCTGCCCTCGACCCTCTGAACCACCCGTACCCGCCGGAGGAAGACCCCCGTGGACCGCAGCCGTACCCGCCCCACCCGCCCGTTCCTGCTCCTCGCCGTCGCCGCCGCAGCCGCCGCGCTGCTCACCGGCTGCGGCGGCGGGGAGCAGGACGGGAGCTTCGACGCCCAGCCCGGCACGCCGTCGCCGAGCTGCCTCCCGCACCAGAGCCGGGAACCGGGCACCAGGTACACCGGCGGTGAGAAGTCCGATCCGACGGCCGTGCTGGAGATGATGCGGTTCTACACCGCCAACGGGACCAAGGCGTACTGCGACGGCAAGCCGCCGACGGCCGTCGACCGCCGGTGGACGGATCTGTACACCGGTCTGGGCGGCGACGCGGGACACGTGGCGGCGCCGCCGCCGAAGTGACGGCCCCGCCGGCCCGCGGCTCAGCTCCCGGGCGGGAGTTCGGCCAGGGCGGCGCGGGCGGCGGGGGCGTGCAGCGGGTGGAAGGCGGGGTCGGTGGCCAGCGCCGTCCCGAACTCGGTGCGCGCCTCGTCGTTCCGGCCGAGCGCGCGCAGGATCACGGCGCGGTGGTAGTGGAAGAGTGCGTTGCGGGTGCCGAGCGCGAGCGCCTCGTCGGACTCCCGCAGGGCCTCCGCGTCGCGGCCGACGGCGTGCAGGGCCCAGGCGTAGGCGTCGTGGGTGTCCAGGAACGGGCGGGTGCGCAGGCCCTGTTCGGCGATCGCGACGGCGGTGGCCGGGTCGCCGTGGTCGGCCTCGAACAGGGCGGCGTCGGCGTCGAGCGCCACGCCGTTGTCGGTGAACAGCTTCCACTCGGCGCGCAGCACCCGGTACTGCTCCTCGGCCTCCGCGGTGCGGCCCAACGACTGGAGCAGCTCGCCGAGTTCGAGGACGTACTCGGGCTGCGGCACCTGGGCGGTCGCCCGCCGGAGGTCGGCGACGGCCTCGTCGCTGCGACCGAGCGCGGCCTCGGCCCGGCCCCTGGCCTCCAGCAGCGAGGCGGTGCCGGGTGCGGCGCGCAGGCCCGTCTCGGCCTGGGCGAGGGCACCGGCCGGGTCGCCGCTGCCGAGCGCCAGCAGGCTGAGGTGGTAGAGCGCGAAGGCCCGGTCGGCGGCGGTGTTGGCGTCGTCGAGGGCGCGTTTCATCAGCGCGGTGGCCGCGGCGGTGTCGCCGCGCAGCTCCCAGGTGTAGGAGGCGCGGGCGAGGGAGGGGGTGCCGGGCTTGAGGTCGACCATGCGCTGCGCGGCGTCGAACGACTCGGGGTAGCGGCCGAGTTGGGTGCAGGCGTCGGCGAGCGTCCCGTAGAGGGTGGAGTTGTCGGGGTTGATCGCGATCGCCCGCTGCGACCAGTCGAGGGCCGCGGTGAAGTCGTGGCGGGCGCCGGTGAGGGCGGCCATGCCGGCCATCGCGGTGAAGTTGCCGTCGGGGTCGGTGCTCAGCGAGCGGGTGAGGACGTCCTCCGCCTTCGGGTAGTACGACGGATCGGCGGTGATCTTGGCCTGCTGGACGTACGCCAGGCCCAGGGAGGCCATCGCGAGGGCGTCGTCGGGCGTGCTCCGCAGGTGCTCCTGCAACCCGCGGATGTCCCCGGCCAGACCGGTGTCGGCGGTGTCCTGGCCCGGGGGCCGCTCCGGGGCCGGGGCACCGCCGCGCTGCGGGGCGAGGCCGAGGCCGCCGGCCAGGAACAGGCCCACGCCGAGGGCGGTGGCGACGGCGGCGGGCAGCAGACGGCGGCGTCGGTTCACTGCGGTACTCCGGGGTGCTGGGCGGGCGGGGGCGTGGCGCCGGTCGGGGCGGCGGAGGCGGCGGCCTGCGCCGGGACGGCGAAGACCACCAGGTTGGCGGGGTAGGTGTGCTGTCCGTGGTCGTAGACGCCGTCGCAGGTGATCAGGCGCAGGCTCGGTCCGGGGGTGTCGCCGAAGACCTGCTCGGCGGGGAACCCCTGCTTGTCGTAGCTGCGCAGGGCCTGGACGGTGAACGCGGTGCTCGTCCCGTCCGCCGCCAGGACGTCGATGCCGTCGCCCGGACGCAGCACGGACAGGCCCGCGAACACCGCCGGGCCGGTGAGGGAGTCGACGTGGCCGACGATCACCGCGGTGCCGGGGCCGCCCGGGGCGGGACCCTGGCTCCACCAGCCCGCGACGTCCGGGTCCGCGGGCGCGGCGAGGTGCCCGTCCTCCTGCACCTGGAGGTCGCTGAGCCCGGTGTCGACACCGATCCGGGGAATGCGCAGCCGGACGGGCGGAGCGACCGGCGCGCGGCCGGCCTCCGACGCGGTCGGTGCGGTCGGTGCGGTCGGCGCGGCGACGGGCGCCGCGCCGTGCACGGTGGCGGGCAACTCGCCGACATCGACGCCCTGCGCGACGGCGGGCACCGCCGGACGGTCGACGACAGCCGCCACACCGAGCCCGGCCAACGCCAGCCCCGCCGCCACCGCACCCGCCCCCACCACCCGCCACGGCCCGAACGCCCGGACGGCGGCACCGGCCCGGCCGACGACCGTCTTGCCGCGCTCCTCACCCGGACCGGCGGGTGGGCGGGTCTCCTGCGCGCGGGTCAGGGCGTCGTGGACGGCGGCCCGGGCTCGCGCCACGGCCGCACCGGCCCGCCCGGTGATCGTCTTGCTGCGCTCCTCACCCGGACCGGCGGGTGGGCGGGCTTCTTCCGCGCGGGTCAGGGCGTTGCGGCTGGCAGTACTGTCCTGCGTCGCGGCGGCACGGGCCCGGTGGGTGGCCGTCCCGCCCTGCTTCTTCCCATCCGGGTCAGCGGGCGGGCGGGCTTCCTCCGTGCGGGTCAGGGCGTCGGGGCTGGCAGCACTGTCCCGCGTCGCGGCCGCACGGGCCCGGTGGGTGGCCGTCTTGCCGCGCTCCTCACCCGGGTCGGCGGGTGGGCGGGTCTTCTGCGCGCGGGTCAGGGCGTCGCGGGAGGCGGCCCCGGCTCGCTTCGCGGCGGCACGGGCCCGGTGGGTTGCCGTCCCGCCCTGCTTCCCATCCGGGCCGGCGGGTGGGCGGGCTTCCTGCGTGCGGGTCAGGGCGTCGGGGCTGGCAGTACTGTCCTGCGTCGCGGCGGTATCGGCCCGGTGGGTGGCCGTCTTGCCGCGCTCCTCACCCGGGCCGGCGGGTGGGCGGGCTTCCTCCGTGCGGGTCAGGGCGTCGGGGCTGGCAGCACTGTCCTGCGTCACGGCCGCACCGGTCCGGTCGGTGGCCGTCCCGCCCTGCTCCTCACCCGGGCCGACCGGCGGGCAGCCCTCCCGTGTGCGGGTCAGGGCGTCGCGGACGGCCGCTGCGGCGGCGCCGGCCCGGGTGAGGGCGGCCTGGGCCCGCACGACGGCCGGCCGGCCGCTCGCGGGGAGCGGCCGGCCGGCCCGTTCGGGCGGTGTCACGAGCGGGCGGAGCGGCGGCGCAGCGCCAGCACGCCCGCCGCCGACACCAGCACGCCGCCGGCCATCGCGGCTGCCCCGGCGACCGGGAAGCCGCTGACGGACAGCCCGCCGAAGCCGGCCTCGACGGAGCCGCCCGGGTTGTCGGAGACGGCCTGGTTGACGGCGGCGGTGTTGGGCAGCGCCACGTAGGGGAAGTGGTGGCCGAAGGCGTGGTCGTTGGCGTTCACGCCGTCCCCGGCGGCCAGCGCGGGCACCAGGGTGCCGGTCTGCGCGGCGCCTTCGGCGGCCTGCAGGGTGATGTCGACGACGTCGTCGGCCAGGCGGCGGCCGTTCGGGAAGCCCGCCAGGTCGCCCGCGAGCACGCCGAGCCGGTTGGGGGCGGCGGCCGGGGCGACGCCCATGTTCAGGCGCAGCTCCTCGGAGGGCACGAAGCCGTCCTTCTTGACGTCCTTGTTGAGCAGCTGCGAGTTCAGGTCGGCCTGGACCGGCCCGCACGCCTTGCAGATGCCGGTCAGGAAGATCTCCACCAGGTCGTTGCGCGGCGCCGCCGGGGCGGGGATGCCGTAGATGCTCTGGACGAGCTTGGGCACGATCGGGTCCTTGACCTTGTCGACCACGGGGGTGACGGTGTGGTCCTGGTCCGGGGTCAGCGCGTTGAAGGCGTCCTTGTACTTGATCGGCACGACGACCTCGTTGACGAGCGGGTTGCCCAGCCGGGACACCTGCCGCCAGTCGCCCTCGCCCTTGCCTTCGCCGCCCTTGCCTTCGCCGCCCTTGTCCCCGCCGGACTTGCCTTCGCCGCCCTTGCCCTCGCCGCCCTTGTCCGCGACGACGGCGCCCTTGCGGTCGGTGGTGGACCACACCCCGATCACCGGGTTGCGCTCGGCGTCGCCCTTCAGCGCCAGGCTCGTCTTCGGCACCTGGATGGCGATGGTGTTGACGTTGTAGCCGGTCAGGGTGTCGTGGCCGGACTCCTTGAGGTTCCCGCCGTAGAGCAGGTCGAAGACCCGCAGGTCGAGGAAGAACGGGTCGTCGGCCTGGCCGGCGAAGCTCTGCCCGCCGTCGGGGAGGTCCACGACGGCCTGCTTGCGCAGCGAGCCGTAGTCGGGCATCGACGCCTTGCCGACGTTCGACGGCGCGACGGGGGCGTCCTTGAGCAGGACCTTGCACTTCCCGTCCGGGCCGGTGACCGTGAGGGTGTAGGTCTGGCGGTAGTTCAGGTTCGGGTCGTCCAGCGACTTCACCACGCCGGTGTTGTACAGGAACTGGTTGGCGTCGTCGCGGTAGTGGCTGGCGAACGCCCAGGTGTAGGTGGTGTCGGGCTTGCCGTCGCCGTCGCTGTCGATCTTGATGGTGTAGTGCGCGTCGTCGGCGAACGGATAGAAGTTCGGGCCGCCGTTCGGCTCCTCGAACGGGATCCAGTTCGCCACCAGGGTGACGGTGTCGGGCTTGTCCGGGCTGACGAACGCGTACACGTCCGTGTTGTCGGCCCGCGGGTCGCCCGAGATGAGCGGCGCCTCCCGGTGGCTGGAGGCGTGGCCCACGCCGGGGGCGAGGCCGACGAGGGCGCCGGCGGCGGCGAGGGCCAGCACCCCGAGGCCCGCCATGGGCTTCTCGGAACGGCGGGCGAGGGAGGACAGCTTCGAGGACGGCGGACGCTGCATGATCTGCGCTTTCGTGAGGGGGACCCGGATCGCACCGCGCGGCCCCCGTGGGAAGGGGACCGCGCGTTCCGAACCGCCGGCTCCGGTGGCGGCGGTCGGGGACAGACCTGAGAACCCGTCAGACGGCTGCAGGTGTAAGCCCGACATAAGAGCACCACGGCCCGGGCCCGGCCGCGCTCGTTGCTGCGCCGTCAGGGAGGTGTCGGCCGGACACGGCACCCGATGGGAGCAGTCCCGGCCCTCCGGCGGGTCAGCGGCAGCCGTCGTGCGGGCGCGGCGGGACCAGCCAGCCGCGGGCCTGGGCGGCCATGCCCGCGCTGAACCGGCTGGTGGCGCCGAGCTGCTCCAGCAGTTCCCGGACGATGCGGCGCATGGTGCGGGAGGAGACGCCGATCTCCCGGGCGATGGCCTCGTCCTTGTAGCCGAGCTGCATCAGGCGCAGCACCTGGTACTGGCGGGCGGTGGGGCCGGTGCGGGTGGGCGGGGCGAGTTCGGCCGGCCGGGCGTCCTGCCAGCAGAACTCGAAGGTCTGCGCGAACAGGCTGACCAGGTCGGGGTTGCGCACCACCGCGACCGCGGGCTCCGCGCAGTCGCCGCCGTCCCCGCCGCCCCCGCCGGTTGGTGCCGGGACGAGGGCGAGGCCGGTGTCGAGCACGGTCAGCCGGTAGGGGAGGGTCGCCGAGGTGCGGATCTGCGCGCCCGCCCGGCGCAGCGCCTTCAGGTGGGCCCGGCCGCGCGGCACCCGGAGCATCGACTCGCTGTGGATGGTCCGGACGGCCACCCCGCGCCCCAGCACCTCCTCGTCCCGGCGACGGGCGGCCAGCAGCAGCGACGCCGGCAGCGGCGTCCCGGGGTGCATGCTGAGGATCCGGCCGGTGGCCGTCGCGACGGTGTCCTCCAGCAGTTGCCGGACCTCGGACTCGCCCCGGAACACCTCCACCCCGTGACCGCTCAGCCGGTCCAGGTGGGCGGGGAGCGCGCCGGTTCGGACCTCTGCCAGCCTGCGGTCCAACTCCTCGACCTTGCAAGCCAGTTCGCCGATGGCCTGGCGGGCCGAGTGGAGGATGCGGCCCATCTGGGCCTCGGGTAGCGACGGCTCGCGCCGGTCGGGCTGAAGCTGCATGAGCGCGCCCCCAGGTCTCTCGACACCCCCGTGCCGACTACGACCGGCGCGCGGTCCCCGGGGGGAGCGCGCACGGTCGGTTGCACCGTGTGCACGAACAGCAACCATGCTGCGTCACGGTCCGCGAGCCGAACAACCCACATCTCAGCCATCGGACAGCGGTGTGCTGTGGCCTGCGTCACAGTGCGGGATGCGGCTGCTTCGTGTCCCGACGGCCGTTCGGGGCCATGGCCGGACTGAGCCATCGGCGTTCGCTGGACAGCCTCGGCGGTCGGCTGGTTGGTTTGCGAGTGGCCGCTGAGTGGTCGGTACCGTCTCACCAGGAGAGACGGATCGTGGACGCACACCGACCGGCGGCGTTCCACCACGGCTGTTCTCCGGCGCGCCGGGCCGCGATCCGGCCGGCCCGCGCCGCCCCGGCCGACGACCCGGAACGCCGATCCGATCCGGGGCCGACCCCGTTCCCCGAGGTGCATCACCACCGATCCGAGAACGCGAGAGGACCTATGGGCGTCGAAGAGTTGACCAATCCGCTGCTGGCCGGGTTCTGGAACGAGACGCGCCTGCGATCGAACCTGGAGGCCGTCTCCCCGGCCGCCGGTCAGCCCGACCCGGGTCTGAGCGTCCAGTGGACGCGGATCGCCGCGGCCCTCGGACTGGGGTACGGCGAACGCTCGGGCGCGGTGATCACCAAGGGCAAGACCCTGATGCGGGCCCGCACCACGCCGTCCGCCGGGGCGCTCTACCCCTTCGAGGTGCTGGTGGCGTTCCAGGACGGCCACGAGTACGCGCTCTACCACTACGACGCGGCCGGTTGCAGCCTGCGCCGACTGGCCGCCGTCGGCCGCCGCGACCTGGCCGACCTGCTGGCCGGCTCCGCCCGGCCCGCCGACCCGCTCGCCGGCGACCCGATCACCACCGGTCCGCTCGCCACCGATCCGCTCGCCGCCGACGGCGCGCACCCCGCCGAACTGCCCGCCGCCGTGGTCGCGGTGGTCGCCCGGCCCTGGCACGCCATGCGCAAGTACGGGCGGCGCGGCTACCTCTACACCCACCTCGACAGCGCCCACGCCGCCACCAACATCGCGCTGGCCGCCGCCGACGCCGGTTTCGCCCCCGCCGTCCGGCTGCGCTTCGACCGCCGCGCCCTGTCCCGGCTCTTCGGCCTGGAGAACCTCTGCCGGGAACCCCAGGCGCTGGTCACCCTGACCGCGCCGACCGGGCCCGCGACCGTCGGGCCCGGCCGCGCCCCGCGGACCAACCCGTTCGCGGTGCCGATCTGGTGGCACGACGGCGGCCGCGGCCTGGAGCAGCCCGACGGGCCCGAACGCGAAGCCTGGGACCTGGTCAGCCCGGTCAGCACCTACCACCAACCCCGGGACCTGGCCCGGCGGTTCGGCACCACCCCGGCGATCCGTCCGGCCGCCGCCGGTACCGCGCCGCTGGTGCTGACCGGCCGGGACGCCGACCCGCTCGCCGACTTCGGCGCGGTCGTGCTCGACCGGCAGTCCGCCAAGGGCTTCCTGGCGAAACCGCTCGACGCCGACGCGCTCGGCCGGGCACTGGCCGCCGTCCGCGGCGGCATCGCCGTCGACTGCGCCGACGGGCCGCTGGCCGGGCTGCGGCTGCTGGTCCGCAACGTCGACGGACTGCCGTCCGGCGCTTACGAGTACGACCCGGACGGGCACCGGCTGCTGCCGGTCGGCGGCGACGGCGGCTCGGAGGAGGCGGTGGTCGCGGCCTGCATGAACCAGGGCGTGGCGGCCGGCTGCGCCGCCCTGGTCGCGCTGCACGCCCCGGTCCGCCAACTGCTCGGCGAACGCGGCCAGCAGGGCCTGGCCGAACTGCACTTCCACGCCGCCAGCGCCGCCCAGCGGCTCTGCCTCGGCGCCGCCGCGCAGCACGTCGGGATCACCTGCCTGGGCGGCTTCGACGCCGGCCGGATCGCCGAACTCGCCCTGCTGGACGACCAGGAGGAGGTCATCTACGTCGTCGCGGTCGGCGTCGCCGACGAGAACGCCGTCAAGTGGGACCGGGCCCCGGTCGCCTACAGCCACGCCCGCGACCCCCGGCAGCAGCCCGGCTGAGCCCGGAACGGACCAGACCCGCGGCCGAGCCGGACACCGGCGCCGAGACCCGATCACAGAGAGCAGCGTGTGGTTTCCATGTTGAGCAACAGCATCCTGTCCGCGCACCTGACGGACGGTCACCGTGAGTTGCGGGCCCGGGCGGCGGACCACTTCACCCCGCAGTGGCTCGACAAGTGGCGCACCGGGCCCGACGGCCGCCTGCGCCGCGAGACCTGGCAGGACCTCGCCGCGAACGGCTTCATGGGCGTCTCGCTGCCCCGCGACCTCGGCGGCCAGGGCCTGGGCCTGCTCGGCGCCCTGGTCCTCGGCGAGGCCATGGCCGGGGCCCGCGACGGCGGCATCGCCCTCGCCATGCACGTGCAGAACGAGATCGCCGGGGACTGGCTGGCCGCCGCCCGCGACCCGGCCCTGCGCGAGCGCTACCTGCCCGCCCTGCTGGCCGGGGACCTGGTCGCCTGCCAGTGCGACACCGACCCGTCCGCCGAACAGCCCACCACGGCCACCATCGACGGCTCCCGGATCGTCCTCGACGGCCGGAAGAAGTTCGTCATCAACGGCGCCACCGCCGACCTGTGCTTCGTCAGCGCCGTGCTCGACGGCGCGCCCGCCATCGTCGCCGTCGAGAAGAGCACCCCCGGCGTGCGGGTCACCGAGGTGTACGACAAGTTCGGCACCCGCAGCGTCGACTCCGCCCAGGTCGAGTTCGACGGCGTCCGGGTGCCCGCCGGGCAGGTCGTCTCGCGCAGCGGGATCAGCCAACTGATGCGCTGGAACCGGGTGATGTCCCGGATGCGGCTGCTGATCGCCGCCGACGCCTACTTCACCCACCGCACCCTGCTCGACCACGTCACCGACCACGTGCGCCGCCGCACCCTCGGCGGCCGGCCGCTCGGCGCCTGGCCGGTCAACGCGCACGCGCTGGCCCGCGCCCGGGCCCACCAGGAGCTGATGGAGGCGGGCATCGCCGACGCCTACCTGCGGGTCACCGCCGGCGGCAGCACCGTCCCCGAGATCGCCGAACTCAAGTGGTTCTGCGTCGAGAAGGCCAACGAACTCGCCACCCTCGCCACCGACCTGGAGGGCGGCGCCGGCTACATGTGGGACAGCCCCTCGCTGCGGGCCCACGCCCAGCTCCGCGGCTTCCGGATGTCCGGCGGCAGCCAGACCACCATGCTGACCATCGCCAACCACAGCATGGCCTGCCGCGCCGAACTCGACCTCGCGCCCGCCGGCCGGGACGGGGCCCGCCGTGGCTGACCCGCGGCGGCTCGGCGCCGCGTTCCTCGCCGCCTGCGCCGGACACGGCCGACGGCGCGCCGTCGTGGCCGGCGGCGACGCGCTCGACTACGCCCGGTTCGGCGCACTCGTCCGCGCCCGCGCCCGCACCCTGGACGCGCTGCTCGGCCCCGACACCGCCGACGTCGGCGTGCACGCCGCCAACAGCGCCGACTACCTGGTCTCCTACTACGCCCTGCTGGTGGCCGGCCGGCTGCCGTTCCTGATCGACGCCACCTTCGGCGCCGCCGAACTCGACGGCATCCGCCGCAGCTGCGGCGTCCCGGCCTTCCTGCACGACGCCGACCGGCCGTTCCCGCTCGGCGGCACGCCGCGGGCGGTGCCCGGCAGCGCGCTGGCGCTGACCGTCCTGCCCGGCGGGCGCGGCGACGCGCCCGCGCCCGGGCCGTCCACCGCCACCTGCCGGTTCACCTCGGGCACCACCGGCGCGCCCAAGTGCCTGGAGTTCACCGCCGACGCCGTCACCGCCGCCGCCCGGACCTGGGCGGCCGGCACCGGACTCGGCCCCGACGACCGGGTGCTCTGCCTGGCCGGCTTCACCAACGGGCTGGCGTTCAACACCTCGCTGCTGCCGGTCTTCACCGTCGGCGCCGAACTCCACCTCTACCAGGGCCTGCCCACCTCCGGCGGCATCACCCGGGCCGTCGCCCGGGCCGCCGCCACCCGGCTGGTCGCCTTCCCGCTCGCCTACCGGCTGCTCGCCGCCGCCCCCCGGCCGGACGCCGCCGCGTTCGCCACCGTCACCCGGGCGGTCTCCGCCGCCGCCGTCCTCGACCCCGAGGTCCGGCGGACCTTCGAGGCCCGGTACGGCGTCCGGATCGCCGACTACTACGGCATCGCCGAGACCGGCCCCTGCACCTACGAACGCGACCCCGAGCACACCGAGGGGCTCGGCACCGCCCTGCCCGGCGTCTCGGTCCGGACCGTGGACCTGCCCACCGGCGAGCGCGAGGTCAGGGTCCGGACCGACTCGATGGCCGCCGGCTACCTCAACGCCCCCGGCGCCCTGGCCGAACGGCTCGACCCCGACGGCTACTACCGCACCGGCGACCTCGGCCGGATCGAGGACGGCCGGCTGTTCGTCACCGGCCGGCTCGGCGGCCCGATCAACCTGGCCGGCCGCAAGATCGACCCCGCCGAGATCGAACGCGCCCTGCTCGACCTCGACGGCGTCACCGACGCCGCCGTCTTCGCCGACACCGACGACAACGGCGAGACGGTGCTGCACGCCGCACTCGCCGGCACCGGCCGGCTCGGCCGGGCCGAGGTCGTCGACGCCTGCCGCGCCCGGCTCGCGCCCTTCAAGGTCCCCGGCCGGGTCACCTTCCTGCCCGCCATCCCGCGCTCCACCGTCGGCAAGGCCCGGACGACCGAACTGCGCCGCCTGGTCCGGGACGCCCGGGCCGCCGACCCCACCCCGCACGGACTGGAGAACCCCGCATGAGCACAGCCCACGAGGCGGCCCGCACCGACACCGACCTGCGCGCCGAGATCGAACTGCTCGTCGAGACCGCCACCGGACGCGTCGTCACCGTCGCCGACCTGCGCGCCGCCGACGGCGAACTCGACCGGGCCGGCGTCAACTCCATCGGCTACATCAACCTGATGGAGGTGCTGGAACAGCGCTACGACGCCGTCATCGACCCCGAGGCCGACCCCGAGCACCTGTACTCCGTCGACTCGATCGCCCGCTTCGTCACCGCCCGGCTCGCCCGCGGAGGCCGCGCGTGACCGCCACCGACCCCCGGGCCGCGCGGGCCGCCCTCGACCGGCTGCTCACCCGCCGCGGCCTCGACCGGTCGGCCGACGCCGACGACGCGGTCCTCCGGAGCCCCGAGCGGGAACTGGAACGGGCCCTCGACCAGGTCTGGGAGCGGCACCCGTTCGCCCTCGCCGCCGCGCTCACCGAGCAGGTGCACGGCGTCCTGCCGCTGCTCGACACCTTCGAGGCCGACGCCCCGCTGCTCGACGGCGTCCGGACCGGACGGGTCACCGCCGCGCTCGGCCTCTACACCCCGAACGCCCTGTTCAGCCTCACCGTCCCCGCCGTCCGGGCCGACCGCGACGGCGACCGGACCACCCTGCACGGCCGCTACCGCTACGCCGCCCGCGACGCCGAGGCGGCCCTGGTCACCGTCCGGCTGGACGGAGCGACCCGGCTCGCGCTCGTCCCGCACGACGCCCCCGGCGTCCGCCCGCACGGCGCCGGACGGTCCGCCGACCACGGCTGGGCCGTCCTCGACGGCGCCGTCCCCGCCGCCCTCTCCCGACCCGTCGACTGGGCCCTCGACGGTGTGCTGACCGCCGCCCTCGACGCCCACGCCTGGGCGTTCGCCCGCCGCGCCCTCGCCCGGCCCGCCCGGGACGTCGCCGACCTGCGCCGGACCCTGGCCCGGGCCGGCGAGGGCGTCGAGGCGCTCTCCACCTCCCAGTACCTGGCCCACGAGCTCAGCAAGCTGGAGATCGAACTCTCGCTGGCCGCGGCCGCCGCCCGGTTCGGCGCCGCCTTCAAGGACGAGGCGCCCGGCGGCACCGCCGCCCTCGCCACCCTGCTGAGCTGCGTCGACCTGCTGCGGCGCACCGCCCGCACCACCGAGGACATGGCCACCGAACTCGGCCTGGCGGACGCGCCCGCCGACCGCGACGACGCCGGCCTCCAGGCCCACTTCGGCGGCCGGCGGGTGGTCGAGAACGAGCTGGCCCGGCGGATGGGCCTGGTCCCGGAGGCGGTCGCCGCATGACCGCACCCGCCGCCCCCACCGCCGCTGCCGCCCCCGCCGTCCCCGCCCCCGTTCCCGTCGTCGTCTGCGGACTGACCGGCCGGATGTCGGGCGTCGTCCGGCAGGGCGTCCTGGCCGCCCCCGACCTCGCCCTCTCCGCCCGCCTCACCCTCCGCGCCCCGGACCATCGGCCGGACCGCGGCCCGGACCGCGGCCCGGACCGCGACCCCGACCCGGGCCCCGACCCGGCCGTGCCCGTGGTGCACCGCCTCGCCGACCTGCCCGACCCGGACCCGGTCGTCGTCGACTTCACCGCCGAGGAGGCCACCGCCGACCTGCTCGACCAGGCCCGCACCGTCCGCTGCGCCCTGGTCATCGGCACCAGCGGCCTCGGCGACCGGCACCGCCGCCTGCTGGCGGAGGTCGGCCGCCGCCGCCCCGTCGTGGTCGCCGCCAACTACAGTCTCGCCCTGCTCGCCGTCACCCGCTTCGTCGCCGACCTCGCCGCCCACGCCGACGACAGCTGGGACGCGGGCGTCAGCGACCTGCACTTCGCCGGCAAGCGCGACCGCCCCAGCAGCACCGCCCGCCACCTCGCCGCCGCCTGGCACACCGCCCGCGGCCCCGGCGCCCCCGCCCCGGACGTCACCTCCTTCCGCCTCGGCGACGCCCTCAGCGAGCACCGCCTGGTCGCGGCCGGCACCGGCGAGCACATCGAGGTCCTGCACCGGATGGCGGACCGCCGCGCCTTCCTGCCCGGCGTGCTGCGCGCGATCCGGTACGCGGCCGCCGCCGGGCCGGGCGTCCGCACCCTGGCCGACGTGGTGCGCGACCCCGCGCCCGCACCGAGGTGAGCGCCGTGCGGCTGCTCTGGGACGAGGTCCGGCCCGGCGCGGCGCGGGACGCCCACCCGCCCGGCGCCCCCACCGGGCCGGACGACCCGCACGGCGGCTTCACCGGCGCCGCCCGGCAGGACCAGCGGTACGCCGCCCGGCACGCCCTGGCCGCCGGCCTGGTCCGGCTCGGCCTGGTCCCCGACCTGCCCGACACCCACCGGCGGATCGGCCTCGCCGGGCCCGCCGCCGTCCGCCGGATCTGCTGGGACGGCGCCGCGCTCCGGCCGCCGCTGCAGTTCTCGATCGCCCACACCGCCGACCAGGTGGTGGTGGCGCTGCGCCGCGCCGACCCGCCCCCCGCGGGCCTGGGCGTCGACGCCGAGACCGCGTGGGACACCGCCGCCCGCAACCTGCACCGGTTCGGCACCCCCGCCGAACTCGACGCCCTGCACCGGGCCTGCGGGCCGGTCGAACCGCTGCACCTGTGGTGCGTCAAGGAGGCCCTGGCGAAAGCCTCCGGCCTGGGCTTCCGCACCCCGCCCAAGCGCTACCGGCTGCACCCCGCCGGCCCGCCCGGCCGACTGACCGTCGAGATCGCCGGCGCCGGCCCCGCCGGCCACCGCCGCCCCGCCCGCATCCGGGCCGGCACCCGCACCGCCACCGGCCGCCCGCCCACCGCCTGGGCCGTCGCCGACCTGCCGACGCACTGAGCCCGCCGGGCCCCGACCACCCGACCGATCGAAGCCGACATGGGAGAAGGAAGACCGTGACCGAGGACGCCCCGCCCACCGGCCTCAGCCGACTGATCGCCGACCGGCCGGAGGCCGTCCCGGCCGTGGCCGACCCGCCGACGCGCTGAGCCCCGGCCGACCGCCCTGCCGACCGGCGGTCCGCCGCCGCGCTGAGCCCCGGCCCGTCGCCGTGCCGCTCACCGGCCCGCCGCCGCGCCGGGCCCCGACCACCCGACCGATCGAAGCCGACATGGGAGAAGGAAGACCGTGACCGAGGACGCCCCGCCCACCGGCCTCAGCCGACTGATCGC
>NZ_JBIVXY010000018.1:0-57547 GCF_044769485.1 Kitasatospora sp. NPDC090308 | reverse complement strand
CGCCGACCGGGCCGCCGACCGGCCGGAGGCCGTCGCCCTCCTCGCCCCCGACCGGGCCCCGCTCAGCTACCGGGCGCTCGCCCGGCGGGTCGAGGAGGTCGGGCGGACCCTGAACGGCCTCGGCCTGGGCCGTCCGCACCGGGTCGCCCTGGTTCTGCCCAACGGCCCCGACCTGGCCGTCGCGTTCCTCGGCACCGCCGCGTACGCCCAGAGCGCCCCGCTCAACCCGGCGTACCGGCGGCAGGAGTTCGCGTTCTACCTCGCGGACATGCGGGCCGACGCCCTGCTGGTCGAGGCGGGCGACGACTCGCCCGCCGTCGAGGTGGCCCGCGAGCGCGGCCTCCGGATCATCGAACTCACCTCCCGGCCCGGCAGCCCCGCCGGTGAGTTCGAGCTGCGCAGCGCCGGCCCGGCCACCGCCGTCCCGGTCGCGGACGGCGGCCCCGGCGGCCCGGACGACACCGCGCTGATCCTGCACACCTCCGGGACCACCGACCGCCCCAAGCTCGTCCCGCTCACCCACGCCAACCTGCACGTCGCCGCCCGCAACACCGGCGCCGCCTTCGCCCTCGACGAGCACGACCTCTGCCTCAACCCGATGCCGCTGTTCCACGCCCACGGCCTGACCAGCACCCTGCTCGCCACCCTGGTGCGCGGCGCGGGCATCGTCTGCACCCCCGGTTTCAGCGACACCGGCTTCTACCGCTGGCTGGGGGAGTTCCGCCCGACCTGGTACACCGCCGTGCCCGCCATGCACCAGGCCCTGCTGTCCGTCGCCGACCGGCACCGCGAGGTCCTCGCCGCGACCCGGCTCCGGTTCGTCCGCTCGGCCTCCGCGCCGCTGCCCGGCGCCGTCCTCACCGCCCTGGAGGAAGCCTTCCGCGCCCCGGTGATCGAGGCGTACGGCATGACCGAGGCCGGCTCCCTGGTCACCACCAACCCGCTGCCGCCCGGGACGCGCAAGCCCCGCTCGGTCGGCCTGCCGGTCGGCGAGGCGGTGGCCGTCCTCGACAAGGCCGGCCGCCCGGTGCCGGTCGGAGAGTCCGGCGAGATCGCCATCCGCGGCGCCAACGTCACCGCCGGCTACGAGGCCAACCCCGAGGCCAACGCCCGTGCTTTCACCGGAGGTTGGCTGCGCACCGGCGACGAGGGGCGGCTCGACGAGGACGGCTACCTGTACGTCGTCGGCCGCAGCAAGGAGATCATCAACCGGGGCGGCTCCAAGGTCGCCCCGGTCGAGATCGACGAGGTGCTGGCCGGCCACCCGGCGGTCAAGCTGGCCGTCGCCTTCGGCGTCCCGCACCCGACCCTCGGCGAGGACGTCGCGGTGGCCGTCGTCCCGCGGCCCGGCGCCGTCGTGGTCGAGCGGGACATCCGCGAGTACGCCCGGGAACGGCTCGCCGACTTCAAGGTCCCCAGCCGGGTCCACCTGGTCGAGGACGTCCCGCGCAGCCCCACCGGCAAGGTCCAGCGGCTGCGGCTCGCCGAACTCCTCGCCGCCGCCGGGGCCGCCGCCCCCGCCCACCGGGACGCCCCCGGCGACCCGCTCGCCCGGCAGGTCGCCGCCGTCTGGGCCGAGGTGCTCGGCACCGAGGACTTCGGCGCCGACGACAACTTCTTCGACCTCGGCGGCAACTCGCTGCTGCTCAAGCGCGTCGCCGCCGCCCTGGGCGAGCGGCTCGGCCGGGACGTCCCGCTGCTGGCGCTGACCATGTGCCCCACCGTCGACACCCTCGCCCGGCACCTCGCCGACCGGCCCGCCGGGCCCGCCGGGTCCGCAGCGCCCGCAGCGCCCGCGGGCCCCGACCCCGCGACCCGGGAACGCCTCGACCGCGGCCGCGACCGGCTGCGCCGGCAGCTCGACCGGCGGCGCACCGGCGCACCGAAGGAGAACAGCTGATGGAGCACGCCGACGACACCACCGGCCTGGAGATCGCCGTCATCGGGCTCGCCTGCCGCTTCCCCGGCGCGGACGGCCCCGAGCAGTACTGGGAGAACCTGCGCACCGGCACCGAGTCGATCACCTTCTTCACCCCCGGGGAACTCGCCGCCCGGGGCGTCCCCGAGGCGCTGCGCACCGACCCCGACTACGTCGCCGCCCAGGGCGTGCTGGCCGGTGCCGACCGCTTCGACGCGGACTTCTTCGGGATGAGCCCGAAGGAGGCCGACCTGACGGACCCCCAGCACCGGGTCCTGCTCCGGTGCGCCTGGGAGGCCCTGGAGGACTCCGGCCACGACCCGCGCGCCGTGCCCGGCCAGGTCGGCGTCTACGCCGGCACCTACTACAACAGCTACGTCGACCACGTCGACGGCCTGATCGACCCCGACGACCCCGGCGAGGTCTTCGCCCGCAACCTCGCCAACGAACGGGACTTCCTGGCGACCCGGATCGCCTACAAGCTCGACCTGTCCGGCCCCGCCC
This sequence comes from Kitasatospora sp. NPDC090308, assembly GCF_044769485.1. NCBI lineage: Bacteria > Bacillati > Actinomycetota > Actinomycetes > Kitasatosporales > Streptomycetaceae > Kitasatospora > Kitasatospora sp. NPDC090308. The sequence continues at coordinate 55,125 of NZ_JBIVXY010000018.1, read as the reverse complement.
TCACCGTCCAGTCCGCCTGCTCCACCTCCCTGGTCGCCGTCCACCTGGCCTGCCAGGCCCTGCTCAGCGGCGCCTGCGACACCGCGCTGGCCGGCGGTGCCACCGTCCGCGCCCACCAGCACCAGGGCTACCTGTTCCAGCCCGGCGGGATCTTCTCCGCCGACGGCCACTGCCGCCCGTTCGACGCCGCCGCCCAGGGCACCGTCGCCGCCAACGGCGTCGGCGTGGTCGTGCTCAAGCGGCTGGAGGACGCGCTGGCCGACGGCGACCCGGTCCGGGCCGTCATCAAGGGCTCCGCGGTCGGCAACGACGGCGCCGAGCGGATCGGCTTCACCGCCCCCGGCGTGGCCGGCCAGGCCCGGGTGATCCGCGCCGCCCTGGAGGCCGCCGAGGTCGACCCCGCCACCATCGGCTACGTCGAGACCCACGGCAGCGGCACCCCGCTCGGCGACCCGATCGAGATCGAGGCGCTCGGCCGGGCCTTCGGTGGCCTGCCGCCCGGCAGCTGCGCGATCGGCGCCGTCAAGGGCAACATCGGCCACACCCACGCCGCCTCCGGCGTCGCCGGGCTGATCAAGACCGTGCTGGCGCTCCAGCACCGGCAGATCCCGCCCAGCCTGCACTTCGACGTCCCCAACCCGGCCGTCGACTTCACCGCCGTGCCGTTCCGGGTCAACACCCGCCTCACCGACTGGCCCGCCGACCGCGGACCGCGCCGGGCCGGCGTCAGCTCCTTCGGCATGGGCGGCACCAACGCCCACGTCGTCCTGGAGGAGGCCCCCGCGCCCGCCGCCCGCCGCGCCCCCGGCCGCCGCCGCGTCCTGCTGCCGCTCGCCGCCCGCACCGCCACCGCGCTGGAGGCCGCCACCGACCGCCTCGCCGACCGCCTCGACGGCGCCGCCCCGCCCGACCTGGCCGGCACCGCCCGCACCCTGCAGACCGGCCGCCGCCACTTCGGCCACCGCCGCTTCCTGGTCGCCGAGGACACCGCCCGGGCCGCCCGCGCGCTGCGCGAGCGCACCCCCGGCACCGTCCGCACCGGCCACCACGACGGCACCCTGCGCGAGGTCGCCCTGGTGCTGCCCGGCCTCGGCGAGCAGCGCCCCGGCATGGGGCGCGAACTGTACGAGGCCGAACCGGTCTACCGGGCCGCCCTCGACCGCTGCGCCGAAGGCTTCCGCCCCCACCTCGGCCTCGACCTGCGCGAACTGCTCCACCCCGCCGGCGCCGCCGACACCGCCGCCGGGCCCGACCTGCGCCGGATGCTGCGCGGCCCCGCCGCCGCCGACCGCACCGAACTCGACCGCACCCGCTACGCGCAGCCCGCCACCTTCGCCGTCGAGTACGCGCTGGCCCGGCTCTGGGAGTCCTGGGGCGTCCGCCCGGCCGCGCTGATCGGCTACAGCATCGGCGAGTACACCGCCGCGCACCTGGCCGGGGTGCTGTCGCTGGACGACGCCCTCAAGCTGGTCGCCCACCGGGCCCGGCTGATCGACGGCCTGCCCGCCGGCGCCATGCTGGCCGTGCCGCTGCCCGAACGCACCGTCCTCGGCCTGCTCGGCGACGACCTGTCGCCGGCCGCCGTCAACGGGCCCGAGCTGTGCGTGGTCGCCGGCACCGACGAGGCGGTCGCCGCCCTGGAGGCCCGGCTGGCCGCCGACGGCGTCGCCGCCCGGCGGCTGCAGACCACGCACGCCTTCCACTCGCACCTGATGGACCCGATCACCGAGGAGTTCGCCGACCTCGCCGCCGGGGTCGCCCTGCACCCGCCGACCGTCCCGTACGTCTCCAACGTCACCGGCGACTGGGCCGACGCCGACCTGGTCACCGACCCCGGCTACTGGGTGCGGCACCTGCGCCGCCCGGTCCGGTTCGCCGACGGCGTCCGCCGGCTGTGGGAGCGGCCCGGCCGGGTGCTGCTGGAGACCGGCCCCGGCCAGTCGCTGACCAGCCTGGCCCTGCAGCTGCGCCCGGCCGGCGCCGCCCCCGGCGTCGCCCTCGCCTCGATGCCCGGCCGGTTCGACCGGCAGGGCGAGGAGCGGTTCCTGCTGAACACCGCCGGCGCCCTGTGGGCGGCCGGCGTCGACCTCGACTGGTCCGCCGTCGGCGGCGGCGACGGCGCCGCCCGGGTCTCCCTCCCGCCCTACCCGTTCGAGGAGAGCCGGCACTGGATCGACCCGGCCCCCCGCCGGACCGCCCCCCGGCCCGGGCTCGCCCGCCGGGCCGACCTGGCGGACTGGTTCCACACCCCCGTGTGGGAGTCGCTGCCCGCCCGCCCGCAGGCCGCCCCCGGCGCGCCGTCCTCCTGGCTGCTGTTCACCGACGAGGTGGGCGTCGGCGACGCGCTCGCCGCCCGCCTGCGCCGCGACGGCCACCGGGTCAGCACCGTCCGGGCCGGCCGCGGCTGGGGCGAACTCGGCGACGGCGCCTACCGGATCGACCCCGCCAGCGCCGCCGACCACCGCCGCCTGGTCGACCGGCTCACCGCCGACGGCGGCCCGCCCGACCGGACGGTCCACCTGTGGACCGTCGGCCCGCGCCGCCCCGTCGACGAGACCCTGCAACGCGGCTTCCACAGCCTGCTCCGGCTCGACCAGGCCCTCACCGCCGCCGCCCCCGGCACCCCGCCGCACCTCACCGTCGTCTCCAGCGACGCCCACGCCGTCCTCGGCACCGAACCCCTCGCCCCGGAGAAGGCCACCGTCACCGGGCCCGCCCTCGTCCTCCCGCTGGAACAGCCCGGCACCACCTGCCGCGCCGTCGACGTCTCGCTGCCGCCCGGCCGCCGCTGGAGCGCCGCCGACACCGACCTGCTGTACGCGGAACTGCTCGACCCGATCACCCGCCCGCTCACCGCGCTGCGCGGCCGCCGCCACTGGGAGCGCACCCACCGGCCGGTCCGGGTGGAGGCCGCCGCGGACGGCCGCACCCCGCTGCGCGAGCACGGCGTCTACCTGATCACCGGCGGCTTCGGCGGCGTCGGACTCACCCTCGCCCGGCACCTCGCCACCGCCGTCGCGGCCCGGCTGGTCCTGGTCGGCCGCACCCCGCTGCCGCCCCGCGAGGAGTGGGCGGCGCTGCTCGCCGACGGCCGGGCGGACGGCGCGGCGGCCGAGCGGGTCCGGGCCGTGCTGGAGCTAGAGGGGCTCGGCGCGCAGGTGATGACCGCCGCCGCCGACGTGGCCGACGCCGCCGCCCTCCAGCGGGTCGCCGACCGGGCGGTGGAGCGGTTCGGCGCCGTCCACGGCATCGTGCACGCCGCCGGGGTGCCCGCCGCCGGCCTCGCCCAGCTCAAGACCGCCGAGGCCGCCGACCGGGTGCTCGACCCCAAGGTCCGCGGCGGCCTGGCGGTCGACGCGCTGGCCCGCCGGCTGGCGCCCGACTTCACCGTGCACTGCTCCTCCAGCCTGGCGCTGACCGGCGGCGTCGGACAGGTCGACTACGTCGCCGCCAACGCCTTCCTGGACGCCCTGGCGCAGCACAGCGACGCCACCGGCGGCCCGCGCACCGTCTCGGTCAACTGGGACGGCTGGCAGGAGGTCGGCATGGCCTTCCGCACCCTCGGCCCGGGCGGCCACCCGGACGCCGCCGCCCCGGCCGCCCGCACCGGCCCCGTCGACCACCCGCTGCTGGACGCCTGCCTGCGCGACGACGACGCCGTCGCGGTGTACGCGGTGGCACTCAGCGTGGCCGGGTCCTGGCTGATCGACGAGCACCGGATGGCCGGCAACGCCGTCGTCCCCGGCACCGGCCACCTCGAACTCGTCCGGGCCGCCCACGAGCACCAGAGCGGCGACCCCCGGGCGGTGCTGGAGGACGTCACCTTCCTCTCCCCGGTGGTGGTCGGCGAGGACCGGCAGCGCGAACTGCGGGTGGTGCTCGACAAGCGGCACGCCCCGGCGCGGTTCGCCGTGGTCAGCCGCGAGGGCGCGCCCGGCGGCGGGCCGGCGGACGGCGCGGGCGGTGCGGACGGGCCGGGCGGTGCGGACGGGCCGGGCGGTGCCGGGCCGGACGGCGGCGACGGCTGGCAGGTGCACGTGACCGGTGCCGTCGGCCCGGTCGGCGACGACACCGCCCCGCCCCGCCGGCACGACCCGGCCGAGCTGGTCGCCCGGGCCGGCATGCGCGACCTCGGCGCCCTCACCCACACCGGGCCGATGGGCTTCGGCCCGCGCTCGCACTGCCTGCGCCGGGTGCACCTGGGCGAGAAGGAGGCGCTCGCCGAACTCGAACTGCCCGCGCAGTTCGCCGCCGACCTGGACCGGATCGCGCTGCACCCCTCGCTGCTCGACCTGGGCGCGGGCTTCCACGGCATGAACCTCGCCGAGGAGTTCCGCATCCCGCTCCGCTACGGCCGCCTCACCCTGCTCGCCCCGCTGCCGCGCCGGATCTACAGCCACCACCGCTTCCACGAGGCGGACCGCCGCGGCAAGGAGACCTTCACCGCCGACTTCACGCTGCTCGACGAGACCGGCCTGGAGACCGTCCGGGTCGAGGACTTCGTCCTCAAGCGGGTCGCCGACCTGGAGACCCGGCTCGGCGCGCTGCGCGACGGCACCTCCCGGGAGACCGCCGCCTACCGCTTCCCGCCCGCCGCCGCCCCGGCCGCCCGCCCCGGCGACGCCGGACCGCTCCGCGACCACCTGGACCAGGGCATCCGGCCCGCCGAGGGCGTCGAGGCGCTGTTGCGGCTGCTCACCGCCGGTCTCGGCCCGCAGGTCGCGGTGGTCGCCAAGGACCTGGACGCGGTGTTCGCCGACATCCGCGCCCACCGGATCGGCGCCCCCGGGCCGCAGGACGCCCCGGACCCCGGGCGGCCGGACGGCGCGCTCCACCCGCGCCCCGGCCTGCTCACCGCGTACGCCGAGCCCCGGGACGACACCGAGACCGGGCTCGCCGAACTGTGGGCGGACCTGCTCGGCCTGGAGCGGGTCGGCGTGCACGACGAGTTCTTCGAGCTCGGCGGCCACTCGCTGCTCGGCCTGCAACTGGCGGCCCGGATCCGCCGCCGGTTCGGCGTCGACCTGCCGCTGAACACCCTGTTCGAGGCGCTCACGGTGGCGGAGCAGGCCGCCGCCCTCCGCCGCCGCCTCGGCACCGACGCCCCGGCCCACCCCCCGACGACCGGCACCCCGACGACCGACGGCACACAGAAGCGGAGCACAGCACATGTCTGACATCCACACGGTCGGCGTGGTCGGCGCCGGCGTCATGGGCACCGGCCTGGCGCAGGCGCTCGCCCAGTCCGGCCACCGGGTCCTGCTGGTCGACCGGACGCCGGAGATCCTGGCCGCCGCCGAGCGGACGGTCCGTCAGGGCCTGCGCTTCGCCAGGCTGCTGGGCGACCGGGGCCCGCGGGAGGACCAGCGGACCGTCCTGGAGCGGATCACCTCCAGCACCGACTACGAGGGCTTCGACGACGCCGACTTCGTGATCGAGAACATCACCGAGGACTGGGGCCTGAAGAAGGGCGTCTACCAGCGGCTGGACGCGATCTGCCCGGAGCGCACCGTGTTCGCCGCCAACACCTCGGTCATCCCGATCACCCGGATCGGCGCGGCCACCTCCCGCCCGGCCAACGTCCTGGGCATGCACTTCATGAACCCGGTGCCGCTCAAGCCCACGGTGGAGGTGATCCGCGGCCACCACACCTCCGCCGCGACGCTGGACGCCGCCCGCACCCTGCTCGCCCAACTCGGCAAGGAGGGAATCCTGGTGGAGGACTCGCCGGGCTTCGTCAGCAACCGGGTCCTGATGCTCACCGTGAACGAGGCCGTCTACCTGGTCCACGAGGGGGTGGCCGCCGCCGAGGAGGTCGACCGGATCTTCAAGACCTGCTTCGGCCACACCATGGGTCCGCTGGAGACCGCCGACCTGATCGGCCTGGACACCATCCTGCAGTCCGTCGAGGGCCTGTACGCCGCGTTCAGCGACAGCAAGTACCGGCCGTGCCCGCTGCTGGTGCGGATGGTCGACGCCGGACTGCTCGGCCGCAAGAGCGGCCAGGGCTTCTACAGCTACGCCACCGCGCTGCTCTGAGCCCCCGCCGCACCGCAATCCGGGCCACCGCCCCGCCCCCGCCGTACCGGCCCGCGCGCCCCGAGCCGCCACCGGCCCGAACCGAGAAGCCCGAACCGAGAAGCCCGACCGAGAAGAAGGAACCGCACACCATGACGACGGCCGACCACAAGCCGCAGATCCTCGCCTTCCTCGCCCAGTTCTTCGGCGAGCACCGGCTCGCCGACGACGAGGACATCTTCGCCTCCGGGTTCGTGAACTCGCTCTTCATCATGCAGCTGGTGCTGTTCGTCGAGGGCGAGTTCGGCATCACCGTGGAGGACGAGGACCTGGAACTGGCCAACTTCCGCACGGTGGAAGCCCTCGACGCGCTCGTCACCCGCAAGCGGGCCGCCGTGGGCGCCGCCGCGCCGCGCGCCTGACCCGCCGGACCGGAGAGGAGGCAGGAGAGGGACAGATGGCCATCCGAGTGCAACTGACCCCGGGCCAGGCCGCGGCGCGGGAGGAGTACGAGTCCTTCGTCCGGGAGGCCGTGGCCCCCCGCGCGGACGACTGGGACCGCGCCGAGCGGCTCCCCGAGGAGTTCCTGAAGGACTTCGCGGCCCGCGGCCTGCTGGGCGCCGCCGTCCCGGCCGACTACGGCGGCACCGGACTCGACCCGATCACCTTCGGGCTGCTCAACGAGGAACTCGGCCGCGGCTGCTCGTCCGTGCGCAGCCTGGTCACCGTGCACGGCATGGCCTCGTACGCGGTCGCCCGCTGGGGCAGCCGGGACCAACGCGCGCACTGGCTGCCGAAGTTCGCCACCGGCGAGGCGATCGGCGCGTTCGCGCTCACCGAGCCGGGCGCCGGCAGCGACGTCAAGGGCCTGCGGACGGCCGCCCGGCGCACCGCCGACGGCTACCTGCTGACCGGCGAGAAGCGCTGGACCACCTTCGGCGCCCGCGCCGACGTGTACCTGCTGTTCGCCCGGCTGGACGGCCGGGAGGCGGCCTTCCTGGTGCCCCGCGACGCCCCCGGGCTGACCGTCCGGCCGCTCACCGGCGTGCTCGGCACCAGGGCCTCGATGCTCGCCGAACTCAGCCTGGCGGACTGCCGGGTGCCGGACGGCGCGCTGCTCGGCCGCCCCGGCTTCGGGCTGAGCGCCGTCGCCGCCAGCGCCCTCGAACTCGGCCGCTACAGCGTCGCCTGGGGCTGCGTCGGCCTCACCCAGGCGTGCCTGGACGCCTCCCTGGACTACGCCGACCGGCGCGAGACCTTCGGCGTCCGGCTCCGCGACCACCAGCTGGTGCAGCGGATGCTCGCCGACATGGCCACCGGCGCCGCCGCCGCCCGGCTGCTCTGCCAGCAGGCCGGCTGGCTGCGCCAGGACCGCTCCACCGACAGCCTGCACGCCACCTGGCTCGCCAAGTACCACGCCTCCCGCACCGCGTTCCGGTCCGCCTCCGACGCCGTCCAGGTGCACGGCGCGCACGGCTGCGGCGACGCCTACCCGGTGCAGCGCTACCTGCGGGACGCCAAGGTGATGGAGATCATCGAGGGCAGCACCGAACTCCAGCAGACCACCATCGCCGAGTCCGCCTACCACTCCCGCCCCCGCACCGCCCCCACTGCCACCTCCGGCCCCACTGCCACCTCCGGCCCCACTGACACCGAAAGGGTGACGGCATGACCACCCAGGGCACCGCCGACCCGCAGGAAGGCACCGCCGGCGAGCGGCCCGCCAAGACCGTCAAGTGCGTGGTCTGGGACCTCGACCACACCCTCTGGGACGGCATCCTGCTGGAGGACGGCGAGGCGCCGCTGCGCCCCGGACTGCGCGAGGTCATCGTCGAGCTCGACCGCCGCGGCATCCTGCACTCCGTCGCCAGCCGCAACGACCACGACGCCGCCACCGCCGCGCTGCGCCGGCACGGCCTGCTCGACTACTTCCTCTACCCGCAGATCAACTGGAACGCGAAGTCCTCGTCGATCCGCTCCATCGCCGCCTCGCTCAACCTCGGCCTGGACGCCTTCGCCTTCGTCGACGACGACGCCTTCGAGCGCGGCGAGGTCGCCTTCGAGCTCCCCGAACTGCTGTGCGTCGACGCGGCGGACGCGGCCGGCCTCGCCGACCGGCCGGAGTTCTCGCCCCGGTTCGTCACCGAGGACTCCGCCCGCCGCCGCGCGATGTACCTCGCCGACCAGGAACGCACCCGGGTCGAGCAGGAGTTCACCGGCCCCCAGGAAGCCTTCCTCGCCACCCTCGGCATGACGCTCACCGTCCTGCCCGCCCAGGAGGAGGACCTGCGTCGCGCCGAGGAGCTGACCGTCCGGACCCACCAGCTCAACACCACCGGCTACACCTACTCGTACGAGGAGCTCGACGCCTTCCGCCGCTCCGACACCCACGAACTGCTGGTCGCCCGGCTGGAGGACCGGCACGGCCCGTACGGCACCATCGGCCTGGTGCTGCTGGCCGAGGACCCCGGCACCTGGACGGTCAAGCTGCTGCTGATGTCCTGCCGGGTGATGTCCCGGGGCGTCGGCGGCGTGATCATCAACCTGCTGCGCCGCCGCGCCCGGGCGGCGGGCGTCCGGCTGCTGGCCGAGTACCTGCCCAACGGGCGCAACCGGATGATGCTGATCACCTACAAGTTCACCGGGTTCCGGCAGCTCACCGGCGACGACGGGCTGGCGCTGTTCGAGGCCGACCTGACCGACGTCCCCGGTGACCCGCAGTACCTGACCGTGCAGGCGCCGTCCCTCCAACCGCCGTCCGCCGAGCCGCCGTCCGGGGAGGATTCGCCCGGGGAGCCGCCGTCCGGGGAGGGCCCGCGGTGAGCGCGTCCGGCGGGCCGTGGGTGGTCAGGACCGCGCCCAACCCCGGCGCCCGGCTCCGGCTGGTCTGCTTCGCCTACGCCGGGGGCGGCAGCTCGGCGTTCGCCGAGTGGCCGTGCGGCCTGCCGGACGACGTCGAGGTGTGCGCCGTCCGGCTGCCCGGCCGCGAGTCGCGGATCTTCCAGCGGGCCCACACCGACGTCGAGGACCTGCTGCCCGACCTCACCGAGGCGCTGGCCGAGCACTGCCGGCCCCCGTTCGCCCTGTTCGGGCACAGCATGGGCGCGCTGATCGCGTTCGCCCTCACCCGCCGGCTGCGCGCCCTCGGCGCGCCCGCCCCCGACCACCTGGTGGTCTCCGGCCGCCGCGCCCCGCAGCTCGCCCACAACCGGCCGCTGATCCACCACCTGCCGGAGGACCAGTTCCTGGCCCGGCTGCGCGAACTCGGCGGCACCCCCGACGCCCTGCTCGCCGACGCCCGGGTGATGCGCCTGGTCCTGCCCGGACTGCGGGCCGACTTCCAGCTCAACGACTCCTACACCCACCGCCCGCAGGAGCCGCTGCCCGTCCCGATCACCGCCTTCGGCGGCCGGGCCGACCCGGACGTCGACCCCGCGGGCCTGGCCGCCTGGGCCCGGCAGAGCACCGGCGCCTTCACCCTGCGGATGTTCGACGGCGGGCACTTCTTCCTGCACACCGCCCAGGCGGAGGTCCTGGCCGAGCTCTCCCGGCTGCTGCGCCGCCCGGCCGACCGCGGTGCCGGAGCGCTCACCCCGTGACCGCGCCCCGCCCCGACCACCGGCCGCCCGGGCGCTGGCCGCCGGGCCCCGCCGCGCCCGTCCTCGCCCCCGGCGAGGTGCACGTCTGGCGGGCCCGCCTCGACCTGCCCGCGCCCGCCGCGCGCCGGTACGCGGACCTCCTCGACGCCGGGGAGCGGGCCCGGGCCGCCGGCTGCCGACTGCCGCTCGAACGCGCCCGCCACGTCGCCGCGCACGGCGCGCTGCGCACCGTCCTGGCCCGCTACACCGGACAGGCCCCCGCCGACCTCCGGCTGCACCGCACCGCCCGCGGCCGCCCCCGCCTCGCCCCGGCCCCCGGCACGGACGCCGGCGCGGCTCCCGGCGCGGCGGGGCTCGACTTCAACCTCTCGCACTCCGGCGGCCTCGCGCTGATCGCCGTCACCGGCACCGGCACCGTCGGCGTCGACCTGGAGCTGGTCCGCACCGACCTCGACCACCGGGCGATGGCCGCCCGCTTCCTCGACCCGGCCGACGCCCGGCTGATCGCCGCGCTGCCGCCGGCCGCCGGACGGCACGCCTTCTTCACCCGCTGGACCTGGCGGGAGGCGTACGCCAAGGCCGCCGACGTGCCCGTCCCGCGCCGGCTCAGCACCGGCGCACAGGATCCGACGACGATCACCGTCGGTCGGTGGAAACTGAGCAACCTCCCACTGGACAAAGGATATTGTGCGACCGTCGCGGCTTTCGAGCCCTGCGCGCCGGCGCACCGCTGGACCTTGACGCAGGACCGGGCCCGCCGGACGACGCCCATCCGTTCCGCCTGACGAGAACGCGGACGAAAGGAACCGGACCGCATGCCTGACCTGTCCAGCCTCTGGTGGTTCTTCACGGCCTCCCTGGTGCTCCTGCTGATCCCCGGGCCGTCGGTGCTGTACGTCACCGGCCGCACGCTCGACCAGGGGCGCCGGGCCGGCCTGCTGTCCACCCTGGGCCTGGCCTGCGGGGACCTCGTCCAGGTGGTCGCCGCCGTGGTCGGCCTGTCCGCCCTGGTGGCCTCCTCCGAGACGGCCTTCGACGTGGTCAAGTACGCGGGCGCCGGCTACCTGGTCTGGCTCGGCGTCAAGCGCCTGCGCACGCCCGACCCGGACCCGTCCGAGGAACGGCCCGCGGAGGCGCCCGCCCGCTCGCCGCGGATCTTCTCCGACGGCCTGGTCGTCAACGCGCTCAACCCGAAGAGCACCCTGTTCTTCCTCGCCTTCCTCCCGTCCTTCATCCACAGCGGACACGGGGCGGTCTGGTCCCAGACCCTGGTCTTCGGACTGGTCTTCGTCCTGGTCGGCGTCTGCACCAACGCCGGTTGGGCGCTGCTCAGTTCACTCCTGCGCCAACGCGCCCGGCAGAGCCGCGGCTTCCTCCGCGCGGAGCGGTACATCGTCGCCGGCGTCTTCCTCGTCCTCGCCGCCGCCACCCTGGCGACCGGCCTCACCGGCGGCTGAGCCGCCACGGAGCCGACATGACCGACACCCCCGCCGCCGTCCCGCCGGCGCCCGCCGCCCACCGGCCGGACACCGCCCACCGGCTGCACGCGAACGAGAACCCCTACCCGCCGCTGCCCGGCGTCCTGGAACGGGCCACCGCCGCCCTGCGGACCCTCAACCACTACCCGGACCCGACCGCCGCCCGCCTGACCGCCGCCCTCGCCGCGCACCTGCGCGTCCCGCCCGCGCACCTGGTGATCGGCCCCGGCTCGGTCGGCGTGCTGTTCCAACTGGTCCGCTCCGCCGCCGGGCCCGGCGACGAAGTCCTGTACGCCTGGCGTTCGTTCGAGGCGTACCCGGAGGCGACCGCACTCGCCGGGGCCACCCCGGTCGCCGTCCCGCTGGCCGCGGGCGAGGTCCACGACCTCGCCGCGATGGCCGCCGCCGTCACCCCGCGCACCAGGGTCGTCCTGCTCTGCAACCCGAACAACCCGACCGGCACCGCCGTCCCGCCCGCCGACCTGGTGAAGTTCCTGGACGCCGTCCCCGCCGACACCCTGGTCGTGCTGGACGAGGCCTACCGCGAGTTCGCCCCCGACGGCACCCCCGACGGCGTCGACCTCCACCGCACCCGCCCGAACCTGGTCGTGCTCCGCACCTTCTCCAAGGCGTACGGCCTGGCCGGGCTCCGGGTCGGCTACGCCGTCGCCCACGAGACCGTCGCCGCCGCGGCCCGGGCCGTCGCCCTCCCGTTCGGCGTCAGCCGGATCGCCCAGGACGCCGCCGTCGAATCCCTCGCCGCCGGCCCCCACCTGCGCCGGCGGGTCGACGCCCTGGTCGCCGAACGCACCCGGGTCCAGGCCCGGCTGCGGGCCCAGGGCTGGTCCCCGCCCGACTCGCACGCCAACTTCGTCTGGCTCCGGCTGGACGACCGCACCACCGCGTTCGCGGCGGCCTGCACCGCCGCCGGAGTCACCGTCAAAGCCTTCCCCGGCGAAGGCGTCCGCCTCACCATCGGCACCCCCGAGGCCAACGACACCGCCCTCGCCGTCACCGCCGCCTGGCGCGCCTCAGCCGGATAGGCGGACCGAAAGCGTGAGTTGACCGAACGTCAGGTACGGTGGGGCGGCCGGGGGCTGTCGCGTCCCCGCCCCGGAGGGGCCGAGCCGCCCGCCGGCCACCGCACCGAGGCCGGAGCCGGTTCACCGGAAGGACGGAGACCGCGCACCCGTGACCGCCCGGACCGCCCGGACCGGGCCGCAGGGCCCGCCGCTGGCCGCGCGGTTGCACGCCCTGCTCGCCCGTGACGGTGCCGTGGCCGACCTGCGCCGCTACTACGGGATCGGGCTGCCGCCCGGTGCCGCGCCGTACACCGGCGGCCGGTTCGAGCGGCTGGCCGGTGGCGGGGAGCGCCCGGGCAGCGCCGACCGGTTCACCGCGGACGACCTGATCGCCGTGCAGACCCTGTCGGTGACCGTGCCCGCCCGCGTCGCCCTGGACCTGCTGGAAGGCCGGCTGGGGGAGGACCTGCACGCCCTGCTGCGCGCCGTGCCGGTCGGTCTCGACCTGGCCGACGCCGACCCCGGACACGTCGCCGACGACTCGCCCGCCGCCCGGGCCTGGCACCTGCTGGTCGCCGAGCCCGGCGTCGGCTGGGTCCTCGCCGGGAAGCTGCTGGCCCGCAAGCGCCCCCGGCTGCTGCCGGTCTACGACCGGGTGGTGCGTTGCGCGCTGGACCGGCCCGACCGGTTCTGGTCGCCGCTGCACACCGCCCTGCGCGCGGACGGCGGCGCGCTGGCGCACCGGCTGGCGCAGCTGCACGCCGCCGCCGACCTGCCGGCGGCGGTGAGCGCGCTGCGGGTGTGCGACGTCGTGGTGTGGACGGGCCACCGCGCCACCGGCCACCCCTGCCCCTCCTGACCGCGCCGCACGCCGCGCGCCGAGGACGGGCCGCCGCCGACGCTTCCGGCCGGTGCCCCCGGCCGGCCCCCGCCCGTCAGAGCGGCGGCGGCCCGTCCTCGGTGGGCAGCCAGCAGCCGTGCAGGCCGAGCGGGACGCGGACCGGGACGCGGGCGCGGGCGATCGGCCCGGCGGCGGGGTCCGCGGCGGGGAGCACCAGGAACCAGCTGGTGCCGTCGGTGCGGTCGGTGGCGAAGGTGAGCCAGTAGCCGTCCCCGCCGCTGCCGCCGGGGGCGTGGACCGGCTCGCCGACCGAGAGGTCGCCCGCGTCCCAGTGCCGGGTGGTGCCGTCGGCCAGGTCGTACCAGCGGATCGCGTCGTACTCGCCGGACAGCAGGTCGGCGCGGCCGGTGGTGGCGGCCAGCGCGGCGTACCGGTGGCGGCGGCCGAGGAGGCGGTCGTCGATGCGGGGGAACTCGACCCGGGCGTCGTCCAGCACGGTGCGGGACAGGGTGCCCGTACCGGGGTCGATCCGGGCCCGGACCAGGGCGCCGGTGACGGGCGGCTCGCCGGGGCGGGGGCCGCCGAGGGCGAGGCGGCTCCACTGGACGTAGTCGAGGACGACCGGGGCGTCGGCCTCCGGGCCGTCGTCGTAGGCGTTGACGGTGTGCCACATCCAGAACGCCTCGTCGGCGGCCCAGCGCGGCGGGCCGCCGTCGCGCGGGACCAGGACCACCCGGGTGCCGTGCTCGGGCCGCCAGGCCAGGAACGAGCCGCCGGCCATCGCCGCGTCGAGGTCGAAGAAGGCGGGGGCCAGCACGAGGACGGCGTAGCGGCCGGTGAGTGCCATGTCGTGGATCATCACGGGCCGGTCCACGCCGTCGATCGGCGTCGGCCCGTTGGTGACGGTGCCGTCCCGGCCGATCGTCGCCCAGGTCAGGTACGGCGGTTCGAGGGCGTAGCAGAAGACGACCATCTCGCCGGTGAGCGGGTCGGTCTTGGGGTGGGCGGTGATCCCGGCGGGCAGCGCGCCGTCGAAGTCCTCGGGCCCGAGGGTGGCCAGGCCCGGGCCGATCCGGAACGGGCGGGCGGACTCGGCGAGGGCGAGCAGCCGCCCGCCGTGCCGCACCACGTTGACGTCGGGCAGGTCGCGGAAGGTGCCGGCGAGTTCGGGGCCGACCTGCTCGGCGGACGGCAGGACCATCGACTCCAGCCCGCCCCACAGGGCGCGGCCCGCGCGCTCCTCGGCCGCCAGGGCGGGGGTGCGCACGAAGCGGTTGCGGTAGCGGGCCCGGCCGCCGGAGAGCCGGACGCCGTGCAGCATGCCGTCGCCGTCGATCGGGTAGAGGTAGGAGCCGACCGGGGTGAACCGGGGATTGGGGCCGTTGCGCAGGTACAGGCCGTCGAGGTCGTCGGGGATCTCGCCGGTCACCTCCAGGTCGGCGGCGTCCACCTCCTCGGTGACCGGCGCGAACGCCCCGAGCAGGTGCGGTACCCGGGTCGGGTCGAACCGGGTGCGTGCTGGCGTGTCCATGGGGCCTCCCGGAGCACGGTCTCGGCACCTTCCAGTGAACCCCCCTCGCCCGCCCGTGGCCAGTGGCCCGTGGCCTGTAGCCGCGGGTGGGGGCCGGGTCGGCGTCCGGGGCGCGCGGCGGTCAGCGCAGCTGGGCGGGGGACTCGGCGTCCCGGGCGAGCAGCCGGGGGGTGCCGCCGCCGTCGGCGGGGACGGTCCAGGTGTCGGCGCCGGTGCCGTGGTCGTGCGGGAGGCCGTAGGCCACGGTGGCGTCGTCGAGCCAGGCCGCCTGGTCGTCGACGCTGCGGGTCTCGGCGAGCGGGGTCTCGGTGCCGTCGGCGAGGAGCAGGACGGTCAGCCGCCAGGTCTGGTCGGGGAGCATCTTCTTGTAGGCGATCCGGGTGCCGTCCGGGGAGAGGGACGGGCACTCGACGTTGTCCTTGAGGACCTGGAGGTCGCGCCGGGCGAAGTCGCCGCGCACCAGCGAGCGGTGGCCGCCGGTGGACAGGGTGGCGTAGAAGGTGTTGTCGTCGGTGGTGAAGGTGACGCCCCAGACGTTGGCGTCGGCGGGCAGCGGGCGGCCCTCCTCGGTGAAGCTCTCCAGGGTGCCGACCAGGGTGCCGGTGCGGGTGTCGAGGATGCCGGAGCGGGTGGAGAAGCGCCCGCCGTTGTAGGAGTCGCCCGCGACGAAGACCGTCCAGGCGACCATCCGGCCCGAGGGCGAGACCCGGGCCCGGCTGGGCGTGCCGTTCAGCGGGATGCTGCGCAGCTGGTTCAGGTTCCGGTCCAGGACGGTGAGTTGGTAGGAGCCGGGGCTCTCCCGCAGGCACACGCCGGTGCCGGACGCGGCGTACACCCGGGCGCAGTGCAGGTCGGTGCCGGAGCGGGTGCCGTCGGGGTGCTGGAGGGCGAGGGTGCCGCCGGCGGTGTCGCGCAGCAGCAGGCCGGGTGCGTCGAGGGTCACCGCGCGGCGGTCCCCGGCCGGGGCCGGGTGGGCGCGCAGCAGGGTGTAGCCGACGGCGACGGCGGCGAGCAGCACGGTGGCGGCGAGGGCGGTCAGGACGCGCCACTTCATCGGGTGGTTCCTTTGAGCAGGGGAGCGGCGGCGGCCGTGGCCGCGACGGCGGCCGCGGCGGCGGCCAGGCAGGCGGTGGTGCTGCCCAGGTGCTGCCAGGCCAGGCCGAACAGCAGGGAGGAGACCAGGTAGGCCAGGGCCTGGCAGGTCTGGACGAGGGCCAGGCCGGTGGTGCGCAGCTCGGGGGCGGTGAGCGGGCCGGCCAGCGCCATCAGGACGCCGTCGGTGGCGGCGTAGAAGGCGCCGTACAGCAGCAGGACGGCCCAGAGCGGGCCGCGCCCGGTGGCCAGCAGGAGGTAGACGGCGAGCAGCGCGCCGTAGCCGCCGAGGGCGACCGGGCGGCGGCCGATCCGGTCGGCGAGCCGGCCCAGCGGCGGGGCGAGCACCAGGTAGGCGCTGGCGGTGCCGACGGCCAGCAGCGGGAAGGTGGTCAGCGGCAGGTCGTCGCGGTGCTGGAGCAGCAGGTAGACGAAGCCGTCGCCGACGGTGGCCAGGCCGAGCAGCGCGGCGCCCGCGCAGACCGCCCGCAGCGGCCCGGCCTTCAGCAGGGCGAGGGCGGCGCGCGGGGAGACGGCGCCGGGCGGCAGCGGCTGCTCGCGGTCGCGGACGAACAGGGCGAGCAGCAGCACGCCGAGCAGGGCGAAGCACAGGCTGGTGACGAATACGGCGTCCCAGGAGCGCCCCGCCCCGCCGGCCAGCGCGAGCACGCCGAGGGCCACGACCGGCCCGGCGAACGCGCCGAGGCTGTCGAGGGCGCGGTGCGCGCCGAAAGCCCGGCCGAGCTGCTCGCGGGGCGCGGAGAGGGTGATGAGCGCGTCGCGCGGGGCGGTGCGCAGGCCCTTGCCGGTGCGGTCGGCGGCCAGTACGGCGCCGACCGCCGCGGGCGCGGCGGGCGTCAGCAGCAGCCCGACCTTGGCGAGCGCGGACAGGCCGTAGCCGACGGCGGCGACGAGTTTGCGCCGGCGGAGCCGGTCGGCCAGGTAGCCGCCGGCGAGGCGGGTGAGCGCGGTGGCGCCGGTGTAGAGGCCGTCGAAGGCGCCGTACTGGGCGACGCCGAGGTGCAGGCCGAGGACCAGGTAGGCGGGCAGGACGGCGGTGACCATCTCGGAGGAGACGTCGGTGGCCAGGCTGACCAGGCCGAGCGCCAGGACGTTCCCGGTCAGCACGCGGCGGGCCGGGGCCCCCTTGAGGGAGGCCCCGGGGCGGGTGTCGGTGAGGTACATCAGCTGAGCGTGAGGTCGTCGAACCAGGTGATGCTGGGGTCGCTCGGGTGGTTGTCGTCGTGGTTGACCAGCTGCACGGTGTACGAGTGGCCGGGGGTGAGCTTGTCGGTGACCTGCTGCCAGGAGCCGTTCGCCGTGCAGGTCTTGGGCAGCGGGGTGCTGGTGCTGCCGCTGGTGTTGTGCTTGACGACGACGGTCGCCCAGGCGTACGCCACGGTGTCCTTGCAGTCGCCCTTCCACCAGAGGGTGAGCTTGGTGACGCCGGGCGGCGCGGTGAAGGTCTGGGTGAGGACGGAGTCGCCGTTGGTGGGCGAGGCGGAGCCCACCGCGGCGGCGTAGGCGCCGGAGTGCGGGGCGGCGGCGATCGCGGTGGTGCCGGTGCGGGTCCAGCCGGTGAACGTGCCGTACTCGAAGCCGCCGTTGACCAGGCCCGGGATCGGGGTGGGCGAGGGGCCGGGCGAGGCCGGGCCGGTGGGGGAGGGAGTGGCGGTGGGCGGCGGCGAGGTGGTCCACACGTCGGTGATCGGGGTCGCGCCGGCGGCGGAGCCCAGCGGGGCGAGCCCGTAGGCGTCCTCCAGCGTCCGCAGCACGCTGTAGTGGTTGATCTGCTCGGCGTAGGTGCCGGGCCGGACCTTCTCGCCGACCATGACGGTGGCGATCTGGTTGATCGAGCTGAAGTTGTCCTCGTCGAAGGTGGCGATCAGCAGGCTGTTGTGGGTCTTGGCCCACTGCGCGTAGCCGTCGAGGTTGTTCTTCAGCCAGGTGTCCCCGGTGCCGACGGCGCAGTCGTGCATGTCGTTGCACATGTCGGGGGTCACGAAGGAGACGGTGGGCAGCTTGCTGTAGTCGGTCGGGAAGGTGCCGAACGGGACGCTGCTGGCGGCGGGCACGTTGTCGAAGTCGGCCCACGGCGCGTGCTTGCGCTGGTAGGTGCCGCTGGAGCAGCCGGTGTAGCCGGTCGAGGGGAGCGCCTCGGAGTAGCCCTTGAACGTGTACCCGGCGGAGAGCAGTTGGCTGCCCAGGTTGGCCGTCCCGGTGAAGTTCTTCGGGCAGGAGTCGTCGGTGACGCCCTGCTGGGAGCCGGAGAACAGGGCGAGGTAGTTCGGCTGGCTGGGGTGGGTGACCCCGTAGGACTGGGTGAAGCTCGCGCCCTGCGCGGCCAGGGAGTTGACGTACGGCGCGTTGGCGCTGCCGATGATCGTCGAGTAGTCCTTGTTCTCGAACAGCACGATCACGACGTGGTCCGGGCGGGGCACGGCAGCGGCGGCGGCAGCGGTCGTGGTGCCGGAGAACCCGGTGTCCACGGCCAGGACCGAGCCGACGAGGGCGAGCGCTCCCGCGAGGAGGGAGGCGATCACCGGCTTCCTGATCATTGTGGTCGTCCTTACTGAGGACGGACGCTCGCGGCGGAGCGCTCGGCGCGGGAGGGTGTGGGGCGCGGCAGCCGGGCGGGGCCGGACGCCTGCGGCGGCTGCATCATGGCAGGCGACCGGCAGGACATGTCAATGGTGTTTGCCGACTGGCCACCCACTTGTCAGACAACGGCCGAATCCGGGCCGTCGGGGCCCCCGTCGGCGGGCGGGAGGCGGGTGGGGGCGGCGCCGGCGGCGGCCGGTTCGACGGAGCGGCGCCTGACGAGCAGGACGACGATCAGGACGACCTGGAGCACGATCGGCAGCACCGCGCCGGGGTACGCCGCGGGGTCGGCGCCGACGCCGTTGGACAGCAGGCTGAAGTCCCACAGGCCGTGGACCAGCATCGGCAGCAGCAGGGTGGAGCCGACGCGCAGGCACAGGTAGAAGAAGTAGCCGGAGGTGGAGACGACGACGGCCTGCAGGACCGCCTGCGCGCCCGAGCCGATGGCGTTGCTGAGGTGGACGAGGCCGAAGACCACCGAGGTCCAGAGCGCGACCCGGCCCTCGCTGAACCCGGCCTTCCGGAAGACCTGCACGCCGACGCCCCGGAACATCAGTTCCTCGCCGACGCCCACGCACACCGTCACGGCGAGCAGCGCCGCCACCATGGACGGCGGCTGGTCGGCGAGGTTCGGGTAGTTCACCGCCAGGACGGCGACGACCAGCATCGAGACCGGCACGAACCGCACCCAGCGCCGCACCGGCACCCGGCAGCGCAGCACGTCGCCCCACCAGCCGAGCCGGCTCACCAGCACCGCGCCGAACACCACCGACAGGCCGATCGGGACCAGCCCGTTGCGGACCAGCGCCTCGGTGGTGGGGAACTCGCTCTTCGCACCGCCCCGGTCGACCCCGATGAGCAGGCCGAGGCCCTGGATGATCGCGAGGTAGACGACGACCACGGCGAGGAACCACGGCCAGGTCAGCCGCCGGGTTCGGGCGTGGGACGGATCTGCGGCCATGGGGGCTCCGTTCGGGCGCGGTGGCGGCTCCGCCCGCGGGGAGGCGCGCGCCCCGTGCGCAGGACGGAAATACCTGCACATGAAAGGCAGATGCTCATTTCTACCCCCGATATCGGTGAATCGGGCGAATCCGGACGGGCGGGGGTGTCGGCGGCCCGGGAACCGTATTCGGCCATCGTCGCCCGGTTGCCGCCGACGTGTGGGGGGCGGACCTCGCCCGGGGTGCCGTCCTCGGCGCCGCTGCCCCGGGTGCCGGCGCGGGTCTCGCCGCCCGCCGGCCCCCGGGCCGCCCGCGAGCGGGGCTACGGGCCCTTGACGTCCGACTGCCGGCCGCTCTTGAGCAGGCAGTCCCGGAACTCGTACCAGGGCGCGGTGCCGGTCCAGCGGAGGAAGCCGGTGTCGCCGGTGCCGGCCGTCGCGTTGATGAAGCGGCAGCCGTCGTAGAGCAGCTTGCCCGCGGTGGTCGCGGTCGGCGCGACCACCTGGTGCGAGCCCATCAGGGTGCAGTCCTGGTAGCGGACCATCGGCCCGCGCGAGGGGTTGACGGTGTCGAAGCGGTACACGTGGGTGACGGCGGACGGGGCCCAGCTCTGGAAGGAGTTGGCGGTGTCGTCGCAGGAGACGAAGGTGATGGTGCCCTTGTACCAGGCGGAGTCGATCAACTTGTGCCCGGCGCCGCGCAGTTCGAACCGGATGCCCTGGACCAGCAGCCGCATGACCGAGTCGGCCCGGGTGGCGGCCTGCGCGCCGAGCTGGAAGACGGTGCCGGTGGAGGCGGCGTCGGTGATGATGTAGGAGCCGCCGATGAAGTTCATCGACCCGCCGCGCTCGTTGCGCACGAACACGCCGGACTTGAACTCGGCCTTGCAGTCCCGGAACCAGTAGTTCAGGAACTGGTCCTGCTGCGAGACGGCCGGGGTCATGCCGATCACCAGGAAGGCGTCGGCGTAGGACCCGCCGATCTGGCAGTGGTCCCAGCCCATCTCGCTGTTCAGGTTGGCGGTGGCGGGGCCGTCCAGGCCGATGCCGACCTTCCAGCTGCCGCGCCACTCGACGTCGGTGTACCAGGTGTCCTGCACGCCGTACGCGGCCGAGGACCGGGCGAGGTTGAACGTCGCGGTCGGGTCCAGGCTCTCGAAGGTCAGCCCGCTGATCCGGATGTTGCGGTACCGCTGGTCGTTGGTCCACAGCACGGTGTCCCGCGCGGCCGGCGCGTACGTGATCCGGGACAGCCGCTTGCCGTAGCCGACGATCGCGATGCCGTCCACGACCTTCTTGGCCACCTCGCCGCTGACGTTCGGCAGCAGCGAGTCCGGCTGGTTCAGCAGGTAGTTGCCCGGCGGGACGAGCAGCACCTTGGTCGGCGTCGGGCCGCCCACCGGGTTGACCTGCTCGGTGGCCAGCAGCTCGGCCGCCGCCGCCCGGAACGCCGCGTCACTGGCCGTCCGCCCGGTCGGGTCGGCCCCCTTCGCCAGGACGTCCACCACGTAGCCGTCCACCCCGGTCGCCGCGCCGGCCGCCGCGGCGCTGCCGCCGCCCAGCACCAGGCCCCCGGCCAGCGCCCCGGCCCCGGTGAACCCGGCCAGCACCGCCCGCCGCCCGGGCCGCCCCGCCGTCCCGTCGGCCCGCTCCCGGCCGTCGCCGTTCCCTCGCCCCGTGTTCCTGGACACGCGTTCCCCCTCGTGATCGGTCGTCATCGTAGGGGTGTGATCATCTGTCATGTCCGTTCGGATGAAAAGGTTTTCCCGCGTACTGACCCGAACTCCGGTGCGGTAGGCGGAGTTTGCCACGAAAAGTCGGCGCCGGCCGGCCCGGCCCCCGGTCAGGTGGTGGCGGTGGTGCGCAGCTCGAAGACGTCCTGGTTCAGCGGGCGTTCGACGGCCGGGACGGGTGCCGGGGCGGGTGCCGGGTCGGCCGCGGGCCGGGGTTCGGGCGCGCTGCGGAAGTCGAAGAGGTTCCGGTCGACGTGGTCGAGGGCGAGCCGGACCGCTCCGAGGGCGACCGTCTCGGCGCCGAGCTGGGAGGCGCGCACCTCGGGCGCGTCGAGGCAGAGCCGGCCCAGGTGGCGGCGCATGGGGACGGCCAGGATCTCGCCCGCGACGGAGATGCCGCCGCTGATCACCACCAGGTCCGGGTTGACGGTCAGCACCATGGCCGCGGTGCCCTGGGCGTAGGTGCGGGCGAAGCGTTCGACCCGGTCGAGGGCGGCCGGGTCGCCGTCGGCGGCGGCGGCGAAGACCTGCGCGGTGTCGGCCTCGCCGCGCAGGTCGGCGAGGTCGCTGCCGTCCCAGCCGAGGATGGCCAGTCCGGCGATCTCGCCGGCCGCGCCGGTCCGGCCGCGGTGCAGCCGGCCGCCCAGGACGAGGGCGGCGCCGGTGCGGTGGCCGGTGAGCAGCTGGATGAAGTCGTCGGTGCCCTGGGCGGCGCCGCGCCAGTGCTCGGCGAGCGCGGCGAGGTTGGCGTCGTTCTCGGCGAAGGCGGGGCAGTCGAACCAGCCGGACGCCTCCTCGGCCAGGTGCAGGTCGTTCCACTCCGGCAGGGGCGTGGACAGCCGGACCCGGCCGGTGCCGTCGACGATGCCCGGCACGCCGACGCACAGGGCGCGCAGCCGGGCCGCGGGGTGCTCGGCGAGCAGGCCGGCCGCGGCGTCCCGGATGGCGGCGAGCCGTTCCTCGCGGGTCGGTCCGGCGGCCAGGGCGGCCCGCCGGGTGTCGATCAGCCGGCCGTCGAGGTCGGCCAGGAGCAGCAGCACGGAGTGCGCGCCGACGTCGATGCCGAGCACGTGCCCGGCGTCGGCCCGGAAGCGGTGGCGCCGGGCGGGCCGTCCGATGCTCTTGCCGGGGGCGACCTCCTCGACCCAGCCCAGCCGGGCCAGGTCGTCCAGGACCTGGTCGACGGTCTGGCGGGAGAGCGAGGCGGCCTTGCTGATCTGACTGGTGGTCATCGGTTCGCGCCCGCGCAGGGCGCGCAGGACGGCCTCCAGATTGAGCCGGCGCAGCACGGCCGGATCGCCGCCGACGAGCGCTTGACCCTTCACCGGACCTCCCTTCCCCCGGCCGCCCTGGCGCGGCCCGGGAGCCATCATAGGACACCTCCGGCGACATATGCAGGATAGTTACGAAAGAACCCGACCGAACTGTTGACGTGGCGCTTCGCGGCTTCCTACGATCCTGCCAACCCCTTAAGCAAGAACCCTTCATAAGGGTCGCACCCCCCACCGAGGAGCCGGCCATGCCGTCGTCCACCCCCACCTCCGGCCGCAGAGGCCCCCGCCGCCCGGCCCTGGCCGCCTGTGCCGCCCTGCTCGTGGCGGGCCTGGCGAGTGCCTGCGGCACCCCCGGCACCGCCCCGGCCTCCTCGACCGCCCCCTCGGCCGTCTCCACCGCGATCACCACCGACAAGGTCACCCTGTCGGTGCTCAGCTCGGACACCTCCGAGACCACCAAGGCGCTGAGCGCGGCGTTCCAGAAGAAGTACCCGAACGTCACGGTCGACTTCCGCTTCACCGGCGTCGACAGCTACGACACCAGCCTGGACCTCACCCTCGGCTCCGACAGCGCGCCCGACCTGGCGCTGCTCAACAAGCTCGGCAACACCGCCAAGGCCGGTCTGATCCGCCCCCTGGACCCGTACGTCGACGCCTACGGCTGGGACAAGTCCGTGTCGGCCAGCGAGCTGGACCAGTGGCGCGCCGACAGCCAGGGCAAGACGCTGGGGGTGGGCAAGCTGTGGGCCGCGCCGGCCGGCTTCTCCCTGGTCGGCGTCTACTACAACAAGGACATCGCGGCGAAGCTGGGCATCGAACCGCCCACCACGCTCGCCGAGTTCGAGCAGGACCTGGCCAAGGCCAAGGCCGCCGGCGAGCTGCCGATCCAGATGCCCAACATGCAGGGCCAGTCGTCCTACCTCTTCCAGGCCCTGACCGACAACTTCCAGGGGCCGGACAAGAGCACCGCGTGGGCGTTCGGCAGCTCCGGCAGCAGCCTGGAGAACGACCCCGCCACCCGGGCCGCCCAGAAGGTGGCCGACTGGGCCAAGCAGGGCTACCTGCCGAGCGGCGCCAACGGCACCGACGGGGCCGCGGCGATGACCGCCTTCACCAAGGGCCAGGGCCTGTTCATGTTCGACGGCAACTGGGACGCGACCGCGGTCGACAAGGCGCTGCCCGGCAAGGCCGGCTTCTTCACCCTGCCCGGCGAGAGCGCCGGCGCCCCGGCGACCGGCGTCGGCACCTCGCTCGCCTACGCCATCCCCACCAAGGCCGAGCACCCCGACCTGGCCGCCGCGTTCCTCGACTTCATGACCACCCCCGAGGCCGCGGCCATCGAGTTCGCCAGCGGCTACATGCCCGTCGCCCAGGCCGACACCGTCAAGACCCCCGACAACAGCATCCTGAAGGACTACGCGGCCGCCTGGGCCGGGGTCGCCAAGAGCAACGGCCTGGTGCCGTACTTCAACAACAGCACCCCGACCATGAACGACACCCTGACCTCCCAGGGCCAGCAGCTCGTCGCGGGCCGGACCTCGCCCGCCGACTACCTGAAGGCGCTGCAGGACGACTGGCAGAAGGGCCACAAGTGACCGCCGCGCACCAGCCGGCACCCAGGACCGCCGCCCCGGCCCCAGCCCGCACGCAGCGGGCCGGGGCGGCCCCCGCCGCGGGCGGACGGGCGGCGGCCCGCCGGGGGCGCTCCGCCGGTGCCGCCCGGAGCCGCGCCGGGCGCGGCCCCCGCCGCCAGCGGGTCGCCTACCTCTACCTGCTGCCCGCGCTGCTGCTGTACACGGCGTTCGTGATCGCGCCGTGGCTGCACACCCTGGAGCTGTCCTTCTACCGCTGGGACGGCGTCACCGCCGGCGTCTGGACCGGGCTGGACAACTACCGGCAGGTGCTCACCGACCCGCAGCTGATCGGCTCGCTGTGGCACGCCCTGGGCTTCATCGGCTTCTACACCGTGCTGCCGATCGCCGCCGGCCTGGTGCTGGCGGCCGTCATCGGCCGGGCCCGGCAGGGCCGCAACTTCGCCGTCTCCCGCACCGTGCTGTTCCTGCCGCAGATCGTCCCGCTGGTCGCCGTCGGCGTCATCTGGCGCTGGATGTACGCCCAGGACGGCACCGTCAACCAGCTGCTGGACGCGGTCGGCCTGCGCTCCTGGACCCGGGCCTGGCTCGGCGACTTCACCTGGGCCTACGTCGCGGTCGGCCTGGTCGGCAGCTGGGTGATGCTGGGCCTGTGCCTGGTGCTCTTCCAGGCCGGCATCCAGAAGATCGACACCAGCCTCTACGAGGCCGCCCGGATCGACGGCGCCGGGCCCGTCCGGGAGTTCCTCTCGGTCACCCTGCCCGGCCTGCGGGCGGAGATCGGCGTCGCGGTCACCGTCACCGTCATCTCGGCGCTGGCCAGCTTCGACGTCGTCTACGTGACCACCGGCGGCGGCCCCGGTGACACCACCACCGTGCCCGGCCTGCTCATCTACCGGCTCGCCTTCACCGGCGGCGAGGTGGGCACCGCCTGCGCCCTGGCCGTCGTCCTCAGCCTGCTGATCTCGCTGGTGGTCCTCGCCATCGGCCGCCTCACCCGGGAGCGCGCATGAGCCGCACCGACCGCCTGACCGGCCGCGCGCTGCTGGCCGTCTTCTGCGCGGGCGTCCTGATCCCGTTCGCCGCGCTCCTGCTGGCCGCGCTCAACCCGCCCGGCACCCCGCTGTCCGGCCTCTCCCTGCCCGAGCACCCCACCCTGGCCGCCTTCGGCCGGGCCTGGTCCACCGCCGGGTTCGGCCGCCTGCTGGCCAACAGCGCGATGGTCGGCCTCGGCGTCGTCCCGCTCGCCCTGTTCTGCGCGACGCTGGCCGGCTACGCCTTCGCCACCATGCGCTTCCGCGGCCGGGAGGTCATCTTCGGCCTGCTGCTGCTGGGCCTGACCCTGCCCTACGAGGCCGCGGTCGTCCCGCTCTACTACGACCTGCGCTCGCTGGGCCTGACCGACACCCCGGTCTCGCTGATCCTGGCCCTGGTCGGCCTCTACATGCCGTTCGGCGCGTTCTGGATGCGCCAGCAGTTCACCGCGCTGCCCAAGGAACTGCTGGAGGCGGCCTCCCTGGACGGCGCCTCCAGCTGGACCGTGCTGTGGAAGGTGCTCGTCCCCTGCGTCCGCCCGGCCCTGACCACCCTGGGGCTGCTGTACTTCCTGTGGGCCTGGAACCAGTTCCTGCTGACGCTGATCCTCATCCAGACCCCGGCCCACCGCACCGCCCCCGCCGGCCTGGCCTTCTTCGTCGGCGCCCACACCACCGACGTGCCGATGCTGGCCGCCGCCACCCTGATCGTGATCGGTCCCGTGGTGCTCGTCTACCTGCTCTTCCAGCGCAACTTCGTCGCCGGCATGGTCGCCGGAGCCGTCAAGGGCTGACCCCGGCCCGCCCTCCCGTGCCCGCGCCTCCCGCGCCCGCGCCTCCCGCGCCCGCGCCGCCCTGCCGCGCCCGTCCCGGGCGCAGCACGCCCTCCTTCCGCCTCCCGACCCAAGGACCCGTCGCCCATGACCCCTCCCCTTCGCCTGCTGCTGGTCGGAGCGGGCAACCGAGGCAGCACCTACACCGGCTACGCCGCCCGCACCGGCCGCGCCGTGGTCGCCGCGGTCTGCGAACCCGACCCGGAGCGCGCCGCCCGGGCCCGCGCCGCCCACCCGGACGCGGAGATCCTCACCGACTGGCGACCGCTGGCGCAGCGGCGGAAGTTCGCCGACGCCGTCGTGATCACCACCCAGGACGCGGACCACGTCGAACCGGCCGTCGCGTTCGCCGGACTCGGCTACCACATCCTGCTGGAGAAGCCGATGGCCACGACCGAGGACGACGTCCTGCGCATCATCGACGCCGTCGAGCGGGCCGGCGTCATGCTCGCCGTCTGCCACGTGCTGCGCTACACCCCCTACACCCGGGCCCTCAAGCGGATCGTCGACTCCGGCCGCCTCGGCGAGGTCGTCAGCGTCGAGCACCTGGAACCGGTCGGCTGGTGGCACCAGGCGCACTCCTACGTGCGCGGCAACTGGCGCCGCGAGGCCGACGCCACCCCGATGCTGCTCGCCAAGTCCTCGCACGACCTGGACTGGCTCTCCCACATCGTCGGCCGGCCGGTGCTGCGGGTGTCCTCCTTCGGCGGCCTGAAGCACTTCCGCGCCGAACAGCGCCCCGAAGGCGCCACCGACCGCTGCCCGGACTGCCCGATCGAGGCGTCCTGCCCCTACTCCGCCAAGCGCCTGTACGTCGGCTGCCTGGGCGACCCGGACCGCGAGCGCTGGCCGCTGTCGGTCGTCACCCCCGCCCGCACCGAGGACGGGGTGATCGAGGCGCTGCGCACCAGCCCCTACGGCCGCTGCGTGTACGCCTGCGACAACGACGTGGTCGACCACCAGGTGGTCAACCTGGAGTACGAGGGCGGCGCCACCGCCTCCTTCACGATGACCGCGTTCACCGAGTACGCCCAGCGCAAGACCCGGATCTTCGGCACCCACGGGCAGCTGGAGGGCGACGGCGTGCAGGTCACCCTGACCGACTTCCGCACCGGCGCGAAGGAAGTGCTCACCCTGGGCCTGGAGGGCGCCGACGCGGGCACCGGGCACGGCGGCGGCGACGAGCGGCTGGTCGACGCGTTCCTGGACGCCCTCGCCACCGGAGACCCCCACCGCATCCTGTCCGACCCGCGCACCAGCCTGGAGAGCCACCTGGTCGCCTGGGCCGCCGAGCGCGCCCGCCACGGGCACACCGTCGAGCCGATCCGCAGCCGCTTCCCGGTCGGCGCCCCGGCCGCCCCGGCCGCGCCGACGCCCTGAGCCTCCGCGCCCCCTGCCCCACCCCCTGACCCGGCCCCCGAGCCGGGCCCCTGGAACTCCGCCCCCACCCGCCACCGGCGTCCGCACCGCCGGCGGCGGCAGCGGACCGCGGCACCCTCGCCGCACACACCCCCCGTCCGGGCGGCACCGCACACCGCCCGGACGGGACGACCACCCCCACCGAGAGGACTCAACGATGAGGACAACCGCAAGACGCCTGCTCACCGGCCTGCTGGCGACGGCCACCGTCGCCGCCGGCCTCGGCGCCACCGTCCCGGCCACCGCCACCGCCGCCGCGCCCGCCGCGCCGGTCGTGTTCTCGCCCGCCACCATCGCCCCCACCCCGTACCTGGGCTGGAGCAGCTGGAGCCTGCAGGCCACCACCTACCCGGGCGTCAACCCGCACAGCTGGTCCAGCTGGCTCAACGAGGACCACATCCTCCAGCAGGCCAACGCGCTGGTCTCCACCGGCCTGGCGTCCGCCGGCTACACGTTCGTCAACATCGACGCCGCCTGGTACGCCGACATCGACCGCAACCCGCACTTCGACGCCTACGGCCGGATCGACCAGGACACCACCCGCTTCCCCGACCCGATGGCCACCGTGGTCGACAAGGTGCACGCCCTCGGCCTCAAGATGGGCGTCTACGACTACGCCGGCATGGCGAAGGAGGCGTACAACCTCAACGCCCCCGTCTACGGCACCACCCACGGCTGCACCACCCAGAACGCCGTCCTCAGGGACTCCACCGGCGCCCCCGTCGTGCTGCCCAGCGCCTGGGACAACGCCTACGCCCTCGACATGTCCGACGCCAACCCCTGCGGCTACGAGTACATCCACTCGGTCGCCCAGAAGCTCGCCGGCTACGGCATCGACTACCTCAAGCTCGACGGCGTCACCCCCTCGGGCACCTCGGGCACGGTCGCCGACCTGGCCAGGAGCAGCTACTACGAGGTCGCCGGCTGGCGCAAGGCGTTCGACGCCCTCGGCTGGCAGGGCCACCTGGAACTGTCCTGGGCGATGCGCAAGGACGAGGCCCCCTACTGGCAGCAGAACGCCACCGGCGTCCGCACCCAGGGCGACGTCGAGTGCTACTGCAGCACCCTGGTCGACTGGAACCACGTCGTCTCCCGCTTCACCAGCGCCCCGGGCTGGGCGCCCTACACCAAGCCCGGCTTCTTCCCCGACCTGGACTCGCTCGACGTCGGCAACGGCGCGATGGACGGCCTGACCGACGACCAGCGCCGGACCGCCACCACCCTGTGGTCCATCGTCAACTCCCCGATGTACACCGGTGACGACCTCACCAAGCTCGACTCCCTCGGGCTGTCGCTGCTCACCAACCCGGAGGTCATCGCCCAGAACCAGCAGGGCCTGCCCGCCAAGCCGGTCAGCCAGGCCACCAACCAGCAGACCTGGTACGTCCGGAACAAGGACGGCAGCTACACCGTCGCGCTGTTCAACCTCGGCTCCACCGCCGCGACCGTGACCGCGAACTGGGCCGACCTCGGCCTGCGGACCGCCCAGTCGGCGGGCGTCCACGACATGTGGACCCACACCGACCTGGGCGCCGGCACCGGAAGCTTCAGCGCCACCCTGCCCGCCTACGGCTCCCGGCTGCTCAAGCTCACCCCCAGCGGCCCGGTCGCGCCCAGCGGCCCGATCACCGGCCTGGCCGGCAAGTGCGCCGACGTCAAGGGCGCCGTCTCCACCGACGGCACCGACCTCGACCTGTGGGGCTGCAACGGCGGCGCCAACCAGAACTGGACGATCCCGGGCGACGGCACCGTCCGCGCCTACGGCAAGTGCATGGACGTCCGGGGCGGCGCCACCGCCGCCGGCACCAGCGTCCAGCTCTACACCTGCAACGGCACCCCCGCCCAGTCCTGGACCTACCAGAGCGACCACACCCTGAAGAACACCAAGTCCGGCATGTGCCTGGACGTCGCGGGCGCGACCAGCACCAGCGGTACCCGCCTGGACATCTGGCCCTGCAGCGCCGCCGGCAACCAGCTCTGGAACCTGCCCACCGCGTGACCCGGCCACCGGGCCGCCGGTGCGGCCCGGTGCACGGGGCGGGCGCGGCCGGACCGATCCGGCCGCGCCCGTCGGGCCCGACGGCGGGAGAACGGGGGAGAACGGGGGAGAACGGGGGAGGAGGCGTGGAGCGGCGGCCCGATCGCCTACGGTGTGGGCATGGGTACCTGGGCGAAGTCGCTGCCGCCGGTCAAGAGCAAGGCCGATCTGGCCTACGAGAGCCTGCACCGGGCGATCGCCGACGGCGATCTGAAGCCGGGCGAGCGGGTCAACATGGACGAGCTGTCCCGGGCGCTCGGGGTCAGCAAGATCCCGATCCGGGAGGCGGTCAAGCGGTTGGAGTCCGACGGGCTGCTGGTCACCCGGCCGCACGCCGGCCCGGTGGTCGCGGGGGTGGACGCCGCCGAGATGCGCGGGGTGTTCCTGGCCCGGGAGGCGATCGAGGCGCTGGTCGCCGAACTCGCGGCGGCCCGGATCACCGAGGACCGGCTCGCCGAACTGGCGGACGTCCAGGCCCGGATGACCGCCGCCCTCGACGCCGGGACCACCGAGCGGATGGCGGAGCTGAACTCCCGCTTCCACGGCGTCCTCGCCGAGGCGGCGGGCTACCGGGTGCTGGCCGAGCTGACCGACCAGCTGCTGCTGACGGTGCGCCGCTACCGGGTGGCCGCGCCGCTGGACACCGGCAGCTGGGAGGCGGTGGTCGCCGAGCACGAGGTGCTGCTGACCGCGGTGCGCTCGCGCGACCCCCGGGCCGCCGCCGACGCCGCCCGGGCGCACATCCGCTCCCAGGCCGACCAGGAGCCGGTGCCCCGGGAGGGCTGACCCCGCGGGGCGTGTCCGGACCGTTGCGCTGGGTTTGTTGAGCCTTGGACAGTAGGCAGGATATCGCATACGATTGACCGATGGGTGAGAACAGCTGGGCGAATCCGCTGCCGGTGGTCAGGAGCAAGGCCGATCTGGCCTACGAGAGCCTGCACGGGGCGATCGCGCGCGGCGACCTCAGGCCGGGGGACCGGGTCAACATGGACGAGCTGTCCCGGGTGCTGGGCGTGAGCAAGATCCCGATCCGGGAGGCGGTCAAGCGGCTGGAGTCCGACGGGCTGCTGGTGTCCCGGCCGCACGCCGGGGTCACGGTGGCCGCCGTGGACGTGGCCGAGATGCGCGGGGTGTTCCTGGCCCGCGAGGCGATCGAGACGCTGGTGGCCGGCCTGGCCGCGGAGCGGATCACGGACGGTGCCCTCGCCGCGGTCGAGGGCGTCCAGGCGGAGATGCGCGCCGCGCTGGAAGGCGGGGAGCTGACCGCGATGGCGGAGCTCAACTCCCGCTTCCACCGCCTGCTGGCCGAGGCGGCCGGCTACCGGGTGCTGGCCGAGCTGACCGATCAACTGCTGCTGACGGTGCGCCGGTTCCGGATCACCGCGCCGATGGGCGAGCGCGAGTGGGGCTCGGTCGTCGAGGAGCACGAGGCGCTGCTGGCCGCCCTGCACGCGCGCGACGCGCGGGCCGCGGCGGACGCCGCCCGGCTGCACATGCGCGCCCAGGCCGACCACGAGGTCGCCGTCGGCGCCTGACACCCGGCACCGGCCGCGCCGGACTCCCGTGGTCCGGACGTCGAACGGTCCGGAGGTCGAGGAGCCCGGCTGCCGAAGGGCCCGGGCGCCGAAGGGCCGTCAGGCGTCCAGCGGGGGCAGGCCCAGCCGTTCGCGGTGGGTGTCGCGGAGCAGGCTGGCGGGGCTGACCAGGCGGGCGCCGGCGTCCAGGACGAGTTCGGAGCCGGTGAGCAGTGCGGCGGCGGGGCTGAGGGCGAGGGCGACGGCGTCGGCGACCTGCGCGGCGTCGGCGACGGTGCGCAGCGGGTTGCTCTCGCGCAGCCGGGCCAGGTCCTGGTCGGCGCGGGCCCCGAGGCGGGACTCGGTGGCGGGGGTGCGGACCCAGCCGGGGGAGAGGGTGAGGAAGGTCAGCCCGTGGTGGCCGTAGTCGACGGCCAACTGCCGGGTGAGGGCGGCGACGGCGCCCTTGGCGGCGGCGTAGGCGGGCAGGCCGGGCGCGGCGGTGCGGTGCAGGACCGAGCCGACCGTCACCACGGTGCCCGTCCCGGCGGCCAGCATGGCGGGCAGCACCTCGCGCACGCACAGGAACACCGAGGTGAGGTTGGCGTCCAGCACGTGGTGCCACTGCGCGTCGGTGGTCTCGTGCAGCGGCGCGCCCTCGGTCAGTCCGGCGCAGGTGACCAGGGCGTCGAGGTGGCCCAGCCGGTCGAGGGCGGCGGCGACCGCGGCCCGCACCTGGGCGGGGTCGGTGGCGTCCGCGTGGTGCATCCGGACCCCGTCGGGGCCGGTGCCGGCGAGGTCGAGGCCGGCCACCTGCCAGCCGTCGGCGAGCAGGCGGGCGGCGACGGCGCGGCCGATGCCGCCGGCCGCGCCGGTGAGGAGGGCCGTTCTGGTCATGAGGGCCGTTCTGGTCATGAGGGGGCCTTTCGGGACGGCGGAGCGGGGGCGGACGGGCGGGGGCGAAGGAGGAACGTATACTATATCTGAAATGCTGTTCGAGCCCTGGAGGCAGGCGTGCAACCGGACGACCTCATCGAGAGCCTGCGCAGGCACCGGCTCCTGGCCATCGTCCGCGGGAGCGACCCGGACGCGGCGCTCGACACGGTCCTGGCGCTGTTCCGGGGCGGTGTCCCGCTGGTCGAGGTGTCGCTGACCACCGCCGGGGCGCTGACCGTGATCGAGCGGGCCCGCGCCGTCCTGGGGGAGGACGCGGCGCTCGGCGCGGGCACCGTCCTCACCGCCGCCGACGCCCGGGACGCGGCGGCGGCCGGCGCGTCCTTCGCCGTCACCCCCGGGGTGACCGCCGCGCTCGGCCGGGCCCGCGAGTCGGGCCTGCCGGTGCTCGCCGGGGTGGTGACGCCCACCGAGGTGGCGCTCGCGCTGGCCGAGGGCGCCGCCGCGCTCAAGCTCTTCCCGGCCGCCCTCGGCGGCCCCGGTTACCTGAGGGCCCTGCGCGACCCGTTCCCCGCCGCGCACTTCGTCCCCGTCGGCGGCGTCGACGCCCGGGCCGCCGCCGCGTTCCTGGCCGCCGGGGCGCTGGCCGTCGGCGTCGGCGGCCCGCTGGTCGGCGCCGCCGCCCACCCCGGCGGCGACGCCGGACTGCCCGGCCGGATCGAGGAGTTCCTGCGCGTGGTGAAGGAGGAGCGGCCGTGCTCGACGTCGTGACGCTCGGGGAGGCGATGGGCGCGCTGCGCGCCGACCGCCCCCTGCACCTGGGCGGCTCCCTCGACCTGTCGGTGGCCGGCGCCGAGGCCAACGTCGCCATCGGGCTGGCCCGGCTCGGCCACCGGGTGCGCTGGGCGGGCGTGGTCGGCGCCGACGAGTTCGGCCGCCTGGTGCTGCGCACGCTGCGCGCCGAGGGCGTCGACCTCGCCCACGCCCCGGTGGCCGACCACGCGCCCACCGGACTGGTCGTCTTCGAACCCCGCACCACCGACCTGACCCGGGTCGTCTACTACCGCACGCACTCGGCGGGCAGCCTGCTGTCCGAGCGGCACGCCGCCGCCGCGCTCGCCGAGGGCGCGCACGTGGTCCACCTGACCGGCGTCACCGCCGCCCTGGGCCCCGGCCCGCTGGGCGCCGTGCGGTACGCGGCCGAGCGGGCGAACCGCACCGGCGCGGCGCTCTGCCTGGACGTCAACCACCGCGCCCGGCTGTGGACCGCCGCGGACGCCGCCGAGGCGCTGCGCCCGCTGGCCGCCCGCGCCACCGTGCTGGTCGCCTCGGACGACGAGCTGCACCTGGCCGCCCCGGCGGCGGCGGACACCGAGGCCGCGCGGGTGGAGGCGCTGCTGGAGGCGGGCGTCCGGGAGGTGGTGGTCAAGCGCGGCGCCGAGGGTGCCGAGGTGTTCACCGAGGACGGGTCCACGGCCCGGGCGGCGGTGCCGGTGACGGTGCGCGACACGGTCGGCGCCGGTGACGCGTTCACGGCCGGCTACCTGTCGGGCCGGCTGGACGGCCTGTCGGTGGCCGACCGGCTGGAACGGGCGGTCTCGCTGGGCGCGTTCGCGGTCGCCGCGGCGGGCGACTGGGAGGGCCCGCCGGTCCGGACCGAGCTCGGACTGCTCTCCGCCGCGCCCGGCACCGCCCTGCGCTGAGCGCAGCCCCGCACCGCGCACCACCCGCACCGCGCACCACCCGCACCGAACGGAGGAGTCGCCGATGCGCGAGGACCACTGGCGGCCGATCGGCCCGGCCCGCCACCAGCTGGCCGAGGCCGCGCGCTGGCACGACGGGCGGCTGTACTACACCGACCTGCTGCGCGGGACGCTGCACGCCTGGGACCCGGCCCGGCCGGGCCGGGTGCGGACGCCGGCCGACCTGGGGGTGCCGCTGGGCGCGGTGGCCCCGGTGGCGGGCCGGGCGGGGGAGTGGATCGCCGCGGCCGGGGACGGGATCGTCCGGCTGGGCCCCACCGGCCCGGTGCGCTGGCTGGCCCGC
The DNA here is from genome assembly GCF_044769485.1 of Kitasatospora sp. NPDC090308. Lineage (NCBI taxonomy): Bacteria > Bacillati > Actinomycetota > Actinomycetes > Kitasatosporales > Streptomycetaceae > Kitasatospora > Kitasatospora sp. NPDC090308. The sequence continues at coordinate 21,626 of NZ_JBIVXY010000018.1, read as the reverse complement.
CCGGAGGCCGGTGCCGACCGGCCGCGGCGGATGAACGACGCGGGCTGCGATCCGGCGGGCCGGTTCTGGGCCACCAGCATGGCCGCCGACGCGGCCGAGGGCGCGGGCAGCCTGTACCGGGTGGACACCGACGGGGGCGTGCACCGGGTGCTGGCGGGACTGACCGTGCCCAACGGGCCGGTCTTCGCCCCGGACGGCACGGTGCTCTACCTCGCCGACAGCGCCCGCGGCGAGATCACCGCCCACGCCCTCGACCCGGCCACCGGGGAGCTGGGCCGCAGCCGGACGCTGGTGCGGCTGCCCGCCGCGCAGGGCCGCCCCGACGGCATGGCCGTGGACGCCCGGGGCCGGCTGTGGGTCGCGGCCTGGGGGGCGGGGACGGTGCGCTGCCACGCCCCGGACGGCCGGCTGCTGGGCGCCTCGGCCGTCGGTACGCCGCACGTCAGCAGCGTGGCCTTCGGCGGCGGGCTGATGTTCGCCACCACCGCCCGGCACCGGCTGCCGGAGCCGGACGCCCTGGCGGGCGCGGTGCTGGCCCGTCGTTCGGAGGTGGCCGCGCCGCCCGCCGCGGCCTACCGGGAGGAGGCCGGGACACGAAACGGAAACACCGCCGCAGCAGCTATGGACCGCATTTCGTATATCGCATACGGTAACTCGCACAAGCCGCCCCCAGCCGGTGGGAGAACCCCGTGACCACCACAGCACACCCCGGAAGAACCCTCGTGAACAGCACCCCCAGCGCCCCCACCCGGCGCACCATGGCCGCCGCGACCGTCGGCACCGTCATGGAGTGGTACGACTTCAACCTCTACGGCCTCGCCTCGGCGCTGGTCTTCGGCCCGCTCTTCTTCGGCTCCAGCTCGACCGGCGCCACCCTGGCCTCCTTCGCCACCTTCGGCGTCGGCTTCGCGGCCCGCCCCGTCGGCGGCATCCTCTTCGGCCACCTCGGCGACCGGATCGGCCGCAAGTACGTCCTGCTGGTCACCATGCTCGGCATGGGCGTCGCCACCACCCTGGTCGGCGTCCTGCCCACCCACGCCACCGTCGGCGTGTGGGCCCCGGTCCTGCTCGTCCTGCTGCGGATCTGCCAGGGCATCGCGGTCGGCGGCGAGTTCGCCGGCGCGACGCTGCTCACCGTCGAGAACTCCCCCAACGGCAAGCGCGGCCTGTTCGGCTCCATCCCCGCGATGGGCACCGGCGCCGGCTCCGTCCTGGCCACCGCCGTCTTCGCCCTGGTCGCCCTGCTGCCCGACCACGCCTTCCTCACCTGGGGCTGGCGCATCCCGTTCCTGCTCAGCTTCGTCCTGGTGCTGTTCGGCGTGTGGCTGCGCCGGGGCATCAAGGAGACCCCGGTCTTCACCGAGCTGGCCGACCAGGCCGAGACCGTCCGCTTCCCGTTCCTGACCGTTGTCAAGGAGCAGCCCGGCGCCGTCCTGCGGGTGCTCGGGATCACCGCCTCCGGCTTCGTCTGGGCCTACCTGATCCAGGCGTTCGGCCTCTCCTACGCCACCAAGGACCTGGGCATCCCCAAGTCCACCATGCTGTGGGCCGCCGCCCTGGCCGGCGCCCTGGAGATCCTCACCATCCCGTTCTGGGGCTGGCTCTCCGACCGGATCGGCCGCCGCACCATGGTCGCCATCGGCCTGGGCTGCACCATCGTCTACGCCTACCCGTTCTTCTGGCTGCTGGGCACCGGCAACACCGCGCTGGTCTTCCTGGCGCTGGTGCTGGCCGTCCCGGTCTGCAAGGACATGGTCTTCGGCCCGCAGGCCGCCCTGGTCGCCGAGCAGTTCGACGCCCGGGTCCGGTTCAGCGGGGTCAGCGTCGGCCGCGAGTTCGGCGGAGCGATCTTCGGCGGCACCACCCCCTTCATCGGCGCGGCGCTCGTCGCCGGCACCGACTCCATCGCCCCCGTCGCCCTCTACGTGGTGGCCGGCTGCCTGATCACCGCGGTCGCGGTCTTCAGCGGACGCGAGACCTCGCGCGGCGACATCCTCGAACACGCCTGACCCGCCCCGCCCTCCGACCGAGGGCGGCCCGCACCACCCCCGCAGGAGAGAGACCCGTGAGCACCCAGCCGCTCCGCATCACCAAGGTCGAGGCCCTGGCCCTGTCCGCCAGCTTCGACGACCTCTACGACTCGCCCGCAGACGTGCCGGACTGGCTGCGCTACCCGGCCTCCAGCCACCTGGTGCTGCCCCGCCGCGGCCAGTACGCCACCCTGGTCAAGGTCCACACCGAGGACGGCAGCGTCGGCATCGGCGAGGCGTACGGCCTGCCCTCCCCGCAGGTCACCGCCACCGTCGTCGCCACCGTGCTGGCCCCGCTGCTGATCGGCCAGGACGCGCTGGCCACCGGCGCGGTCTGGGAGCGCCTCTACCAGGGCCAGGCGGCCGGCGGCCACAACCGCGGCTTCTACCTCGAAGCCCTGGCCGGCGTCGACCTCGCCCTGTGGGACCTGCGCGGCAAGCTCGCCGGACAGCCCGTCCACCGCCTGCTCGGCGGCCCGATCCGGGAGACGGTGCCCTGCTACGCCAGCCCCGTCGCGCTGCACGCCGACCCCGAGGACTCCGCCCGCCAGGCGCTCGGCTTCGTCGACGCCGGCTTCAAGGCGCTCAAGGTCAAGATCGGGCGCGGCGAGCGCACCGACCGGGCCCACCTGAGCGCGGTGCGCGCCGCCGTCGGCGAGGACGTCGAGATCCTCACCGACGCCAACTGCGCCTACGACCTCGACCGGGCCACCCGGGTCGGCGCCGTCCTGGCCGACCTCGGCATCTCCTGGTACGAGGAGCCGCTCCAGGTCGACGACTTGGCCAACCTGGGCGAACTGCGCCGCCGCACCGGCCTGACCGTGGTCAACGGCGAGACCCACTTCACCCGCTTCGACCTGCGCGAGTCCCTGCTGAACCGGGCCATCGACGTCTTCATGCCGAACGTGGCCCGGTGCGGCGGCATCACCGAGGCGATGCGGCTGTCCGCGCTCGCCTCCGCCTTCCACGTCGACATCGCCCCGCACGGCGTCGGCTCCGGCGTCAGCCTGTGCGCCGCCCTGCACCTGTGCGCGGCCACCCCGAACCTGCGCACCTACGAGTACAACCGGCTGCCCAACCCGATCCGCGAGGCCATCCTGCGCAACCCGCCGAAGTTCGCCGACGGCGTGCTGACCGTGCCCACCGGCCCGGGCCTGGGCTTCGACCTCGACGAGGACGCCGTCGACCGCTACACCGTCGCCCGTCTCTGACCCCGGCCGGAGACGCGGACACCCGCAGTACCCCGTCGCCTTCCCCACCCACCCCCGGAGGTAGACCATGGCCCTGCCCGAGCCGAGCGGGATCAGCCGCCGCTCCATGCTGCGCGGCGCCGCGACCGTCGGCGCCGGCGCGGCGCTCTCGCCCCTGCTCCACCTGTCCCCGGCCGCGGCGGCCACCGCCGCCGCCACCTCGGGCAGCTACGCGATCCGCTTCGACCAGGCCGCCAAGCAGACCATCCTCGGCCTGGGCTTCGAGATCCAGTCCGACTCCATCGGCTCGGGCAACAACGGCCTGCCGGACACCGTCAGCGGCGTCCCGCACGACCTCACCGCCTCCGAACTCACCCGGTTCTACCAGCAGATGCTGATGGGCGGCCGCTCCGACCGCGGCTTCCGCTACTGCCGGCTGGCGATGGGCCTCTACTACCGGGGCCTGGACCCCACCCGCAAGCACATCCAGGACCGCTTCGCCGGCCAGGGCGCCGGACTCGCCGACATGATGAGCCGCGCCCGCATCGAGGGCACCTCGGTGGAGTACTGGTCGCCCGCCCCGGGCTGGAAGTCCAACGACTCCTACATCGGCGGCCACCTCTCCTCCTTCGACCCGCAGTTCCTGTCCGACTTCGGCGACGCCCTGGTCGGCGACCTCGACCACCTCACCGCCCAGGGCGTCCCGGTCTCGATGTGGGGCCTGCAGAACGAGCCCCGGCTCTCCACCGGCTACTCCTCCTGCGTCTACACCGCCGACCAGTACCTGGCGACCTTCAAGGCCGTCGTGCCGAAGATCAAGTCCAGGTACCCGAACGTCATGGTCACCGCCGACAGCCTCGACGGCTGGGGCGGCGCCATCGGCCAGGCGATCACCCGGGACGCCACCGCGCTGTCCTACGTGGACGCCTGGACCTACCACCGGATCGGCTACGACTCCGACTACCAGATCGACCACGACTTCCGGGTCGGAGCGTCCGGCAAGACGGTCTTCAACAACGAGTTCGAGTACCTCGACAACACGACCTCGGACGTGCGGACGGTCAACACCGCCCAGTCGATCATGAACTGGATGGTCTTCCAGGACGCCCCCACCTGGTTCTGGCTGCACGCCCTCAAGCCCACCACCAACGCCGAGGCGCCCGGCTACTCGCTCGGCTTCTGGCGACCGCCGGGCGACACCGACTTCAGCCACTTCCCGGACATCCCGGTCGGCCACTGGGACTTCAACCCGCAGAACTGGAACGCCGTGGCCGGCTTCGTCCGGTACCTGCCGTGGGACTCCGTCCGCTACGGCGTCGACGAGTCCGCCGTCCTGCGGGACCAGCGGATCATGGCCTGGAAGACCCCGGCCGGCAAGCCCGTCTTCGCGATCACCAACCGCTCCGCCACCGACTCCTTCACCTACACCGTCGACACCCGGACCGCCGCCGCCTTCGAGGGCCACCGCTACGGCCCCTCGACCAACAACCAGTCCCTGGGATTCAAGACCGGCCCGACCCTGACCATCACCGTCCCGCCGCTGTCCATCGAGTTCTGGGTCCGCACCCCCTGACCCGCCCCCCGCCGCCCCGGACCCCGGCCCGGGGCGGCCCCGCAAGCCGCGGCGGTGCCCACCGCCCCCGCCCTGACGGGCGGCGGGCGCCGCCGCACCCACCGAGCACCACCCCGGAGGACACCGTGTCCTGCTTCTCCACCGCCTCCACCGCCTCCGCCGCTCCCGCCGCCTCCGCCGCTCCGTCCCCGGGCGCGCCGGCTCCGTCGGCGCGCCCGCCGCACGTCTGGGGGCCGCCGTGGATCGTCACCCTGCGCACCGCCCTGGACGACGGACGCACCGGCCTGCGCGTCTCGGCGCACTGGACGCCCACCGCCGCGGAGGCCGTCGCCGCCGCCGGGCGGCAGGCCGCGCTGGCGGGCGCGCCCGGCACGGGGGAGCGGGCCGAGGTCCGCCGGTGGGAGCCGAGCGGCCTGCCCCGTTCCGCCGCCGCCACCCGCTGAACGGGCCCGCCACCCCGACCGCCGCCGCGCCCGCTACTCGTCCGGACAGGCCGTCGGCCCGGCGGGCTCCCAGAATGTAGGGGTGAGCGAGCACGGGAGACCGCGGTGGGCCCGGTTGCCGCGCAGTCTGGCGACGCGGGTGTTCCTGCTGCAACTGGTGGTGATCGTGGTGCTGGCCGGTGCCGCGCTGGCGGCGCTGGTGGTGCAGGCCCGCCAGCGCACCACGCAGGAGGCGTACGACCGCTCGATGTCGGTCGCCGAGTCCTTCGCCAACGCGCCCGGGACGCGCGCCGCGATGGAGTCCGCCGACCCCAGCGCCGTCCTCCAGCCCGCCGCCGAGCAGACCCGGATGAAGGCGGGCGTGGCGTACGTGGTGGCGTTCGACCCGAACGGCATCCGCTGGTCCCACCCCGACCCGAGCCTGATCGGCGGCCACGTCTCCGGCGCGTTCGCCCCCGCCTTCAGCGGCCGGCCGTTCCAGGAGACCTTCGACAGCACCCTGTTCGGCCGGGCCGTGGACACCACGGTCGCCGTCTTCGACCCCGCCGGGAAGCCGGTGGGCCTGGTCTCGGTCGGCATCCAGGTCAAGAGCGTCCAGGAGCACCTCCAGGCGCAGCTGCCCGTGCTGTTCGCCGCCACGGGCGTCGCCCTGGTGCTCGCCGCCGGCGGCTCGGCCCTGGTCAGCCGGCGGCTGCGGCGGCAGACCCACGGCCTGGGACCGGCCGAGATGACCCGGATGTACGAACACCACGACGCCGTGCTGCACGCCGTCCGCGAGGGCGTCGTCATCACCGGCGACGGCCGCCTGCAACTCGCCAACGACGAGGCCCGCCGCCTGCTCGACCTGCCCGCCACGGACCCCGCCCCGCGGCTCGACGCCCTCGGCCTGCCGCCCGACCTCGCCGACCTGCTCGGCTCCGGCCGCACCGCCACCGACGAGGTGCACCCCGTCGGCGACCGCCTGCTGGCCGTCAACCAGCGCCCCGTCCGCCGGGCCGGCCGCACCGACGGCGCGGTCGCCACCCTGCGCGACACCACCGAGCTGCGCGCGCTGGCCGGCCGCGCCGAGACCGCGCACCGCCGCCTCGACCTGCTGTACGCCGCCGGACTGCGGATCGGCACCACGCTCGACGTCACCCGCACCGCCGAGGAACTCGCCGCCGCCGCCGTCCCGGAGTTCGCCGACTACACCACCGTCGAACTCCTGGAACCCGTGCTGGAGGGCGCCGAACCCGAGCCCGGCAGCCTGCGGGTGCGCCGCACCGCCCGGGTCGGCGTCCGGGCCGGCTTCCCGCTGTACCCGCTCGGCCACCCCGTCGGCACCGCGCCCGTCTCCACCATCCCCGCCGACCTGGTCGCCGGCCGGGCCCTGCTGATCGACCTCGCCGCCCGCGACGACTGGTGCGCCGACCCCGAACACGCCCGCGAACTGCTCGACTTCGGCCTGCACAGCTTGGTCTCGGTGCCGCTCCAGGCCGGCGGCCTGGTCCTGGGGGTGGCCAACTTCTGGCGCGCCGAGCAGCAGCCGTTCACCGCCGACGACCTCGCCTTCGCCGAGGAGCTCGCGCTGCGCGCCGCCGTCTGCCTGGACAACGCCCGCCGCTACACCCGCGAGCACGCCACCGCCACCGCGCTCCAGCGCAGCCTGCTGCCCGGCGAACTGCCCGCCCACAGCGCCGTCGACACCGCCTGGCGCTACCGGCCCGCCGAGGCCGGCGTCGGCGGCGACTGGTTCGACGTCATCCCGCTCTCCGGCGCCCGGGTCGCGCTGGCCGTCGGCGACGTGGTGGGCCACGGCGTCGGCGCCGCCGCCACCATGGGAAGGCTGCGCACCGCGGTGCACAACTTCGCCGCCCTCGACCTCGAACCGGACGAACTCCTCGCCCAGCTCGACGAGTTCGCCACCCGACTCGACCCCAACGCGGACGGCGCGGTCACCGGCGCGACCTGCCTGTACGCCGTCTACGACCCGGCCACCGGGCACTGCGCGCTGGCCTCCGCCGGCCACCCGCCGCCCGCGCTGCTGCACCCCGACGGCACCGTGCACGTCCCCGAGCTGCCGCTCTCCCCGCCGCTGGGCACCGGCGCGGCGCTGCCCGCCGAGCTGCTCGACCTGCACCTGGACGAGGGCACCCTGCTGGTGCTGTTCACCGACGGCCTGCTCCAGCAGCGCCACCGCGACACCGACGAGGCGTTCGGCCTGCTCGCCCGGGCCCTGGCCGGCTCCGACGGCACCCCCGAGGGCGCCTGCACCGCCGTCCTGGACGCGCTGCTGCCCGAACGCCCCGAGGACGACGTCGCGCTGCTCGCCGCCCGCACCCGCCGCCTCGACCCCGACCGGATCGCCGAGTGGCGGCTCGAACGGGACCCCGCCGCGGTCTCCCGGATCCGCGCCGAGGTGACCGCGACCCTGGAGCGCTGGGGCCTGGAGCACAAGGTCTTCGCCACCGAGCTGATCATCAGCGAACTCGTCACCAACACCATCCGCTACGGCACCGAGCCGGTCCGGATGCGCCTGCTCTGCGACGACCGGCACCTGATCTGCGAGGTCGCCGACGGCAGCAGCACCTCCCCGCACCTGCGCCGCGCCGCAGACACCGACGAGGGCGGCCGGGGCCTCTACCTGGTGGCCCGGTTCTGCGAGCGCTGGGGCACCCGCTACCTGGCCCGCGGCAAGATCATCTGGGCCGAGCAGACCCTCGCGGAGGACCCGGGCCCCGCCGAGCCGGACGCCGACGCCCTGCTCGACCAGTGGGGGGACCTGTAACGACGGTCGGGGCGTCCGGACCGGACGGCGGGGCTCGGGCGGGGCGGCGGGGCTCGGACCGGGTGGCGGCGGACCGCCGCCGGGAGCAGGTCGACGGCCCCGACCGGCCCGAGGACCAGCGAGGCGCGGACGTCGACGTCCAGCCGGGGGAGGAGCAAGCCCGGCCAGCCGGGGGGTGACGGCGGGCAGCAGCGCGCAGGGCGATCTGGGCCCGGGAGGCCCCGGCGGAACGCTGCACCGGATGGCCGCCGTCGGCGGCGCCACCGGTGACCTGCCGGCCGCCCACCGGGCCGGCGCCCGGGTCTCCGCCGTCGCACCGGCGCGCCCACCGACGCCGCCGACTTCGCCACCGCCCCCGCACGCCCGCGTCCTGGACGGTGCCACCGACCTCCCCGCCCTCCCCGACGCCCTGGAGCCGGACCTCGCGGGGTAGCCACGCCCCCCGGCGGCGCGCCAGCCGGGTGGTGGGCGGCGGTCGCGGCGTGCCCGCGGTCGTCCGGCGGCGCATCCTGGCAGGAGGTACGCGCCCGAGCCCGGAAGGGGAGACGCCCCGTGGACTCTCCAGCACCCCCCGCGCCCGCCCCCGGCCAGGACCCGGCGCGGGAGCCCGTCCCCGCGAGCGCCGCGGTCCTGCTCGACCCGGCGGGCACCGTCACCTGGTGGTCGCAGGGCGCCGCCGACCTGTTCGGCGTCCCCGCCGACGGCCTGCGCGGCCGTCCGGCCGCCGAGCTGCTCGGCGGCCCGCTGCCCACCGGCACCGCCCCCGTCGAGGGCGCCCGACTGCGGCGCGCCGACGGCGGTTCGCGCACCGTCGACCTGCGCCTGCTGCCCGCGGGCCCGCCCGGCGGCGGCGCGCTGCTGACGATCACCCCGCAGCCCGCCGACCCGGCCGGCCTCGGGCTCCCGGACGCCTCGCTGGCCCGGGCCGTGCTCCAGCAGGACCGCATCGCCACCGCCTACCTCGACCGCGGCCTGCGCCCCGTCCGGCTCAGCGCCGCCTTCGACGCCCTGCTGGTGAGCGGCCTCGGCACCGGCCCGGACGGCCAGGACTGGTTGGAGCGCCTGCGCACCCCCGAGGGCGTGCCCGCCCGGGCCGCCTGCGACCGGACCGCCCTCGACGGCACCGCCGTCATCGGGGTCGAGCACCGCCTGGACGAGCAGCGGGTCTTCTCCCTCACCTGCTTCCCCGCCGCCGACCCCGACGACGGCCCCGACGGGCGCCCCCGCGGCGTGGTCGTCGTCCTGGTCGAGCTGCCCGCCGCCGGCCGCGCCCGGCTCGGCCTGGCCGAGGCGTACCGGCGCGCCGCCGAGATCGGCGGCTCCCTCGACGTGGTCGGCGGGGCCCGCGAACTCGTCGACGTGCTGGTTCCGGCTCTGGGCGACCTGGCCGCCGTCGACTTCCCCGACGCCGTCCTGCAGGGCCGCGACCCGCAGCTCGGCTACCCCGGCGTCCAGGCGTCCGCGCCGCGCCGGGTCGCCGCGAAGGCCACCGGGGGGCGCTGGCCCGCCCCGCTCGTGCAGGTCGGCGAACCCGTCCCCACCGTCCCCGACCGGCCGGAGATCGCGGCCGTCGCGGTCGGCGGCGCCCTCGCTTTCGACCCGGACAGCGCCCGCTACGCGCTCAGCGGAGACCCGCGGCTGATCGCCGCGCACGTCCCCGCGGGCATGCGCTCCGCGATCGGCTGCCCGCTCTACTACCGCGGCCGGCTGTTCGGCTACGTCATGGTCTGGCGCACCACCACCCCCGAACCGTTCGACGACGCCGACGTGAAACTCGTCCAGGACCTGTGCGACCGCACCGCACTCGCCCTCGACAACGCCTTCCGCTACACCCGCGAGCACGCCACCGCCGTCGTCCTCCAGAACAGCCTGCTCCCGCCGCCCACCACCGACACCACCACCGCCTGCGAGAGCACCGGCGCCTACCGGCCCGCCGACGGCACCCTCGGCGTCGGCGGCGACTGGTACGACGCCTTCCCGCTCTCCTCGCTGCGCACCGCCCTGGTCATCGGCGACGTCACCGGCCACGGGCTCCAGGCCACCGCCACCATGGCCCGGCTGCGCACCGCCGTCCACACCCTCGCCGAACTCGACCTGCCGCCCGACGACCTGCTGATCCGCCTCAACGACCTGGTCCAGCGGATGGCCGCCGAGTCCGCCGAGCCCGACACCGTCGGCGCCACCTGCCTGTTCGCCGTCTACGACCCCGTCGGCCGGGAACTGCACACCGCCAGCGCCGGACACCCCCCGCCGCTGCTGCTCACCCCGGACGGCACCGCCCGCTACCTGCCGCTCGACCCCGGGCCGCCGCTCGGCGCGGGCGACAGCGCCTACGAGGTGCACCGCACCGTGCTGGAGCCGGGCAGCCTGCTCGCCCTGTACACCGACGGCCTCACCGGCCACGACCCGGACGCCGCCATGCCCGGCCTGCTCACCCGGCTGCCCGGCCTCGCCCCCGCCGACCGCCCCCTCCAGGACGTCGCCGCCGACCTGCTCGCCGCCCGCCCCGGCGCCGACCACCCCGAGGACGACACCGCGCTGCTGCTCGCCCGCACCCGCGCCGTCCTGCCGCAGTCCACCCTGACCCGGCGGTACGCCGACCTCGCCGACGTCCAGCGGGCCCGCGCCGACACCGGGGCCCAGCTCGCCGCCTGGGGCCTGGACCACCTCGCCTTCGCCGCCGAACTCATCGTCAGCGAGCTGGTCACCAACGCCATCCGCTACACCCACGGCCCCGCCGTGCTGCGGCTGATCCGCGACCGGACGCTGGTCTGCGAGGTCTCCGACCCCTCCAACACCCAGCCGCGCCTGCGCCGCGCGCTGGACAGCGACGAGGGCGGGCGCGGCCTGTTCCTGATCGCGCAGCTGGCGGAGCGCTGGGGCTGCCGGTACGCGGAGCGCGGCAAGACGATCTGGACCGAACTCGCCCTGGAACCGAGGTTCTGAGCCGGCGGCCGCGGTTCCGCGCCCCGCGGCCGGCCGTCACAGCCCCAGGTCGTGCCCGGTCTCGGTGAGGTGGCGTGCCATCGCCCCGGCCGCGGCGTCCGGGTCGCCGGCGACGACCGCGTCGAGGATCTCCCGGTGCGCGTCGACGGTCTCCTGGTGGCTGCTGCCGCGCTCCTCCCGGCCCTGGAAGCTGGTGCGGCGGGCGTCCAGCAGGACGCCGTTCATGGCCGACAGGATGAAGGAGAGCACGTTGGAGTCGGCCAGGTCGGCCAGCGCCTGGTGGAAGGCCAGGTCGGCGGCGATGAAGGCGTCGCGGTCGCCGGTGCGCTCGCGCATGGCGGCCAGCGCGAGTTCGGCCCCGTCCACCGAACCCTGTCCGGCGGCGACCCGGGAGGCCGCGCGGCGGGCGAGCTCGCCCTCGATCACCCGGCGGGTCTCTATCAGGTCGCGCAGCTCCATCGAGTTCTGGCTGAGGCGGAACTCCAGGATCTGCTCCAGCACCGTGGGGGAGGGCACCGCGACCCGGGCCCGCCGGCCCTGGCTGGAGACCAGCACGCCCCGGGCCACCAGGGTCCGGACGGCCTCGCGGACCACCAGGCGGTTCACCCCGTGCCGCTCGGCCAGCTCGCCCTCGGCCGGGATCTCGTCACCGGCCCGCAGGTCGCGCTCCTTGATCTCCGCGATGATCTCCCGGACGATCTGGTCGCTCAGCGTCCCGCGTCCGACCGTCATCCGACCAGCCCCCCGACGGCTCCCGGGCACCCGTCCGCGACGGCGGACCGTCGCCCGCCGCCCCGCGGGGCCTGCGCCACCGGGAACACTCCACCGAGCATGCGCGAGCTCCCCTTCCTGGTCCTGGGCGAGCACGACCATAGCACCGCCCCCGGCCTGGCAGCACAGCTTCCAGGCCGGGGCGCCCGGCCGGGTCCGCCGCGCGCCCGCGCCTCCGGTCGCGGCCGTCAGTCCGCCGCGCCGGCCGCCCAGCGCAGGCCGCCCAGCAGGTGGCGGCGGAAGAGCGGGTCCGCGTACGCCTCCTCCCGGTGGCCCAGGGCGGTGAAGAAGGAGCGGCCCGCCCCGGACTCCCGGCACCACACCAGGGGGTGGTCGCCGCCCATGCCGCCGCCCCGGTAGCCCGACTCGTCGACGGTCGCCAGCACCCGCACCCCCGGCCGCGGGCCGTCCCGGAAGTCGTACCACTCGTCGCACCACGGCCAGCGCGCCGGCAGGTGGGCGGTCGCCGGGTGGTCCCGGTCCTCCACCAGCACGGTGGCGGGCTGCACCTCGGGGTGCCCGGCGAAGCGGGCGCCGAGCAGCTCGCCGTAGTACGGCCAGTCGTACTCGGTGCAGGCGGCCGAGTGCACGCCCGCGAAGCCGCCGCCGCCCTCCACCCAGCGCCGCAGCGCCGCCCGCCCGTCCGGGGTGAGCACCTCGCCGCTGGTGGACAGGAACACCACCGCGCCGCGCCCGGCCAGCGAGGCGTCGGTGAACACCGCCGGGTCCTCGGTGGCCTCGACGGCGAAGCCGTGGTCCCGGCCCAGTTCGCGCAGCGCCGCCGTCGCGGCCGGGAGGGAGGCGTGGCGGTAGCCGGTGGTGCGGGTGTACAGCAGGACGTCGGTCAGTCGGCCGGTGGCGGGCATCGCGGGTGCTCCGGGTGGTGGTTGCGGTGGCGGGTTCGGCGGTTCGCTCAGGCCGAGACGGACAGCGCCGCGCGGCTCACCGGGTGGGCGAACTCCCGTCCGGCACAGTACCGTTCGACCTCGTCCAGGGCACCGGCGGTGATCCGCAGCAGCTCGCCGCCCAGCGAGCCGGCGATGTGCGGGGTGAGCAGCACGTTGGGCAGCGTGTACAGCGGCGAGTCGGCCGGCAGCACCTCGGGCTCGGTGACGTCGAGGACGGCGTGCAGGCGGCCCGAGCGCAGTTCGGCGGTCAGCGCCGCGGTGTCGACCAGCGAGCCGCGCCCGGTGTTGATGAGCGTCGCCCCGTCCCGCATCAGCGCCAGCCGCCGGGTGTCCAGCAGGTGGTGGGTCTCGGGCAGCGCGGGGGCGTGCAGCGAGACGACGTCGCAGAGCGGGAGCAGCTCGTCCAGCTCGGCGGGCCGGGCCCCGAGGGCGCGGGCCCCGGCCGGGTCGAGGTGGGGGTCGGCCACCAGGACGTCGAAGTCGAAGGGCCGCAGCAGCTCCAGCACCCGGCGCCCGACCAGGGAGGCGCCGACGACGCCGATGGTGCGCCGGTAGTTGCCGAAGCCGGGGAAGTGCGCCGACCAGTCCAGGGCGGCCCGGTGCTCGCGGTAGAGGCCGCCGATCTCCAGGACGCGCTTGTTGGCGAACAGCATGGCGGCGAGGGTGTACTCGGCGACCGGGACGGCGTTGGCCGCGGCGGCCGAGCTGACCCGCAGCCCGCGCTCCCAGCACGCCTCCGTCACGTGGTGCTTGACGCTTCCGGCGGCGTGCACGACGGCCGCCAGCGCGGGCAGCCGGTCCAGCGCGGCGGCGTCCAGCGGGGGGCAGCCCCAGGAGGTGACCAGCAGCTCGACGGAGGCCGGGTCCGCGATCCGGTCGAAGTCCCCGGCGGCCTCGACGACGAGTCCCGGGTCGAGGTCGACGTGGCGGGCAAGCCGCTCGACCGCGGCCGGGGGGAAGAGCGCGTCGCGGTGCCGGCGGCCCATGGCGAACAGGGCGCGCGGGCGGTGCGCGGCGGGCTGGGCGGGCGGGCGGTCCGGAACGGGCCGGGCGGGCGGGGTCGTGGGCACGGGGATCCTCATGTCGATGGCCTACTTGACGGCGCCGGCCGTCATGCCGGACTTCCAGAACCGCTGGAGCATCAGGAACAGCACCACCAGCGGGGCCACGGACACCAGCGATCCGACCACGGCCAGCAGGTAGTCCTGCGGGTGCCCCTGGGAGAGCGCGGACGAGTACCAGACGTACAGGCCGAGGTTGACCGGGAAGAGGTCCTTGTCGGACAGCATCACCAGGGGCAGGAAGAACGAGTTCCAGATCTGGGTGAACTGGAACAGGAAGATGGTCACGAAGGCCGGGGCCAGCATCGGGAAGGCGATCCGGCAGAACGCCCGGAACTCGCCCGCCCCGTCCATCCGGGCGGCCTCCAGCACCTCGTCGGGCACGTAGGCGGCGCTGAACACCCGGGCCAGGTAGACCCCGAACGGGAAGACCAGGCCGGGCAGGAAGACGCCCCAGAAGGTGTTCACCAGGCCGACCCGGGCGGCGAGCAGGTACAGCGGGACCGCCAGCGCCGTGCCCGGCACCATCACGCCGAGCAGGGCGAAGGCGAAGAGCTTCTCCTTGCCGGGGAAGGCCAGCTTGTCGAAGGCGTACCCGGCGGCCACCGCGAACACCGTGGCCAGCAGCGAGCCGACGCCGGCGTACAGCACCGTGTTGCCGATCCAGCGCAGGTAGATGCCGTGGTCGGTGCTGAACAGGTGGCCGAGGTTCTCGAGGAGCGCGAACCGCCTGCCGGGGGCGAAGCCGTTGGTGCCGAACAGGTCCTGGCGGCTCTTGGTGGAGGACAGCACCAGCCAGAGCATCGGCAGCAGGGTGTAGAGGGCGGCCAGGCCCAGCACCGCGGTCACGCCGGCCCGGGACAGCAGCGCCGGGTGGCGCGGGCGGGGGCGCCGCCGGGCCGGGGTGCTCGGGCCGGGCCGGGCCGGGGCCGCGGCGGGGGTCGGGGCCCGGAGGGTCGGGGGCTTGGTCACGGCTGGCTCCTGTGGCGCGACAGACGGGTGACGAGGAACGACAGGGCGGCGGCGAACAGCGCGATGAGCAGCGAGGCGGCCGCCGCCAGGCCGAAGTCGTTGCGGGTGAAGGCGGCGGTCTGGACGTACATGTTGGGCGTCCAGCTGCTGCCGATCGCGCTGGAGGCGCTGTAGATGACCTTCGGCTCGGTGAACAGCTGGATCGACCCGATCACCGTGAACAGGACGGCCAGCGCGACCGAGGGGCGGATCATCGGCAGCTTGATCGACAGGGCGGTGCGGAGGCCGCCCGCGCCGTCGATCCGGGCCGCGTCCAGCACCTCGCCGGGCACCGCCTTGAGCGCGGCGTAGAAGATCACCGTGTTGTAGCCGGTCCACTCCCAGACCGCGATGTTGGCGGTGGAGAGGACCGCGTTGTCCGCCGACAGGAAGTCGACGTTCCCGAGCAGGCCGATCACCGGGCTGAGGCCGGGGGTGTACAGGTAGACCCAGATCAGCGCCGCGATCAGGCCGGGCACCGCGTGCGGCAGGAACAGGGCCAGCTGGAAGAAGGCCCGGGCCCGGGCCAGCCCCGAGTCCAGCAGCAGCGCCAGGGCGAGCGCGCCGCCGATCATCACCGGGATGTAGACCACGACGTACAGGACGATGGTGAGGAACCCGTGGCGGAACGCCGGGTCCGCCAGCGCGTGGGTGAAGTTGTCCAGGCCGGCGAAGACCCGGTGGGCGCCGCCGAAGCCGAGGCCGGAGGTGCGGGTGGTGAACAGGCTCATCCAGCCCGCGTAGAGCAGCGGGGCGAGGGTGACGGCGCTGAACAGGACGAGAAACGGTGCCAGGAGCAGCGCGGCGGTTCGGCGCTGGGCACGGGCTGACGGGCTTGCCATACCGGCTTCCTCGGGGGTGCGGGGGAGGGCCCGGCGGTGGCCCGCCGGGCGGGCGGCGGGGCGGGCGCGGGCCCACCAGGGGTGGCGCGGACTACGGGGCGAGCTGCATGCCGCGGTGCCGGACGTCCTCGACGGTGGCCTGCTGCGCGCCGTTCAGGACGTCGGCCAGGCGCGCGCCGCCGGCGACCTTGGGCAGCTGGTCGACGATCGCGGTGTTCGTGGTGCCCATCACCGGGCCCCAGGTCCAGCCGGGCAGGACCGCGTCGTAGGAGGCGCCGCCGACGGCGTACACGTCCTGGCCGCCGAAGTAGGTGGTGGGGTAGGCGGCCTTGGCGACCGGCACCAGCTTCGGGTCGGCGGGGAACATGCTGCTGGTCCCGGAGGAGACCCAGGCCCTCATGCCCTCGGGGTCGGTGGTGATCCACTTGATGAACTCGGCGGCGGCCGGGCTGTTCTTGGCGCCCTTGGGGATCACGAAGGACGAGCCGCCGTACATCGCGGAGGCCGGTCGGCCGTCCCAGGTCGGGACGGGGGCCACCGACCACTTGCCGGCCTGGTCGGCGACGGTCGCCTGGAGGGAGCCGGCGC
The DNA here is from genome assembly GCF_044769485.1 of Kitasatospora sp. NPDC090308. NCBI lineage: Bacteria > Bacillati > Actinomycetota > Actinomycetes > Kitasatosporales > Streptomycetaceae > Kitasatospora > Kitasatospora sp. NPDC090308. Next base: position 5,496 of record NZ_JBIVXY010000018.1, on the reverse strand, counting down.
ACCAGCTGGCGCAGACGTAGGCGACGGTCCGGCCCTGCTGGACGCTGGTCCAGAACGGGTCGAGCGTGCTCAGCGAGCCGACCAGGTCCTGCTGGGCGAGGTCGCTCCAGTAGTCGGCGACCTTGCGGGAGGCCGGGTCGGTCAGCGACACCTTCCAGGAGTCGCCCCGGATGCCGAACCAGTGCGCCCCGGCCTGCCAGGCGAGGGCGGTCAGCAGCCCCGGGTTGTCGGTGAACAGCACCCCGCCGCGGGCGTCCGGGTCGGCCTGCTTCACCTGCTGCGCCATCGTCCGGTACTCGTCCCAGGTCGTGGGGACGGCGATCCGGTGGGCGGAGAAGAAGTCGTTGCGGTAGTACATCATCAGCGGGGCCGCGTCCCGGGGGACGCCCCAGGTCCTGCCGCCGAGCTCGACCAACTGCCGCACCGGCTCCGGGAACTCGTCCCTGACCGTGGCGGTGAGGCCGGCGTCCAGGCTCTCCAGGGCGCCCTGGGCGGCGAACTCCGGCAGCTGCGGGTACTCGACCACCGCGACGTCCGGGACGGTGCCGGCCTTCACCGCGTTGGTGAGCTTGGAGTAGTACTCCTGGCCGGACGGCACCGACTCGAAGGTCACCTTGATGCCCGGGTGGGACTGGTTGAACGCCTCGGCGACCTTGTCGGAGCCCTTGACGAAGGACCAGAAGGTGACCGCGCCGGTCGCCGGTCCGGCGGCGGGCCCGGGCGCGGACGACCCGCTCTCCGCGCTTCCGCAGCCCGTGACGAGGGCGCCGATGATCGCCACGGAACAGGACAGCAATGTCAGGCGTCTACGGAACATGGGGTGCCACCGATCGTTTGCTGGGGTGTCACCGTCATCATTCGGTACGTACGACAGCCCGTCAACACATATGCTTTCGAATGTTAGAAACGAAAGCATTACGACATCGGAAGTCCCCGCCAGGGCCGCACGGGCTCAGGACGGCCCGGCGGCCCCGCAGGAGGCCCGCACCCGCAGTTCCGGGCGGAGCAGCACCTCGGCCAGCGGCGCGGCCGGGTCGGCCAGCCGGCGCAGCACCAGCTCCAGCGCCCACGAGCCCACCGCCTGCTTGGGGGGAGCCACCGCGGTGAGCGGGATCTCGCTCAGCTCGGCCACCTCGTCGTCGTAGGTGATCATGGCCAGGTCCTCCGGCACCCGCAGGCCCCGGGCCCGCAGCAGGCCGAGCAGGGTGATCGCGTCGATGTCGTTGTGCACCAGCGCGGCCCGGAACCCGCCCGCCGCCACGGCCCGGACCACCTCCTCGAAGCGGGCGTCGGCCGCCGCCGCGTCACCGGTGGTGGTGATCCGGTACTCCGGCCCCGGGGCCAGCCCCGCGGACTTCACCGCGTCGGTGTAACCGGCGCTCAGCAGCGCGGTGTTGGGGCTCTCGGCCCGGGCCACCAGGGCCACCCGGTCGTGCCCGAGCCCGGCCAGGTGGCGCACCGCCAGCGCCGCGCCGTACGCGTGGTCGGAGGCCACCTGCTCCAGCCGGCCCGCCGCCGGCCCGGCCCGGCGCTCCACCAGGACGGCGGGCACCTCGATGCCGCCCAGCCAGCGCTCGGTCTCCTCCAGCGGGCGCAGGCCCGGGTGCAGCATCAGCAGCAGCCCGTCGACACCGCCGGCCAGCAGCCGGCGCACCTGCTCCTGGTTGTCCGCCAGCGACTCCCCGGAGACGGCCAGCACCACCCGCACGCCGCGCGCCCGGGCCGCGTCCTGGACGCCCCGGATCACCTCCGCGTAGTAGTAGCCGCCCGGCGGCACCACCAGCCCGACCGTGCGCTGCTCCGCCCCCTCCGGCCCGGCGGCGGCCCCGGTCGGGGCCGTGGTCGCGGTCGGGGCCCGGCCCGCGGCGGAGGACCGGGCCGCGGCGGGGGCCGGTTCGGGCGCGGCCAGCGCCCGTGCGCCGCCGTGCACCCGGGCCAGCAGCCCCCGGTCGGCCAGCTCCCGCACGTCCTGGCGCAGGGTGACGGCGGAGACGCCCATCTCCGTGGCCAGTTCCTTGACGGTGATCGCGCCCCGGTGCTCCACCGCGCGCAGGATCGCCTGCCGCCGTTCGTCAGCCAACACCTCTGGTCCTCCCTCGGTAGCGAGCGAACGGTTCCCCCTTCACTCGACAGACGAAAGATATCAATCAAAGGTCTACACCTGGCGCGGATCACCGAATCGGCCCCCGCCGGAACCCGGCGGGGGCCGATGAGCCCGGCGGGGCCCGGTCTAGCGGTGGTCGTCCACCTCGATCAGGTTGTGGTCGCGCAGCGTGTACAGCTTGCCGCCGTGGGCGTTCAGGTGCGGCCCGCTGTACCAGGCGCCGTTGACCCCGGCGACCACCGTGCCGACCGCGAACGTCTTCGGGTCGAAGCGGAACAGCGTGGTGGTCGAGACGCCGTAGACCGCCCCCCGGTTGACCACCAGGGCGGCGAAGCCCTGGCAGACGGCGCTCACGTCCGCGGTGAACAGCTGCTCGCGGGTGCGCAGGTCGATGACGAACGACCTGCCGTTCCGGGTCAGCACGTACAGGTGGCGGCCCTGCGCCGCCATCGCCGCCACGCCGCCGGACGAGCCGGTCTGCTGCGTCTCGGTCCGCCACTGCTCCTTGCCGGTGCGCGGGTCGACGGCGACCACGGTGCCGCGCGGCCCGGTCTTGGCGGCGTTGTCGCCGCCCAGGTAGGCGGTCCCGCCGTGGGCGGCCACCGCCCGGACGTGCTGGACGCCGTCGATCGGGTTGACGAAGCAGGCCGACTTCCGGGTCCGCGGGTCGTACGTCCACAGGGCGCCGCCGCCCGCGGTGTCGTTCTGCACGGCGACCAGCAGCAGCCGGTGGTCCCGGTCCCAGCAGGTGTCCAGCGGCCGGTTCAGCTCGGACGCGAAGGACGCGACCTGCCGGGGCTGCTCGCCGTCGCGCGGGTCGTAGCACCAGATGCCCTGGGCGTCGTACTGGCCGGTGTGGAGGACGCCGTCGATCACCTCGGCGTCCTTGGCCTCGCCGGGCGCCCGCAGGTTGAGCACCTCGCCGTTGCGCAGGCCGTGCCGGGCGATGGTGCCGTTGCCGCCCAGGTAGAGGTAGCCGCCGCCGGCCGCCACGCCCATGGCCGCCTGGGCGTCGGCGGGCGCGCCCGCCTCGCCGAGGTCGGTGGTCACCGAGGTGCCGGCGGCCGGGTCGATCTCGACCAGGAGGCCGTAGCCGGAGACCACCGCCAGCTTCCCGCCGGTCCGGTCCAGGCCCCAGATCTCGCCGAGGTCCGGCCCGTCGAAGGCCAGCGGGGTGATCGTCCGGTCGGCCTTCGAGTAGACCTGCACGCCGGTCTCGGAGGCGAAGTAGAACCGCTCCGCGTCGGCCGCGAAGGTCTTGACCGTCTTGCCCCGGGTGGGCACCAGCGTGTAGTCGGACAGGTCCGCCAGGTTCATCACGGCGAACTTCGCCGGGTCCGTCCCGCCCGAGGTGCCGACCAGCAGGCGGTCGCCGAAGACGGCGAGTTCGCGCAGGCTCGGGTCCTGCTCCATCTCCTTGGGCACCACCGAGGAGAAGGTGCGCGCGGCCCGGTCGTAGGCGTACAGCGAGGCCTTGCTCGCGCCGCCCCCGCCGGCCAGGATGCTGCCCGCCCCGAAGAAGACGGTCGTGTCGGTGGCGGCCACCGCCCGGGCCAGCGTCGCGTTCGGGTCGGGCGTGCCCAGGTCGGACACCTCGCCGGTGGCCGGGTCGTACTCCCACAGCACCGGCGCGACGTTCGGCATGCCGCCGACCGCGTAGACCTTGCCGTCGGGGGCGACCGCGAGGTCGCGGATGTCGCGGTCCCCGGTCCGGCCGACCGGGACGGCGGGCCGGTCGGGGGTGGAGAGGTCCCAGCGGTACAGGTTGGGCTTGCCCTGGTCGGCCTTGAGGATCACGCCGATGTACAGGTACCGGCCGGTGGGGTCCGCGGCGAGCGCCTGCACGGACGGCTCCGGACCGGCGTCGAGATCGGTGCGGGAGACCACCTTCCGGGTCGGCAGGTGGAAGCCGATCACCCGGGACGGGTTCAGGTTGCGCGAGCCGATGTAGACGGTGTCGCCCACCAGGACGCCGCTCATCAGCGAGAACTGGACCAGACCCGGCCCCAGGTCGGTCACCGTCGGGGCGCCCGGCGCCCCGGCGCCCGCCGCGGGGGTCGCGGCGGCGGCCCGGGCGGCGGGCAGCGATCCGGCGGCGAGGACCGCGCCGAACGCTCCGCCGGCCCGCAGGAGGCGGCGTCTGCTCAGGAAGGGACTGTCGGTCACTGCTGCTCCTCGTGGGGGTGGTGCTGCTACTGGGGGTCGGCGTCGGGAAGCCGGAGGATGCGGATGCCGTCGTGCCGGACGGTGCGGGTCGGGACGTCCCCGGCCGCGGTCGACTCCGAGGGCCGGTACAGGCCCCACTTGAGGTAGCCGTGGTCGGCCGGCGAGCTCGGCTTCCAGGTGGCCACCCCGTCGAGCGCGATCACCTGCCGGTAGTCGCACTGCCCCGGGAGCCGCACCGAGACCCGGAAGCAGCCGGTGTCGTCGGCGGCCCAGCGCACGTCCACCCGGAAGTCCATCCACCGGTCGACGTACGGCTGGAAGTCGGCCACGACCGTCTCCTGGAAGTCCAGCTGCGGCGAGCGGAACGCCACCGCGTTGCGCTTGGCCATCAGGTAGAAGGCCGGCGGCTGGCCGCCGCCGTACTTGCCCTGGAAGAAGATGTCGCCGGTCGTGCTGCCGCCCGGCCGGTACGGCTGCCAGTCCCGCAGCTGGGCGCTGAACTCGTAGCGCTCGCTGTCGCCGGGGCGGAAGGTCCCGTTCGGCAGCAGGTCCGTGGCGCTCTCGCTGCGCGGGGCGCCGTCGGAGACGTAGGCCGGGTCGTCCAGGGTCACCCGGTGCTCCACCGCGTACGGACCCCGGTCGCCCGGCCGCACGACGGCGGAGGCGTCCGGCGCGCTCGCGTGGGTGGTGGTCAGGCCCGGGACGCCCGAGTCGAGCGTCCCGCTCTCGTAGTCCACGTCCAGCAGGGCCGGGCCCGGCTGGGTCCCGAGCCCCGCGCAGCCGGTCGCCGGGGTGGCGCCGACCGGGCGGGCGGGGGTCCGGGCCTGGGCTTGGGCCTGGGCTTGGGCCGCCAAGGCGGGCACCAGCAGTGCGGCCACGAGCAGGGGAGCCGATGCCTTGCGAAGTCCGACCATGCCGCTCCTCCGGAGCCCGTGGAACCAAACGACATCACTTGAGCCGCATCCGGCGGCTTTCGATGTCGAGCATGCTGGCATGTTTCATGTGATATCGAAAGGCTGTCGGCGGAAGTTTGCCGAATCGTGGGGTGGCGCGCCTCGCACTCCGCCCGGAGACGCCGACGGCCCGGCCCCTCCGTGGCAGGAGGGCCGGGCCGTCGAGGACGGGCTGGGGTCAGGCGGGGAGTCCGATGGGGCGTTCGCCGTTGCGTCGTTGTTGGATGACGACGGCGATGACGAGGAGGGTGCCTTGGGCGACGTTCTGCCAGA
>NZ_JBIVXY010000017.1:0-145227 GCF_044769485.1 Kitasatospora sp. NPDC090308 | reverse complement strand
CTGGCCGGGGATGTCAACATATCTGGCGTTGACTTTTGGCACGCTGTTGAGTTCTCAAGGAACGGACGCTTCCTTCGACCGGCCTTCCGACCGCACCTCCGGGCGCTTCGTTCTTTCGTGTTCCCAGCTTATCAGAGGTTTTCGCCACCGTTTCACCGGTGTTTCCTCGAACTCGCTTTCGTTCGCCCCTCTCGGCGCGACTCCGGAACTGTACGGGCAGCGGCGGCCGCAAAGCAAATCCGCCCCCGGACCGGGTGGCACGGGGGCGGAAGGGGACGCGGGGCGTCCGGAAGGTCAGTGGACCTCGGTGATCTCGGGGCCGCGCGAGAAGGGGTCGATCGAGCCGCCCGCGTAGGGCGAGTCGGGCTCGGTGGGGGCGGCGGCGGCGCCGTCCGCGACCATCTGGGCGTCCTCGGGGAGCTTGAGGACGATCGGGTCGCGGGGGGCCATGGGGGCCTCGCCGCGGACCACGACGGTCTGGCGGAAGACCTCTTCGAGCAGGCCGGCCATCTCGGGCTGGACGGCCGCCTGGCCGGAGATCACGCCGCGGAGGAACCAGCGGGGGCCGTCGCAGCCGACGAAGCGGACCAGCTGGACGCCCTGGGTGCCGTCCGGGAGTTGGACGGGGACCTGGGCGCGGAGGTGCCAGCCGAGCGGGCCCTCCTCCTCCTCGACGACGCCGCCCTGGCCGGTGATGCCGTTGGCGATCTCCTCGCGGACCTCGCCCCAGATGCCCTCCGACTTGGGGGCGGCGAACGCCTGGAGCTGGACGGCGCTGTTGCCCAGCACGAGGGTGGCGGCGACGATCGCGTCACCGGCGACCTCGACCCGCAGTTCCATGCCCTCGACGCCGGGGATCAGCAGGCCCCCGAGGTCGACGCGGCCCTCTTCGGGCTTCTCCAGCTCGGAGACGTCCCACGGCCCGTCCGGGCGCGGGGCCGGCGGGAGACCGACCCGGTCGGCCGGGTCCGGTTCGGTGTCGTTCTCGCTCTCGACGGAACCCTCGACGTCATCGGCCGTCTCGTCGGCGCTGATGGCGTCCTCGGCGAGCTGCTCGACAGCGTCCTCGCTCTTGCGACGACGGAACACGGTCACTGTCCTTCCCGGTCCAAGACCGAATCCAAGACCGAACGCGAATATCTGCTACCTGCTACCCATCGGACCGGCCGAAGAGCGCTGCGATCGCCGATCGCACCGCTTCCACCCGCTCGTCGTGCTCGCTCGGCGGAACCGAGACCGCGGCGCATGCTAGACCGCGGCGTGACCGCCGGTCGAGCCGAACCCGCCTTCGGCCCGAACCGAACCCGGGAGTTCACCCACCTCGTGGAAGCGGGCCTTCTCGACCTGCTGGATGACCAGCTGGGCGATCCGGTCGCCCCGCTTGAAGCTGACGGGCTCCCGTGGGTCCAGGTTGACGACGATCACCTTGATCTCACCACGGTACCCGGCATCGACCGTCCCCGGGGCGTTCACCAGTGCAACTCCGCAGCGGGCCGCGAGCCCGGACCGCGGGTGCACGAACGCGGCGTAACCGTCCGGTAGCGCGATGGAGATGCCGGTGGGGAGCAGCGCCCGTTCGCCGGGGGCGAGTTCGGCGTCGACGGTGGTGCGCAGGTCGGCTCCGGCGTCGCCCGGGTGCTCGTAGGCGGGGAGCGGGATCTCCGGGTCGAGCCGGCGGATCAGGATGTCGACGGGCGGGCGGACGGGGTCGGTCACGGGTTCACCTCGAAGGCTCGGGCGCGCTTGATCTGGTCCGGGTCGTCCAGGATCTTCTGCACGTCCTCTGGACGACCGTGCGTGGTGAAGTGTTCCAGCTTCACCTGGACGAAGAGGGCCTGTGCCCGGATGGCGACCGGTCCGTCGGGGGCGCCGATGCGGCCCTCGGCGGCGCTGTAGACCTTGCGGCCGTGCACGCCGGTCACCCGGGCGTGGATGTGCAGCACCGAGTCGACCGGGACGGGGCGGACGAAGTCGGTCTCCAGGCGGCCGGTGACGGCGGGGGCGCCGAGCAGCCAGTTGAGCGTGCCGAGGGTCTCGTCCATGGCGCTGACCAGGACGCCGCCGTGGGCCAGGCCGGGGCCGCCCTGGTGGGCCGGCTTGACGGTGAACTGCGCGGTGACGTCGAGGTGTTCGCCGGCGACGGCGGTGAGTTGGAGGCCCTGGGGGTGGTGCGGGCCGCAGCCGAAGCACTCGTCGTAGTGGGAGCCGATGAGGGTGCCGGGTGCGGGGGCCAGCGGGGAGCGGTCGGGGAGGACGGCGTCCGCGGGCGGGGTGGTGGGGGTGGTGGGTCCGTTCACGGCGCCGACCCTACCTGTCGGTAGTTTTCCGGGACAGGTGCGGCGGCGGGGCCCCGGGGGGCGGGCGCGGTGTGCGGAGCGCCCACAATGGGGGGCATGTACGAGGAACGTCTCACCGTCCCGCGGTCCTGGTGGCTGCTGTCCGTGGCGCTCGGGCTGTCGCTCGCGCTGATCCTGCTCCGTTTCAGCGGGGTGGGCGCGCTGGTCGGGCTGGTGGTGGGGGTGGTCGCGGGGGCGGCGGCGCTGAGCGGCTACGGGTCGGCGCGGATCCGGGTGGTGCAGGGGTCGCTGGTGGCCGGGCAGGCCCGGATCCCGGTGGGTGCGCTGGGCGCGGCCGAGGTGCTGAACCCGAAGGAGGCGGTGGCCTGGCGGTCGGTGAAGGCCGATCCGCGGGCGTTCATGCTGCTGCGCAGCTACGTGCCGACGGCGCTGAAGGTCGAGGTGACCGATCCGGCGGACCCGACCCCGTACCTGTACCTGTCGACCCGGTCGCCGCAGAAGCTGGCGGACGCGCTGGCCGCCGCGGCGGACGGGCGGGGCACGGCGGCGGACGGGCAGGGCGCCGCGCGGGAGCGCTGAGGGCCGTCCGCCGGCGGGCGGTGGCGGGAGATGCGAAAGGGACGGTCCCACCCGGTGGGTGGGACCGTCCCTTTCGGTCTGTCTGCGAGCCCTGCGGGGCGGGAGCGCGGTGGGGCGTCCTGCCGGGTGCGACCGCTCGGGGCGGTCGCTGCTACTGCCTCCGGCCCTGCTGCTCAGGGCCGGACGGGGCGGCATACCGGGCCGGCGAAGGGGTATCGCCCGCCCGGGCCAGTGCCGCGCCGTTTTCAGGCTCCGCAGTCCCGGCAGATCGGCTGGCCGTTCTTCTCGCTGTAGAGCTGGCTCCGGTGGTGCACCAGGAAGCAGCTCATGCAGGTGAACTCGTCGGCCTGTCGGGGCAGCACTCGGACCGAGAGCTCCTCGTTCGAGAGGTCGGCGCCCGGAAGCTCCAGCCCCTCGTTGGCGTCGTACTCGTCGACGTCGACCGAGCTGGACGCCTTCTCGTTCCGGCGGGCCTTGAGTTCCTCGATGCTGTCCTCGTTGAGGTCGTCATCGGTCTTGCGTGGGGTGTCGTAGTCCGTTGCCATAGTTTTCGCTCTCCCCCTCTGGGTGTGTGCGGTATCTCCAGCGCACGTAACGCCTGGGGGGCCGGTCTTGTGCCCGACCCGAGGCCGAGATTGTGCCTTACTTCAAGCCCTGTTACTCAATCGACATCCGGACAGGGGCCCGTCGGGGTGACCGAACGGGGTCCGAACACCGTCCACCGTACGGGTGAATCGGTTCGGACCGGAACTCATCGATCATCACGGTCGGTGATCGTCCGGGGCCGTCGGGGGCGGCAACTGGGCGATCGGGAAAGGTTTTTGGCACCCGGCCGGGCGGGCTCCGGCCGGGCGGGACGGTGACCGAGCGCCACCGGCCCACCCGAACGAGTGATCACACCATCGGGGGAAGCGGGTACGCCTTCCGGACAGGTGTGAGGTTCGTCACATCGGGCGCGACAGCGGGCGTTTGCCGCCAAAGCGGGCCTTTCGTCCGGAGCCCGCGCGGCCGAATTGTCCGCATACCGAACGGTAGCTCCCGGGCGCCCGGTCAGGCCCGGGCGGCGGCCGCGGCGGCGCGGCGGGCGAGCAGCGCGGCCTGGCGCTCGTCGAAGCGGGTGGCCTGGGCGTCCAGGCCCGCCAGGAAGGCCCCCAGCTCGCCCTGGGCGTGCTGGCCGACCGGGCCGAGGCCGGTGACCTCCATGACCTTCAGGTGGCGCAGCACGGGCTGCAGCACGTCGTCGTGGTGGATCCGCAGGTTGTAGACGTTGCCGATGGCGATCTGGGCGGCGGAGCGCTCGAAGCCGGGCATGCCGTGGCCGGGCATCCGGAAGTTGATCACCACGTCGGCGATGGCCCGCATGGTCTGGTCGGGGGCGATCTCCAGGGCGGCCTTGAGCAGGTTCCGGTAGAAGACCATGTGCAGGTTCTCGTCGTTGGCGATCTTGGCCAGCAGCTGGTCGCAGAGCGGGTCGCCGGAGTGGTGGCCGGTGTTGCGGTGGGCGATCCGGGTGGCCAGCTCCTGGAAGGCGACGTAGGCGACGGACTGCAGCATGCTGTGCGCGTTGTCCGACTCGAAGCCCTCGGACATGTGCGCCATCCGGGCCCGCTCCAGCTCGACCGGGTCGACGGCGCGGGTGGCCAGCAGGTAGTCGCGGATCGCTATCCCGTGCCGGCCCTCCTCGGCGGTCCAGCGGTGCACCCAGGTGCCCCAGGCGCCCTCGCGGCCGAACATGCTGGCGATCTCGTGGTGGTAGCTCGGCAGGTTGTCCTCGGTGAGCAGGTTGACCACCAGGGAGACCCGGGCCAGCGGGGTGACCTGGGACTGGTCGAGCGACCACGCCTCGCCGCCGAGCACGCCGTCGAAGTCCCGCCCCCGGCTCCACGGCACGTACTCGTGCGGCATCCACTCCTTGGCCACCTTGAGGTGGCGGTTGAGCTCGGTCTCCACGACCTCCTCGAGCGCGAGGATCAGCCTGGCGTCGGTCCAAGCGTTCGTGGCGGTGCGCTGCACGGGGGCGATGGTCACGGCGTTGCTCCTGCGGAGGGGACGGGCTGACCTACGGCTGCGTAGGTTACGACACCGTAAGTTGTTGCGGCGGCAAATGACAAGCCGCCCCTGTCCAGCGCTTATGTCGTTCCGACACGGCTGGGCGGGGGCGGCTGGCGGCGGGTGCGGCGGGGAGGGGGACGGCCGGAGCGCCCGGAGGGGGCACCGGCGGGCCCGGGGCGGGCCGGCGGCTACGGGATGCGGACCTGGACCCGCAGGCCGCCTCCGGGGCGGGCAGTGACCTCGATGGCCCCTCCGTGGGCGCGCACCACGGAGCGGACGATGGACAGGCCGAGTCCGACGCCCTTGTCGCTGCGGGTGCGGTCGGTGCCCCGGAGGCGGCGGAACGGCTCGAAGATGTGCTCCAGCTCGTAGCCGGGCACCACCGGGCCGGTGTTGCTGACCACCAGCTCGCCGCCCCCGCCGCGGACGGCCGAGGTGGTGATCTCCACCCAGCCGCCGGGCGTGTTGTACCGGGTGCCGTTCTGCAGCAGGTTGAGCGCGATCCGCTCCAGCAGCACGCCGTTGCCGTGCGCGGGGGCGGGCGCCAGCTCGGCGCGCAGCTCCACCTCGCGGTTGGCCGCCTCGGCCCGGGTCTGCTCCATCGCCCGCTGGGCGACCTCGGCCAGGTCGACCGGACGCCGCTCGGTGAGCTCGTTCTCGCTGCGGGCCAGCAGCAGCAGGCCCTCGACCAGCTGCTCGCTGCGCTCGTTGGTGGCCAGCAGGGTCTTGCCGAGCTGCTGGAGGTCGGGCGAGGCCTCCGGGTCGGCCAGCTGGACCTCCAGCAGGGTGCGGTTGATCGCCAGCGGGGTGCGCAGCTCGTGCGAGGCGTTGGCGACGAAGCGGCGCTGCGAGTCGAAGGCCCGGTCGAGGCGCTCCAGCATCTCGTCGAAGGTGTCGGCGAGCTCCTTGAGCTCGTCGTCCGGGCCGTCCAGGTCGATCCGGCGGTGCAGGTCGCTGCCGGCCACCTCGCGGGCGGTGCGGGTGATCCGGCCGAGCGGGTGGAGCACCCGGCCGGCCATCGCGTAGCCGACCGCGAAGGCGATCGCGGCCAGGAAGACCAGGGCGGTCAGCGCCCGGCGCAGCAGGGTGGAGAGCGCCTGGCTGCTGTTGACCTCCTGGAGGGCGGCCATCGCCCGGTCCAGGGTGGCCTGGTCCCGGATCTCCTGGCCGTTGAGGGTGACCGCGATGTTGTTGCCGAGGGTCAGGTGCGGCAGCTGCGCCTGGTCGAAGGCCGAGCGGACGAAGTAGTACATCAGCAGCAGCAGGACCACCCCCGCCATCAGGAACATCCCGCCGTACAGCAGGGTGAGCCGGATCCGGATGGTGGGGCGCAGCGACAGCCAGGCGAACAGGCCGTCGCCGGGGTGGTAGGTGTCGTCGGCGCGGTCGCGGTCGGGGCGGCGCGGGGGGTGCGACGGTCGTGGGGGCACCTGGTGCGGACCCGGGGCGGGCGTGCCGGGGGCCCCGCCGGGGAGTGGCGGGGTGGTCATGGCCGGAAGTCCTCTCAGACGGTGGACGGTTCGGGGGTGCGGGTCACACCCGGTAGCCGGAGCCGGGCACGGTGACGATCACCGGCGGGTCCCCGAGCTTGCGGCGCAGGGTCATCACGGTGACCCGGACCACGTTGGTGAACGGGTCGGTGTGCTCGTCCCAGGCCTTCTCCAACAGCTGCTCGGCGGAGACCACGGCGCCGCCGGCCCGCATCAGGACCTCCAGCACGGCGAACTCCTTGGGGGCGAGCTGGACCGGCTTGCCGTCCCGGATCACCTCGCGGCGGCCGGGGTCGAGGCTGATCCCGGAGCGCTCCAGCACGGGGGGCAGCGGGACGGTGGCGCGGCGGCCCAGCGCCCTTACCCGGGCGACGAGTTCGCTGAAGGCGAACGGCTTGGGGAGGTAGTCGTCGGCGCCGATCTCCAGGCCCTCGACCCGGTCGCTGATGTCGCCGGAGGCGGTGAGCATGATCACCCGGGTGGCCAGGCCCTGTTCGACCACCCGGCGGCACACGTCGTCGCCGTGCACCAGCGGGAGGTCCCGGTCGAGCACCACCACGTCGTAGTCGTTCACGGCGATCCGCTGCAGGGCGGCCTCCCCGTCGTAGACGACGTCGACCGCCATGGCCTCCCGGCGCAGGCCGGTGGCGACGGCCTCGGCGAGCAGCTGCTCGTCCTCGACGACGAGTACCCGCACGGTGGTTGTCCCTTCTGCTGGAGCGGCCCTGGCCGTGCTCGCCCGTGCGGGCCGTGATGCGCCGGGCGCGGATCCGGGCAGACGGATCCGACGGTGCCTCCATCCTGCCTGGTCGCGCGGTAAAGCAGTCGTAAGTCCGGTGCGCCGTCCGCGAAAGCGGAGCGGCGGCCGCCTGTTTGGACTGTGACTCGGGCAACTTTCCCGAGAGTTGGAGGTTTCCATGGCCCGGGGGTGGGGAGGACACGTGCACACCGTGATGCCGTCCTGTGGCGCGTCGCGGCCACCACCACCCGCCGAGTGCCCCATCCGCACCGGCCTGGGACGGAAAACCACCGGGTCGCGGCCCCTGCGCCGCCCGAGCACCCGACCGGAACCCGCGTCCGGTCCAGGGGGCCCGACCGGGGTTTGTCCGGTTCCGTGCCGGGGGGCTGCTCGGACCGTGCCCGTCCGACACAGCAAAGGGGGCCCGTATGGACGCCTTCACCGCCGGAATCCTTCAGCGGATCAAGAACGCCGAGCAGGATCTGCACCGCGCGATCGAGTCCGGGGACGAGTTCCTGGCCGAGGTCGAGCAGTCCGAGCTGGAGGACCTCCAGCGCCTCGCCACCGAACACGGCGTGGACCCGGTCCTCGGCACGCACCGCTCCGCCGCCTGACCGTTCCCCTTCCCGTACCGCCAGGTACGGCCCTGTCCGACCAGCGCCCCGGCCCGGTTCACCGGCCCGGGGCGCTTCGCGTCTGCCCGCCGCGCGGCGGATCAGTCGTGCCAGGCGCCGAGTTCCTCCAGCCGGGCCTGCAACGGTTCGAAGACGCCGGGCGGGGCGGCGACGGTCAGCTCGCCGTCCGCGGGCAGGCCGGGGCGGGAGCCGGTGAGCGCGCCCGCCTCCGCGGCGATCAGCAGGCCGGCCGCCCGGTCCCAGGGGGCCAGGCCGCGCTCGTAGTAGCCGTCGAACCGGCCGGCCGCCAGGTCGCACAGGTCGACGGCGGCGGCGCCGCCCCGGCGGACGTCGCGCACCTCGCCCATCAGCGCGTGCAGCACCTCGGCCTGGTGCACCCGCCGCTCGCGCAGGTAGCCGAAGCCGGTCGCCACCAGCGCCCCGCCCCACGCCGGGGCCGGGCGGACGGCCAGCCGGCGGCCGTCCAGGTGGGCACCGCCGCCGCGCACCGCCTGGAACAGCTCGTTCCGGGCCGGGACGAAGACCACGCCCACCACCGCCTCGCCGTCCAGCTCGGCGGCCACGCTGACCGCCCAGGAGGGCAGCCCGTACAGGTAGTTGACGGTGCCGTCGAGCGGGTCGACCACCCAGCGCACCCCGCTGGTGCCGGGGCGGTCGGCGCCCTCCTCGCCGAGGTAGCCGTCGTCCGGGCGGCGGGCGGAGATCAGCTCCAGCACCAGCTTCTCGGAGGCCAGGTCCATCTCGGTCACCACGTCCACCGGGCTGCTCTTGGTGGCGGCCACCCCCAGGTCGGCGGGCCGCCCGTCGCGCAGCAGCTCGCCGGCCCGGGTGGCCGCCTCCAGCGCGGTGGCGAGCAACTCCTGCAGCAGGTCGTCGGTCACTGGTCTCGGTCCTCCGGGTCTCGAACTTCGGGCTTCGGTGCCCGGGCGTCGGTGCTCGGGCGTCGCGCTTCGGTGCTCGCGCTCGGGTGCTCGGGCGCTCAGGCTTCGGCGGCGGCGGGCCGGGGGGCGCGCGGGTTGGGGCAGCAGGCGGTGGCGCACACGTCGTGGCTGGGGCCGAGCGCGCCCAGCGCGCACCGGGTGACCGGCTCGCCGCGCCGGACGGCGGCCCGCTCCAGCACCAGGTCCCGGACGGCGGCGGCGAACCGCGGGTCGGCCCCGACGGTGGCGGCCCGGGCGACCGGCAGGCCGAGTTCGGCGGCCCGGGCCACCGCCTCGGTGTCCAGGTCGTACTTGACCTCCATGTGGTCGGAGACGAAGCCGATCGGCACCATCACCACGGCCGCGGCGCCGTCCGCGTGCTCCGCCGCCAGGTGGTCGCAGATGTCGGGCTCCAGCCACGGGGTGTGCGGGGCGCCGGAGCGGCTCTGGTACACCAGCTGCCAGGGCCGGTCGGCGACGCCGGTGCGCCCGGCCACCGCAGCGGCGACCAGCCGGGCCACGTCCAGGTGCTGGGCGACGTACGCGCCGCCGGGGGTGCCGCGGGCCGGGTCGTCGGGGGCGCCGGAGGTCTCGGCCATCGCGGTCGGGATCGAGTGCGTGGTGAACGCCAGCCGGGCGCCGTCCCGGACCGCTTCCGGGAGTTCGGCGAGCGCGGCCAGGGTGGCGTCGACCATCGGCTCGACGAAGCCGGGGTGGTTGTAGAAGTGCCGCAGCTTGTCCACGGTCAGCTCCGGCCGGCCCTCGGCGGCCAGCCGCGCCAGCGCGTCGGCCAGGTTCTCCCGGTACTGCCGGCAGCCCGAGTACCCGGCGTAGGCGCTGGTGGCCAGCACCAGCACCCGGCGGTGCCCGTCGTCGGCGATCTCCCGCAGGGCGTCGACCAGGTACGGGGCCCAGTTCCGGTTGCCCCAGTACACCGGCAGGTCCAGGCCGTGGTCGGCGAAGTCCTTGCGCAGCGCGGCCAGCAGGTCCCGGTTCTGCTCGTTGATCGGGCTGACCCCGCCGAACAGGAAGTAGTGCTTGCCGACCTCGGCCAGCCGCTCCTTGGGGATGCCCCGCCCGCGGGTGACGTTCTCCAGGAAGGGCACCACGTCCTCGGGGCCCTCCGGCCCGCCGAAGGAGAGCAGCAGCAGCGCGTCGTACGGCGCGGGGTCGGTGGGGCTCGGGATGCGCGTGTCGGACATGGCTCCGATCCTGCCACCCGTGACGGCCCGGCCGGTGCACGGGCGCGGCCCGGCCGTTGTACGGACGTTGACGGGGGCGCGGCCCGGGCGGCGAAGGGCGGGGTCCGGGATGTCCGGGAACAACCCGGATGCAGAGGTTCGACCACGCTTCGTAAGCTGTGTGGGCGACGGTCGCGCATTACCGATGGTTGCGTCTTACCCCCATCCGACCTCCGACGGAGCCACCCCCCGTGCTGTCCAGCTACCGCCAGATCTTCGCCGCCCCCGGTTCCCTGGCCTTCTCCTTCACCGGGCTGATCGCCCGCCTGCCGATCTCCATGACCGGGATCGGCATCGTCACGATGCTCGGCCGGATCAAGGACTCCTACTGGCTGGGCAGCCTGCTCTCCGCCGTCCTCGCCGTCTCCGCCGCGGTCCTCGGTCCGCGGATCTCCCGCCTGGTCGACCGGTACGGCCAGCGCCGCGTCGCCCTCCCCGCCGCCGGCGTCACCGTGCTCGCCGCCGCCGGGCTGCTGCTCGGCGCGCACTACGGCTTCCCGGACTGGACGCTGTTCGTCTTCGCCGTCGGCATGGGCACCATGCCCAGCACCGGCTCCATGGTCCGGGCCCGCTGGGCCCACCTCTACCGGGACGCGCCGCCCAAGCTGCACACCGCGTACTCCTTCGAGGCCGTCGCGGACGAGATCTGCTTCATCATCGGCCCGATCCTGGCCGCCACCCTGGCCACCTCGCTCTTTCCCGAGTCCGGCCTGCTGCTCGCCGGGGTCTTCCTGGTGGTCGGCGTCCTGCTGTTCACCGCCCAGCGCCGCACCGAGCCCCCGGCCCACCCCGTCGAGCACCGGGTCGGCGTCTCGGTCGCCCGCGACAAGGGCATCCAGACCCTGATCCTGACGCTGGCCGCGATCGGCGGCGTCTTCGGCTCCGTCGAGGTGGTCACCGTCGCCTTCGCGAAGGCCCAGGGCCACCCCGCCGCCTCCGGCAGCGTCCTCGCCGTGTACGCCCTCGGCTCCTGCCTGGCCGGGGCGGTCTTCGGCGCGCTGAAGTTCACCGCCCCGCTGGACCGCCGCTTCCTGGTCGGCGTCGGCGTGATGGCCGCCGGGATGGCCCCGCTCATCCTCGCCGCCCAGCTCCTGCACGGCACCGCGGCCCTGGTCGGCGTGGGCGGCGCGCTCTTCCTCTCCGGCCTCGCCATCTCCCCCACCCTGATCACCTCCATGGCCCTGGTCGAACGGCTCGTCCCCGCCGCCCGGCTCACCGAGGGCATGACCTGGACCACCACCGGCCTGGCCCTCGGCGTCGCCGTCGGCTCCTCGGCGGCGGGCATCGTGGTCGACGCGGCCGGCAGCGCGAACGGCTACTGGGTCCCGGTCGGCGCCGCCGCGCTGTCCGCGCTGGCGGCCTACACCGGCCTGCCCCGGCTGCGCCGCCGGCTCGCGGTGGCGCAGCCGCCCGCGGTGGAGGCGGTGCGCTCCTAGGCGGACGGGCGGGTCCGGCGGGCGGGCGTTCCGCTCCCGTCGAACCGTAGACCTGCGCGATCCTGGTGACTACGCTCCCCGTACCCACCGGTAGAACCGGAAGGTAGGACACGCGCGAGCGGGAGGCTCTGGAGATGACCGAGGTCTGGCGGAACTGGGCGGGGAACCAGAGCGCGCGGCCCGCGCGGGTGGTGGCGCCGGGGTCGGTCGAGGAGCTCTCGGCGGCGGTGGTCGCGGCCGGGCGGGCCGGGCTGCCGGTGAAAGCGGTCGGGGCCGGGCACTCGTTCACCGCGATCGCCGCCGCCGGGGACGCCGTCCTGGTCCGGCCGGACCGGCTGACCGCCGTCCGCGGGCTCGACCGGGCGGCCGGGACGGTCACCGTCGAGTCCGGCCTGCCGCTGCACCGGCTGAACCGGCTGCTGGCGGCCGCCGGCCTCTCGCTGACGAACATGGGCGACATCGAGGTGCAGACGGTCGCGGGCGCGACCAGCACCGGCACCCACGGCACCGGCCGCGACTCCGGCTCGCTCGCGGCCCAGGTCACCGAGGTCGAGATCGTCCTCGCCGACGGCTCGGTGCGGACCTGCTCGGCGACCGAGGACGCGGAGCTGTTCCAGGGCGCGCGGCTGGGCCTGGGCGCGCTGGGCGTGGTGAGCGCGCTGACCTTCGCGGTGGAGCCGATGTTCCTGCTCTCCGCGCACGAGCAGCCGATGGGCTTCGACGAGGTGCTGGGCTCCTTCGACGACCTGACGGCGGTGAACGAGCACTTCGAGTTCTACTGGTTCCCGCACACCGACCGCTGCTCGACCAAGCGGAACAACCGCAGCCAGGGCCCGGCCGCGCCGCTGCCCGCCTTCAAGGCGTGGCTGGACGACGACTTCGTCTCGAACACGGTCTGGGAGGGCGCCTGCCGGGTGGGCCGCGCCTTCCCCGGGGCGATCCCGGCGATAGCCGGGATCGCCAGCCGGGCCTGGTCCGAGCGCCGGTTCACCGACGAGGCGTACAAGGTGTACACCAGCCCGCGCAAGGTCCGCTTCATCGAGATGGAGTACGCGGTGCCGCGCGAGGCGGCCACCGAGGTGCTGCGCGAGCTGAGGGCGCTGGTGGAGCGCTCCGACTGGCGGATCAGCTTCCCGGTGGAGGTGCGGGTGGCCCCGGCCGACGACCTGTGGCTCTCCACCGCGAACGGGCGGGACAGCGTGTACATCGCCGTCCACCTGTACCGGGGCACCCGCGAACTCTCCTACTTCACCGAGGTGGAGAAGCTGATGACCGCCCACCGGGGGCGCCCGCACTGGGGCAAGCTGCACACCCGGGACGCCGAGTACCTGTCGACCGTCTACCCGCACTTCGGCGACTTCACGGCGCTGCGCGACAGGGTCGACCCGGAGCGCCGGTTCGCCAACGCCTACCTGCGCCGGGTGCTGGGCGCCTGACCCGGCCGCGCCCGCCGTCAGCCGTCAGCCGGTCGCCGTCAGCCGGTCGGGGCGACCGTCCCGCCCGGGGTGGCGGTCGGCGGCGCCGCCCCGCCGTCCGGGTCCCCACCGTCCCGGCCCCCGCCGTCCGAGGCCCCGCCGGAGGGCGTGCCGCTCGGCGCGGGCGGGACGGACGCGGCCCCGGAGGGCGAGCCCGAGGCCGCCCCGGACGGCCCGGCCGAACCGCTCGGCGTCGCCGAGGGGGTGGAGGAGGACCGGCCGGAGGGGAGGTCGGACGGCCCGGTGGACGGGGTGTCCGCGGGGGTCGGCGGCTGCTGCCGGTCGCCGGACGGCCGCGAGGGGTTGAACGAGGTGCCGGCGCCGTCCTGCCCGGTGGTGATGTCGTGCAGCGGCTTCCCGGCCGCGAGTTCCACCGCGACGACCGGCACCATGGCGAGCACGAACACCAGCGCGGAGACCGCCGTGTACGACTTCCAGGTCCAGCGGCGTTTCGCGCGCAGCACCCGGGGGGCGTTCCAGTCCCGGCTGATTCCGCCCGGCGGCGCGGGTGCCGGATGCGCGGCGGGGGCGGATTCGGTACCCCGTTCCACCGCGTTGCGCAGTTGTTCCCCGGTGCGTTTGAACAGGTGCTGGAAGAGCGCGCTTCCGACGGTCGCCCCCACCGAGACGACGGCCGCACCGAGTATCGTTCCGTACACTCCGAGTTCCGAGGCGAGTACCGCGCCGACCACCGCGGCCAGGGCGCTCGCGGCCACCTGAGCGGTCGTCAGGTCGAGTCTTCTGCGCTCCGCCTTCTCCTCCGCCCCGGCCGGTCCGTGCGCGAACTGCTGGCTCTGCTGCGGCATCCCTGTCCCTCGGTCGGCGTGTCGGAATTTTGAACAAGTCTCTCCATCTTGCCCAAAGAAGGACACAAGGGTCGAAAATCCGGTTCTCCCCGGTCGATATATGTGAAGATGATCACCGTCCGTTGATCGCCGGTGGGTCAATGGGGTGGCCGCTCTTGAGATTCCGGTGATTCGCGGGAGACTTGAGCGGCGAGCCGCCCCTTCGGATGCCACGAATGGAGTACTGTTCGTGGAGCCTGAGCCTTCGGACCCGCTGTCTACGACCCGTCAGACGACGGACCGGGCGCCCGGGTGCGATGTCGACCGTCGACGTGGCAAACAGGCAACCGTGCCACAGCGGCGCGCCCGGGCGAAAGCCCGACACGCCGGGTAACTCTGCAAGGTTGTGGCCACTCGCCAGCGGGCAGGCCACACTCAGTACGGGAGCAGCGACGCAGGTGACGTCGGCAGGCACCACCCGGGAGGTAACCGTGCCCGAACTGCGCGTCGTGGCCGTCAGCAACGACGGCACACGGCTGGTGCTCAAGGCTGCCGACAGCACGGAGTACACCCTGCCGATCGACGAGCGGCTGCGCGCCGCCGTCCGGGGTGACCGCCCGCGGCTCGGCCAGATCGAGATCGAGGTGGAGAGCCACCTCCGCCCCCGTGACATCCAGGCGCGGATACGAGCCGGTGCCTCCGCCGAGGAGGTCGCCCAGGCCGCCGGCATCTCGGTGGAGCGCGTCCGCCGCTTCGAGGGCCCGGTGCTCGCCGAGCGCGCCTTCATGGCCGAGCGGGCCCGCAAGACGGCGATCCGCCGGCACGGCGAGTCCACCGGCCCGCAGCTCGGCGAGGCCGTCGCCGAGCGCCTCGCGCTGCGCGGTGCCGAGAAGGACACCGAGCGCTGGGACTCCTGGCGCCGCGACGACGGCACCTGGGAGGTCGTCCTCTGGTACCGCGCCGAGGGCGAGCACCGGCGTGCCGCCTGGTCCTACGACCCGCCCCGGCGGCTGGTCCAGCCCAACGACGACGAGGCCCGCGCGCTGATCGGCGAGAACGTCGAGCGCGAGGAGGACTCGGTCTTCCCGTTCATCCCGCGGATCGCCCGGCTCCCCCAGGACCGCCCGGCCCGCCCGATGATCGAGCGGCCCTCCGCCGACCGCATCATGCAGGTCCGCGAGGCCCGCGAGGCGGCGGCCTCCGCCGCCACCGCGGCCGTGCCCGAACGGGATTCGCTGACCAGCCTGCTGGACGTGGTGCCCTCCTACCGCGGCGACCTCACCCCGGTCGGCCCGAGCGTGGAGACCGCGGTCACCGAGGAGCCCGAGGAGATCGAGGAGACGGCGGCCCCCGCCGCCAGCGTCGGCGCGGGCTCCGCGTACGCGGACATCCTGATGCCGCGCTCCGTCGCCCCGCACCGGGACCGCCTGGTCGGCACCACCGACCGCCAGGCCGAGGCCGACGGCGTCCGCCCCGGGCGCCGGGCGACGGTGCCGAGTTGGGACGAGATCGTCTTCGGCTCGCGCCGCAAGAAGCCCGAGTAACCGAACGGCGCGTCCGCAGGGGCCCGGGCTGTGCGCCCGGGCCCCTGGCGTACCCCGCCCGTTCGAGGACGCGTCTTCCCGCTCAGACCTCGACGGGGTTGTCCGGGTTCGCGGACCACTCGCTCCACGAGCCCGGGTAGAGGGCGGCGCCGTCCTGCCCGGCCAGGGTGAGGGCGAGCAGCTGGTGGGCGGCGGTGACGCCGGAGCCGCAGTAGACGGCGGTGCGGGCGGGGTCGGTGAGGTGCAGCGCGGCGAAGCGGGCCGCCAGCGCGGCCGGCGGGAGGAAGCGGCCGTCGGGGGCGAGGTTCTCGCTGGTGGGCGCGGAGGTGGCGCCGGGGATGTGGCCGGCCCGGGGGTCGACGGGTTCGGTCTCGCCGCGGTAGCGCTCGCCGGCCCGGGCGTCGAGGAGCAGTCCGGTGCGGGCGAGTTCGGCCGCGCCGGCCGCGTCGACGGTGGGCAGGTGGCCGGGGTCGACCTTGAAGTCGCCGTCGCCGGGGGGCGGGGTGTCGGTGGTGAGCGGGTGGCCGGCCGCGGTCCAGGCGGCGAGGCCGCCGTCGAGGACCCGGACGTCGGGGTGGCCGGCCCAGCGCAGCAGCCACCAGGCGCGGGCGGCGGAGAGCGCGGGCCCGGCGTCGTAGGCGACGACCGGGCGGTCGGCGGTGACGCCGGCCCGGCGCAGCGCGGTGGCGAGGCGGTCGGGGTCGGGCAGCGGGTGGCGGCCGGCCGGGCCGGGCGGGTCGGCGAGTTCGCGGTCGAGGTCGACGTAGTGCGCGCCGGGCAGGTGGCCCGCGGCGTACTCCTCGGCTCCGGGCGGGCCGCCGAGCGCCCAGCGGATGTCGAGCAGGACGGGCGGCCGGTCCGAGCCGAGCGCGGCGGCGAGTTCGGCGACGGTGATCAGGGGCGAGGTCATGCCGTCATTGTGGCGCGCGGGCGCGGTGCGCGGGGCGGCCCCGGCGATCGCGTCACCCGGGGAAACGACCCGACGGCGAGGTGGCCCGGCGGGGAGGCGGCCGCGCGGGGAGGCGGCCCGGCGGGCTGGTCAGCCCTCGAAGGGGAGGACGTCCGGGGAGAGGACGGCCGCGCGGGCGGTGGCGGCGGTGAGGCGGCGGCGGTGGTGGCGGCGGCAGAGCACCTCGTAGCCGATCTCGTCCTCGTTGACGGCGACGTCCCCGACCACCACCTGGGCCCCCTCGACCACCATGACGCCGCCGACGGTGCGGGCGTTGTGGGTGGCGCGGGCGCCGCACCAGCACAGGGCCTCGACCTGGAGGACCTCGACCCGGTCGGCGAGTTCGATCAGGCGCTGGGAGCCGGGGAAGAGCTTGGTGCGGAAGTCGGTGGTGATCCCGAAGGTGAACACGTCGATGCCCAACTCGTCCACGATGCGCGCGAGTTGGTCGATCTGTCCGGCGGAGAAGAACTGCGCCTCGTCGCAGATCAGGTAGTCGACCTTGCCGCCCGCCGAGAGCAGGTGGACGACGTACGCCTGGAAGTCGAAGAGGTCGCCGACCTCGACGGCGTCGGCGCGCAGGCCGAGGCGGCTGGAGATGGTGGCGGCGCCGGCCCGGTCGTGGCGGGTGAAGATGATGCCCTGACGGCCGCGGGCGGCGTGGTTGTGGTCCATCTGGAGGGCCAGCGTGGACTTGCCGCAGTCCATCGTGCCCGAGAAGAACACCAATTCAGCCATGGCGGAGCGTCAGCCTTTCGGACAGGGAGGTCAGCGGGACTCAGCTTCGGACTTCGAGCAGCGGGACGAGCTGCTCGACGGGGGTCATCGAGCCGTGCAGGCCGACCATCTGGGACTCGCCGGGTTCGCTGCGGGTGGCGATGACGGCGATGTCGTCGCGGGCGGCGGCGACCACGTCGCCGATCCGGGGCAGCACCCGCTCGTCCACCGAGGGGCCGAACCAGCCCGCGGCGACGGCCTGTTCCCGGGTGGCCACCCACATCTGCTCGCCGAGCACCTCGCTCCACACGGCGTGCACGTCGGCGGCGGCGCCGGGGTGGGCGTAGACGTGGCGGGCCCGGCCCTCGCCGCCGAGCAGGGCGACGCCGGCCGAGAGCTCCCAGTCCTCGTCGAAGTCGATCCGGTCCTCGGGGGCGATGTCGATCATGCCGTGGTCGGCGGTGACGTACAGCGCGGAGCGCGGCGGGAGCTGCTCGGCGAGGCGGCGGGCGAGGCGGTCGACCGCGAACAGGGTGAGCCGCCACTCGTCGGAGGCGACGCCGTACCGGTGCCCGGCGGCGTCGAGTTCGCTGAGGTACGTGTAGACCAGGGCGCGGTCGTGCTCGGCCAGCCAGGCGGCGGCCCGGTCCATCCGCTCCTCGCCGGTGGTGCGGCCGAGGAAGGTGCCGCCGGAGAGCGCGACCTGGGTGAGCGGGGTGGTGGCGAACAGCGGGGAGGAGACCTGGGCGGTGGCCACCCCGGCCTGGTGCGCCCGCTCGAAGACGGTGGGGTGGGGCTGCCAGGCGTGCGGGTCGACCGGCGGGGTCCAGCGCAGCTGGTTCATCAGCCGCCCGCTGCCGGGGATCGCCACCGTGTACCCGGCCAGGCCGTGCTGCCCGGGCGGCAGGCCGGTGCCGACCGAGGCCAGCGAGGTGGCGGTGGTGGACGGGAACCCGGCGGTGATCGGGGTGCGCCCGGCGGTCAGCGAGTTGAGGAACGGCGCCCAGTCGGGGTTGGCCCGGATCAGCTCCCAGCCGAGGCCGTCGACCAGGAACACGCAGACCCGGTCGGCCGGCTCCAGCGGCAGCACGGGCCGGTAGCCGGGCACGCCGAGGCCCGCCGCGAGCGTGGGCAGCAGGTCGGAGAGGGCGGCGCTGCCGTAGCGCGGGACGGGGGCGGCGGCCGGGTCGAGCAGGTCGTAGTGGTCCTCGTGGTGCATGCCAGGCTCAGCCGTTGGCCACGGTCGCCTCGGACAGCGCCCGGGCGAACACCAGCGCCTGGGCGACCGTCTCCGGCCCGTCCCCGGCCTCGCTGACCCGCAGCGACAGGTCGTCGGCGGTGGCGGAGCCGGTGTAGCCGTGGTCCGCCTCGCAGTTGGGGTCGGAGCAGCCGGCCGGCTCCAGGTCGAGGCGCTGCACGGCGCCCCAGCCGATGGTGAGGACGACCTCGCGCGGCGGGGTGCCGGGGGTGTACGTCTCGGGGTTGGCGACCATGCGGCTGACCACCACGGAGGTGATCCGGTCCAGCCGGACCGTCTCGGTGGAGGTGGTGGCGTACGGGACGGGGGTGGCCGCGTCGCCGTTCTGCTCGTCGGTGTGGCTGACCACGAAGCGGGACGGGGTGAGCACCAGCACGGTGACGTGCCGGCGGACCTCGTTGGCGTCGAAGGTGGTCTCCTGGTGCACCAGGTACGAGCTGATCGGCTCGGGGCCCACCGCGGACTCCACCGCCTCGGAGACCAGCGCCGGGTAGTAGCCGCTGCGCTCGATCGCGGACCGCAGGTCCTGCGTGGTGGTACCGGTCTTCGCCATATCTCCATCCTGGCATGTCCCGCCGCTGCGGCGGGTGGCACTGCGCCGGGTCGCCCGGCCTTCGCGGTGCCGGGGGTCGCCCGGTCCTGCCGAGCGGGCAACCACGCAAGGTTACAGCGTGCTCATGGCGCGCGGTCCCAGATCGGTGCGGACCGGCAGCGGGGCGATCCGGACCCGGGCGCCGAGCACGGTCAGGCCGTGCGGGGCGACCACCACGGGCTCCAGGTCGACCGAGGCGACCTCGGGCAGGTCGTCGACCAGGCGGGAGACCCGCAGCAGCACCTCCTCCAGCGCGTCGGTGTCGACGGCCTCGGCGCCGCGCCAGCCGAACAGCAGCGGGGCGGCCCGGACCTCGCGGATCAGCTCGGCCACGTCCCGGTCGGTGGCCGGGACCAGGCGGTGGGCGACGTCGCCGAGCAGCTCGGCGGGGGCGCCGGCCAGGCCGAAGGAGAGGATGGTGCCGACGGCGGGGTCGACGGAGGCGCCGATCACGGTGTCCACGCCGCGCGGGGCCAGCCGCTGCACCACCAGTTCGGCCTGCGCGGCGCCGCCCAGCAGGGCGTCCAGCTCGCGGTGGGCGCGGCGCAGCTCGGCCTCGCCGGTCAGGTCGAGCCGGACGCTGCCCAGGTCGGGGCGGTGTCGCAGGTGCTCGGCGGTGGCCTTCAGGGCGACGGGGTAGCCGAGGGTGGCGGCGGCCTTGACGGCGCTCGCCTCGTCGGGGGCGGGCAGCGTCGGGCTGACCGGGATGCCGTAGTGGCCGAGCAGCTCGGCGGCCTCGGCGTCGGGCAGGGTGACCCGGGCGCCGCCCGCCTGCAGCCGGGCGGCGACCGCCTCCCGGCTGGTCAGGGCGCGCTCGACCAGGGCACGGGCGGCGTGCTCGTCGACGCCGTCCAGTTCGGGGACGCGGGCGGTCTCCTCGGCCTCGGCGCTGCGGCGGCGCCACTTCGCGTAGCGGACGGCGTCGGCCAGCGCGTGCACGGCGCGTTCGGGGGCGGGGTAGGCGGGCACTCCCCCGGCGCGCAGCCGGGCGACCAGCGCGGGCAGCGCGAGGTGGGCGAGCAGCAGCGGTTTGCCGAGTTCCCGGCCGCGGGCGGCGGCGTCCAGCAGGGCCCGGGCGATCTCGGGGTCGTCCTCGACGAGTTCGGGGGCCGCCCCGGGGCCGTGCACGCCGATCGGCGGGATGGCGACGGCGATCACGGCGTCGGTGCCCGGGTCGGTGAGCGCGGTGTCCAGGGCGACCCGGAAGTTCTCGCCGCTCGCGCCGGTGGTCAGGTCGACGGGGGTGCGGGGGCGCAGTCCGGCGCTCAGGCAGGTGTCGTAGGTGAGCAGGCCGAGCGAGTCGGAGTTGCCGACGACCGCGACCCGGCCGCCCCGCGGCAGCGGCTGCCCGGCGAGGAGTTCGCCGGTGTCGAAGAGCTCGGTGATGGTGTCCACCCGGATCACCCCGGCCTGCTGGAACAGGGCGTCCACGGTGGCGTCGCGCAGCCGGGTGGCGGCGGGCTGGACGGCGTGGCCGGGCGGCAGGCTGCCGGTGTGCCGGGCGCCCTTGAGCACCACCACGGGCTTGGCGGCGGCCAGTCGGCGGGCGATCCGGGTGAACTTGCGCGGGTTGCCGAAGGATTCGAGGTACAGCAGCACCACCTCGGTGGCGGCGTCCTCCTCCCAGTACTGCAGCAGGTCGTTGCCGGAGACGTCGGCCCGGTTGCCGACCGAGGCGAACGAGGAGATGCCGGTGCCGCGCCGGTGCGCGGCCTCCAGCAGGGCCACGCCGATCGCCCCGGACTGGCAGAACACGCCGAACGGGCCGCGCTCGGGCAGCGCGGGGGCCAGCGAGGCGTTCAGCCGGTGCTCGGGGTCGGTGTTGAGCAGGCCGAACGCGTTCGGGCCGATCACCCGCATCCCGGCCGCCCGGGCCTGCCGGACCAGCGCGCGCTGCTTGTCCCGCCCGTCCGGCCCGGTCTCGGCGTACCCGGCGCTCACCACCACCAGGCCCTGCACGCCGTGCACCCCGCACTCCGCGGCCGCGGCCGGGACGGACTGCTCGGGCACCGCGAGCACCGCGAGGTCCACCGGCCCGGGAACGTCCAGCACCGAGCGGTACGTCGGCACGCCCTCCAGCTCGGTGCCCGGCTCGGCGCCCCGGTTCACCGCGTACACCGGGCCGTCGAAGCCCGCGCGGGCGGCGCGCAGCAGCGCCCGGCCGACCGACTGCGGGTTGCGCGAGACGCCGACCACGGCGATCGAGCGGGGGGTCAGCAGGCGCTGCACGGAGCGGGCCTCGGCGCGGTGCTCGCGGGCGCGCATCACGGCGAGCGAGGCGGCGGTCGGCTCCAGGTCGAACTCCAGGTGCACCACGCCGTCGGCGAAGCTGCGCCGCTGGGTGTACCCGGCGTCGGTGAAGACCTTCACCATCTTCCGGTTCTCCGGCAGCACCTCGGCGGTGAACCGGCGGATGCCGCGCTCCTGCGCCACCGCCGCGATGTGCTCCAGCAGCGCGGAGGCGATGCCCCGGCCCTGGTGCGCGTCCTGCACCAGGAACGCGACCTCGGCGTCGGTGCCGGTGGTGGACGGCATCCCGTCCTTGTCGGTGCGGTCGTAGCGGACGGTGGCGACGAACCTGTCCCGCACCACCAGCGCCAGGCCGACCCGGTTCACGTAGTCGTGCTGGGTGAAGCGGCGGACGTCCTTGTCGGACAGGTGCGGGTACGGGGCGAAGAAGCGGAAGTACTTGGACTGGTCCGAGACCTGCTCGTAGAACTCCACCAGCCGGTCGGCGTCGTCCTCGGTGATCGGCCGGATCCGGGCCGTCCCGCCGTCGCGCAGGAGGACGTCCGCCTCCCAGTGCTGCGGGTACCCGTTGTCCGCCGGTGCGCGCTCGTGCTCCACGCCCGCCAGCGTAGTCGTCGGCGAGCCTGGTGGCGCCAGGCGTGCCGGGCGCGGCACGCTGGGCCGTGCCGTCCCGCGCCACCGGGCCCGCGGTGCACGGCCGTGCAACACTGGTCTAGACAACCCTGCACCACCCTGCACCACGTGAAAGGCACCTCTCATGGCTGAGCGCCGCGTCACCATCGGTTGGGCCGAGGGCCTGCACGCCCGTCCCGCCTCCGTCTTCGTCAAGGCCGTCACCTCCACCGGCGTCCCGATGACCATCGCCAAGGAGGGCGGCACCCCGGTCAACGCCGGCTCCATGCTCGGCCTCCTCGCCCTCGGCGCGAGCGGCGGCGACACCGTCGTCCTCGCGGCCGACGCGGAGGGCGCCGACGCGGCGCTCGACCGCGTCGCCAAGCTTGTCCAGGAGGGCCTGGACGAGCTGCCCGCCGCGTAGGTAACGGCGAGAGCCGACATCAGGGGCCCGGGGAACTGTCGGGCACACGGGTCGTGCAATCCAGGGGCCCGGGAACTGTCGGGCACACGGGTCGTGCAATCCAGGGGCCCGGGGAACGGCGGGCTCGGGGCTGCTGGCGGTTCACTGCCGGTGCGTGCGGTGGCTTCGGGTTCTGTTACGGCGGCCCGAAGCAGCACGGACGCATCGCTGGGCTCCGGCCGTCAGCAGCTCGGACTCGCCGTTCCCCGAGCCCCTGAATGCGCGCCCTCTTCAGCTGCCGACGAGCGCCCACCCCTCCGCCTCGCGGCGGGCCCCCGGCAGTAGGAGGGGGACGGCGAGGAGCAGGGCCGCGCCCGCGAAGTAGGGGGCCCGGGTGCCCCACTGGTGGGCGAGCAGCCCGGCGAGGGCGGCGCCCGTCGCGCCCGCGGCGCTGAAGACGAGTTGGTAGGCCATGGAGACCCGGCCCAGCAGGTGGGAGGGGATCTGGGCCTGGCGGAGGGTCACTCCGCCGATCGCCCAGGCGAAGTCGGCGACGCCGTAGCCCGCGACGGCGAGGGCGGCGACCGCGGGGGCGGGGGCGAGCGCCAGGAGGAGTGCGCAGGCGGCCGAGCCGAGGACGCCGGTGACCATGGTGGTGCGGGCGCCCCAGCGGTGCAGCAGCCGCGGGGTGAGGGCGCTGCCGAGCAGCCCGCCGACGGCGAACGCGGCGACCAGCAGGGCGAATCCGGTCGGGCCGAGGTGCTGGCTCCGGCGCGCGTAGAGGACCAGGACGGCGATCAGCCCGGAGGCGACCGCCCCGGTGAGGCCGCGGGCGAGGCAGAGCCGGAACAGGACGGGGCGGCCGCGCAGCCAGCGCAGCGCTTCGGCGACCTGGCGTCCCAGCGGGGCCCGGGCGGGGAGCGGCGCCGCTCCGCCGGGGCGGAATTCGCCGCGCAGCAGGAGCACCAGGGCGGCCGCGACGGCGAAGGAGAGGCTGTCGACGGCGAGCGGGAGGACCGCGGCCAGTCCGAACAGGACGGCGCCGAGCGGGGTGCCGAGCAGGGTGTCGGTGATCAGGGCGCCGGCCTGCAGGCGGGAGTTGGCCCGGGCGCGCCCGGCGGGCGGGACGAGGGTGGGGACCATGCCGGACCAGCCCGCGCCGTAGACGACGTCCCCGGCGCCCAGCAGCAGCGCGGCGAGCACCAGCCAGCCGATCCGGACGGCGTCCGCGGCCACCGCGACGGCCAGCGCGCCGACCACGAGGGTGCGGGCGACGTCCGACCAGAGGAGCATCCGGCGGCGGTCGACCCGGTCGGCCCAGACCCCGGCGGGGAGGGCGAGCAGCAGCGAGGGCAGCTGTCCGGCCAGCGCGACCAGGGCGATCAGCCGGGCGTCGTCGGTGAGGCGGACGGCGAGCAGCGGGAGGGCGACGAAGCGCATGCCGTCGCCGAGGCTGGATATGGTGACGGACGCCCAGAGGGTGGGAAAGCCGCGCGAGAACATGAACGAAAATATCGTTCACATTTTCCGGTCGCGTCAAGACGCCCGCCCGCCCGGCACCGTACGAGGAGAGTGAGCCCGGCGTGTCCCCCCTGGTCCGCGAGCCGCAGCAGCAGCGCAGCCGCGAGAAGTTCGCCCGCATCCTGTCCACCGCGGCCCGGCTGCTGGAGACCGTGCCGTTCGACCAGCTCAGCACCAAGCAGATCGCGGCCGAGGCCGGGATGTCCGTCGGGGCGCTGTACCGGTTCTTCCCGGACAAGGAGGCGGTGCTCGAAACGCTGGAGCACAACTGGCTGGAGGGCGACCTGCGGCTGCTGGCCGCCGCCACCGACCCGGCGGCGGTGGCGGCCTGCGCGACGTCCGAGCAGTTCATCGCCCGGGTGGTCGAGGCGTACGCGAGCCGGTTCCGGACGCTGCCCGGCTACCGGCACGTGTGGTTCCACGTGGTGAAGGTCCCCTCGCTGGCGAGCTTGGGGGACGAGGTGGACCGGCGGATCGCCGAGCGCGTGCACGAGGTGCTGGTGGACTCGTTCGGGCTGGCCGACACGGCCGAGACCCGCCGCCGGGCGCACCTGGCCGTGGTGCTGGCCACGCGGATGCTCGGCATGGCGTTCCTGGAGGACCCGCAGGGCGACCCGGAGATCCTGGCGGACACCCCGCTGATGCTGGACCGGTACCTCTTCGCACCGGCCCGCACCACCACCGCCTCCGACTGACCCGCGTCAGCCCTTCACGCAGATCACCTGCTTGAGGTGCGCGACGACCTCGACCAAGTCCCGCTGCTGGGCGATGACCTTCTCGATCGGCTTGTACGCGCCGGGGATCTCGTCGACCACCCCGGAGTCCTTGCGGCACTCGACGCCCGCCGTCTGCGCGACGAGGTCCGCGGTGCTGAACCGCTTCTTGGCCGCGGTGCGGCTCATCTTCCGGCCCGCGCCGTGCGAGGCCGAGTTGAACGAGGCGGCGTTCCCCAGGCCCTTCACGATGTACGAGCCGGTGCCCATCGAGCCCGGGATGATGCCGTACTCGCCGGAACCGGCCCGGATCGCGCCCTTGCGGGTGACGAGCAGGTCGACGCCGTCGTAGCGCTCCTCGGCCACGTAGTTGTGGTGGCAGGAGATCAGCTCGCCGAACGAGGCCCCGGCCCGCGGCAGTTCGCGGCGGACCGCGTCCTGGAACAGGGCCATCATCAGCGCCCGGTTGTGCTTGGCGTACTCCTGCGCCCAGAACAGGTCGGAGCGGTAGGCGTCCATCTCGGGGGTGCGGGCCAGGAAGACCGCCAGGTCGCGGTCGATCAGGCCCTGGTTGTGCGGCAGCGCCCGGGCGATCGACATGTGGTGCTCGGCGAGCTCCTTGCCGATGTTGCGCGAACCGGAGTGCAGCATCAGCCAGACCGCGCCGTCGTCGTCCAGGCAGAGCTCGATGAAGTGGTTGCCGCCGCCGAGCGTCGCCATCTGCCGGGCGGCCCGCTCGCGGCGCCAGTGCACCTCGGGGGCGATGTCGTCGAAGCGCTGCCAGAAGTCCTCCCAGCCCGCGGTGGCCCGGCCCTGCAGCTTGCCCGGGTCGACCGGGTCGGCGTGCAGGCCGAGACCGACCGGGATGGCCTGCTCGATCCGGCTGCGCAGGCGCGACAGGTCGTCCGGGAGGTCCTTCGCGGTGAGCGAGGACTTCACGGCCGTCATCCCGCAGCCGATGTCGACGCCGACCGCGGCCGGGCAGACCGCGCCCTTCATCGCGATGACGGAGCCGACCGTCGCGCCCTTGCCCAGGTGGACGTCCGGCATCACGGCGAGGCCGTGCAGCCAGGGCAGCGTGCTGATGTTGCGCAGCTGCTGCATGGCCTGGCCCTCGACGGTGGCCGGGTCGGTCCACATCCGGATCGGGACGCGGACGCCGGGTACCTCGGTGTACGACATGGGTGTTCGACCTCCTGGGTCGGATGGGTTCATGGTGCCGCACGAGGACGCCCGGTGCGGCGGCGGGGAAGCTCAGGGGGCGCGGGCCCGGCGTGCGGGACCGCGGGAAGGACGGACGGGCGCCGCGCGAGGACTGCTCAGGCGGTGACGCGCGAACAACGGAAGGGCAGCCTCGGGGAGCGTCGTCGTGGCTCGACCCGCATGGTGACCGCCTCCTTCCGCCGTGTCGTGGACCGCGCCCGTCGCCCGGTCGGGGATATCTACCCACGCCGCGCCGACGGCGCGCAAGGCATTAAAACGCCGAGGGTCCGGCGGAGCTGACGCCCCGTCGGACCCTCGTGCGCGCGGACCGCGCGGACCGCGCGCCGGAGCGGTCAGGCGATGACCGTGACGTCCCCGATGCCGAGCGCCTTGACCGGCTCGGCGATCACCGAGGCGTCGCCGACCAGCACGGTGACCAGCCGGTCCGGCGGGAACGCGGCGACCACGGCGCGGGTGGCGGCCGCGGTGTCGAGCTCGGCCAGCTTCCGGTAGAAGTCGGCCTGGTAGGTGTCGGGCAGGTACTGCTCGACCTGGTCCGCCAGGGTCGCGGCGACCGACCCGGCCGTCTCGAACTTCAGCGGGGCGACGCCGACCAGGAACTGCACGGCCTCCTCCCGCTCGGCGTCGGTCAGGCCCTCGGCGGCCAGCGTGCGCAGGATGGTCCAGGTGTCCTGCAGCGCGGGCGCGGTCGACTCGGTGTCCACCGAGCCGCTGATCGCCAGCATCCCGCGGCCGGAGCCGTCGGCGGCCGAGCGCAGCGCCTGGGCGAACGCCCGCACGCCGTAGGTGTAGCCCTTCTCCTCGCGCAGGACGCGGTCCAGCCGGGAGGTGAGGGTGCCGCCGAGGCAGTAGGTGCCGAGCACCTGCGCGGCCCACTCCGGGTCGTGCCGGTCCGGGCCGATCCGGCCGATCAGCAGCTGGGTCTGGACCGAGCCGGGCCGGTCGACGATGACCACCCGGCCGGTGTCGTCCGCGGTCACCGGGCCGTGCACGGCCGGCTCCCGGGTCTCGGCGGTCCACCGGCCCAGGGTGGACTCCAGCAGCGCCGCCAGGTCCGTCCCGGTGAGGTCGCCGACCACCACGGCGGTGGCGGTGGACGGGCGCAGGTGCGCGTCGTAGAACGCCTGCACCGCCGCCCGGTCGATCCGCTTGACGGTCTCGGCGGAGCCCGCCCGCGGGCGCGACAGCCGGTCGGCGGCCGGGAACAGCTCGGCGTACAGCGCCTTGGCGGCGCGCCGGCCCGGGTTGGCCTGCTCGTGGACGATCTCGTCGAGGCGGTTGGCGACCAGCCGCTCGATCTCGTCCGCGGGCAGCGCGGGGGCGCGCAGCGCGTCGCCGAGCAGGGTCAGGCCGCGCTCCAGGCGGGAGGCCGGGACCTCCAGCGAGACCCGGATCGCCGGGTGGTCGGCGTGGGTGTCCAGGGTGGCGCCGGCCCGCTCCAGCTCACCGGCGAACTCCTCGGCGCTGAGCGTGTCGGTGCCCTCGGACAGCGCCCGGGCCAGGATCGAGGCGACGCCGTCCAGGCCCTCCGGCTCGGCGGCCAGCGGCGCGTCCAGCACCATGTCGACGGCGACCAGCTGCTGGCCGGGGCGGTGGCAGTGCAGCACCGTCAGGCCGTTGGCCAGGGTGAGCCGTTCGGGCGCCGGGAACGCCCACGGGGTGGGGGTGCCGGGCTGCGGCTGCGGGTGGAACTCCATCGCGGGGGTGTGGTCGCTCACGCCGCCGCCTCCTCGTCGTTCTCGTCGTTCGCGGTGCCGTCGTCGTCACCGGTGGTCGGCTCGTACACCAGCACGGCCCGGTTGTCGGGGCGCAGCCGGGCGGCGGCGACCGCCCGGACCTCCTCGGCGGTGACGTCGAGGACCTTCGGCAGCGCGGCGTTGACCAGCTTCGGGTCGCCGAACAGGACGGCGTAGCGGCAGAGTTCGTCGGCCCGGCCGGCCACCGTGGTGAGCCGGTCCAGCCACTCGCGCTCGATCTGCGCCTGGGCCCGCTCCAGTTCCTC
The DNA here is from genome assembly GCF_044769485.1 of Kitasatospora sp. NPDC090308. Taxonomy (NCBI): domain Bacteria; kingdom Bacillati; phylum Actinomycetota; class Actinomycetes; order Kitasatosporales; family Streptomycetaceae; genus Kitasatospora; species Kitasatospora sp. NPDC090308. The sequence goes on along the minus strand of NZ_JBIVXY010000017.1, from coordinate 117,793 downwards.
GGCGGTGGGGCCCTCGGCGGCGAACCGGGCCAGCTCCTCGTCGACGGCGGCCTCGATCTGCTCCAGGGCGGCGTCGCCGCCGGCCTTGACGTCCAGCCAGCCGAGCGAGGGCGCGCCGGCCAGCCGCAGCAGGCCGAAGCCGGCCGCGACGGCGGTGCGGTCGCGGCGCACCAGCCGGTTGTACAGGCGGGACGACTCGCCGCTGCCCAGGATGGTGAGCGCCAGGTCGGCCGCGTCGGCCTCCCGGGTGCCGTCGTGCGGGAGCCGGTAGGCGGCCATCAGCGCGCGGGACGGGACGTCCTCGCGGATCAGCTCGCGCACCTCGCGGCCGATGGTCTCCGGCAGGGTGCCGTCGCGCGGCGGCTGCTTGCCGTCGTGGGCCGGGATCGAGCCGAAGTACTTCTCCACCCAGGCGACGGTCTGCTCCGGGTCGAGGTCGCCGACGATCGCCAGCACCGCGTTGTTGGGCGCGTAGTAGGTGCGGAAGAACGTGCGGGCGTCCTCCAGCGTCGCGGCGTCCAGGTCGGCCATCGAGCCGATCGGGGTGTGGTGGTAGGGGTGGCCGTCGGGGAAGGACAGCGCGGTGAGCTTCTCGAACGCGGTGCCGTAGGGCACGTTGTCGTAGCGCTGGCGGCGCTCGTTCTTCACCACGTCGCGCTGGTTCTCCATGGACGTCTCGTCCAGCGCGGCCAGCAGCGAGCCCATCCGGTCGGCCTCCAGCCAGAGCGCGAGCTCCAGTTGGTGGGCGGGCATGGTCTCGAAGTAGTTGGTGCGCTCGAAGCTGGTGGTGCCGTTGAGCGAGCCGCCGGCGCCCTGGACCAGTTCGAAGTGGCCGTTGTTGGAGACGTTCGCCGAGCCCTGGAACATCAGGTGCTCGAAGAGGTGGGCGAGACCGGTGCGCCCCTTGACCTCGTGCCGGGAGCCCACGTCGTACCACAGGCACACCGCCGTGACCGGGGTGAGGTGGTCCTCGGAGAGCACCACGCGGAGGCCGTTGGCCAGGCGGTGTTCGGTGATGGCGAGGCCGCTTGCGGGCGCGGGGTTGGCCATGCGGGGTCCTTCCCGTCGTCGGTTCCGGAGTGTTCCGGGCCGGGGGCGTGTGACGTCCCCCATTGTGGTGCAACGCCGGGTCCCGCCGTCAGGTGTCCGGCCACGGGGCGCGTTCGCCAGCGGCGGAAGCGGCCCGGGTGACGGGGGGTGTCCCACCGAGGGTCCACAATGGGGGGCGTTCACGCCCGCGTCCGCCCGTACCCATGTACCGCACGTACCGCAAGGGAGCCCCGCAGCGATGGCCCGCCGCAGTTCGCCCACCCCGCCGCCCGGTGACTTCGAGGAGCGCATCCTCGACGTCGATGTCGTGGACGAGATGCAGGGCTCGTTCCTGGAGTACGCCTACTCGGTGATCTACTCCCGGGCCCTGCCGGACGCCCGGGACGGCCTCAAGCCGGTGCACCGCCGGATCCTCTACCAGGCCAACGAGATGGGCCTGCGCCCGGAGCGCGGCCACGTCAAGTGCGCGCGCCTGGTCGGCGAGGTGATGGGCCGGCTGCACCCGCACGGCGACGCCTCGATCTACGACGCCGTGGTGCGCCTGGCCCAGCCGTTCTCGATGCGGCTGCCGCTGATCGACGGCCACGGCAACTTCGGCTCGCTCGGCAACGACGACCCGCCGGCCGCGATGCGCTACACCGAGTCCCGGCTGACCGCCGCGTCGATGTCGCTGGTGGAGTCGATCCACGAGGACACCGTCGACTTCGGCCCGAACTACGACGGCTCCGAGCAGGAGCCCCAGGTCCTCCCCTCGGCGTTCCCGAACCTGCTGGTCAACGGCGCCACCGGGATCGCGGTCGGCATGGCCACCAACATGCCGCCGCACAACCTGTCCGAGGTGGTGGCCGCCGCCCGGCACCTGATCAAGCACCCCGCGGCGGACCTGGACACCCTGATGCGGTTCGTCCCCGGCCCCGACCTGCCCACCGGCGGCCGGATCGTCGGCCTGTCCGGCATCCGGGACGCGTACGAGTCCGGCCGCGGCACCTTCAAGATCCGCGCCACCACCACGATCGAGAACGTCACCGCCCGCCGCAAGGGCATCGTGGTCACCGAACTGCCGTACACGGTCGGCCCGGAGAAGGTGATCGGGAAGATCAAGGACCTGGTCAACGCGAAGAAGCTCCAGGGCATCGCCGACGTCAAGGACCTCACCGACCGCGCGCACGGCCTGCGCCTGGTCATCGAGGTGAAGAACGGCTTCGTCCCCGAGGCGCTGCTGGAGCAGCTGTACAAGCTGACGCCGATGGAGGAGACCTTCGGCATCAACAACGTCGCGCTGGTCGACGGCCAGCCGCTGACGCTGGGCCTCAAGGAGCTGCTGGAGGTCTACGTCGACCACCGCTTCACGGTGGTCAAGCGGCGCAGCGACTTCCGCCGCCGCAAGCGCCAGGACCGGCTGCACCTGGTGGAGGGCCTGCTGGTCGCGCTCGTCGACATCGACGAGGTGATCGCGATCATCCGCAACAGCGACGACGCCGGCCAGGCCAAGGACCGGCTGATGGAGCGCTTCGGCCTCTCCGAGACCCAGACCGCGTACATCCTCGACACCCCGCTGCGCCGGCTCACCCGGTTCGACCGGGTCGAGCTGGAGACCGAGCGGGCCAAGCTGCTCAAGGAGATCGCCGAACTGACCGAGATCCTGGAGTCGGACGGCAAGCTGCGCTCCGTGGTCTCCGCCGAACTCGCGGCCGTCTCCAAGCAGTTCGGCACCGAGCGGCGCACCGTGCTGCTGGAGGCCGGCGCGGTGCCGTCCGCCGCGCTGGCGGTGCCGCTGGAGGTCGCCGACGACCCGTGCCGGGTGCTGCTCTCCGCCACCGGGCTGCTGGCCCGCACCTTCGACCTGGAGCCGGTCACCGAGGAGTCGGCGGCCCGCGCCCGGCACGACGTGCTGGCCTCCGCCGTCCCCGCCACCGCCCGCGGCGACGTCGGCCTGGTCACCACGGCCGGCCGGGTGCTGCGGCTGCCGGTGATCGACCTGCCCGCGCTGCCCCCGGGCACCACGGCGCTGTCCGGCGGCGCGGCGGTCTCCGAGTTCCTCCGCCTGGAGGCCGACGAGCGGCCGCTCGCCCTGACCACCCTGGACGAGTCCTCCCCCGGCCTGGCGCTCGGCACCGTGCAGGGCACGGTCAAGCGGGTGGTGCCCGAATGGCCCGCCAACAAGGACGAGTTCGAGGTGATCGCGCTCAAGGACGGCGACGCCGTGGTCGGCGCGGTCGAGCTGCGCACCGGCGAGGAGGACCTGGTCTTCATCACCTCCGACGCCCAGCTGCTGCGCTACCCGGCGGCCCAGGTCCGCCCGCAGGGCCGCCCGGCCGGCGGCATGACCGGCATCAAGCTGGCCGACGGCGCGCGGGTGCTCTCCTTCACCGCGGTCGACCCGGCGCAGGACGCGGTGGTCCTCTCGGTGGCCACCGCCTCCGGCACGCTGGCCGGCGAGGAGCAGACCAGCTGGAAGCTCACCCCGTTCGACCAGTACCCGCGCAAGGGCCGGGCCACCGGCGGCGTCCGCTGCCAGCGCTTCCTGCGCGGCGAGGACGGCCTCGCCTTCGCCTGGGCCGGCCCGCTGCCCGCCCTCGGCACCAGCACCGCCGGCCGGCCCGTCGCCCTCCCGGAGCTCGACCCGCGCCGCGACGGCTCCGGCACCCCGGTGCCCTCGCCGATCGGGGCGGTCGGCAGCCGGATGTGACGGCGCGGGCCCCGTCCCGGGCCGGGGGAGCTGCGAGTCGAGACGCACCGCGGCCGGGCCCGCCGCCCCCCGGCCCCGGCCCCGGCCCTGGACCCCCGGCCCCCGGGCCCCGGACACGCGCGCCGTCGGCCGGAGGAGTCGCAGGGCCTAGGGTGGGGCGGGTGAGCACCTGCACGACGCTGTCGCACGAACTGGCCGAGCCGTTGACCGCCACCGCGGCCACCGCCACCACCTGGCTGCTGGTCGAGCAGTCCGGCCCGTGGGGGGCGCGGGCGCTGACCGGCAGTCACCTCGACGCCGGGGTCGGCGCCGCGCTGGAGGCGGCCGCGGAGGGGACCGGCGTCCGGGTGGCGCTGATCCGCCGCCCGGGCCGGCACGCGGACGGCGACCTCGCGGCCCGGCACGAGGTGCTGGTCGCGCACACCTCCCCGGCCGACCCGTGGGTCCGCCGCGGGCACGTCGCCGACCCCGGCGAACTGCTCGCCCTCGACTTCGCCGCCCTCGGCGCGGGCGACCACGGCTCCTTCGGCGCCCCGCACGTCGGCGGCCCGATCGCCCTGGTGTGCACCAACGGCCGCCGCGACCGCTGCTGCGCGCTGCTCGGCCGCCCGCTGGCGGCGGACATCGCGGCGGCCGGCCACAGCGAGGCGTGGGAGGTCACCCACCTCGGCGGGCACCGCTTCTCACCGACCATGCTGGTGCTGCCGCACGGCTACGCGTACGGGCGGCTGACCGCCGAGTCCGCGAAGGAGGTGCTGGCCGCGACCGCCGCGGGCCACACGGTCCCGGCGCACTCCCGCGGCCGTTCGTACTGGCCGCGTCCCGCCCAGGCCGCCGAGCAGGCCGTCCGCGAGCTGGCGGCCGAGACCGCCGCCGACGCGCTGACCCTGCGGGTGTCCCCCGGCGGCTCGCCCTGGACGGTCGACGTCCAGCACGCCGACGGCCGGCACTGGCGGGCCACCGTCGCCGAGTCGTTCAGCGAGCCGCCGCGCCCCGAGAGCTGCGGCAAGGGCCCGGGCACCCCGTCCCGGATGGACGTGGTCGCGCTGGAGGCCGTGGCCCGCTGATCGGGCGGGTGGCCGGTCCGGGACGGCGGGTGGCCGGTCCGGGACGGCGGGGGGGCCGGGCGGCGGGCGGTCACTCCTCGGGCAGGGTGAAGCAGACCGCGGTGCCGCCTCCGGGGGCGTCGTCCAACCAGACCGCGCCGCCGTGCCGTTCGACGATGCGGCGCACGATGGCCAGTCCGGCGCCGGAGCCGCCGCCGTGCTCGGCCGTCCGGTGCAGCCGGCGGAACAGCCCGAACACCAGCTCGCGCTGGGCGGCCGGCACGCCGATCCCGTTGTCGCGGACCACCACCGTCTCCCGCTCCGGGCCGCCGTCCGGGCCCGGCCTGCGCTCCACCGTGACCTCGACGGTGCGCGGCCCGTCCGCGCGGGCGTACTTGGCGGCGTTCACCAGCAGGTTGACCAGGACCTCCTGGAGCCGGTCCGGATCGGCGTGGACGACCGGGAGGTGCCCGCGCAGGAGCCGGACGCGCTGCTCGGCGAGCCGGGGCCCGGCGATCTCCAGGGCGTGCTCCAGGGCCTCGGCGAGCGGTACCGGGACGCGGTGCAGCCCGACCTCGCTGACCTGGGAGTAGCGCAGCAGCGAGTCGAGCAGGCCGTCCATCCGGACGGTCAGCCGGCGCACGGTGTCCAGGTGGCGGCGGCCGGCCCCGTCCAGGGCGTCGCCGACGTCCTCGATGACGAAGCTGGCCGCGTTGGAGATCCCGCGCAGCGGCTCCTTGAGGTCGTGGGCGGCGGCGTGGGCGAAGGCGTCGAGGTCCGCGTTGCTGCGTTCCAGCCGCTGGGTGAAGACCGCGGTCCAGGCGGCGTGCCGGGCCAGCAGCCCGGCGACCGCCCGGGCCACCTCGTGGGCGGCCGCCAGGTCGGTGCCGCTCCACGGCAGGCTGCGCCCCCGCACGGCCGCCCGGAACACCTCCGTGGAGCCGCGCGGCGTCAACCGCTCGCCGCGCGGTCCCAGCCGGACGGGTACCGCGGGGTCGGTGGCCCAGCTGCGGGCGCCGCTCCGCTCCTCCCGCCACCAGGCGAGGAACCCGTCCCCCAGCGGCAGCAGCAGGACGCCCCCCGGGACGTGACCGTCACCGCCCGCCGCCGCGTCCGCGCCGACCGGCTCGCCGCACGCGTCGGCGAGTGCTTCCGCCAGCCGGTCGGTGTGCCACGTCTCGGTGGCCCGCAGGCCCGCGGCGACGGTCCGCAGCCGGGAGAGCGTCCGGGCGCCCGGGTCCGGGCCCTCGACGGTGGTCTGCCCGGTCTGGTCGACGACCAGGCCGTCCGCCTCGACCAGCCCGGCGAACAGCCCGGCGAAGGCGTGCAGGGACGGGGCCCGTTCGTCGGGCGCCCCGCCGAGCAGGCCGTCGAGGGCGCCGCGGACCAGGTCGAGCGCCGCGGACCGCTCCCGGTCCGCGACCGCGGCGAGCTGCACGGACAGGGCGCTGCCGAACAGTTCGCAGGCCGCCCGCACGTCCGGCGACAGCCAGCGCGGCTCCTCGCCGTGGCAGGCGACCAGCCCCCACAGGGCGTCGTCGGAGAGCACCGAGACCGACATCGAGGAGCGCACGCCGATGTTGCGCAGGTACTCCAGGTGGTACGCGGAGACGGTGCGCAGCGCCGCGGCGGACAGGTCGAGGGGCGGGGCGCCGGCCTCGGCGCGGGCGGAGTGCAGCGCGGCGGTGCGGTCGTCGACGTCGCCGATCACCCGGATCCAGTTGTGCCGGTAGAGCCGCCGGGCCTGCGGCGGGATGTCGCTGGCCGGGAACCACAGCCCGAGCCAGGGCTCCAGGTGCGCGGCCCGGTCCTCGGCGACGACCTCGCCGGGCCCCTCGGCGTCCTCGAAGCGGTAGGCGACCACCCGCGAGTAGCCGGTGAGCAGCCGCACCTCGCGCACGGCGGCCTCGCAGCACTCCGCCACGGTGGCGCACCGCTGGATGCGCAGCAGCGCCTGCTGGACGCGGCGGGCGAAGCCCGGGCCGGCCTCGGACCGCTCGGCGCAGGGTTCGAGCTCCAGCACCAGCAGCCCGTCCCGGCGGTGCGCGCTGACGTCGAACGGGTGGGCGGCGCCGGTGGGACGGGCCCGGCCGGTGAGCAGCACGGCGGACTCCCCGGCGGCCCCGGCCTCGGCGAGCACCTCGGCGCCGACCAGGTCCCGGGCCGGACGGCCGACCAGGTCCGCGGCGGGGCGTCCCAGGTGGTCGGCGGCGTTGTCGGAGACGGTGCGGACGGTCCCGTCGAGCGGGTCGACCGCGATCAGCACGCCGAACGACTGCACGCCGCCGAGCAGGTGGATCGGCTCCCGGACGCAGTCGGCCAGGTCGAAGCCGCCGGGCGCGGCGGCCTCGGCCTGCTGCGCCCGCTCCGACAGCCACCCGTCCTCGGCCATGCCCGGTTCCCGTCCTCGGCCCGGCCGGGTCGGCCGCGCGGTCGGATCCACCCTAGGGCCTGTCCCCGGCCCCGCGTCGTCGCCCGGCGGGCCGCCACCGGCCGGGGGGGTGCCTCCCGGCGCGTGCAGCCCGGCGGGCCGGGCGGGGCTATCGTTGCGGGCGAGGTCCTCCCGCCGGAGGCGGGTACCGGGCGGAACGCGGAAGCCACGGACCGGTCCCGCCGCCGGCGTACAACGGGGCCGGGCGGAAAGAGAGAAGCCGTGACACGCCAACAGCCCCCCGACGAACCGGCGGGAACCGCTCCCCGCAGCGACGACGCCCCGCCGCCGCCCCGCGCGGCGCGGTCCGGGCGCCCAGCGGACGGTGACTGGAGCGCGGGGCTGCACCGGATGTGGCGGCTCGCCCAGACCTCGACCGACGTGACGGCGCTCTCCGAGCAGCTGTACGACCTGCTGCTGGGCCAGCCGGGGGTGGTCGTGGTCTCGGGCACCCGGTTCGCCCCGTCCGGCGCCGCCCTGTACATGCGGTCCAGCAGCCGTCTCGACACCCGCCCCGAACGGGTGCTGGCTCCTCCCGGCGACGCCTGGAAGGGCGGGCCGGCCCCGGTGCCCGGCCTGGTCCGGAAGTTCACGCTGCGCTCCGAGCACGCGCGGGCCCGGCCCGAGTACGGGGTGTGGCGGGCGGCCGGGGCGGTGCGGGTGGTGGAGTGCGCGCTGGCGCTGGAGGAGGACGACTGGGCGGTGGTGTCCGTCGGCCTGGCCGCGGGCCGGTCCGCCCCGGCCCGGCTCGGCCTCCGGGTCGCCCAGGTGTGCGACGTGGTCGCCGCCTGCAACGACCGGATCGTGCAGGAGCGGGAGAATGCCCGGGTGCAGGCCCGGGACGCGCTGCTCGCGGAGGCGTCGCTCCAGATGGACGCCTCGCTGGAGGTCGAGGAGACCCTCCAGCGGGTGGCCCGGATGACGGTGCCCGCGGTGGCCGAGGGCTGCCTGGTGCACCTGTGCCGGCCCGGCGGGCTCGCGCTGGTCGCCTCCGCGCACCTGGCGGCGGGCGCGCAGCGGCGGTTCACCGCGGCGGGCGAGGACGGGAACTGGGTGGACGACGTCCTGCCGAAGCTGTCCGCGCTGCGCGAGGGCACCGTCCTGAGCGGCGGGGAGCTGGCGGGCACGCCCTTCGGCCCGGCCTCCGAGGTGGCCGCCCGGGCGGTCACGGTGAACCCGCTGCGGGCCCGGGGCCGGCTGCTGGGCACCGTCACCTTCGTCTACGAGCGCGACCCGTCCCGCCTGCCGCCGCCGCTGTTCCTGGCCGACCTGGCGCTGCGGGCCGCGCTGGCGATCGACAACGCGACGCTGTACGAGGAGCGCCGGCAGCACGTGGTCTCGCTGCAGCAGCACCTGCTGCCGGCCGTCCTGCCCACCGTGCCGGGCGTGGAGCTGGCCGCCGCCTACGAGGTCGGCGACGCGGCCCTGGAGGTGGGCGGCGACTTCTACGACGCCGTCCCCGGCCGGCACTCGTTCTCCCTCCTGGTGGGCGACGTGTGCGGCCGCGGGGCCGAGGCCGCCGCGCTCACCGGCCTGGCCCGGCACACCCTGCGCACGCTGCTGGAGGACGACCTGCCGCCCGCCGCGGCGCTCACCCGCCTCAACCGCGCGCTGCGGACGGCCGCCTCCCAGAAGTTCGTCACCGGCGTGGTGCTGTCGCTGGTCCCGGCCCCGGACGGCGCCTTCGCGGCCCGGATCGCCAACGCCGGCCACCCGCAGGCGCTGGTGCTGCGCGCGGACGGGACGGTCGCGCCGCTGGGCGGCACCGGCGGGCTGCTGCTCGGCGTGGTCGACGACTACGAGCTGGCGGAGACCACCGACGTGCTGCGCCCCGGGGACACCGCGGTGCTGCTGACCGACGGGATCACCGAGTCCCGCTCACCCGACGGGGCGTTCTTCGAGGACCGGCTCTCCGCCGCCCTCGGCGCGCTGGCCGGACTCCCGCCGACGGGGGTGGTCACCGGGCTGGCCCGGGCGGCGATCGGCTTCGGCCGGGGCTCGGCGGACGACATGGCCGTCCTGGCGATGCGGGTGGCGTCCGGGACGGAACCGGACCGGAACGAGGAGGGGGAAGCGTCGTGACGGCGATGGCCGAGGGACTGGTGCTCGTGGTCGAGGACTCCGAGGACGACATGGAGGCGGTGGCGCGGGCCCTGGGCCGCTCGCACCCGCTGGTCCGCCTGGAGTTCGCCGGGCGGGCGGACGCCGTCCTCGGGCGGCTGCTCGACCCGGCGGCCGAACGGCCGCGCCTGGTCCTGCTCGACCTCAACCTGCCCGGCTACAGCGGCCACGACCTGCTCGGCGACCTCCGGGCCCACCCGGAGCTGGCCGGGCTGCCGGTGGTGGTCTTCACCTCCTCCACCGCCCCCGCGGAGGTGGACGCCTGCTACGCCGCCGGGGCGGACAGCTACATCTTCAAGCCGCTGAACTTCGAGCTGTTCCGGACCGTGCTCGGCAGCACCGTCGACTTCTGGCTCGGCGAGGTCCGGTCCGGCTGACCCGGGCCGGAACTGACCCGGGCCGGGGCGCGGGGACCGGACGTCCGGCCCCCGCGCCCCGGCCCGGGGTGCGTTCCTAGGCGGCGCCCGCGCCCGTCAGGGCCCGCACCTCCAGCTCGGCGAAGCCGTCCTCGTCCGGCGGCTCCCGGTCCAGGACGGTGCCCAGCCAGCCGGCCAGGAAGCCGAGCGGGATGGAGACCAGCCCCGGGTTCTCCAGCGGGAACCAGTGGAAGTCCAGGCCCGGCAGGACGGCGGTCTTCGCGCCGGAGACCACCGGCGAGAACAGCACCAGCACCACCGCCGGGACGAGGCCGCCGTACACCGACCAGACCGCGCCGCGGGTGGTGAACCGCTTCCAGAACAGCGAGTACAGCAGGGTCGGCAGGTTGGCCGAGGCGGCCACCGCGAAGGCCAGGCCGACCAGGAAGGCCACGTTCAGCTTCTGCGCGAACAGGCTGAGCACGATGGCGAGTCCGCCGATCACCACGGCCGAGATCCGCGCCGCGATGACCTCCTCGCGCTCGGAGACCTGCCGCCGCTCGGGGCGCCGCCAGGCCCGCGCGTAGAGGTCGTGGGCGAAGGCCGCGGAGGAGGCCAGCGTCAGCCCGGCCACCACGGCGAGGATGGTGGCGAAGGCGATCGCCGAGATCACCGCGAACAGCAGCAGGCCCCAGGTGGACTCCGGCCCGCCGCCGAGGTCGAGGGCCAGCAGCGGGACGGCCGTGTTGCCGGCCGGGTTGGCGGCCCGGACGGCCTTCGCGCCGACCACCGCGCCGGCCCCGAGGCCGAGCACGATCGCCATCAGGTAGAAGCAGCCGATCAGGCCGATGGCCCACATCGTGGAACGCCGCGCGGCCCGCGCCGTGGGCACGGTGTAGAAGCGGCTGAGGATGTGCGGCAGGCCCGCGGTGCCGAGCACCAGCGCCAGGCCGAGGCTGACGAAGTCGAGCCGGCTGACCAGGCTGGAGCCGTACCGCAGGCCCGGTTCCAGGTACCTGTCGCCGACGCCGCTGTGCCGGGCCGCGGTGTCCATCAGCGCGCCGAGGTCGCCGTGGAAGCGGGCCACCACCAGCACCGTGAGCAGCACCGAACCGGCCACCAGCAGGAAGGCCTTGACGATCTGGATCCAGGTGGTGGCGCGCATCCCGCCGACCGTCACGTAGACGATCATCAGGCCGCCGACGCCGACGATGGTCCAGCCCTTGGCGGCGCCGCTGTCGGTGCCGAGCAGCAGGGCGACCAGGCTGCCCGCGCCGACCATCTGCGCGATCAGGTACATCAGGGTGACGACCATGGACGCCAGGCCGGCCGCGGCGCGCACCGGCCGCTGGCGCATCCGCAGCGCCAGCACGTCGGCCAGGGTGTAGCGGCCGGCGTTGCGGACGAGTTCGGAGACCAGCATCAGCACGACGAGCCAGGCGACCAGGAAGCCGATGCTGTAGAGCACGCCGTCGTAGCCGTACAGCGCGATCAGGCCGGTGACGCCGAGGAAGGACGCGGCGGAGAGGTAGTCGCCGGAGAGGGCGAAGCCGTTCTGCAACGGCGAGAAGTCGCGGCCGCCGGCGTAGAAGTCCTCGGCGGCGTGGCCGCGGCGGCCGACCCAGACGGTGATGGTGAGCGTGACGGCGACGACGACGGCGAACAGCGCCACCGCGAGGCCGTGGCTGGGGTGTGGGGTCATCGCAGTTGGTCCTGGGTGTCCCAGCGCAGTTCGAGGGCGGCTCGGTCGCGCTTGGTGCGGGCGTTGCGGGCGTAGAGCCAGGTGAGCAGGAAGGTCGAGGCGAACTGGCCGAGGCCGAGCAGCCAGGCCAGGTTGAGCGGCCCGGCGACCCGCTGGCGCATCAGGTCCGGCGCGAACGCCTGGGCCGCGACGAACAGCAGGTACCAGGCCAGGAACCCGGCGCTGGCCGGGAACACGAAGGAGCGGTAGCCGCGCCTGATCTCCTGGAACGCCTCGCTGTCCTGGACGCTCCGGTAGACCTCCCGGCCGACCCGCTCCTCCGGCGGTGCCGGTTCCGCGGCCCGCCGCTGCGCCACCACCCGGGGTCGGGAGGGGGCCGCGGCCCACCAGTCGACTCTCTCCTGCTGCGCCACAGCCGACACCTCATCATTTCGGTCACCAGGACCGAACCATGATGGAGCGTCACAAACCAGACCACGAAACCCGTGCAGATACGTTCACCCGAACCAGCTAACCGGACGTCGGTTCACGAACCGTCGGAAATTCCATGCTTGAAGGCGTACGCCACGGCCTGGGCGCGGTCCCGTACCGCTGTCTTGGCGAAAAGGTTGTTGATATGTGTTTTCACCGTCGCGGGGCTGACGAACAACCTTCCGGCGATCTCCGCGTTGGACAGGCCGGCGGCGATCAGCGCCAGCACCTCGGCCTCGCGCTGGGTCAACCCGTCCGGCAGCGCGGGGCGCCCGGCCGGCTCGGTCCTCGGCTGCGATCCCGTCTGCGGTTCCGGCCGCGACTGCGCGGCGGGCCCGGCCGGGGCCGACAGCCGTTCCAGCAGCCGCAGTTGGACCTGCGGGGAGAGCCCGGCCGCGCCCGAGCGGACGTCCGCGACCGCGCGGGCGATCTCCTCCGCCCCGGCGTCCTTGGTCAGGAAGCCGCGGGCACCGGCCTGCAGCGCCGAGAACAGCGAGTCGTCGTCGGCGTAGGTGGTGAGCACCACCACCTCGGTGGCGGGGTGGTCGGCGCGGATCCGGCGGGTCGCCTCCACCCCGTCGCAGCGCGGCATCCGCAGGTCCATCAGCACCACGTCGGGGGCGTGTTCGGCGACCAGCCGCAGCGCCTCCTCGCCGTCCGGCGCCGAACCGACCACCGTGATGCCCGGCAGCAGGCCGAGCAGCATCACGATCCCCTCCCGCACCACGGTCTGGTCGTCGGCGACCACCACCCGGATCGGTCCGTCCGTCACGTCGGCACCCGCAGCAGCACGCGCCACCCTCCCTCCTCGGGGCCCGCCAGCAGTTCGCCGCCGAGCAGTTCCGCGCGTTCGCGCATCCCGAGCAGACCGTACCCGCTCCCGCTGTCGCCCAGCACCGGGTGCGCCCCGCGCGGCGCACCGGAGTTGCGCACCCGCAGCTCCACCGCGCCGTCCAGGTAGCCGAGTCGGACGTCCACCCGGCCGCCGGGCGCGTGCTTGCGGGCGTTGGTCAGCGCCTCCTGGGCGACCCGGCGCACGGCCAGCCCGGCCTCGGCGGGCAGCGGCCGGGGCACCCCTTCGACGGTCAGCCCGGCCCCGGACTGGGCGGCCAGCTCGGCCACGAACTCGGCGACGGGGGCGAACTCGCCGCGCAGCGCGGACAGCGCCTGCCGGGTCTCGGTCAGCCCGTCCTGCGCCATCCGCCGGGCGGCGACCACCCGTTCGCGGATCTCGGCCCGATCGGCCCCGGCGTCCAGCATCAGCCGGGCCGCCTCCAGGTGCACCAGCTGCGCGGACAGGCTGTGCGCCAGCACGTCGTGGATCTCCCGGGCGATCCTGGCCCGTTCGGCCAGCGCCGCGGACTCCGCCTGCGCGGCCTGCGCGGCCCGCTCCTGGGCGAGCAGGGCGCGCTGCGCGGAGCGGGCCTGGCCGTCCAGCCGCAGCAGGTAGCCGAGCAGGCCGATGCCGCCCGAGACGGCCAGCATCACCAGCAGCGAGTCGCCCGAGCCGAGGCCGTAACTGGCCAGCGCCGCCCCGGCGGTGAGCAGCCCGGCGGCCAGCGGCAGCCGGATCACGGAGAGCACCGCGAGCCCGCACCAGATCACCGAGGCGAGGGTGTCGGCCCCGCCCTCGTGGGCCAGCCCGGCGGTGGCCAGCAGCCCGGCGGCACAGCCCAGCGCGGGCCACAGCCGCCGGGCCCGGCAGGCCAGGAACCAGCCGGTGGACAGGGCGACCGCGGCCGCGATCCAGCCGACCGGGGGCAGCAGCCGCCAGCCGGAGTACCGCTCTTCGGCGAAGGTGCCGAGGACCACGGCGCCCAGCATGACGGCCCGGCTGCAGAACGACAGCACCAGCCGGGCCCGGCTGGCGTGCTCCCGGAGCGGCACGTCCCCGGCGGGCCACCCGGTCCAGCGCTCCAGCGTGCTCACCTGCTGATCCTCCCTCGACGGTGGTGCCGCCGACCCCCGTTGCGGGGGCCGGCGGCGGATGTCCGGCCCGGCGTCGGTGCGCCGGGCGGTACGGCGGGCGGCGCGTCAGGCGGCCAGGCCGTGGTGCTGCTTGCCGCCGCCGTCCAGCTGCCGGGCCCGCCACTGCAGGGCCGCCGAGCGGACCAGCAGCAGCAGGGCCAGCGACAGCAGCAGCACGCTGCCGGACTGGTGGACGTGCAGCGCGCCGCCCACCCCGTACCAGGCGATCCGGACCAGGATCGCGCCGACCCAGGCGAACACCGTGACGGTGGTGCCCCGGCTCCACAGCGCGCCGTCCGTCTCGCGCCAGATCCGCACCGTCCAGCCCCAGGCGCAGCCCATGCCGGCGGTGGTGAGCATCGAGCCGATCAGCAGGGCGGTGGCGGCGGTCCGGTGCTGCGGGTCGATCAGCACCGGGTCGCGCAGCGCGACGGCGGCGAGCACCAGCGGCAGCAGCCAGAAGCGGCGTTCGGTGTCCAGCCGGCGGGCCCGCAGCTGCCGGCCCACCACCAGGACGATCACGGCGGCGGCGATCAGGACGTCGGACAGGGCGGTCATTTCGGGTGCCTCCCGGGCGGGGTGGTTTCGACACCCCGAACGCTACGGAGCCGGCGCCCGCCGGTCCTCGGAGCGGGGGTTGATCCGCAGCGCGGAGGGCTCTCCACCCTGGGGTGGAGAGCCCTCGTGCGCGGGACCGCCCGGCGGCGCCGCGGCCGGTCCGCCGCGGGGTCGCTCAGGCGTCGATCCGGGACCGGTCCAGGGTGGCCGCCGAGTCGACGATGAACTCCCGCCGCGGGGCGACGTCGTTGCCCATCAGCAGGTCGAAGGTCTTCTCGGCGGACTCCAGGTCGCCCAGGTTGATCCGGCGCAGGATCCGGTGCCGCGGGTCCATGGTGGTCTCGGCCAGCTGGTCGGCGTCCATCTCGCCGAGGCCCTTGTAGCGCTGGATCGGGTCCTTCCAGCGCAGCCCCTTGCCCTGGAACTGGAGCAGGGTGCGCCGCAGTTCGGCGTCGGAGTAGGTGTAGTGGTACTTCTCCTGGCCGCGCTTGGGGTTGGTCAGCTCGATCCGGTGCAGCGGCGGCACCGCGGCGAACACCCGGCCCTGCTCGACCATCGGCCGCATGTAGCGGTGGAACAGCGTCAGCAGCAGGGTGCGGATGTGCGAGCCGTCGACGTCGGCGTCGGCCATGAAGATGACCTTGCCGTAGCGGGCCTGGTCGATGTCGAACGTCCGGCCCGAGCCCGCTCCTATCACCTGGATGATCGAGGCGCACTCGGCGTTCTTGAGCATGTCGCTCACGGACGCCTTCTGGACGTTCAGGATCTTGCCGCGGATCGGCAGCAGCGCCTGGAACTCCGAGTTGCGGGCCAGCTTGGCGGTGCCGAGCGCGGAGTCGCCCTCGACGATGAACAGCTCGCTGCGGTCCACGTCGTCGCTGCGGCAGTCGGCCAGCTTGGCGGGCAGCGAGGAGGTCTCCAGCGCGGTCTTGCGGCGCTGCGCCTCCTTGTGCTGCCGGGCCGCGACCCGGGTGCGGGCGGCCGCGACGACCTTCTCCAGCACGGCCCGGGCCTGGAGCTTCTCGTCCTTCTTGGCGGAGGTCAGGAACGCCTTCAGCTCCTTGGCGACCACGGCCGCGACGATCCGGTTGGCCGCCGAGGTGCCGAGCACCTCCTTGGTCTGCCCCTCGAACTGCGGCTCGGCCAGCCGGACGGTGATGACCGCGGTCAGGCCCTCCTGCGCGTCGTCCTTGGTGATGTCGTCCTCGGCGACCCGCAGCAGCTTGGCGGCCCGCAGCGCCTCGTTGACGGTCTTGGCGAGCTGCCGCTCGAAGCCGGTGACGTGGGTGCCGCCCTTGGGGGTGGAGATGATGTTGACGAAGGAGCGCTGGGTGGTGTCGTAGCCGGCGCCCCAGCGCAGCGCGATGTCCACCCCGAGCTCGCGGGTGACCTCGGTGGGGGTCATGTGCCCGAGCTCGTCGAGCACCGGGACGGTCTCCTTGAAGGTGCCCTCGCCGCGCAGCCGCAGCACGTCGGAGATCGGTCGGTCGGGGGCCAGGAACTCGCAGAACTCGCTGATCCCGCCGTCGTAGCGGAAGGTCTCCTCGGCGACCTGCTCGCTCTCGGTGAGCCGCTCGTCGCGCACCACGATGGTCAGGCCGGGCACCAGGAAGGCGGTCTGCCGGGCCCGGCTGTGCAGCGACTCCAGCGAGAGCCTGGCGTCCTTGAGGAAGATCTGCCGGTCCGCCCAGTAGCGGATCCGGGTGCCGGTGCGGGTGCGGGCGAACTTGCCCCTCCTGGTCATCCCGCTGCCGGCCTCGAACGCCGCGTCCGGCCCGTCCCCGGCGTACCGGCCGGGGGTGCCGCGCCGGAAGCTGATCGCGTGGGTGGCACCGGAGCGGTCCACCTCGACGTCCAGCCGGGCGGAGAGCGCGTTGACCACCGAGGCGCCGACGCCGTGCAGACCGCCGGAGGCCGCGTACGAGCCGCCGCCGAACTTGCCGCCCGCGTGCAGCTTGGTCATCACCACCTCGACGCCGGACAGCCCGGTCTTGGGCTCCACGTCCACCGGGATGCCGCGCCCGTTGTCGCGGACCTCGACCGAGCCGTCCTGGTGCAGCAGCACCTCGATCCGGTCGCAGAAGCCGCCCAGGGCCTCGTCCACCGAGTTGTCGATGATCTCCCACAGGCAGTGCATCAGGCCGCGGCTGTCGGTCGACCCGATGTACATGCCCGGCCGCTTGCGGACCGCCTCGAGCCCCTCGAGGACGAGCAGATGCCGCGCGGTGTAGTCGGACCCGCCCTCACCGGTCACCAGAGAGGACGGGCCGGTCTTTTCTCCACTCACGCTCTGCACTCCTCCATGACGTTGACGGACACCCCCGCATGCTCTCAGCAACTGAGATCCGGGCCGCTGGGGCCCGCGCGCTCTGTACGCGCTGCGCGAACACGATTCCCGCCTCGGAGGCGGTTACCAGCCTGCCATCTCCTGCCGACACCACGGGTCCTGGCGGATCGGGGCGGCCGGGGAGGGCTGCGGAGCTGCTGCGATGCGGTGCAACGGGTTCCAGGACGGGGCTTATGCTCCAACCCAGCGGAGGATTATGCTACGCGGACCTCGCCCCCCGGCCCGGTCGGGAGTTCGAGGTGATCGGCCGGCCACGGGAATCGGTACGCATGAACCATCGTTGCCCGGGGCACGTCCTCATCAAGACGACGGCAGAATCCTCCAAGAGAAAAGCCACGAGCGGGAACGAATTCGACCTGGTTGGATGTTGATCCTGGTACACAGCTCGTCGAGCTAGAGAAGAGGCGACGTGACTACTGTTCTGACCCCTGCGAGCCCGCTGACCGCGGCAGACCGCTGCGACCGTTGCGGCGCTCAGGCTTACCTGCGCGTCGTCCTCTCCAGCGGCGGAGAGCTGCTGTTCTGCGCCCACCACGGGCGCAAGTTCGAGCCCGAGCTCAAGAAGATCGCCGTGGAGATACACGACGAGAGCGACCGCCTCTCCGGTACGCCGGCGGCGGCCGAGGAGGGGGAGCGCTGACGCTCCCGCTCCACCGAGCTGCCTGAAACGGCCGGGTGGCCCACCCCTCCCAGGGGCGGGCCACCCGGCCGTGGCGTTCCCGGGCCCCGGCCCGGTCCGCGCTCACAGCACCTCGTGCACGGCCTCCGAGACGGCCGCGATCCGGGTGTACACCCCGGGGTGCTCGGCCTCCGCGCAGCCCGCGCCCCAGGAGACCAGCCCGGCCAGCCGCCCGGCCACCAGCAGCGGCCCGCCGCTGTCGCCCTGGCAGGCGTCCTTGCCGCCCCGCTCCTCGCCCGCGCACACCATGCTGCGGGCGTCGTACGCGCTGTCCGAGCCGCCCGGGTAGGCGCGGCCGCAGACCTCGTCCGAGATGACCGGCACGGTGACCTGGCGCAGCGTGTTCGAGTAGCTGCCGTTGCCCCGGGTGTCGCCCCAGCCGAACACCGTGGCCGGGGTGCCCGCCGCGTACGGCTCGGTCTCGCCCGGGCCCACCATCTCCAGCACCGGTCGGCCGTCCTGCGGCTCGGCCAGGGTGAGCACCGCCACGTCCCGGGTGTTCGCGGTGAAGCTGTAGCCCGGGTCGATCCACACCCCGCGCACCGCCACCTCCCGCCCCGCGCTGCCCCGCAGGTCGTCCCGCCCGACGATCACCCGCAGCCCGGGCCGGTCGGTCGGCCGGGCCGTGGTCTCGTCGTAGAAGCAGTGCGCCGCCGTGACCACCTTGGTCGGGCTGATCAGCGCCCCGCCGCAGAACTGCCCGGAGCGGGCCGAGCCGAACTGCTGCCGGCTGGCCAGCGCCACCATCCACGGGTGGTCCCCGGTGCTGGCGCCGGTACCGCCGATGATCCGCCGCTGCGCGACGGCCGGCCCGGCCGCGCCCAGCGCGACCAGCGGGGCGGGCAGGGCGGCCAGGGCGACGAGCGCGACCGCCCGGCGGCGGAGCCGAGGTGCGAACGTGTCCAGGATGGGCACCGGTTCTCCAGGGGGTTCGGCGAGCTGGGGAGGCGCTCCGAACGGGTCCGAGCCGGTCCGGACGGAGCTGCGACAACCTGCCCAGCGTAGTCACCCCCTCACCCGCCGTGCGCGCACCGGACCCGCCCACCACTCCATCAGGCGACCCCCGGACACGCGAACGGGCCCCTCCGCCGGTGGCGGAGGGGCCCGTCCAGGTGACTCGGGCCGACCGGGGTCAGTCCAGGTAGTCGCGCAGCACCTGGGAGCGCGACGGGTGGCGCAGCTTCGACATGGTCTTCGACTCGATCTGCCGGATGCGCTCGCGCGTCACGCCGTAGACCTTGCCGATCTCGTCCAGCGTCTTCGGCTGGCCGTCGGTCAGGCCGAAGCGCATCGAGACCACGCCCGCCTCGCGCTCGGACAGCGTGTCCAGCACCGAGTGCAGCTGCTCCTGGAGCAGGGTGAAGGAGACCGCGTCGGCCGGGACGACCGCCTCGGAGTCCTCGATCAGGTCACCGAACTCGCTGTCGCCGTCCTCGCCGAGCGGGGTGTGCAGCGAGATCGGCTCGCGGCCGTACTTCTGGACCTCGATGACCTTCTCGGGGGTCATGTCGAGTTCCTTGGCCAGCTCCTCCGGGGTGGGCTCGCGGCCCAGGTCCTGGAGCATCTGGCGCTGCACGCGGGCGAGCTTGTTGATGACCTCGACCATGTGCACCGGGATGCGGATGGTGCGGGCCTGGTCGGCCATGGCGCGGGTGATCGCCTGCCGGATCCACCAGGTCGCGTAGGTGGAGAACTTGTAGCCCTTGGTGTAGTCGAACTTCTCGACCGCGCGGATCAGACCGAGGTTGCCCTCCTGGATCAGGTCCAGGAAGAGCATGCCGCGGCCGGTGTAGCGCTTGGCCAGCGAGACCACCAGGCGGAGGTTGGCCTCCAGCAGGTGGTTCTTGGCGCGGCGGCCGTCCTCGGCGATGATCTCCAGCTCGCGCTTGAGCTTCGGGGCGAGCTTGTCGGCCTGGCTCAGCTTGTCCTCGGCGAACAGGCCGGCCTCGATCCGCTTGGCGAGCTCGACCTCCTGCTCGGCGTTGAGCAGCGGGACCTTGCCGATCTGCTTGAGGTAGTCCTTGACCGGGTCGGCGGTGGCGCCGGCCACCGCGACCTGCTGGGCCGGGGCGTCGTCCTCGTCGTCGTCCGAGAGCACGAAGCCCTGGTCGGTCTCCTCCTCGGCCTCGCCCTCCTTGCCGTCGCCGGGCAGGGCCACGTCCTCGAGGAGCTCCTCCTCGCCGATGACGTCCTCTTCGCCGGCCTTGGCACCGGGCTTGGCGGCCGCGGCGGTCTTCTTGGCAGCGGTCTTCTTCGCGGGGGCGGCCTTCTTGGCCACCGCCTTCTTCGCCGGGGCGGCGGCCTTCTTGACGGCGGCCTTCGCCTCGGCGACCTCGATGGTCTCGACGCCGACCTCGGTGCCGGCCACCGCGGCCACCGAGACCGACGGGGCCACGGTCGCCGCGGGGGCGATCCGGACCGGGGGCTTGGTCTGGGCGACCGGCGTGCGGGTGGTGACCGCCTTGGTCGCGGTGCGCTTGGTGGTGCTCTTGGCCGCGACGCTCTTGCGCTTGGCGCCGGCCGGCTCGGCCGCGCTGACCATCAGCTCCACCCCCTCCTCAATCAGCACCTGGTTGAGGCTGCGCATGACGTTCTTCCACTTGGTGACCGGGATCTGGTCCGCCTCGAACGCGTGGCGCACGTCGTCACCGGCGATCTGCCCCTGGGCCTTGCCCCGCTCGATGAGCGCCAGCAGTGCCGCGGACTCGGCGATCTCGGGGGGAAGGGAACGGGATGTGCTGGCCGACACGAACAACCTCTCGGACGATGAGTGGACACGAACCCGCGCCGACCGGCCCGACTGCTCGGGCTCGGACGGGTGGACGGTGACCGGGGTCTGCAGGACGGCAGCAGCGCCGCGGACCATCACAGCCAGCTGGCTTGTGGTGATATTCCGGAGCTGCTTCCGCTCCGTACACATCGCTGCCGCCCCTCAAGTGTTACGCATGCCCGTCGTGGCGCCCGTCACACCACCCGAGGGCCGGTGCGGGCAGCCCCCGAGCGGCCTATCCGCAGGGTCGGAGCGGCCTGGCGGGCGGCGTCGCACCGGCCCGGGGACGGTCGGTCGGACGGCCGGGCTCCGACGTGCCGATGCGCCGCCGCGCCGATGTGCCGATGTGCCGATGGCCCCTCGGCTGCGCGGGTGGGGCAGCAGAAGGGCCATCCGGTCGGAGATCGGAGCGGCGGTCGGGGGCGGCCGCTCAGTGCTCGCGCGGCGCGGGGACGGCGTGCTCGATGTCCGGGTGGACGGTGAGCAGCGCGCGGACGGCGGCCTCGGCCGCGGTGCCGTCGCCGGTGCCGAGCGCGTCGACCAGCCGGGCGTGCAGGCTGACCGCCGAATCGGACGGGCGCTCGCAGGTGGTGCCGGAGCCGCCGGAGACCTGGAGCGCGTTGGCCACGATCCCGGACAGGTGCTCCAGCATCCGGTTCCCGGCCATCTGCAGCACCAGGCCGTGCAGTTCGGCGTCGGCCCGGGAGTAGCTGACCAGGTCGCCCTGGCTCCCGGCCTGGCCCATGATCTCGGTCAGCTCGACCAGCCGGTGCTGGACGTCCTCCCGGCCGTGCCCGGCCGCCAGGCGCGCGGCCAGCGGCTCGATCGCCCAGCGCAGCTCGAACAGCTCGCGGCGCTGCTCGTCGCGCTGCGGGCCGAAGGCGCGCCACTCGATGATGTCGGGGTCCAGCAGGTTCCAGTCGCTCACCGGGCGGACCCGGGTGCCGACGTTCGGCCGGGCCGAGACCAGGCCCTTGGCCTCCAGCACCCGGAGCGACTCGCGCACCACGGTGCGGGAGACCTCGAAGCGCTGGCCGATCTCCTCCGGCACCAGCGGACGGTCGGCGCCCAGGTCTCCGGAGACGATCATCTGGCCGAGCTGCTGGACCAGCTGGCCGTGCAGACCGCGGCCGCGGCTGCTGGTGGTCTTCCGACCGACCCGGGAGAGGTCGCTCTCCGCACCCTCCCAGCGGGGGGCGGGCGGAGTCGGGCGGTCGGCGTACGGGAAACGGTCCAACTCGGAGGCGGAGATCGACTCGGCCTGGCGAGCGGCGGTCACGGTGGGGTGCGCAAGGGTACTCACGCCATCCTTTGTCGGCGATCGGCGGAGTCGCCTTGAGCATTCTCGTGAAAAGCACACGAAAGGGTGATCGGCCGTGTCTGGATAATTGACTTCTTATCAGCCGGAAATGCGCATACCGGTCATCAGGCACGGATTTCCCATGCATCACGCCCGCCCCGGCTGTCACACCGTCAGGGCTCCTTCCGCCAGCACTCCCCCGGGCTCTCCCGCGCTCTCCCCGTAGCGCGGGGCCGACAGGTGCCCGGTCAGAGGCTCCGGCGGCGCAGTTGTGCCAGCACTGCCACCAGCACCAGCAGGGCGGCCGGGACCAGCAGCGCGGCGACCACCACGCCGTCCAGCGCGCCGGCGGTCCGGTCGGCGGCGTCGCGGACCCAGTCCAGGCCGTACTGGAAGGGCATCAACTCCCGCACCCAGACCGGCCAGTTGCGGCCCGTGCGGTGCAGCAGCAGACCGGTGGTGGGCTCCAGCAGGGCGGGCAGCGCGCCGGTCAGCAGGACGCCGACGACGGCGCTGCGCACCAGCGAGGTGATCAGCAGACCGGCCCAGCCGCCCGCCACCGCCAGCACCACGAACGCCGCCAGCGGGCGGCCGACCCCGCCCGCCGCGAACGGACCGGCGGGCAGGCCCGACAGGTCGAGCACCGCCGACGCGTCCACTCCGCCGGGCAGCGCGAGCCGCACCGCGAGGGTGTTCACCCCGAGGGCCACCACCGCCAGCAGGACCGCCGCCGCGCCCACCACCAGCGACTTCGCGAGGAGGGCGCCCAGTCGGCGCCCCAGGGTGACCCGCGAGGCGGACAGGCCGGGCCAGCGCGCCTCGTTGCCGTAGGCCAGCGCGCCGAGCACCGCCGCCGCGAGCGCGGTCAGCGGCAGCGGCAGGACCGGCACCACCGCCGCGACCGACCGCACCGCGTCCGGCACCGCCAACTCCCCGGCGGGCAGCCGGTGCGCCGAGAACGCCGCCACCGCCGCGTTCACCAGCAGTGCCCCCACGACCACCACCCACGTGGAGCGCACCCCGCGCAGCCGACGCACCTCACTCGCCACCACTCGCACGGTCACTCACTCCCGTTCTCGTCGCCGACGGCACTCCGCCGCACCGTCCCTTGCGGGTCCACCGCACCCGTTCCGCCCGGCCGGACCTCCCCCGACCCCTGCGGCCGCCCGGCAGGTTCGACCCGTTCGGCTCGTTCGGCTCGTCCTGTCCGTTCGGTCGGTTCGCCTCGCTCGGCCGGGCGCAGTTCGGTGGCGTCGGCCGACCAGGGGCGTCCCGGGAAGGGGCGGACGGGGTCGGCGGAACGGGGGCCGACTCCCCTGATCCGGGCGGGAGTCAGCAGCTCCGCGTCGGTCGGGTTGGCGGCCAGGTGCTCGGTGTCGATCGCGGCGGGGCCCGCCACCGGCTCCCCCGCCACTCGTTCCGTCTCCCGCGCCGCCCCTGCCGTCCGCGCCGTCCCCGGCGTCCGCGCCGCCCCCGCCGACCGGCCGAGCGCGGAGGCACCGCGGGGCGTCCGCCTGGTCAGGTCGACGCCGGGGGCCGGCGGCGCCGGAACGGGGGCGGTCGGCGCGGGCACGGACACGGCGTGGTCCTGCACCCGGACCTGAGCCGACCCCGGCCCGCGCCCTTCTCCCCCGCCCTTGCCCTCGCCCTCGGCCGCTCCCGCTCCCGCTCCCTTTCCCCGAGCCGGCGGGTTCGGCGCGAGGGCGGCCGCGGCCCAACGGCCGGCCTGTAGGCCGCGGTGGTCGAGCGGGCGCTCGGACTCCGGCCCGGCGGGGCGGCCGACGGTCGCGGGCCGGTGCTCGCCGGGGCCGACCGCGGCGGGCTGCCCGGTGCGGTCGGGTTGCTGCTGCCCGCCCGCGTCCTGACGGGCCTTCACCTCGGGGGACGCGCCCTGGCGGACCGTCCGGATCGACACCTGGCCGGAGCGGCCCGAACTGCTCGGCAGGGCGGAGGGGTAGGAGACCGGGCACCGGACCACGCGGTCGGCCAGCTCGTGCAGCAGGATGCCGTTGCGGTAGGCGAGTTCGCCGACCTCGGTGCGGTCGATGCCGCTCACCGCGAGACCGGCGCCGCCGTCCCGCCGGACCTGGCCGCCCTGGGCGACCAGCAGGTCCGCGAGGCGGGCCATCTGCGGCCCCCGGACCAGGACTTCGGGGTGCAGCCTGGTGCGGCGGAACTCCACCACCGGCTGGTCGGCGGCCAGTCGGCCCGCGTCCAGGGTGACCACCCGGTCGGCGAGGGCGGCGGCCTGCTCCGGGGAGCGGGTGGTCGTCAGCACGGTGCCGCCCGAGAGCGCGAAGGAGCGCAGGAAGGCCCCGAACCACTCCTCGCCGTTCGGGGACAGGCCCTCGGTGGGGGCGTCCAGCAGCAGCGTCGAGGGGTTTCCGAGCAGGGCCGCGGCCAGCGCGAGGCGGCGGTGCATGCCGGGCGAGAAGGTGCCGATCCGGTGGTCGGCGACGGCGGCGAGCCGGGTCTGCTCCAGCAGGTCGTCGGCGCGGCGCGCCGGGACGCCGATCGCACCGGCCAGCATCCGCAGGTGGGACCGGGCCCGCTGCCCGGGGTGCCCGGCCTCCGGGCGGCCGGAGGGCAGCAGGACGCCGATCTCCCGCTCCGGACGCCGGATCCGCCGGTACGTCTGGCCGTCGAACAGGGTGAGGCCGTGGCCGCGCTCCAACCCCACCATCAGCCGGAGCGCGGTCGACTTGCCCGCGCCCTCGTCCCCGAGCAGCGCGGTGACCATCCCGGGACGGGCGTCGAAGGTCAGGTCCAGCACCGCGGGAGGACGCCCCCGCCGGTACGCCTTGGTCAGTCCGGTGATCTGGATCATCGCCGCCCGCTCCCTCGCCCGCCGACAGACCGGGGATGTCCACCTGGCCCGAGCCTGCACAGTAGGACGCGGAAGCGGTGAAACCAGGCATTCCGGATGGGTCGTGGGCGGTGTTAGCGCCGACCTCACCCGTACAGGGGACAGCCCTCCCGCCGGGCTGACGCTTTCCTCACGGACCGTCACCACCCGTCGGCAGCAACGGTTTCGACACCGGCACCGGCCGTATCGCGTCGATCAGCACCCCCGCCACGGGCTCCGGGGAGCGCGGGTCAGGACTCGGGGCGCAGCATCGGGGGGTTGAGGACGGTGGCGCCGCCGGCGGTGAACAGCTGGGCGGGGCGGCCGCCCTGACGGGTCGTGGTGCCGCCGGAGGGCAGCAGGAAGCCCGGGGTGCCGGTCACCTTGCGGTGGAAGTTGCGCGGGTCGAGCACCACGCCCCAGACCGCCTCGTAGACCCGGCGCAGCTCGCCGACGGTGAACTCCGGGGGGCAGAAGGCGGTGGCCAGCGAGGAGTACTCGATCTTGGAGCGGGCCCGCTCCACCCCGTCCGTCAGGATCTGGCCGTGGTCGAACGCGAGCAGCACGCCGTCGTTGCGCTCCTCGCCGAGCAGTTCGCTCACCGGCGCCCACCGGGCGCTGCTGGCGTCGCCGCCCGCACGCGGCGAGGGCAGGTCCGGGGCGAGGACCAGGTACGCGACGCTCACCACCCGCATCCGCGGGTCCCGCTGCGGGTGCCCGTAGGTGGCGAGCTGCTCCAGGTGCGCGCCCGCGGGGGTCTGTCCGCCCGGGAGGCTGCCCGGCAGCGACTGCGCCCGCAGCCCGGTCTCCTCCGCCAACTCGCGGGACGCCGCCTCGGCCAGGCCCTCGTCCAGCCGCACGAAGCCGCCGGGCAGTGCCCAGTACTCCTTGAACGGCGCCTCGCCGCGCTTCACCAGCAGGGCGCACAGCTCATGGTCGCGCACCGTCAGCACCACGAGGTCAACCGTGACTGCGAACGGGGGGAAGGCCGACGGGTCATAACGCGACATGGCGTCGATCTTAGTCGTCTCTCTGACGATAATCACAGACCACAGTGCCTTTCCCCTCTCTTCGCCCCACCCCGTCGCGGTGGGGCGCTCAGCTGGCGGCGAGTTGCAGGAACGACGGCGCCTCCTCCACGACCGCGACGCCGATCCGGCTGACCCGGACCGAGAACGGCTCGCCGGCCACCCGCAGGCCGGTCAGTTCCAGTGCGCCCAGGGGGGCGGTGCTCGCCGGGCGGGTGGCCACCCGCCCGGACGGGACGTCGGGCCGGACGCCCGCCAGCGAGAGGACCAGGTGCACTGCGGCGGCCGCGGAGACCGCGGCCGGACGGCAGGCCGCCGGGTGCGGGACGGGCGGGCAGTCGGCGACCTTCTGCTCACCGGCATACATCTCCGGCAGGCGGCCCTCGAAGTGCGCGGACGCCTCCAGCAGGCCCTCCAGCAGGATTTCGGCCTCCCGCTCGAACCCGGCGTCCACCAGCCCGCTCACCGCGAGCGCGGTCTCCTGGACCCGCACCGCGCCGCTGCGGTGGCCGAGCGGGTTGAACCGGGGGGACTTCGCGCTCAGGGTGCGCAGGCCCCAGCCGCAGTCGAACTCCGGGGTCACCAGGCGCTGGGCCAGCAGCCTGGTCTGCTCGCGGTCGAGCAGACCTTCGTGCAGTTCGCCCTCGGCGGCCAGGCCCAGGTCGAAGAGGTGGACCAGGGTGGAGGCGACGGCCGGCACCGGCCGGTCCGGGGCCAGCAGGGCGGCTGCCGGACGGCCGCCGGACAGGTCGTCGATCCAGAACTGCTCCCGGAACCGTTCCCGCAACTCGGCTGCCCAGGAACGCCATTGGGCCGCGCCCGGCCGGTCGAAGGCGTCGAGCAGGTCCGCGCCCTGGAGGGCCGCCCGGTGGGCCTGCGCCTGGACCTCGCACCTGGCCGGGCCGGGGCGCGCGGCGCGCTCCTCCGCCGGGCGCCCGAAGTCGGCGACGAACCCGACCGGGCCGTCCGGACCCTCCACCACCGCGGACCGCAGCGCGCCGAGGGCCCGCTCCGCCGCCGGCAGCAGTTCGGCGACCTCGGCCCGGGGCATGCCCCAGCGCCAGGCTTCCGCCAGCACCGTGACGAACAGCAGGGTCGCCTCCGTCGCGGTGCAACTGGCCGGCAGCTCGGGGCCGCCGTGCCGCAGCGGACCGGGGATCACCCCGTCCATCGCCTGGGCCGCCGCACCGGCCTCGCCACCGGGCGGGTTCGGCCCGCCGACCGGGCCGGGGGCGCTCCCCGGCACCGGCCCGGCCGCACCGCCCTCCGGGGCCGACCCGCCGTCACCCGGAGCGGAGTCGGCCGGTCGGGCTGCGGGGGCGGGAACGGCAACGGGAGCGGCGGGGGCGGTGGTGGCCTGCGGGGCCGCCTGGTGCTGACGGCGGGCGACCGCCCGCAGGGTGCCGGCGGCGAGCCGGGTGCCCAGCGGCAGGGTCATCCTGGCGGCCCAGAGCGCGTCGGCGGCGGTGAGGCCGAAGCGCCAGGGCGCGCCCGAGGCGGTGTAGAGGTCGGTGGGCCGGTCCGCGTCGGCGAGCAGCAGGCCGCCCAGCGAATCCAGGGCCCGGGAGACCAGCCGGGCGGCCCGGCGGTCGTCGGCCCGGACCTCGGGCTCGGACCAGGGCAGCGGCACCCCGGGACCGCGCCCGGTCGGCGGCCGGCCCGTCGACGGGGTCTCCAGCTCGGCCCGGAGGTCGACCGACCAGCGGGCGCCGGGCTGGATCTCCAAGTCCCAGCGCAGCACGCCCGCACCGGCCAGCACCGCATGCGGCGAGGGCCGTGCGCTGACGGTGGCCGCCCGGCCCTGGCCGACCCAGCGCAGGCCGGACGACTGGACCTGGCCCGGCAGGTCGGCCGAACGGCGGCCCGCCGCGATGTCGGTGAGCAGGCCGAGGTCGGTGCCGAGCGCGATCTCCAGCGGGAGCCGGGCCGGGCGGGCGCCCGTGTTGCGAACCGTCACCGTCTCGGCGCCGTCGGCGTGCCGCAGCCGCTCGACCGTCAGTGCCGGGTCCGGGTCGAGGTCGCCCGGTACCCGGACCGAGCCGACGAACCGGGCCGCCGCCGTGGACGTCAGGGTGCCCTGGAGCGGGAGCGGCTCCATGCCGCCCAGCCGCAGCTCCATCCGGGCCAGGGTGCGCACCCCGTGCCGGAAGAAGCCGTGCAGGCCCTGGCCCCGCAGCTGGCCGTCCGGCCCGGACGACGCCATGCCGGGGGCGTTGACGCACAGCACGTCGTGCGCGGCGGAGGGCTGCGGTCTGGGCGGCGCCGCCGGACCGGGCTGCCGGGCCGCCCCGGCGGCGGGCGCGCCCGCCACCTGCTCGGACCGGCCCACCGGCGCTCCGCCCGGAACCGACGGCTGGTCGGCGCGCGGGACCGGCCCGCCCCGTCCGGCCATCGGATGGCCCGGCGCCTGCCGCGTCACGGTGCCGTACGGCGGGGTGCCGCCCCCGTACGGCGCGCCGCCGGCGGGGGTGCCGTAGGGGGGCGTGCCCGCCGGGGCCGCGTAGGGGTGGGCTGCTGCCGGGCGAGGGGCACCCGAGGGCGGCCCGGGCGGCGGCGTGCCGTGCGGGGGCACGCCGCCGTGCGAGGGCGTCCCGTAGGCCGGGGTGCCGTGCAGGGGGGTGCCGTAGGCCGGGGTGCCGGGAACCGCCGGGCCGGCTCCGGGCGTCCCAGGGGCGGGAGCGCCGGGCATGCCGGTGCCGTACGGGGGCGTGGCCTGGCGGGGAGGCGGAGGGCCGACCGGCCGGGCGGGTGGCGCGGGGGCGTCACCGGGGACCGGTGGGGTGGCAGGGGGCAGCGACTGGGGTGCTGCGTGGGGTGGCCTTGAGTCGGTCACCGGGTTCTCCTCCCCTCGACCGGCCGAGGGCTGCGGGCCCGGTCGGCCGCGAGCGTGCTCGATCGCGGACTGTGCTGCTCTGCCGCCGGAACACGCGGCTCTGACTCTGGTCGGACCGGACCACCGGTGCTCCGCCCCGGTCGGGGTGGTGTCCCGGAGCGGACGCCGGGGCCGCCCGGGAGCCGGCTGCGCCGGGTCGAACGACGCGTGGCCGGTACCCGACGCGGTCGGCCCGGCCGGGGTGGACCCGGAGGTGCCGGTTCGGGTGGTGGTGTTCTGCAGATTGAACGCACCACACCTGCCCCAGGTCACGCCCGCCCGGCGGACGTCCGGTCGGAGGCGGCCGTGGGCCGAGGGTGGTTCGGCGCTCCGCGACCGGCGCCCGGGGCGCCCGCTGTGTCGTGGTGCCGTTCGAGGTTCTCCGCATGTGGCGGACGCCCCCCGGCGGCTCCTGTCCGCCGTCAGGATACGGTGCGAGGACGACAGCGGACGCACCGGTGACCCCGGCGATCGGCGCCGCGACCAGCCTGTGACCAGCTCGCACCTAGGAGTTGCATGTCCTCCCTCAGCCGCATCCCCGGAATCGTCACCACCGACCACGTCTTCCGGGTGCCGCTGGACCACAGTGCCCCCGGCGGTGAGTCGATCGAGGTCTACGCCCGTGAGGTGGTGGCCGCCGGACGCGAGCACGACGAGCTGCCGTGGCTGGTGTACCTGCAGGGCGGCCCGGGTGGGAAGGCCAACCGGCCGATGGGCCGGGACGGTTGGCTGGACCGGGCGCTCGACGACTACCGGGTGCTGCTGCTGGACCAGCGCGGCACCGGCCGCTCCACCCCCGCCAACCGGCAGACCCTGGCCCGGCGCGGCGACGCCCGGCAACAGGCCGAGTACCTGGCGCACTTCCGCGCCGACTCGATCGTCCGGGACGCCGAACTGATCCGCCGCCGGCTGCTCGGCGACGACGCCCGGTGGAGCCTGCTGGGGCAGAGCTTCGGCGGCTTCTGCACCCTGACGTACCTCTCGCTGGCCCCGGAGCACCTGCGCGAGGCCTTCGTCACCGGCGGCCTGGCCGGTCTGCGCCGCTCGGCGGACGAGGTCTACCGCGCGGCCTACCCCCGCGTCGCCCGCAAGAACGCCGGTCACTACGCGCGCTTCCCCCAGGACGTGGCGGCGGTACGGCGAATCGCGGCGCACCTGGTCGAGCGGCCCGCGACCCTTCCCGACGGCGGCACGCTGACCGTCCAGGCGTTCCAGGCGCTGGGCATCCTGCTGGGCGGCGGCTCGGGCTCCTACGTCCTGCACTACCTGCTGGAGGAGGCCTGGGTGGAGGGCGCGGACGGACCCGAGCTCTCCGACACCTTCCTGGCCGGGGCGCAGTCGCACCTGTCCTTCGCCCAGAA
The DNA here is from genome assembly GCF_044769485.1 of Kitasatospora sp. NPDC090308. Lineage (NCBI taxonomy): Bacteria > Bacillati > Actinomycetota > Actinomycetes > Kitasatosporales > Streptomycetaceae > Kitasatospora > Kitasatospora sp. NPDC090308. The sequence goes on along the minus strand of NZ_JBIVXY010000017.1, from coordinate 88,199 downwards.
CCCCCTGTACGCCGTCCTGCACGAGTCGATCTACGGGCAGCGCTCGGTCGACGCCGGGGCCACCGACTGGTCGGCGGAGCGGGTGCGCAAGGAGTTCCCCGAGTTCGACGCGGAGGCGGCGCTGGCCGGGGACGGGCCGGTGCTGCTGACCGGCGAGATGATCCACCCCTGGATGTTCGAGACCGACCCGGCGCTGCGGCCGCTGCGCGAGACGGCGCAGCTGCTGGCGGAGCGCACCGACTGGCCCGACCTGTACGACCTGCCGCGCCTGGCGTCGAACCAGGTACCGGTGTACGCGGCGGTGTACCACGACGACATGTACGTGGACACGGCGCATTCGCTGGAGACGGCGGACGCGGTGGCCGGTACCCGGGTCTGGGTCACCAACGAGTGGGAGCACGACGGCGTGCGCACCAGTGGGCGGACGGTGCTGGACCGGCTGATCCGGATGGCGCGCGGCGAGGTCTAGCCGACTGCTCCGCAACCGCGGGTCGGGGGTTCGCATGTCAGTCTCCGATCGCGTGTCGGTTTCGGTGCACCCGGACGTGCCGGACGCGGACTCCCGCCGGAAGGAAGCGGTGCGGACGCGGACGACGCCCCGGGTCAGGTCGGCAGGCCGCGGCGGACGGCCCGTCGGTCACGGCGGGCGGGGCGGGGGGACGGCCGTCGCCCGGGCTCTCGCTTCCTCCCGGCCCGGGCCCGTCCGGCTCGTTGCCCGGTGCCAGGTCCGGGGCCGGTGCCGAATCCGGCCCCGGCGCGGGTGCGGGTGCGGGGCACCTCGGTGCGGGCTCGGCCGCACCGGCTACAGGTCCGGGACCGGGACCGGCCTGGGGCCGGTCCGGGCCTCGGTGGTCGAAGCAGTCGTCCGGTCCGTGCGGAGGGGTGCTGCCGCCGTCGACCGCTTCTCCGCCGGGCCCTGCGGGTTCCGCGGACTGCGGGGCCGGTGCGTCGCGCAGCCGGGTGGTGCGCTCGCGGCGGACCACCCGGAGCAGGGCTTCCGGGGCGATGCCGGAGTTCAGTGATTCGTAGAGGAGTTGGGCCAGGGTGTAGCCGGGTTCCAGTTCCAGTGCTCTGGCCAGCACGATCCGTGCCGTGGCCGAGTCTCCGGCCAGCCAGGACGTCCAGGCCAGCAGGGTCATCGGCGGGACGGCGAGGTGTTCGAACGGGTCGACGCAGCGCTGGACCAGGAACCGCCACAACCGCTGGGCGGTGGCGAGTTCGTCCGGTTCGGCGTACTCGGCGGCGCGGTCCCGGCCGAGTTTGTCCTGCATGCCGATCAGCAGCCTGGCGGTGCGGGCGGCATCCAGCTCGCTTGCTCCGGCACAGAATTCGGCCATCGCCTCGGCGAGCACCCCGGCGGTGCGCTCGACGGCCGCGGCCCGGCCGCCGGGGCCGGCCAGTTCGCGGATGAAGGGCGGCCCGGCGTCCTCCAGGGCGCGGCGCTGCACCTCGGAGAGCGGTGGGCCGACCGGGGCCAGCCCCGCCACGATCGCCTTGCGGCTGCCCCGCGGGGCGAGGCCCGCGTAGGTGGCCGCCGCGGCGAGCGGGCTGGGCTGGTGGGCCGCCCGGACCGGAGTGCCGTCCGGCGGACAGCAGTCGACTCCGGTGCACAGGAAGGACCACCAGCGGCCGGCGGAGACGCACAGCGACTCCTTGACGACCACCCGTTCCTCCTGGAAGGCCCGGGCGAGCGCGTCGGCCAGCGGGCGGAGCCGAGTCAGCACGGCGTGCCCGCCGCCGCCGGACGCGCGGTCGTCCCCGGCGGGATCCCGGCACAGGTACAGCAGGACTTGGACGGGGCGGTGGGCTCGCTGCTCGGACAGCTCGACCAGCAGCCGGGCGGATTCCGCCGCGGTGCGCTCCCAGCAGGCCGGGTCCTCCGGGATGTCGATCCGGATCACGCCGCCCTGGTCGAGCGCGGTGCCCTGCAGACCCACCGCGACGATGCTGTCGTCGGGGAAGAAGCCCAGCAGGTACGGGAGCATCTCCGCCATGTCGGCGGGGCCGCGCAGCCGGACCGGGAGGTGGCCGGGGCGCGGGACGGGGGTGGTGGTGCGGTCGTCTGCGGTCATGGCGGAAAGCTTGGACCGGATCGCGGTCGGCTGCGGACAATTCGCCCCAGCCTGTGGATAAGTCGGGGGGTTCAGCATCTCTGCCCCCTGAATCACCCGGATTTTCGGTGATTACGGCGATTTCACAGCAGCTCAACCGATGAACGCCACTCTGTCCACAGCCCGGCATTCGCGGTCCGTCCGTGCCGCACGGTATCCATGACCTCATGCAGACGCGCGAACTCCCCCCGACCACCCCCGCCGACCGCGACGCCGTCCGGGCCGCCGCGGAAGCCGTGCTGCGCGACCTCGCCGGCCCGGGCGCGGCCCTGCGCGAGGACCAGTGGAAGGCCATCGAGGCGCTGGTGGTGGACAGTCGGCGCGCCCTGGTCGTCCAGCGCACCGGCTGGGGCAAGTCCGCCGTCTACTTCATCGCCACGGCGCTGCTCCGCGAACGCGGCGCCGGACCGACGGTGATCGTCTCCCCGCTCCTCGCCCTGATGCGCAACCAGGTCGACTCGGCCGCCCGGGCGGGCATCCGCGCCCGGACGATCAACTCGGCCAACCCGGAGGAGTGGTCGGAGATCCAGCAGGAGGTCGCCGACGGCCAGGTCGACGTCCTCCTGGTCAGCCCGGAGCGGCTGAACAACCCCGACTTCCGGGACCACGTGCTGCCCAAGCTCGCCGCCTCCACCGGCCTGCTGGTGGTGGACGAGGCCCACTGCATCTCCGACTGGGGCCACGACTTCCGGCCCGACTACCGGCGGCTGCGCACCATGCTCGCCGAGCTCTCCCCCGGCGTCCCGGTGCTGGCGACCACGGCGACCGCGAACGCCCGGGTCACCGCGGACGTCGCGGAGCAGCTCGGCACCGGGGCCGGTGACGAGCAGGCGCTGGTGCTGCGCGGGCCGCTGGACCGGGAGAGCCTCAGCCTGGCGGTGCTGGCGCTGCCCGACCCGGCGCACCGGCTGGCCTGGCTGGCCGACCACCTGCCCGACCTCCCCGGCTCCGGCATCGTGTACACCCTCACGGTGGCCGCCGCCGAGGAGGTCACCGAGTTCCTGCGCGGGCGCGGGTACCAGGTCGCCTCCTACTCCGGGCGGACCGAGGACGCGGAGCGCCGCGAGGCCGAGGCGGCGCTGCTGGACAACCGGGTCAAGGCGCTGGTCGCCACCTCCGCGCTCGGCATGGGCTTCGACAAGCCGGACCTGGGCTTCGTGGTGCACCTCGGGTCGCCGAGCTCCCCGATCGCCTACTACCAGCAGGTCGGCCGGGCCGGCCGCGGCGTGGACCGGGCCGAGGTGCTGCTGCTCCCCGGCCGGGAGGACGAGGCGATCTGGCGGTACTTCGCCTCGATCGGCTTCCCCCCCGAGGAGCAGGTCCGCCGCACGCTGGACGCGCTGTCCGAGGCGGGCCGCCCGCTCTCCACCGCCGCGCTGGAGACCTCGGTCGACCTCCGCCGCACCAGGCTGGAGACGATGCTCAAGGTGCTCGACGTGGACGGCGCGGTCCGCCGGGTGCGCGGCGGCTGGGAGGCCACCGGGCAGGCGTGGCAGTACGACGCCGCGCGGTACGCCAAGGTCGCCCGGGCCCGCGAGGCCGAACAGCAGGCGATGCGCGAGTACGTGGCCACCGAGGGCTGCCGGATGGAGTTCCTGCGCCGCCAGCTCGACGACCCCGAGGCGGCCCCGTGCGGCCGGTGCGACCGCTGCACCCCGGCCCGGCACTCCGCCGAGGTCTCCACCGGGGCGCTGGACGCGGCCCGGGCCGCCCTCGGCCGCCCCGGTGTCTCCTTCGAGACCCGGCGGATGTGGCCCACCGGCATGGAGTCCCTCGGCATCCCGCTGAAGGGCCGGATCCCGGCGACCCAGCAGGCCGAGCCGGGGCGCGCCCTGGGCCGGCTGTCCGACATCGGCTGGGGCGGCCGGCTGCGCTCGCTGCTGGACGAGCGCTCCCCGGACGGGCCGCTGCCGCGCGAGGTGCTGGACGCGATGGTCGGGGTGGTCGCGGACTGGGCCAGGGGCCCCGGCGGCTGGGCCGGGCCGGCCGGTCCGGACGGCCGGCAGCTCGCCCGTCCGGTCGGGGTGGTCGCGCTCGACTCGTCCACCCGTCCCCGGCTGGTGTCCGACCTGGCCGGCGGCCTGGCCTCGATCGGGCGGATGCCGCTGCTCGGGCGGGTCGAGTACGCCACCGGGGAGCCGCCGCACGGCCCGCGCAGCAACAGCGCCCAGCGGCTGCGCTCGGTCGCCGGTGCGCTCACCCTCGCGCCGGGCCTGGCCGACGCGCTGGCCGCCGCGCCGGGCCCGGTCCTGCTGGTCGACGACCTGGTGGACTCGGGCTGGACGCTGACGGTGGCCGCCCGGCTGCTCCGCCAGGCCGGTGCCACCGCGGTGCTCCCGCTCGTCCTCGCCGTCCGGGGGTGAGGCCGGGCTCCGCGACCGTCCCGGGGCCGCCGGCGGCCGGAAGGCGTGCGCGCCTGCGGCCGGGCGGGGCGGTGCGCCCGGCCGCGGGGAGCGGCGTACACCGGAACGTTTCGGGCCGTACACCCTGCGCTCACCGGAAGGTCAGCCGAATGGCCCCGTCGGGGGCGTGGAACATACCCGGCAGAAGCGCGGATTTCGGGCTGCGATCGTCATTTCATCATTGCCGCTCGGACTGCTCTCGCCCGAGAATTGGAAGGTATCCAGTACCCGGTCCTCCGGACCCGGTCTTCGGCGTACGCTCGCGCGCTCCAGGGGCGCGGGCTCGGGAAGGAGGATCGTGATCAACGGCATCGACCGAGGTCCTTCCCACCACGACAGCCACCGGACCATCAGCCTGCCGGAGTGGAAGAGCTACGGCGTGCCGCTCCTGCGGGCCCCACGGGAGTTCGTCACCGAGCTGCACCGGCGGCACCTCCCGCAGCCGGGCACCACGGTGGTCGCGGTGCTGAGCGCCGAGAACCGGGTGACTGCCTCCGCCTCGTTCGGCGTCCGACCGCAGTTCAGCGACGGGTGGGACCACCGCAACGCGCTGCTCGGCCATCTCCGCCGGGTCACCCCGCACGACCTGAAGCGGTCCAGCCCCAGCCGGACGGCCGTCCTGCTGCGCTGCCGCGAAGGCGGCCCGGACTGGACCGAGCAGGACGGCGCCTGGATGTGGGCGCTGCGCGCCGCCGCCGAACTGCACGGGCTGCGCTGCGGCTCGTACCTGACGCTCACTCCGGCCGGCTGGCAGTCGCTCGGCGACGGCCGGCGCGGACGCAACCCGCACTCCGGGTCGTGGGCGCGCGGCCCGGTCCACACCGTCACCGAACTGCCGCCGCGCGTCCCGCTCGGGGTGCCCGCCGCGCCGCCCGAGCCACCGCTCCCCCAGCAGCCGCCGATCGCCCCGGTCACCTCGCTGAGCGCGATCCGCGCGCTGGAGGAGTCCCACGACGGCCGGAGCGCCCGCCGCACCGCCGCCCGCTGAGCGGACGGCGCGCGCCGAGCGCGGGGAACCCAAACGCCGACCAAGGGTCGACGAACCGGCCCGCCTGCCCGTCCACCGCCGCCCCGCCGGGCCCGCCCGCCGTGCCGGAGGACGGCACCACGGACGAACACCGCCGGACGGGCAGCGCAGAACGAACAGGCAAGGCAGACAGGACAGACGGGACAGACAGGACGGGACGGAACGAGGCGGAAGGGACGGAGCGGTGCTCAGGCGAACAGCGGGGCGACGGTGTCCGTCTCGCCGCAGACCACCAGGAGCTTCGCGGCCCGCTCCAGCGCCTTGCGCGCCGCAGCGGCCACCCGCTCCGAGCGGCCCTCGTTGACCACCAGCACCACCACGTCCCGGCGGAGCGGGCGCGTCGTGGCGGCGTCGGCGTAGAACACGTCGCCGCCGTCGGCGAGCTGCGCCCAGTAGCGCTCCTCGCCGAAGCTGAGCTCGTGCTCCTGCCAGGGGTGCGCCTCGCCGACCGTCAGGACCAGCACGTCGCCGGGGCGGCGGCCGGACTCCAGCAGGGCGTCGACGGCCTCGTCGGCACGGTCGATCGCCTCGGCTGCGGCGGCGGGCAGGAGTTGGACGTCCGGCCGACCGGGGCGCGGCGCGGAGCCGGGCCTGGGACGGGCCGGGGGCCGCGGGCCGGGGACCGGACGGTCGGCACGGGGCGGGGCGGGGCGCGGCGGACCGGGGCGGGGGCCCGGGACCGGAGCGGCGACGGCGGTGGAGGAAGGCATACGGGGGGCAGGTGCGTCCGACTTGTGGGGAAGGGGAACGCCGGGGCCCGGGATCGTCTCGTGAATCTCCGGCTCCTCGGGGAAGACAGGCATACCCGGATTCCTATCAAATGCCGGTCGGATGCGCACGGGCACCCCACCACTTGGAAGTGTGGCGCACTGTGCGCGCACCGGCGGCAACGCTCGGATGACCGGTGGATGAACCCTGACGAACCGTCAGGAAACAGGACCGCCGGGCTCCGGAGAACGGCTGTCGACCCGCTCCGAACGTCGGGGGAAATTCCGGAGAACCTGGCTCAGAAACCAAGCGAGAGCTGCTCGCCGGCGTCGACCGGGACGCGCTGCCGCTTGAGGTGGCTCCAGCGCGGCAGCCCGTCCAGGTAGGCCCAGGACAGGCGGTGGTGCTCGGTGGGGCCGAGCTCCTCCAGTGCGGCCCGGTGGGTGGGCGACGGGTAGCCGGCGTTCTCCCCGAAGGCGAACCGCGGGTGGTCCGTGCCGATTTCGGCCATCAGCGCGTCCCGCCGGACCTTCGCCAGCACCGAGGCGGCGGACACGCAGACGCAGGACTGGTCGCCCTTGATCACCGTGCGGACCTTCCAGGGGCCGCCCAGGTAGTCGTGCTTGCCGTCCAGGATCACCGCGTCGGGCCGCACCGGGAGCTCCTCCAGGGCGCGGACGGCGGCCAGTCGGAGCGCGGCCGTCATCCCGAGGTCGTCGCACTCCCGGGCCGAGGCGGACCCGATCGCGTACGCCGTCACCCACTCCTCCAGGAGCGGGGCGAGCGCGACCCGGCGCCGCTCGGTCAGCAGCTTGGAGTCGGTCAGCCCCTCGGGCGGGCGGCGCAGCCCGGTGACGGCCGCGCCGACCATGACCGGACCGGCCCAGGCGCCCCGGCCGACCTCGTCCAGCCCGACCACCACACGGGCGCCGGCCTGGCGCAGGGAGCGCTCGACCGCGTGGGTCGGGGGGTCGTACGGCATCGGGGTTCCGTTCACTGGAGCGGGGCGGACCGGACGGGACCGGGGCGGGGCGCGCCGGTGCTCCCCGCCCCATCAGCGTACGCCGCCGCGCCGACGCCCCCGCCGCTCCGGCCGGACCGTCGGCAGCAGGACCTGCTCCAGCAGCTCGACGCCGAACGCCCCGCCGACCGCGCCGCCGCAGAGCTCGGCCCGGTGGAGCAACACCGCCGGGAGCACGTCGGCGACCGCGGGCACCACCGCGCCCCGGCGGACGTCGCCGCGGGCCGCGCCCCGGCGGAGGATGCCGAGGGTCACCCCGGTGGTCGGCGCGATCACCCGGTCCTGCGGGAAGTCCTTGGAGGAGTCGGCGCGCTCCTGGTCGAGTTCGCCCGTCAGGGTGCGGATGGCGGCGCCGATCGGCGAGCCCGTCGCTCCGGCGCGGGTCTCGGTGGCGTGCCACGACTCGGCCCGGACGGAGCCGAGGTCGGGAACCTCGGTGACGGGTGGCAGCGCCCGCACGGCCGCCGGGGCGGCCCCGGCCACGGACACGGAGTCGTGGCCCGAGTCGCCCCGGCGGTCCCTCGGCGTTCTCGACGGACCAGGAGGTCAGTAGGTGCCGTAGAGCGAGTACACGAGGTTGTCCTTCACGGCGGTGCCGAAGGCGGCCGGGAAGGTCCCGAACGGGACGGACGTGCTGCTGTAGGCGCCCGAGCCGGCCGGGCCCGAGCTGTAGTGCATGTTGTTGACGGTGGAGCTGGTTCCGTTGGAGTTGTAGACCACCCAGTAGGTGGTGTTGGCCGCCAGGGTGTAGGTGATCGGCGCGCTGTTCCAGGCGTTGGCGCTCAGCGTGCCGACCGAGCTGGTGGCCAGCAGGGCGTCGGGCGAGCCGGCGTTGTCGCTGTAGACGGCGATCTGGAACTGGTTGTTGGGCGCCGCGCTGATCTGCCCGGTGTGCACGTTGAGCGAGGTCAGCGCGATGGCGGAGGCCCCCGTCGTGATCTTGGAGCCGTTGAGGTGGTTGGAGTCGGTGTCGTCGAGCAGGGTGCCGACCGCGCTGTTGCCGATGGTCTGCGGCGGCGCGCCGGCGGTGGTGAAGGCCGCGGTGTAGGCCGCGGTCTGGGTGTTGCCCGCCAGGTCCTTCACGTTGGCGACGCTCAGCGTGTAGCCGGTGCTGAGCGAGAGCGCGGCGCTCGGGGTGAAGGTGACGGTGTTGGTGGCCGCGTCCAGGGCGACGGCGCCGGGCACCGCGACGGAGCCCGCGGTGGTCTTCAGCGTGACGTTGGTGCCGTTGACGGTGCTCGCCTGGACGGGCTCGCTGAAGGAGGCCCTGACCGGGGCGGTGGCCGAGACGCCGGTGGCGCCGTTGGCCGGCACCGAGCCGGTGACGGTCGGCGCGGTGGTGTCCATGCCGTAGGTCGCCGTGTAGGAGCCGACGTTGCCGTCGAAGAAGGCGTAGGAGATGCCGTGGATGGTCTCGATGCGGTAGCTGACGTTGGTGGTGCCCTGCTTGACGCCGGTGAGCGTGCCGACCGACGAGTTGACCGGGACCATGGCGCGCAGGCCGTTGGCGCCGCCGGTGATGCTGAAGCTCAGCGTGTTGCTGGTCCAGGCCATCCCGGAGAAGGCGGAGCCGTTGCGGGCGTCCAGCCAGGTCAGCAGCTGGCGGCCGGAGACCACCGGGGTGCCGTGCGCCTTGGCCGAGGCGATGACCTGGTCGGAGGCGGTGGAGGCGGCGTAGTCGGTGTGGATGTTGGCGGTCAGGACGGTGTAGTAGCCCTTGGAGTTGTAGGCGTTGTCCAGCAGCGTGTTGACGGTGCCCGGCATGGACTGCCCGGACTCGTCGGTGAGTTCGGTGGTGGCCTGGTACTCGTTGATGGTGCTGCCGTCGCTGTCCGCGTACTTCATCGGCAGGCCGGTGCCGTTGAAGTAGCCGGGCCGGTCCTGCACGAAGCTGGCCGGGTAGTAGTAGTAATCGGTGTCCAGCCGGATGCCGTTGGCGAGCTTGGTCTTGGCCTGGGTCGCCCAGTCGTCCCACTCGACGCAGTGGGTCCGGGTGCTGTCCGGGTTGGGCAGCGAGGGGTACTTGGCCCGCCAGGCGCCGATCTGGGTGGTGTAGATGTTCTGCAGGTCGGCCGGGGTGCCCCACGGGGTGCAGTTGGTGGTGACGTGCACCCCGATCTCGAAGCCCTGGTCGGAGTAGGCCTTGGCCTGGGCGTCGGTGATCGGGTCGTCGGTGTAGATGTACGACGAGGCGCGCACGCACTCCCAGTTGGCCACGTTGCAGCCGACCGGGCTCTGCGCGACGTAGCCGTCGAAGCGGCCGGCGGTGCCGCCGATGCCGTGGTCGTCGCCGGTCATCACCACGACGGCCTTGGCGTCCCGCGGGAAGTACCAGAACTTCGGCAGCGGCTTCTTGGCCGCGTCCATGGTGGTGATCAGGTTGGCGAGCAGCCGCTGCTGCTCGTCGGCGACCGGGATCTGCGCCTTGTCGAGGTTGTTCCAGTTGAGCTGTCCGCCGGTGCCGAAGAACATCTCGCTGGCCTGGATGCCGTCCACGTTGTCGCGCTGCTGGCCGCCCCAGGCGGCGTTGCCCTGCCGGGTCTGCACGACGGACTTGGCGAGGTCGTAGGTGAACGCGGCGGCCTGGCCGGTGCCGACGGTGCGCAGCGTGACGGCCGGGTTGGTGGTGGCCACCGCGGTGTCGCTGTACAGGGTGGCGACGGCGGTGGCGCCGTTGAGCGCGTACTTGTCGGCGGTGCCGTGGAAGCCGATGGTGTCGGAGGTCAGCCCGGCGCCGGGCGCCGCGGTGGTGTTGATCTTCAGGTAGCTGTCGGCCAGCGTGTCGGTGGTCGCGGTGAGGCCGAGCAGCCCGGCGAGCTGCTTGTCGGGCCGCATCGCCACCAGCCGTCCGCCGGTGTTCACCCAGCTGGTGAACATGGTGGTCTGGGCGGCCGTCAGCTGGTGCTCCGCCAGCAGCACCACGTCGTACGAGTTGAGCAGGGTGGAGGTGACGGTGCTCAGGTCGGCGGTCTTGTAGTAGTTCAGGCCCTCGGACTTGAGGATCTCGCCGTAGTACGTGGTGTACGGGTTGGCGGAATCGGTGACCAGCAGGATCGGGCCCTCGTTGCCGGGTCCGCTGCCGGGGGTGCCGGTGCCGCCGCCGGAGGGCGTGTAGGTGGCGTAGATGGAGTAGTTCAGCGTGCCGGTGGAGACGGCGCCGAAGCTGCTGGGCCAGGTGCCGAAGGCGGTGCCGCCGGTGGAGTAGCCGCTCTGGCCGCCGGTGGAGTAGTTCAGGTTGTTGACCGCCGCGGAGACGCCGTTGGAGTTGTACGCCAGCCAGTACGGCGTGTTCGGCGCGAGCGTCGCGGCGACCGGCAGGGTGTTCCAGGCGTGCGCGGTGAGCGTGCCGGAGGCGGAGGACCCGAGCAGCGGTCCGGGCTTGCCGGCGACGTCGCCGTACACCGCCACCTGGTACTGGTCGTTGGGCGTGGCGCCGACGGCGCCGACGTACACGCTGACGCTGCTGACGGTGCCGCCGCCGGCGCCCGTCACGAAGCGGGAGGTGTTGATGTAGTTGGAGTCGCCGGAGTCGGTGGCGGTGCCGACGGTGTTGTTGCCGAGAACGGCGGTGGTGTCCGCGCGTGCCGCGGGCGCCACCATCAGTCCGCTGGCTGCGAGCAGGCCCACGAGCAGCCCGGCGATTCGTTTTCTGATCCTCACGCCAACCCCCCAAGGTCGGATGACCGGATGAACGGCAGAAGTGCCGTCCTCCGTCCTACCGGCTCCGCACCCGGCGCGTCCGCAGAACCCTCACATCACAGCCACGAGTTCCGGCCATCCGACGGCCCGACCCTCCGCATCCGACCGGTCCGTCCGCGCACCTTCCGCCGCGACGGCACGGACGGCGACACGGACGGCGGGACAGGCGACGGGACAGGCGGCGGCCCGGGAAGCGGCACCGGCGGCGGCCCGAGGGGACACCCGGGGAGACGGCGGCGGGCCCCCGGCGTACCCGGGAGCCCGCTCCGTCCGTTCAACACTTGTCCGCACCCGGGCGGCTCAGCCCTTGACCGACCCCGCCAGCAGACCGCGGACGAAGTACCGCTGGAGGGCGAAGAACACCGCCAGCGGGACGAGCATCGACAGGAAGGCGCCCGCGCTGAGCAGCTCCCAGCGGCTGCCGTTGGAGCCGGAGAGCTGGGCCAGCCGGGAGGTGATCGGCGCGACGGTCGGGTTGCCGCCGGCGAAGGTGAGCGCCACCAGCAGGTCGTTCCACACCCACAGGAACTGGAAGATGGTGAACGAGGCCAGCGCCGGGGCGCTCAGCGGCAGCACGATCGACCGGAAGATCTTGAAGTGCGAGGCCCCGTCCACCACCGCCGCCTCCATCAGGTCGCGCGGCAGCTGGGCGATGAAGTTGTGCAGCAGGAAGATCGCCAGCGGCAGCGCGAACATGGTGTGCGTCAGCCAGACCGGCAGGTAGCTGTCCTTCAGGTTGAGCGCCGGGATGATCGTCACCGACCCGAGGTGCGCGCCGCCGGAGAACAGCCGCAGCAGCGGGATCAGCGACATCTGCAGCGGCACCACCTGGAGCGCGAAGACCACGAAGAAGAGCGTGTCGCTGCCCTTGAACCGCACCCAGGCCAGCACGTACGCGGCCATCGCGGCCAGCACCAGCGGGAAGACCGTGGCCGGGACGGCGATCGCCACCGAGTTGACCAGGTACGGCATCAGGCCGCCGGAGGTGCCGAAGGAGTTGTCGAACAGCACCGAGCGGTAGTTCTCCAGCCCGAAGTCGGGGTGGACGAACGCCTCCCACCAGCCGCTGGAGGCGACGTCACCCTTGGGCCGCAGCGAGGTGACCAGCAGGCCGATGGTCGGGACGGTCCACAGCACCGTGACGGCGATCACCAGGGCGCTGGCCAGCGGGGAGCTGAACGCCCGGCGGACGGCCTTGGCCGGCGGCAGGTCGGGCCGGGCCGCCTTGGCCGCGGCGGCCCGCGCGGCGGTCCCGGAGTCGGTGCCGACACCGGCAGCAGTACCGGCACCGGCACCGGTGGCGGCGCCGGGCTCGGGCTCGGGCCCGGAGGCCGTGTCGAGGGCGGGCTTGGCGCTCATCGGGTCGCACGCTCCTTGCGCAGCAGGGCGATGTTGTAGACCACCAGGGGGGCCACCGCGAGGAAGAGGATCACCGCGAGGGCGCTGCCACGGCCGTAGTTGTACTGCTCGAAGCTCTGCGAGTACATCTCGTTGGCCAGCACCTGGGTGCCGAAGTTGCCGCCTGTCATGGTGCGGACGATGTCGAAGGCCTTCAGCGTGATGATCATGATGGTGGTGAGCACCACCACCAGGGTGGTGCGGATCATCGGCACGGTGACGTGCAGGAACAGCCGCAGGCCGGTGGCGCCGTCGAGCCGGGCGGCCTCGGTGATCTCGTCCGGGATGGCCTTGATCGCGGCGGACAGCACCACCATGGCGAAACCGGTCTGCACCCAGACCATGGCGGACATCAGCAGGAAGTTGTTCAGCGGCTGGGACAGGATCCAGTTCGGCGGGTCGTCCCAGCCGACCGCGACGGCGAGTTGGCTGAGCAGGCCGACCTGGTTCTGCCCGTTGCCGCGCGACTCGTACAGCAGCTTGAAGATCAGCGAGGCGGCCACCAGCGAGACCGCCATCGGCATGAAGATCAGCGACTTGTAGACCGCCTGGCCGCGCATCCGGTCGACCAGCAGGGCCAGCAGCAGGCCGAGCCCGGTGGCCGCGATCGGGGCGACCACCAGCCAGAGCAGGGTGTTCAGCAGCACGTCGTGGATCTGCGAACTGGTCGCCGCCCAGCCGTAGTTCTTCCCGCCGACGAACTTCGCGGAGTCGGCGTCGTAGAAGCTCAGGTAGACGGTGCGCAGCAGCGGCACCACCAGTCCGACGAGCAGCAGGACGGCCGCCGGGCCGAGCATCAGGGCGACCGCCAGCGGCCGGGAGAAGCGTCCGGTGGCGCGGCCGGCCGCGAAGAACACGGCGAGCAGCACGCCGAGGAAGCCCAGCACGGCGCCCCCGGTGTTGCCGAACTTGATCGCCGCGTCCTGCCACAGCGAGTCGGCGAGGTGGAGCGCCGGCCCGGCGAGCCGGGGGTCGGTGGGCATGCGGAGGGTCCTTCCTCGGGGCACGGGAAGGGCAGCGCGGGCCGGCCCGCGCTGCCCGTTGGCGTCCGGTTACTGCGGCCAGGCCGCGTCGATGTCGCCCGCCGTCTTCTGGATGGACTGGCCCTCGGCGAACCAGGCGGTCAGCGCCTTCCACTCGGCGCCCGCGCCGACGGCGGCGGGCATCAGGTCGGAGGCGTCGAACCGGAAGGTGGCCGCGGGGTCGGTGAGCGACGCGGCGGAGAGCTGGTCGATCGGGTCGGTGTACAGGCTCTTGTCCACGCCCTGGTTGGCGGAGACCCAGCCCGGGGAGACCTTGACCCGGCTGCTGGCCCACTCGGAGGTGGACAGGTAGTTCTGCACGGCCTGCACCTCGGGCCGGTCGGAGAACGCGGCCAGGAACTCGCCGCCGCCCTCGACCGGGCTGGTGACCTGCGGGTTCACCGCGGGCAGCGGGAAGGCGAAGACGTCGCCGTCCGGCCCGACCTTGGTGCCCTTGGGCCACTGCGCGCTGTAGAAGGACGCCTGCTGGAGCATCGCGCACTTGTTGCTGAGGATCGGGGTGCCGGCGTCCTGGAAGGTGGTGGTGGCGATCGTCTTGACGTCACCGAAGCCGCCGTTGATCCAGGCCGGGTTCTGCATCCAGCCGGCGACGGTCTGCATCGCGGTGGTGATCTTCTCGTCGGAGAACTTCACCTGGTGGCTGATCCACTGGTCGTAGACGTCGCCGCCGTACGAGCCGAGGACGATCTCCTCCAGCCAGTCGGTGGCCGGCCAGCCGGTGGCGGTGCCGGAGCCGATGCCGCCGCACCAGGGCTTGGTCTCGCCGCCGGCCCGGGCGATCTTGTCGCTGAGCGCGATCAGGTCGGCCCAGGTCTTCGGGACCTCGTACCCGGCGGCCTTGAACGCCTTGGGCGAGTACCAGACCAGCGACTTCATGTTGGCGCTCATCGGCGCCGCGTAGAAGGTGCCGTTGACCGAGCCGTACTGCTTCCAGACCGGCGACCACTTGTTCTCGTTCTCGACGGTCTGCTGCGGCGGCTTGACCACCTTGCCGCTCTTGACCATCTGGGCGAGCAGGCCGGGCTGCGGGATGATCGCCAGGTCGGGGGCGTTGCCGCCGGCCACCCGGACCGGGAGCTGCGACTCGAAGTCGTTGGAGCCCTCGTAGACGATCTTGATGCCGGTACAGGTGCTGAACTCGGCCCAGGACTTCTCCAGCGAGTCCGACTCCGGCGAGAGGATCGAGGCGTACATCGACACCTTGGTGCCGGAGTGGCCCGCGTACGCCTGGTACTTGGCGCAGTCACCCGCCAGCGCGGAGGCGGAGCCACCCCCTCCTCCGCCGCCACCGCCGTCGGAGGAGCTGTTCGAGCAGGCGGCGGTCAGGGCCAGTGCCAGGACGGCCGGTACGGCGAGCAGCCGACGGCGTCCAGTGGTCACGGGGGTGGTCAATGCGGTCCTCCTTGCCAGGGCATGGACATGCCAGCCGTCAGACAGAACAACACTGCGCTGTACCGGAGATGTGGATCTGTACCCAGCGGTCGCTGGCTCAAAGACGTTAACCCACCGGTACTTCCACGCCAAGGAGTGCGTTCGACCTTCATCGGGCAGCGCCCCAGTTGTAACCGCACCGTGTTAAGAGGCCGCCCGCGCGCCGCTCACCAGCGCGGCTTCCGTCCCGCGCTCCAGATCGGCCAGGTCGACGCCCTGCTCGCGGAGCACCCGGACGGCCACCCCGCCGCCCTCCCGCAGCAGGCCGAGCAGCAGGTGGCCGGTCTCGATCCGGCGGGCGCGCTGCCCGGTGGCGGCGCGCAGCGCCAGCGCCATCACCTGCCGCCCCCGGTCGGTGAACCGGGGGCCGCCCCGGCGGGGGCGGCGGGCCGGCGGCGGGGCGTCCAGCGCGCCCGCCCCGAAGTCAGACTCGACGGCCTCGCGGACCGCCGCCAGGTCGATGCCGATCGCGGCCAGCGCGGCGGCGTCCCGCTCCGGGCCGGAGCCGCCCAGGGCGCGGAGCACCGCGCGCCGCCCGCCCTCCAGGTCGAGGCCGAAGCCGCCGAGCACCCGGGCGGCCGGGTCCTGCGGCTGGGCGAGCAGGCCGAGCAGCAGGTGCTCGGTGCCCAGGTGGTCGTGGTGCATCCGGCGGGCCTCCTGGGCGGCCAGTTCCACCGCCCGGCGGGCCTCCGCCGCGAACCGTTCGAACATGTCAGTCCCCTCCCTGTCCGGCCGCCCGTCGGGCGTGCTTCTTGTGGACGGCCTGCCGGGTGACGCCCAGGCAGACCGCGATCTCGTGCCAGGACCAGCCCCGGCTGCGGGCGTTGCCGACCTGGAGGTCCTCCAGCCGGTCGGCCAGGTCCCGCAGGGCCCGGACGGCGCGCAGGCCGGCCGCCGGGTCACTGCTGCTCGCGTCGGCCGCGAGCCGTGTCGTCTCGCTCATGACGTCAACATAGGTTGACACCGGGGGGTGCGTCAACCCCGATTGACACGCGGCGCGGCCGGATCAGGCCGGGTACCGCTCCGCCAGGAACTCCGCGAAGGTGATCCGGCCAGCCTCCCCACCCACCGCTGCACGGCCCGCAGCCTGACCCACCGCACCATCCGCCGGCCGGCCCGCCGGACGCCCCGGCACCAGGTTCCCGCCCGCCCGCAGCGCCCGCACCGTCCCGCCCGGCACCGGCACCCGCAGCACCGGCCGCCGCCGCCCCCGGGCCCGCAGGAACTCCGCCGCCCACGCCTCCACCGGACGCGCCTCGGGCCCGCCGAAGTCGTCCGCCCGCCCGGCCGGACCGGCCTCCGCGAGCTGCGCCAGCCGCTCCGCGACGTCCCGCACGTCCACCGGCTGGAACGCCACCCCGCGCGGCAGCAGCAGCACCGGGGCCTTCGACAGTCCCTCCAGCAGCCGCAGCAGCAGGTCGTGGAACCGGGTGGCCCGCAGCACCGTCCAGCCCAGGCCGGACTCCGCGACCAGCCGCTCGCACTCCGCCTTCGTCCGGTAGTGGCCGAGCGGCACCCGGTCCACCCCGACGATCGACACGTACAGCAGGTGCGACACCCCGGCGGCGCGGGCCGCCTCCACCAGGCGGCGGGTGGCCGCGACGTCCCGCCCGCCGTTGGTGGTCGCGCAGTGCACCACCGTCCCGACGCCGGCCAGTGCCGGCTCCAGCCCCCGGCCGGTCACCAGGTCGCCCACCGCCCAGCCGTGCTCCCCCGGCGTGTGCGCCTGCCGGCTGAGCACCCGCACCGGGCAGCCCCGCGACAGCAGCCGGCGCACCACCGCGCGCCCCAGGGTCCCCGTCCCGCCCGTCACGAGTATCGGCCGCATCGCGCTCACCCCTCAGCTCAGCCACTGCCCCCAGCCTGCCCGCGACCACCGCCTCCGGCAGCCCGGCCCACGCACCCGGGGGAACGCGGCACCCGCCGGGGCCGGCGCCGTCCGGAAACGCCGAGTCCCCCCGGAGCCCGGAGGCTTCGGGGGGACGGCGGCCGAAACGGGTCGGGGCGGGGCCCCGGACGGTCAGCTGCAGCCGCTGGTGGAGCCGCAGCCCTCGCAGAGGTAGCAGCTGCCCGCGCGGCGCATCTTGGTGCCGCAGGAGAAGCAGAGCGGGGCGTCGGCGTTCAGGCCGAGCCGGATCTCGGCGAGCTCGGTCGAGTTGTGCGCGGCCGGGGCGGCCTTGGGCTGCTCGACCAGCGGGAGCGCGACGTGCGGCTTCTCGGGGGCGAGCGGGGCGGACTGGGCCAGCGACTCGATGTCGACGTCGTCCTCGGCCGGCTCGTAGGAGCCGGTCTCCAGGTGCCGGGTGCGCTCCTCGACGGAGTGGATGCCCAGCGCGGAGCGGGTCTCGAAGGGCAGGAAGTCGAGGGCCAGCCGGCGGAAGATGTAGTCCACGATGGACTGCGCCATCCGCACGTCCGGGTCGTCGGTCAGGCCGGCCGGCTCGAAGCGCATGTTGGTGAACTTGGCGACGTACGTCTCCAGCGGGACGCCGTACTGGAGGCCGACCGAGACGGCGATGGAGAAGGCGTCCATCATGCCCGCGAGGGTCGAGCCCTGCTTGGACATCTTGAGGAAGACCTCGCCGAGGCCGTCGTCCGGGTAGGAGTTGGCGGTCATGTAGCCCTCGGCGCCGCCGACCGTGAAGGAGGTGGTGATGCCGGGGCGGCCCTTGGGCAGGCGCTTGCGGGTCGGCCGGTACTCGACGACCTTCTGGACGGCGGGGGCCGGGGCGGCGGCCTGGGCGGGGGCCGGAACCGCGGCCGGGGCCTTGGTCTTGGCCGAGAGCGGCTGGCCGACCTTGCAGTTGTCGCGGTAGATCGCCAGCGCCTTGACGCCGAGCTTCCACGCCTCGAAGTAGATCTCCTCGACGTCCTCGACGGTGGCGTTCTCCGGCATGTTGACCGTCTTGGAGATGGCGCCGGAGATCCACGGCTGGATCGCGGCCATCATCCGGACGTGGCCCATCGGGGAGATCGACCGCTCGCCCATCGCGCAGTCGAACACCTCGTAGTGGGCGGGCTTCAGGCCGGGCGCGTCGATGACGTTGCCGTGCTCGGCGATGTGCGCGACGACCGCCTCGACCTGCTCGTCCTGGTAGCCCAGGCGCTTGAGGGCGCGCGGGACGGTGCCGTTGACGATCTGCATCGAGCCGCCGCCGACCAGCTTCTTGAACTTGACCAGGGCCAGGTCGGGTTCGACGCCGGTGGTGTCGCAGTCCATCATCAGGCCGATGGTGCCGGTCGGGGCGAGCACCGAGGCCTGCGCGTTGCGGAACCCGTTGCGCTCGCCGAGCCGGAGCACGTCGGCCCAGGTCTCGTTGGCGACCGACCAGACCGGGGTGTCCAGGTCGTCCAGCGGGGCAACGGCGGCCGAGGCGTCCGCGTGCTGCTTCATGACCCGGCGGTGCGGGGCGGCGTTGCGGGCGTAGCCGTCGTACGGGCCGACCACGGCGGCCAGTTCGGCGGAGCGGCGGTAGGCGGTGCCGGTCATCAGCGAGGTGACCGCGCCGGCCAGGGCGCGGCCGCCGGCCGAGTCGTAGGCGTGGCCGGTGGCCATCAGCAGGGCGCCGAGGTTGGCGTAGCCGATGCCGAGCTGGCGGTAGGCGCGGGTGGTCTCGCCGATCTTCTCGGTCGGGAAGTCGGCGAAGCAGATGGAGATGTCCATCGCGGTGATGACCAGCTCGACCACCTTGGCGAAGTTGACCGCGTCGAACGAGTCGTCGTCGCGGAGGAACTTCATCAGGTTCAGCGAGGCCAGGTTGCAGCTGGAGTTGTCCAGGTGCATGTACTCGGAGCACGGGTTGGAGGCGTTGATCCGGCCGGACTCGGGGCAGGTGTGCCAGTGGTTGATCACCGAGTCGTACTGGATGCCCGGGTCGGCGCAGGCCCACGCGGCCTCGGCCATCTTGCGGAACAGGCCCTTGGCGTCGACGGTCTCGATGACCTCGCCGGTCTTGCGGCCGCGCAGGCTGAAGGTGGTGCCGTTCTCCACCGCGGTCATGAACTCGTCGTTCACCCGGACCGAGTTGTTGGCGTTCTGGTACTGGACGGAGGTGATGTCGTCGCCGCCCAGGTCCATGTCGAACCCGGCGTCGCGCAGCGCGCGGATCTTCTCCTCCTCCTTCACCTTGGTCTCGATGAAGGCCTCGACGTCCGGGTGGTCGACGTCCAGCACGACCATCTTGGCGGCCCGGCGGGTCGCGCCGCCGGACTTGATGGTGCCGGCCGAGGCGTCGGCGCCGCGCATGAAGGAGACCGGGCCGGAGGCGTTGCCGCCGGAGGAGAGCAGTTCCTTGGAGGAGCGGATCCGGGACAGGTTCAGGCCGGCGCCGGAGCCGCCCTTGAAGATCATGCCCTCTTCCTTGTACCAGTCGAGGATCGACTCCATGGAGTCGTCGACGGACAGGATGAAGCAGGCCGAGACCTGCTGCGGCTGCTGGGTGCCGACGTTGAACCAGACCGGCGAGTTGAAGCTGAACACCTGGTGGAGGAGGGCGTGGGTCAGCTCGTGCTCGAAGACCTCGGCGTCGTCCGGGGAGGCGAAGTAGCCGTGCTTCTCGCCAGCGGCGCGGTAGGTCAGCACCACCCGGTCGATGATCTGCTTGAGGCTCCACTCGCGCTGCGGGGTGCCGACCGCGCCGCGGAAGTACTTGCTGGTGACGATGTTGACCGCGTTGACCGACCAGAAGTCGGGGAACTCGACGCCGCGCTGCTCGAAGTTGATCGACCCGTCGCGCCAGTTGGTCATCACCACGTCGCGGCGCTCCCAGGTGACCGCGTCGTACGGGTGGACCCCAGGGGTGGTGTAGATGCGCTCCAGCCGCAGCCCGGCCTTGGGGGCCTTGGCTCCCTTGGCGGCCTTGTCCGACTTCGACCCTCGTGCGGACCCGCTCGTGGTGTCTGTCACTGCTCCTGCTCCTCCTCCTGGGCAAACGCCCGAAGTGCCCGGAAAAGTCCGGGCACGACTGGTTCGTTCCGTCCGCACGCGGGCAGGGCGGAACCCCACCACGGCACACGGGTACTGCGGGGTACTACGGGTACTGCGCTGCATGCGCGGAAAAGGGCGCGCGAAGGCGCCGGCGGCCGTCCTAGGGGACGGGCACCGGTTCGGGGGCGGCCGGCCGCTCGGCCCGCAGCTCCGCGATCGCCGCCTCGAAGTCCTCGAGGTTGTCGAACGCGCGGTAGACCGAGGCGAACCGGAGGTACGCCACCACGTCCAGGTCCTTCAGCGGACCGAGTATGGCCAGGCCCACGTCGTGGGTGGAGAGCTCGGCGCTGCCGCTGGCCCGCACGCACTCCTCGACCCGCTGGCCGAGCTGAGCCAGCGCGTCCTCGGTGACCGGGCGGCCCTGGCATGCCTTGCGGACGCCGGAGATCACCTTCTCGCGGGAGAAGGGCTCGGTGACGCCGCTGCGCTTGATCACCATCAGGGTGGCGGTCTCGACGGTGGTGAACCGCCGACCGCAGTCGGGGCACTGGCGGCGGCGACGGATGGAACTCCCGTCGTCGCTGGCCCGGCTGTCCACGACTCGGCTGTCCTGATGCCGGCAGAAGGGGCAGTGCACCTGGAACTCCCTCCCTACCCGTCCAACGGCATACAACAGTCATTACTCTACCCGCTAGACACAACACCTGTGCCCAACCAGAGACTAGACCACTAGATGTAGTGCGGGACACTTCACCACGCCGAGTGAACGGGCGGTTCCGGAGACAGCCTCCGGGGCCGCGCCATAGACTGTTCGAGTCGAACAAGCAATCGACTTACACCCGGAGGCTTGATCAAGTCAGCCAACCTCGAATAAGTTCACTCGAACGTGTGTTTGGCGCAACCTTTCGATAGAGGGGCCAGTTGAGCTGGGCAGATGGAGCACCAGCCCGACGAGAGGGTCGCCGCGATGTCCACCCCCAGCGCCACCAGCGTCATGCACACCGCCGAAGCCAAGACCGCCATCCCGGTGCAGGAGCGTCCCGCGCGCACCGCTGACCAGGAGAGCATGGACCAGACCATGAGCCGCAGTCAGTCGATCGAGGAACCCCCGCTCGGTGCGTCCGTCCCCGTCGCCCGCTCCCTCCCCGGCCGCCCGCCCGGCATCCGCACCGACGAGGCCGGGCTGACCGAGCGCCAGCGCCGGGTCATCGAGGTGATCCGGGACTCCGTTCAGCGGCGCGGCTACCCGCCGTCCATGCGCGAGATCGGCCAGGCCGTCGGCCTGTCCTCCACCTCCTCCGTCGCGCACCAGCTGATGGCGCTGGAGCGCAAGGGCTTCCTGCGGCGCGACCCGCACCGCCCGCGCGCCTACGAGGTCCGCGGCGTCGAGGTGGCCCGCCCGGCCGCGGCCGAGACCTCCGGCCGGCCGTCCACCTCCTACGTGCCGCTGGTCGGCCGGATCGCGGCCGGCGGCCCGATCCTGGCCGAGCAGACCGTCGAGGACGTCTTCCCGCTGCCCCGCCAACTGGTCGGCGAGGGCGAGCTGTTCGCGCTGACGGTCAAGGGCGACTCGATGATCGACGCCGCGATCTGCGACGGCGACTGGGTGACGGTCCGCAAGCAGCCGGTCGCCGAGAACGGGGACATCGTGGCCGCGATGATCGACGGCGAGGCGACGGTCAAGCGGCTCAAGCGCGAGGACGGGAAGATCTGGCTGATGCCGCACAACGCGGCGTACGAGCCGATCCCGGGCGACAACGCGACCATCCTCGGCAAGGTGGTGGCGGTGCTGCGCCGCCTCTGAGCGCACGGCACGACGAGCGCGCGGCACCACCGGCGAACGACCGCCACGTGCGAGGGCCGGCCCGAACTGTTCGGGCCGGCCCTCGCACGTGGCGGTCGTTTCGGTGCGCACGGCGCACGGCGCACGGCGGACCGGCGACCGGCCGGTCAGCGGCTAGCGCGGCCTGACCGGCGGGGCCGAGGCGTCGATCGCGGCGAGCGAGCGGCGGACCTGGTTGCGGTCGGTGGTGTACCAGAAGTCCGGCATGGAGGAGCGGAAGAAGCCGCCGTAGCGGGCGGTGGCCAGCCGCGGGTCGAGGACGGCGACGATGCCCTTGTCGTCGGCGGCCCGGACCAGCCGGCCGGCGCCCTGGGCCATCAGCAGCGCGGCGTGGGTGGCGGCGACGGCCATGAAGCCGTTGCCGCCGCGCGCCTCGACGTCCTTCTGCCGGGCGCTCATCAGCGGGTCGTCGGGCCGCGGGAAGGGGATGCGGTCCATCACGACGAGCTGGCAGGCGGAGCCGGGCACGTCGACGCCCTGCCAGAGCGAGAGGGTGCCGAACAGGCAGGTCCCGGCGTCGGAGGCGAAGGCCCGGATCAGCTCGCCCAGGGTGTCCTCGCCCTGGAGCAGGATCGGCACGTCCAGCCGTTCGCGGAGCTTCTCGGCGGCGGTCTGGGCGGCCCGCATCGAGGAGAACAGGCCCAGGGTGCGGCCGCCGGCCGCGCCGATCAGCTCGGCGAGCTCGTCCAGCATCTCCGGCCGGTCGGGCTCCCGGCCGGGCGGCGGGAGGTGCTTGGCGACGTAGAGGATGCCCTGCTTGGGGTAGGTGAACGGGGAGCCCACGTCCAGGCCGCGCCAGTACGGCGGGGCGTCCTCCCCGGTCTCGGCGGCGGGGCCGTCGGGGGTGCGGTGGTCGGGGAGCCTGGTCTCGCCGGGCAGGCCGAGCGAGGCGGCGACGCCGTTGAAGTCGCCGCCGAGCTTGAGGGTGGCGGAGGTGAGGACGACCGAGCGGTCCCGGTACAGGTTCTCCCGCAGCAGGCCGGAGACGGAGAGCGGGGCGACCCGCAGCGAGGCGGTGCCTAGGCCGTAGCGGTCGGAGCGCTCGATCCAGACGACGTCGTACTCGGAGCCGGTGAGCAGTCGGTCCGCGGTCTCGTGCAGCGTCTCGGCGGAGGCCATCGCCTGCTTGCGGACGGCGTCCTCGTCGGTGAGGCCCTTGTCGCGGGTCTCGCCGAGCGAGGTGATGACCTGGCGGCAGGCGTCCCGGATGCCGGCCACCGCGTAGCCGAGGTACTCGGGGAGTTCGTCGACCTGGCCGGGCTGGGCGGTCTCCATCAGGCCGTGGAAGTTCTCGGCGGCGGCCTGGAGCGCGTCCACCGCCTTCTCGTTGGCGAGCTTCGCGGCGCGCTTGACGGCCCGGTTGACCGCGCCGACGGTGAGTTCGGCGGTGGCCGCGCCGGTGACCCGGTTCACCAGCTCGTGGGCCTCGTCGATGATCAGCAGGCCGTGCTCGGGCAGCACGGGGGCGCCCTCGATCGCGTCGATCGCGAGCATGGCGTGGTTGGTGACCACCACGTCGGCCAGTTTGGCGCGCTCGCGGGCCAGCTCGGCGAAGCACTCCTCGCCGTAGGCGCAGCGGGAGGCGCCCAGGCACTCCTTGGAGGTCACGGCGAGCTGGGCCCAGGCCCGGTCGGAGACGCCGGGGGTGAGGTCGTCGCGGTCGCCGGTCTCGGTCTCCTCGGCCCACTCGCGCAGCCGGAGCACGTCCTGGCCGAGCTTGCCGGTGGGGCCGCCGAGCGCGTCGACCGGGTCAAACAGGCCCTCGCCCTCGTCGCTCGGGGTGCCCTCGTTGGCGCGGTGCAGGCACAGGTAGTTGGAGCGGCCCTTGAGCATGGCGAACAGCGGGCGGCGGCGCAGCACCGGGTGCAGTGCCTCGACGGTGCGCGGCAGGTCGCGTTCGACGAGCTGGCGCTGGAGGGCCAGCGTCGCGGTGGCGACCACCACCCGGTCGCCGTGGGCGAGGGCGGGCACCAGGTAGGCGAGGGACTTGCCGGTGCCGGTGCCGGCCTGGACGAGCAGGTGCTCGCCCTCGTCGACGGCGGCGGAGACGGCTTCGGCCATCCGGACCTGCCCGGGCCGCTCCACGCCGCCGACGGCGGCGACGGCGGCGTGCAGCAGCTCGGGCAGGCGGGAGGCGGGGACCGGCGCGGCGGGTTCGGCCGTCTCCGGGCCGCCGGGCAGGGGTTCGATGGTGTCGTTCGTCATGTCGCCCCCAGCCTACGGGGCGGGACTGACAATCCTGACCCGCTGGACGGGGAGCTGCGCGGTGCTGTGCAGCGGGTTGTCGACCTGGCCGTGGACGGCGGCGTGCGGGCGGTCGGGGCGGTCCCGGTAGCCGTCGAGCAGGAGGCGGTTGCGGTTCAGGCAGAGCCGGTCGATCCGGGGCTTGAACAGGTCGAACAGCCGGTGGCGGTCCGCGAGTTCGGGGAAGCGCCGCTGGCAGCCCAGGATCTCCGCGCGCAGCAGCTCCCAGAACTCCGGCTCCGGCAGGTCGAGTTGCTCCTCCAGCAGCGGGGCGAGGTAGCGGTAGACGCCGATGAACAGGCCGGAGTGCAGGAACTGGCAGAGGTAGTCCGGGTCCTCCCGGTTGAGCACCCCGGCGATGTCGACGGGCAGGTCGGCGAGTTCGGGCAGCGGCCGGTCGCTGAGGTTGACGTCGTCGACGAAGTCCTTGACCGCGAGCCGGACCGGGACGTCGTCCCGGTCGAAGACCACGATGGCGTTCTCGCCGTGCGGGGAGAAGACCAGCCCGTAGCGGTACAGGAAGTGCAGCAGCGGCGGCAGCATCGCGGCGAACAGCCGGCTCACCCACTCCCGGGGCGCCAGGCCGGAGCGGGCGATGAGTTCGGCGGTCAGCGCCCGCCCGTCCGAGCCGGTCTGCAGCAGCGCGGCCAGCGTGCGGGCCCGCTCGCCCGGCTCCAGGTGGCGGCCGAGCGGTTCGCGCCAGATCGCGCCGAGCAGTTCCTTGTACTGGTAGGGCGCGTCGGGCAGGTCCCGGTACAGCGGGTGCTCGACGGTGACCGAGGCGATCTCGCCGAGCAGCACCACCCGGCACTCGTCGCGCAGGTACGGGTCCTGGTCGCGCAGGCGGTGGATCCAGGCGGTGACGGCGGGCGCGGCGAGGGCGCGTTCGGTGGGCAGGCCGCGCCAGACCAGGGTGTTGAGGATGGCGAGCGGCAGTTTGACGGTGCAGCGGTCGGGGCGGCTGAGGTTGAAGAAGGAGCGGATGGACTGCTGGGGCAGCCGCAGGTCGCCGTCGCTGGGCAGCGGGACGATCCGGCCGTCGGCGATCCACGGCGCGAACAGGCCGACCACGGTCTCGTCCCACTGCCAGGGGTGCACCGGGAGCAGCCAGAACTCGTCGGCGCGCTCGCCCAGTTGGGTGCGGAAGGCGGGGTCGAGTTCGGTGCGGTAGATGGCCGGGTCGCCGCGGAACTCGGCCAGGCTCTTGTGCACGGCGAGCCAGGGCAGGGTGCGGGGCAGCCGGGCCTCCGGGGTCCAGCCGGCCGCGTCGGTGGCGGAGAAGCCGATCCGGCCCTTGTTGGCGACGATCCACGGGTGGCCGGTCTGCCGGCCCTCCAGGGCGACGTGGTCGAGGTCGGCGAGTTCGGCGGCGCTCAGCGCGGTGGCCCGCAGGTGGGCGTCGGCGATCAGGGTGGCGGTGAGTTCGCGGACCAGGTGGCCGGTGGTGTCGCCGCTCATCCCGAGGACGTGCCGGGCCTGCTGGAGGAAGCGCAGCGGGTCGTCGCCGCCCTCGATCGACGCCGGATCGACCCGCCAGCTCCCGTACGCGCCCCGGCGGGCGGCGAACCGGTAGTCGGCGTCCGGGAGCCGCACCAGGTGGCGGCCGTCGCCGTCGGGCCGCGGGTGGAGCAGTTCCTCGTAGGCGAATTCGCCGAGCAGTTTGGCGAGCATGTCCCGTCCGGCGGCCTGCCAGTGCCCGGTGGTGAGCTGGGGTGGCAGGTGGAGTACGGAGTCAGCGGCTGGCTGCTGCACGCTCGGTCCCTTCCTGGGGTCGTGGGAGTGTCGCCGACGGCGGCGGGGCGGATGCCGGGAGGAACGTGGTCCAGGCGGTGCGGTGGGGCAGCGGGTGGAGCGTCTTGCCCGCGACGGCGTTGAGGATCACGGCGGCGCGGTGGGCGCCGAGCCCGAGGTCCGGGGTGCCGACTCCGTGAGTGTGCAGCTCCGCGTTCTGGACGTACAGACCGCCGGTGAGTTCCGGCCGGGTGGCGACCCGGTGGTCGAGGTCGACCCGGTAGCGGCCCTGCCCGTCCCAGTCGATCAGCTCGGCGATCGGGTCGAGGGCGGCGGGGCGCACCGCCCGGTAGCCGGTGGCCAGCACCACGGCGTCGGTGCGGACCAGGTGGCGGCGGCCGGAGTCGCCGTGCCGGCAGTGCAGTTCGAGCCCGCCGCAGGGGCCCTGGGCGGCTTCGGTGACGGCGGTGCCGGGCAGGATCTCGACCGGTTCGGCGTCGATCGGGCGGCCGACGGTGCGCTCGTACAGGTGGTCGTGGATCTCGGCGAGCGTCTCGGCGCTGGCGGCCTTGTGCAGCTGCCACTGGGCGGGGACGAGGGCGTCCCGGACGTCGGCGGGCAGGCCGTGGAAGTAGCGGGTGTAGTCGGGGGTGAACTGCTCCAGGCCGAGCTTGGAGTACTCCATCGGGGCCAGTGCCCGGGTGCGGGTGAGCCAGCGCAGCCGGGTGCCGTCGCCGGCCCGGTGCCGGAGCAGGTCGAGGAAGACCTCGGCGCCGGACTGGCCCGATCCGACCACCGTGACGTCCCGCGCCGCGTCGAGGGAGCGGCGGCGTTCCAGGTAGTCGGCGGAGTGCAGGACGGCGGGGTGCCGGCGCAGCGGGGCGAAGGCCTCGGGGCGGGCGGGTTCGGTGCCGATGCCGAGGACCAGGTTGCGGGCCCGGTGCACGGCGCCCGCGGCGTGCACCAGGTAGAGCTGGTCGGCGGCGTCCCAGTGCACGGCGGTGACGGGCTGCCCGAAGCGGCAGTTGGGGAGCCGTTCGGCGGCCCAGCGGCAGTAGTGGTCGTACTCGCGGCGGGGCAGCTGGAAGCGCTCGCTGAAGTAGAACGGGAACAGCCGCTGCTGGTCGCGCAGGTAGTTGAGGAACGACCAGGGGTTGGTGGGGTCGACCAGGGTGACCAGGTCGGCCAGGAACGGCACCTGCATCCGGGCGCCGTCGACGAGCATGCCGGGGTGCCAGCGGAACTCGGGCCGGGCGTCGAGGAACAGCGCGCCGACGGTCTCGGCCCGGTCGGCGAGCGCGGCCAGCGAGAGGTTGAACGGGCCGATGCCGACGCCGATCAGGTCGTACGGCTCGGGCTGCTGGCCCGCCGTGTCGTCATGGGGAGTCATGTCGTCCTAGGTATCGGCGGTGGTGTCGGCGCGCCGGCGGACCATCAGGGCGGCGCGCTTGTCGGGCAGGTCGAGGTCGGCGACGCGGTCGAACCCGGCGCGCGCGAACGCCCGGACGGAGGGCGTGTTGCGGACGTCGGGTTCGGCGAGCACCCGGGTGCAGCGCGGTTCGCGCTCCAGCAGCCGGGTGGCGATCGCGTCGAGGAGCGGGGCGGCCAGGCCCCGGCCGCGGGCGGCGGGGGCCAGCAGCAGGTGCACGCCCAGGTCGTGCGGGCGGGCGGGGTAGTGCGCGGCCAGCGGGTCGAGGTCGGCCCGGTACAGCTCGAAGTAGCCGGTGGGCACGGTGTCGAGCAGGGCCAGCGCGGGGCGGCTGCGGCCGTCGCCGTCGAGCTGGGCGGCGAGGTGCTCCGCGGTGGTCCGCGGCGGGCCGGCCAGGGCCCACCAGCGGTCGGTGTCCGGGTCGTTCATCCAGCCGGTGAGCAGGTCCAGGTCGGTGGCCGGCCGCACGGTGCGCAGGACGAGTTCGCCGACCGCGGTGGGTATCGTGCCGGTCTCGGGCATCACGCCCGGGCCACCGGGTTGTCGATCTCGACGTACACCGACTGGGTCTCGACCGGGCCGACCAGTTCGTCCAGGCCGTGCAGCCGGGTGAGCAGGTTGGCCTTGCAGCGCAGGGTGGGGGCGTCCAGCAGGTGGGCGGGGAGCGCGGAGCCGGTGGCGGTGGCGGCGGGGCCGGACAGGAAGCGGCGCAGCGCGGCCAGCAGCAGTTGCTCGTCGGCGAGGCCCTGGGAGCCGAAGGCGCCGATCAGGCCGAGCACGTGGTTGATGCCGAGGTAGTAGGCGAAGCGCTCGTCGGCGACCGCGTCGGGCACGAAGGTGTCGCTGTGCGCGCCGAGTCCGGGCAGCCGGGCGCGCAGCCGGTCGGCGTGCGAGGCGCGGAAGTAGTAGCCCTGGTTGTCGCGGTAGCGGCCGCCGGCGGGCCAGCCCTGGGCGTCCAGCAGGACCAGGCTGTTCTGCTGGTGGGCCTCCAGGGCGATACCGGCCCGCCCGTCCAGCCAGAGGATCGGCAGCACGACGGTGTCCAGGTAGCGCAGGAACCACTCGGTGGCGACGGTCGGCACCGGGCGGCCGGTGCGGACGGCCAACTCGGCCAGCACGTCGGCCAGGTGCGAGCCGAGCCGGTCCAGGGGCTGCTCGGCGACCAGCCCGGCCACGCACAGCGCCCGGTCGGCGGGCCCGAACGGCAGCCGGCGCAGCACGGTGTCCAGGCCGTTGGGGTCGCCGAGCGCGGGGTGGTCGACGCCGATCCAGGCCGGGTCGCGGACGATGTCGAAGCCGGGGTGGGCGGCCCGCCACTGGGCGGCCAGGCCGGACTCCAGCAGGCGGTGCACCTCGGTGCCCCGGTGCAGCTCCTTGCGGAGGTTCTCCCGGCGGGAGTTGGTGATCCGCAGGCCCAGCGACAGCTTGAGCATCCACGGGGTGCCGGGGCGGCAGACGGTGCGCACCGAGCTGGTGGGGTGCCAGGGCTCGCCGTGCTGCCCGAGGTCGGTCAGCAGGCCCTGCTCCAGCAGGTCGGCGACGGCCGGGCGCAGCGCCAGCTCGCGGGCCTGCCAGGGGTGCAGCGGCAGGGCGGCCGTCCCCGCGGGCAGCGGGCGGCCGTACAGGTCGGCGGTGAGCTGCTCGGCGGGGGTGCCGGTGGCGCTGTCGCCGGCCAGCAGCGAGCGGTGCACGGCCCACCAGTACAGCCGGAACGAGCCGTGCAGCTCCGGGGAGTAGGCGGCGGACTGGGCGGGGCCGAGGCCGTCGCGGCTCTTCGGGGTGGGGTGCAGCGGGTGGCCGAGCAGCAGCGACTGCTCGGCGCGCAGGAACGCGTCGGCGGGCGCGGCGGGGGCGGCCCGGCGGTGGGTGAGGATCTCCGCGGTGCGGGCCGAGGAGTCGGCCACCCGGGCGGTCAGGTCGGCGAGTTGACCGGGTTCGGGGCGGCCGGTGGCACCGGCCACCAGGGCGGCGACGGTGACCGCGTCGACCGGGTGCTCGGCGGCGCCGGTGGAGACGGTGGCCGGGCCGAACCGGTGCCAGCCGCAGGCCGACCAGTGCCGCACCGGCGCGGACAGCTGGGCGGCGCCGCCGAGCACCGGGATCCGCAGCAGGTCGCCGTCGGGGCGCTCGGCCGCGGTCTCCCGGGCCCAGCAGCGCAACAGGCTCTCGGTGGCGGCGTGTTCGGCGGCCACGGCCGGGTCGGGGTCGAGCAGCGGGTCCGGGGTGGGGTGCCCGGCCGCGGGCCGGGCGGCCGGGGGGACGCCGGTGAGGGTGCTGGCCAAATCCGCTCCTTGTAGCCGCGTGACTGCCTACGGGTAAGGGTTGCCTGTCCACCACCACCGGGCACAAGGACGGATCACTCGTTCCGGTGAGTTTCGGGCGATCCCTCACCCGCAGGTGTGAGCGGACG
Source organism: Kitasatospora sp. NPDC090308 (assembly GCF_044769485.1). Taxonomy (NCBI): domain Bacteria; kingdom Bacillati; phylum Actinomycetota; class Actinomycetes; order Kitasatosporales; family Streptomycetaceae; genus Kitasatospora; species Kitasatospora sp. NPDC090308. The sequence continues at coordinate 58,775 of NZ_JBIVXY010000017.1, read as the reverse complement.
GCACCCTGACGGACCGTCACCATCACGGTTCGATGACCGGACGTCAACGGAGGGGCACCGCGCGCCCGCCGCTCCGGGCCCGGGTGGAAGACTGTCCCGGGAGTCGGTCCGTTCTGGGGGGTTGATGGTGAGGGCACGGGGAGTGGTGGCCCTGCTGTCCGCGGTCGCCGTGGTGGCGGGCGGGACGAGCGCCTGCACCTCGACCGGCGGTCGCGGGGGCGACGGGGAGCCGCGCAGCTTCGCCGAGTTGAAGCGCTGGGGGTACGCCGAGTGGGACGGCTGGGCGCAGCGCCACGGCTTCCGCAACCCGGCGGTGCCGGGCCTGTGGAGCGCCGACCGGATGGACCAGGCCCCGCCCCGGCAGCCCGCCCCCGCCGCGGACGGGCCGGCCGCCCCGCCGCCCGCCACGCCGTCGCCGTCGCCGTCGCCCTCTGTGGACGCCCCGGCCGCCGCGTCCGCCGGCACCACCGCGTCCGCCACCACCGGCGCGCCGTCCGCGCCGCCGCCGGTGGCCGCCCGGCCGGTGCCGCGCCCGTACACCAGCTACCCGGCGTCCGGGAAGGTCTTCACGACCGCTCCGAACGGCGGCACCGGCCAGTGCTCGGCCACCGTGGTCGCCGACCCGAACCACCCGGGGAGGAGCAACCTGGTGTGGACGGCCGCGCACTGCGTGCACGAGGGCAAGGGCGGCGACTGGTACCGGAACCTGGTGTTCGTCCCGGCGTACAACAGCTCCGGCGCGGCCAGCGACCACCGCCGGGCGGCGCTGGCCGAGGTCGCCCCGCTCGGGCAGTGGTGGGCCGACAAGGTGATCACCTCGCCGCTGTGGACCACCGAGGGCACCAAGGGCGGGGGCGCCGCCAACCAGTACGACTTCGCGGTGATCAAGGTGCGCGGCCCGGAGGGCGAGACCCGCTCGCTGGAGGAGGTCATCGGCACCGCCGTGCCGGTCTGGTTCGACGCCCCGCGCGAGCAGCTCGCGATCCAGGCCTGGGGGTACCCGGCGCTGGCCCCGTTCGACGGGCAGGAGTTGGAGCTCTGCGACTCCGGCCGCCCGGGTTCGCGCGGCTTCGACCCGGCCCGGCCCCCGATGCTGGTGATCGGCTGCACCATGACGGCCGGCGCGTCGGGCGGCGGCTGGTTCGCCGACGGCCCGGACGGCCGCCAGCGGCTGGTCAGCAACACCTCGATCGGCACCCAGGCGCACACCGCGCTCAACGGCCCCTACCTGGAGGACGTGGCCCGCCAGGCGCTCGACTACATCTCCCGGAAGTGACGACCGCCCGTCGCCTCCGCCCGATCCGACCCGACCCGACCCCGGGGGAACACCCAATGACCGACCAGCACCGCACAGCGCGCCGAGTCCGGAACGCGGCCGCGGCCGCCCTGGTGACGGTACTCGCCGTCACCACCGCCGGCTGCACCCAGAAGGCGCTCCCCTCGCCGCCGCCCGCCGAGTCCTCCTCCGCGTCGAAGGAGGCCGTCGACATCGGCGCACTGCAGAACTTCCTGTCCCGGGTGCCGAACTGGAGCTCCGACGACTGGAAGGAGTGGGCCTCCAAGAACGGCTTCAAGCCGGAGGACATCGAGGCGATCAGGAGCTTCTGGGACACCAAGAAGCCCTCAGACCCCAAGAAGACCACCGTGATCACGCCGGACGAGAAGGCCCCCAGCATCCGGGACGTGGTCTTCCCGCCGACCGTACCGGCCAAGGCCCAGCCGCACCCGTACGCCGCGGACACCGCCGTGATCGGCAAGATCTTCTTCGAGACGGACGAGGGCCAGGCGGTCTGCTCGGGCACCGTGGTCTCCGACCCGAACAACCCGGGGAAGAGCAACCTGGTCTGGACGGCCGCGCACTGCGCCCACGGGGGCAAGGGCAAGGGCTACTTCACCAAGGTGATGTTCGCGCCCGGCTACAACCGCACCGGCGTCACCAGCAACGGCAAGGGTCGGGACGCCACCTGGGAGCAGGTCGCCCCGCTGGGCCGCTGGCTGGCCACCGGCATGCTGGTGATGCCGCAGTGGACCCAGGAGGGCAGCATGGTGGGCACCGCGGCCAACCAGTTCGACTTCGCGGTGATCCGGGTGGCCTCGCTGGACGGCTCGGACGTCTCGCTGGAGGAGACCGTCGGCGGGTCGGTGCCGATCCTGTTCAACGCCGAGCCGGAGGACATCACCGCGCCCAGGGCGTACGGCTACCCGGCCGGGAAGCCCTACGACGGCGAGGAGTTGGAGCACTGCGACTCCGGCGCCAAGCTGACCCCGTTCGTCTTCGACCGCTCGCGCCCGCCGATGCTGGCCATCGGCTGCACCATGACCGGCGGCTCCTCCGGCGGCGGCTGGCTGACCAAGCAGGGCGGCCGGACGATGCTGTTCTCCAACGTCTCGATCGGCGACAACGCCAACCGCTGGCAGGCCGGGCCGACCCTCGGCCCGGACGCCAAGAAGATGTTCGACGCCTTCCTGGTGAAGTAGCCGCGACGACGAACGGGCGGGTGGCGCACCCCGGGGTGCGCCACCCGCCCGTTCCTCCGCCGCCGGGACGGCCGGTGCCGGTGCCGGGTCGGTCAGGCCGTGACGACCGCGTACCGCTCCAGCTCGGCGGCCAGTGCCGTCGCCACCTTGGCGTGCAGCAGGGTGCCGTCCGCGGTGTGCTCGGTGGAGATCAGCTCGCCCTCCGCGTGCACCCGGGAGACCAGGTCGCCGCGGGTGTAGGGGACCAGGGCCCTGACCTCCACCGCGGGGCGGGGCAGTTCCTGGTCGATCAGGGCGAGCAGCTCCTCGATGCCCTGACCGCTGCGGGCCGACACCACCAGGGCGTGCGGCTCGCGGCGCAGCAGGCGCTGGAGGACCAGCGGGTCCGCCGCGTCGGCCTTGTTGATCACCACGATCTCCGGCACGTTCTGCGCGTCGACCGAGACGATCACCTCGCGGACGGCGGCGAGCTGGGTCTCCGGCTCGGGGTGCGAGCCGTCCACCACGTGCAGGATGAGGTCGGCGTCGGCGACCTCCTCCATGGTGGAGCGGAACGCCTCGACCAGGTGGTGCGGCAGGTGCCGGACGAAGCCGACGGTGTCGGCCAGGGTGTAGAGCCGGCCGCTCGGGGTCTCGGCCCGGCGGACCGTCGGGTCCAGGGTGGCGAACAGGGCGTTCTCCACCAGGACGCCGGCGCCGGTGAGCCGGTTGAGCAGCGAGGACTTGCCCGCGTTGGTGTACCCGGCGATGGCCACCGAGGGGACGTGGTTGCGCCGCCGCTCCTGCCGCTTGGTGTCGCGGCCCTTCTTCATCTCGACGATCTCCTTGCGGAGCTTCGCCATCTTCTCGCGGATCCGCCGCCGGTCGGTCTCGATCTTGGTCTCACCGGGACCGCGGGTGGCCATGCCGCCGCCCGAGGAGCCGGAGCCACCGCCACCCATCTGCCGGGACAGCGACTGGCCCCAGCCGCGCAGCCGCGGCAGCATGTACTGCATCTGGGCGAGCGAGACCTGCGCCTTGCCCTCCCGGGACTTGGCGTGCTGGGCGAAGATGTCCAGGATCAGGGCGGTGCGGTCGACCACCTTGACCTTGACCACGTCCTCCAGGTGGATCAGCTGGCCGGGCGTCAGCTCGCCGTCGCAGACCACGGTGTCGGCGCCGGTGGAAGCGACGATGTCGCGCAGCTCCTTGGCCTTGCCGGAGCCGATGTAGGTGGCCGCGTCGGGCTTGTCGCGGCGCTGGATCACGCCGTCCAGGACTTCGGAGCCGGCCGTCTCGGCGAGGGCGGCGAGCTCGGCCATCGAGTTCTCCGCCTCCTCCAGCGTGCCGTCCGTCCACACGCCGACGAGCACCACGCGCTCCAGGCGGAGCTGGCGGTACTCGACTTCGGTGACGTCCTGCAGTTCGGTGGAGAGGCCGGCCACGCGCCGGAGCGCGGCGCGCTCGGAGCGGTCGTACTGCTCTCCGTCGTAGTTGCCGAGGCCCTCGTCGATCGCCGCGAGGTCCTCGTCCATCAGGGCTTCCGCCTTGAGGTCGGCGAGCCGGCTGGCGGACTCGCTCGATCGGGTGCGGCTGTCGAACGTGGAGGTCATTTCATCCTTGGGTTGATCGGATCGTGCTCTCGGACAACACGGCGGAGCCGCCGTGAATTCCCCACGATGGTTGCACGTCCGCCGTGCCCGAGTCATCCCTTTTACCAGCCGCCCCGTCCGGGTCGGCACCCGCCCCCGCCGTCCCGTCCCCCGCCGCCCCGTCCGCCGCCGTCTCGGGACCGCCGGGCCGGTAGACGTCGTACACGCCGGAGACCCGGAGCACCGCGCGCATCACGGCGGGCAGCGCGGCGGCGTCGGGCAGCTCCAGGGTGTAGCTGTGCCGGACCCGCAGCTGGCGGGGCGGCTCGACCTCGGCGGAGAAGATGGAGACGCCCTCGCCGGAGATCGCCGCGGTCAGGTCGGCGAGCAGCCGGGGGCGGTTGAGCGCCTCGGCGTGCAGAGTGGCCCGGTAGCCCCACTGCGGGGCGCCGCCGGGCAGCCAGCGGACCACGACCGGGCGGCGGCCGCCGTGCAGCATCCGGGTGCCGGTCGGGCAGCCCGCCCGGTGCACCGCGACGGCCCCGCCGCGCAGCACGATGCCGGTCACCTCGTCGGGCGGGACGGGCGTGCAGCAGCGGGCCAGCCGGACGGCGGCGCCGGGCAGGTCGGGCACCTCGGCCGGGGCGACGGCGGCGGGCGGCGCGACCGGGGCCCCGGCGGCGGGGACGGCCGGGGCCCCGGTCTGCTCGGGCACCTCGGCGGCGGGGGCGGCCGGACGGGCGGCCAGCCGGCGTTCGACGGCGAGCCGGGCCCCGGGGGTGCGGACGTACTCCAACCACTGCGGGTCGGGCCCGCTGTCCTCGCCGTCGGGGGCGAGCAGCAGGCCGAGCATGTCGCCGTCGCGCAGTTCGGTGGAGAGCGCGGCGAGCCGGCCGTTGACCCGCGCGCCGATACATCGGTGGCCGGTCTCCTCGCCGAGCAGGTAGGCGGCGTCCAGGCAGCTGGACCCGGCGGGCAGGTGCAGGGTGGCGCCGTCCTCGGTGACGGCGGTGATCTCGCGGTCGTCGCGCAGGTCGGCGGTGAGCGCGGACCAGAAGGCGTCCGGGTCGGGGGTGTCCTGCTGCCAGTCGAGCAGCCGGGCCAGCCAGCCGGGGCGGGCCGGGTCGGTGCGGTCCTCGGGGTCGTCGGCGGCGCCCTGCTGCGCGGTGCGCGGGTCGCCGAGGGCGACCACGCCGGTCTCGGCGACCTCGTGCATCCGCCGGGTGCGGACCAGCACCTCGACCACCTCGCCGCCGGGCAGCGCGACGGCGGTGTGCAGCGACTGGTACAGGTTGAACTTGGGGGCGGCGACGAAGTCCTTGAACTCGCCGGGCAGCGGCGTCCAGCAGGTGTGCAGCTCGCCGAGCACGGCGTAGCAGTCGGCGTTCTCCTCGACCACCACCAGCAGCCGCCCGAAGTCGGCGGGCCGCAGTCCGGCGCCGTCCGGCCCGGCCCCGCGCTTGATCATCACCCGGTGCAGCGAGACCAGGTGCCGGGGGCGGACGGTGACCGCGGCGGGGACGCCGGCCTCGCCGAGCTGGCGGCCGAGCTCGGCGGCGAACGGGGCGAGCACGCCGTCCGCCCAGCCCTCGGCCACCGCGCCGGTGTGCTCGTACTCCTCGGGGTGCAGGGTGGCGAAGACGATGTCCTCCAGCTCCGCCTTGACCACCTGGATGCCGAGCCGTTCGGCCAGCGGGATCAGCACGTCCCGGGTGACCTTGGCGATCCGCACCCGGCTGGCGGGCTTCATGTGCCGGATGGTGCGCATGTTGTGCAGCCGGTCGGCGAGCTTGATCACCATCACCCGGACGTCGTCGCCGGTGGCGACCAGCATCTTGCGGAAGGTCTCCGGCTCGGCGGCGGCCCCGAAGTCGACCTTCTCCAGCTTGGTGACGCCGTCGACCAGGTACGCCACCTCGGGCCCGAAGTCCTCGGCGACCTGATCGAGCGTCACCTCGGTGTCCTCGACGGTGTCGTGCAGCAGCGAGGCGACCAGCGCGGTGGTGTCCGCGCCGAGCTGGGCGAGGATCATCGTCACCGCGAGCGGGTGGGTGATGTAGGGCTCGCCGCTCTTGCGGGTCTGCCCGCGGTGGCTCTCCTCGGCGACCCGGTACGCCCTGGTCAGCAGCGGTACGTCGGCCTGCGGGTGGTGCACCCGGTGGGCCTGGACGATCGGCTCGATGGCGTCGGGGACGGGCGTCCGCCCGGTGGCGAGCAGCGCCGCCCGGCCGGCTCGGCCGAGTGCCGCGCGGCTGAACCGGCTCGCCTGCTGCTTGGACGGCGAACCCGCCAACTCGGAGCGGATGGTCATCTGCACCTCCGGCAGCAACACCGGAGCGACGGCCGACCCGGTGGTCCATGCTACCGAGCAGAGCACGTTCCGCGAGCCCCCGCTTCCCCTCTGTCACTCGGATCACTCGAACGGGCGGATTAGCCGGAGGGCCGGGTGGGAAGCGGGAGCTGACGCACCGTCGCGCTGACCTGCGGTCAGACCAGGACGCCCTCGGCGACGATCACCGCGGGGCCGGTCATCTCGATCCGGCCGTCCGGGAACTCCTCGATCACCAGCCGCCCGCCGGGCACGTCCACGGTGTAGCGCACCGCCTCGCCGGTGACCGCCGGGTCGGCGCCGTCCCGCCGGATCGCCGCCACCGCGACGGCGCAGGCGCCGGTGCCGCAGGAGCGGGTCTCGCCGGAGCCGCGCTCGTGCACCCGCATCGCCACGTGCCGCTCGCCGCGGTCCACCACGAACTCCACGTTCACGCCCTGCGGGTACGCGCCCGCGGGGGCGGTGGCCGGGGCGTCCAGCAGGGTGCCCGCGTGCGCCAGGTCCTCGACGAAGGCGACGGCGTGCGGGTTGCCCATGTTGACGTTCAGCGCGGGCCAGCTGCGCCCGTCCACGGTGACGGTGATGCCGTCCGGGCCGGGCAGCACGGCGCGGCCCATGTCCACGGTGACCTCGCCCGGGGTGCCGTCCGGGCCGTCCTCGGCGATCCGCACCCGCTTGACCCCGCCGCGGGTGGCCACCGCCAGCTCGCCCGGCTTGGCGTGCCCGGCGTGCACCAGGTAGCGGGCGAACACCCGCACCCCGTTGCCACACATCTCGGCGATCGAGCCGTCCGCGTTGCGGTAGTCCATGAACCACTCGGCCTGCCCGGCCGCCCCCGCCGCCGCGGGCTCGGCCGCCGAGCGGACCACCCGCAGCACGCCGTCCGCGCCGATCCCGGCCCGCCGGTCGCACAGCTCGGCGACGGTGGCCGCCGACAGGTCGATCCGGCCGTCCGGGTCGGGGAGGATCACGAAGTCGTTCTGGGTGCCGTGCCCCTTGAGGAAGGCCGTTCCGCTGGTACCGCTGCGCTCGCTCACACCGCCGATGGTAACGAAACCGGGCCGCTCCGACCTCGGGCGGACGGCCCGTGAGACGGGGGCGGACCCGGCGGACGGGGCCTGGCCCCTGTCCGGCCGATCCTGCCGGGCGGGGCCTAGCCGCGCAGGTGGACGACCCGCCAGACGGCGAGGGCCACGGCCACGGCGGCCAGCAGGGTGTACAGCACGATGGCCTTCCACCCGGCCCGCTCGGTGCTGCCGCGGCGCGGCACGCCCGGCCACTTGTACCCGGCCCGGCGGGCGGCCATCGCGCCCCAGCCGACCGAGGCGGCGGTGATCAGCAGGCCGAGCATGCCGATCATCGCGGTGGCGCCCTCGCTGCCGAAGGCCAGCGGGAAGGCGAACATCAGCGAGCCGAACATCACGGTCGCGGCGATCGGCAGGATCTGCCACCAGCGCAGCCGGCGGCGCGGCCGGATGTCCCGCTCGTGGACCACGCCCGGCGCGGCGGCCAGGTCGTCGATCGCGGGCAGTGCCACCGCGTACGAGGTGGTGGGGACGGCGAGCTCGGGGAGGGTCTCGGACCCGTCGGAGACGTCGCCGAGCAGCTCATCGGTTTCGGGGCCGGTACCCGTTGACACGCGGCCTCCCCTGACGGCTCGACACGAGCTCCGGAGCTCGCGGGCGGTGAGGCCGGCCCGCGTGCCGGGCCTCGGTGGTACCGATGATGGCACGTACCAACACGCCCGCAGGGGGTCGCACGGCTTGATCGGGTGATCCGATGCCAGGACGTGATCCCGCCGTGACCGCCGGTACCTCCTGCACCTGCGTCTGCCGGTGCAGACGCCGCGAGCCTGGCCGAATACCTCCGCCGGGCAGCCGGAAACCGCCGGTCAGCCCGCCCGGTGGGACGCTTCCGGACGGTGGATCAGTTCCAGTGCGCGGCCCAGCAGCTCGACCGGATCGGCGCCCTCCGGCCGCTCCAGCCAGTGGATCCGCGGGTCCCGGCGGAACCAGGACTCCTGGCGCCGGGCGAACCGCCGGGTGGCCCGCACGGTCTCCGCCCGCGCCTCGTCCTCGGTGCACTCCCCCGCGAAGAACGCCAGCACCTGCTGGTAGCCGAGCGCCCGGCTCGCGGTCAGCCCCTCGCGCAGCCCGGCCTCCTCCAACTCCCGCACCTCGTCCAGCAGCCCGGCCTCCCACATCCGGTCCACCCGCAGCTCGATCCGCCGGTCCAGCTCCGGGCGCGGCACCCGGACGCCGATCTGCACCGCCGGGTACACCGCCCGCTGGGTCGGCAGGCTGGCCGTGAACGGCCGGCCGGTGATCTCGATGACCTCCAGCGCCCGGACGATCCGCCGCCCGTTGCTGGTCAGGATCGCCTCCGCCGCCGCCGGGTCCAGCTCCGCGAGGCGCCGGTGCAGGGGGCCGGGGCCGACCCGCTCCAGCTCCTCCTCCAGCCGGGCCCGGACCGCCGGGTCCGTCCCGGGGAACTCCATCTCGTCGATCGCCGCCCGCACGTACAGGCCCGAGCCGCCGACCAGCACCGGCACCTGCCCGGCCGCCAGCTGCCGGTCCATCTCCGCCCGCGCCAGGCCCTGGTACTCGGCCACCGAGGCGGCCTCGGTCACCTCCCACACGTCCAGCAGGTGGTGCGGGACGCCGCCGCGCTCCGCCGCCGTCAGCTTGGCGGTGCCGATGTCCATGCCCCGGTACAGCTGCATCGAGTCGGTGTTCACCACCTCCCCGCCGAGCTCGCGGGCGATCGCCACCGCCAGGTCGGACTTGCCGGCCGCCGTCGGGCCGACCACCGAGACCACCCGGGGCGGGGTGTCGGGACGCGTGGAAGGGGAAGAAGAGGAACCGCTCACCCCACCAGTCTCGCAAAAGCCGAGCACCTCCCGTGTCACTGCGTCGTTGACCGGGGAGGATCAGCTATGTCTGGTGCGGGAATGACCCGAAATGCGAGGAGTGCACCCATGGGCCTGATGGACAACCTCAAGGGCAAGGCCGAGGAACTGAAGGAGAAGGCCAGCGAGCTGGCCGGGAAGCACGGCGACAAGATCGACGGCATGGTGGACAAGGCCGGTGAGACGATCGACAAGGCCACCAAGCACAAGTACTCCGACAAGATCGTGAAGGGCACCTCCGCGACCAAGCACGCCCGGGACGACTTCGCGGCCAAGCCCACGGACGACCTGCCGCCGACCGCGGGCGGCCCGACGCCGCCGACCGGCCCGACCCCGCCGGCCGCGGGCGGCCCGACGCCGCCGACCGGCCCGACCCCGCCGGCCGCGGGCGGCCCGACCCCGCCGGTCCCGCCCGCCAACGGCTGAACCGGCGCGTCAGCGCCAGGAGGCCACCAGGTAGCCGACGCCGTACGGGGCGTCCTCGTAGCGCAGTTCACCGCCGAGCGCGGCGCCCTCCGCGGCGCCCGCCAGCACCTGCCACGGGGCACGCCCCTCGGCCATCAGCTCCGCCGACAGCTCCGCGTCCAGCCCGGCCAGCGCCGCCGCGTCCGCCCCGGCCAGCGCGAGCGCCACCGCGCGGTCGTACCCCTCGGCCCGCCCGTCCAGATACCCGGGGGCCTTCACCGAGCGCCGGGCGCTGCCGTCCCCCAGCACCAACAGGCCCACCCGGTCCGCGAGTTCGGCCAGCCCCCGGCCCAGGCCCAGCAGCCGCTCCGGCACCGTGTCCGGCCGCACCGCGACGGCGTGCGTCGGCACCCGCACGCCCGCCTCCTCCAGCAGCCACGCCCCCACCGTCAACGCGGGCGACAGCTCCGGACCGTCCACCCCGCCCAGCGGCAGCCGCACCGCCTTCGCCACCCCGTACCGGCGCAGCGAGCCCGCGCCGCCCTCCGTCCACACCCCGGCCCGCTCACCGGTCCCGACCACCACCACCAGATCGACCCCGGCCAGCTCCCCCACCGCCGCCAGGCACGCCTCCCGCAGCCCCGCCACCTCACCGGCGGCCCCCGCCGCCACCTCCGGCACGAGCAACGGCGGGCAGGGGCACACGGCGGCGGCAGCAAGCATGTCGATCACTCTACGCGCCACCGACCGGACGGAACCGGGGACGCTGAGCGAACCGCTGCGCCGGGCGTGGCAGACGGTTGCGGACAGGGGCGCGGGGAACTGCGCGGCCCAGCGGGCGCGCACCGGCGGATCGCGACGCAGGACAGCGCCTCGCACCCTCCCGCGACCCCACCGACGTGCGACTCCCGCCGCGCGCGGTTCCCCGCGCCCCCGGATGCGCGTCCGCCCCCGGATGCGCGTCCGCCTCCGCTAGCAGCCGCACCCGTCGCCGCTCGGCGCGGTCGCCGGCTGCTTGGGCGCGCCGATCGTCGGCAGCCCCAGCATCACGCCGGCCGGCTTCGCGGTCGGCGGGGCCGCCTGCCGCTTCTCCCAGGCGTCGCCCGCCCGGGTGCGGCGGACGGCGAGCGCGGGGCCCTCCGCGAGGAGGTGGTGCGGGGCGGCGTAGGTGATCTCGACGGTGACCATGTCGCCGGGCCGCACGCCGCCCTCGGGCCGCGCGCCGTGCTCTTCGTTCTCCCCTCGCAAGCTCCGGGAGAAGTGGACCAGCCGGTTGTCGGGGGCGCGGCCGGAGAGCCGGTCGGTGCGGTCGTCCTTCTTGCCCTCGCCCTCGGCGACCAGGATCTCCAGCGTGCGGCCGACCTGCTTCTTGTTCTCCTCCCAGGAGATCTCCTCCTGGAGGGCGATCAGCCGGTCGTAGCGCTCCTGCACCACGGCCTTGGGCACCTGGTCCGCCATGTCGGCGGCCGGCGTCCCCGGGCGCTTGGAGTACTGGAAGGTGAAGGCGTTGGCGAACCGGGCCTCGCGCACCACGTGCAGGGTCTGCTCGAAGTCCTCGTCCGTCTCGCCGGGGAAGCCGACGATGATGTCGGTGGAGATCGCCGCGTCCGGCATCGCGGCCCGGACCTTCTCGATGATGCCGAGGAAGCGTTCCTGCCGGTAGGAGCGCCGCATCGCCTTGAGGACGGTGTCGGAGCCGGACTGCAGCGGCATGTGCAGCTGGTGCATCACGTTGGGCGTCTCGGCCATCGCGGCGATGACGTCGTCGGTGAAGTCGCGCGGGTGCGGGGAGGTGAACCGGACCCGCTCCAGGCCCTCGACCTGGCCGCAGGCGCGCAGCAGCTTGCCGAACGCCTCCCGGTCGCCGAGGTCGGAGCCGTACGCGTTGACGTTCTGCCCGAGCAGGGTGACCTCGACGACGCCCTCGGCGACCAGCGCCTCGACCTCGGCGAGGACGTCGCCGGGCCGGCGGTCCTCCTCCTTGCCGCGCAGGGCGGGGACGATGCAGAAGGTGCAGGTGTTGTTGCAGCCGACCGAGATCGCGACCCAGGCGGCGTACGCGGACTCGCGCCGGGTGGGCAGGGTGGAGGGGAAGGTCTCCAGCGATTCGAGGATCTCGACCTGGGCCTTGCGCTCGACGGCGGCGCGCTCCAGCAGGGCGGGCAGGTGGCCGATGTTGTGGGTGCCGAAGACCACGTCGACCCAGGGGGCCTTGCGGACGATGGTCTCGCGGTCCTTCTGCGCCAGGCAGCCGCCGACGGCGATCTGCATGCCGCGGTTGGCCTGCTTGGCGGGGGCGAGCCGGCCGAGGTTGCCGTACAGCTTGTTGTCGGCGTTCTCGCGGACCGCGCAGGTGTTGAAGACCACCAGGTCGGGGTCGCCGTCGCCGGCCGCCTTGGCGTAGCCGGCCTCCTCCAGCAGCCCGGACAGGCGCTCGGAGTCGTGGACGTTCATCTGGCAGCCGTACGTGACGACCTTGTAAGTTCGCAAGCTCTCCTCCATACCCACAGAGCCAAGGGTAAGGGCAGCGGCGCGGGCCTCCCGCCGGGGTGCGGGCGGCGGGGAGGGGGCTCCCGCCGGGCGGTGGGGGCTGGCAGTATCCACGGCATGGCTGCTGCGAACCCGCTCCTCCGCCCCGGCGCCGCGCTGCGGTCCGCGGCCCGTTCCGTGCTGCGCGGCCGGCTGGTGCGGGTCGCCGCGGTGCTGCTGCTGGTGGCGGGGGGCGCGGGCGGCTGGTGGGTGTCCTCGGCGCGCTCCTCGTCCGGCCCGCACGGGCGGGTGGCGTTCGCCACCGGGGTGGACGGCGGGGTGTACGACCGCTACGGCGTGCTGCTGCAGCAGTACCTGGGCGACCACATGCCGGGGCTGAAGGTGCAGCTGGACAACTCCGAGGGCTCGCTGGACAACCTGGAGCGGCTGGTGACGCACCAGGACGACTTCGCGGTGGCCACGGCGGACGCGGTGGCCAGCTTCGGCAGTCCGGACAAGCCGGGGCTGCGGGCGATCGCCCGGCTGTACGACGACTACATGCAGCTGGTGGTGCCGGCCGACTCGCCGGTGCACTCGGTGGCGGACCTGCGCGGGCTGCGGGTCGGGGTGGGGCAGGCGAAGTCGGGCGTGAACCTGGTGACCCGGCGGCTGCTGGAGGCGGCGGGCCTGAACCCGGACCGGGACGTGCGGCCGTCGCCGGTCAGCGTCGTCCAGGCCGCGGACGAGCTGCAGCGCGACCGGCTGGACGCGTTCTTCTGGTCGGGCGGCCTGCCGACCGCGGCGCTGTCCGACCTGTCGGAGCGGACCCCGATCCGGATCGTCCCGATGGGCGACCTGTCCGACCCGCTGCACCAGCTGGCGGGCCCCGGCATGGACGCGTACCGGGCGGCGACCATCCCGGCGGACGCCTACCCGGACGTGGAGCCGGAGCGGACGGCGGTGCCGACGGTCGCGGTGCCGAACCTGCTGGTGACCCGGGCGGACGTGGACCCGGCGCTGGTGGAGGCGCTGACCCGGGCGGTGATCGACAGCCGGGACGACATCGGCCGCCAGGTGCACGCCGCCCAGCTGGTGGACCTGCGCACCGCGGTGTACACCGACCCGCTGCCGCTGCACGAGGGCGCCCGGCGCTACTACCAGTCCGTCAAGCCCTGAGCCGCCGCCCCGGCCGCCGCCGCGGAGCCCGGCGCGGGCCGGTCAGCGCCGCCGCCGGGGCACGCTGAGCCGCACGGTCAGGCCGTGCGGCTCGGCGGGCTCGAAGCCGAGGCCGCCGCCGCCGGCCAGCAGCAGGGTGCGGGCGATGGACAGGCCGAGGCCGGAGCCGTCGATGTTCTGGTGCCGGGAGGAGCGCCAGAACCGGTCGCCGACCCGGTCCAGCTCCTCCTCGGTGAGGCCCGGTCCGGCGTCGGTGACGGTGGCGGTGACCTCGTCCTTGCCGATCAGCAGGCCGACCCGGACGGTGCTGCCGGCCGGGGTGAACTTCAGCGCGTTGTCCAGCACGGCGTCCAGCGCGCTGCCGAAGCCGATCGGGTCGGCCCAGGCGTGCGCCATCGGCGGACCCTCCCAGTGCAGGGCGACGCCGCGCTGCTCGGCGAGCGGGCGCCAGGCGTCGGCCCGGGTGCGGACCAGGTCGACCAGGTCGACCGGCTCGGGTTCGGGCCGGGAGCCCTCGGCGGTGGCCAGGCCGAGCAGGTCGTCCAGGACCCGGGCCAGCCGGGCGCCCTCCTCGCGGACCGCGACGAGTTCCTCCTCGTGGCCCTCGGGCAGGTCCAGGCCGATCAGCTCGACCCGCAGCAGCAGCGCGGCGAGCGGGTTGCGCAGCTGGTGGGAGGCGTCGGCGACGAAGGCCCGCTGCTGGTCGATGGCGAGCACCACGTGGTCGGCCATGTCGTTGAAGGAGCGGGCCAGCCGGCGCAGTTCGGGCGGTCCGCCGCTGGGGGCGACCCGGGCGCCGAGCCGTCCGGTGGCGATGTCGTGGGTGGCCCGGTCCAGGGTGCGGACGGGGCGCAGCACCCAGCCGGTGAGCCGGACGGCGAGCAGGATGGCGACGATCATGGCGAGCGCCTCGCCGCCGGCCAGCACCATCCAGCGGTGCAGGACGCGCGAGCGCAGCCCGTCGGTGGGCGACTCGGTGAGCACCACGGCGATCACGTCGCCGTCCCGGACCACCGGCAGGGCGACGGCCAGGGTGCGGTCGGGGGTCCAGGGCCAGACCTGCGGCGGGTTGTGGCTGCGGCGGCCGGCCAGGGCCTCCTGGTACGCCTGCCGGCCGGGCCCGGCGGCGGGGGGCCGCCAGCCGCCGGGGGAGACCGCGATGGCGCTGCCGTCGCGCTGGAAGAGGCCGATCCGGGCGCCGTACAGCTCCTGGTAGCGGTCGGCCTCGGTGGCCAGGGCGTGCAGTCGGCCGTTGTCGCCGGGGCCGGGCTGCGGGTCGCCCTTGACGGCGGTGGTGAGGCGGCCCTGGGTGGGCAGGTCCTGGGCGAAGCGGGCGGCGTCGTCGATCCGGTCGACGACCACCTTGGACTGCTCGGAGGCGGCGATCAGGTAGGCCAGGGGCACCCCGAGCGCGGCCAGCACGCAGGCCATCAGGGCGATCAGGATGCCGAGCAGGCGGTTGCGCACGTGCGGTCAGCGCCCCGCCGCGCCGTCGCGGGAGCCGGTGCCGTCCTGGGAGCCGGAGCCGTGCCCGGGACCGGTGGTGCCGTGCCCGGGGCCGCTGTCGGGCTGCTCGGGGCCGCTGTCGGGCTGGTCGGGGATCAGCCGGTAGCCGACCCCGCGGACGGCCTCGACCAGGCCGGGCAGGCCGAGCTTGGTGCGCAGCGAGCCGATGTGCACCTCCAGGGTGCGGCCGTTGCCCTCCCAGCCGGAGCGCCAGACCTCGCTGAAGATCTGTTCGCGGCGGTAGACCACGCCGGGGCTCTGGGCGAGCAGCGCCAGCAGGTCGAACTCCTTGCGGGTGAGCGGGACGTCGCGGCCCTCGACGGAGACCCGGCGGCGCTCGCGGTCGATCTCGACGCCGCGGGAGGCCAGCGGCCCGGACGGCTCGGGGCCGTTCTCCTCGGTGCTGCGGGGGGTGCCGCGGCGGGCCACGGCGTGGATCCGGGCCAGCAGCTCGCCCATGTCGTAGGGCTTGACCACGTAGTCGTCGGCGCCGAGGTTGAGGCCGTGGATCCGGGAGCGGATGTCGGCCCGCGCGGTCACCATGATCACCGGGACGCCGCTGCCGGCCCGGATCCGGCTGCACACCTCGAAGCCGTCGCGGTCGGGCAGGCCGAGGTCGAGCAGCACCACCCGGTAGGGGTCGCTGCCGTCCGGGACGAGCGCGTCCAGCGCCTCGTGGCCGCTGCGGGCGTGCCGGACCTGGAAGCCGTGCCGGCCGAGCACCGCCACCAGGGCGGAAGCCACGCGGTCGTCGTCCTCGACCAGGAGCAGGCGCATCGGGTTTCCTTTCCGTGGGGTTCGTTCGGGCTGGTTCGGACACGTGCGGGCGTTCGGTGCCGCGGCCCGCGCCCGGGTCGGGGCACGGCCCGCGGCAGCGCGTTGTCATGGCCGGGCCCGCGGCGGGACCGGGCCATCCTGGCATCCATGCCCATCCGGCGTCACCCGGTCAACCGGGTTGCCCGGTCCGTTACCCAGCCGGTATCCGCTACCCGTCGACTACCCGGCGTAGCCGAACCGTGATCCTCAAGTTCAGCTCAGATCGGCTGACGAGGGGTCGTGTACCTGCCTAAAGTCACCCCGTCCGGGGGTCGTGGGCTCCGCCGGCTCCGGCCCCCGGACATCAGACGGACCATCACCGGCTCTGCGGCCCTTGCGAGTTGGCCCGGGTTCGGAGGACGAGGGAGCGAGCCGCGATGACCGAGAACAGTGCCGGGCTGCCCGAGCCGGAAGGCGGCGGGGCCGCCCCGCTGGTGGCGCTGCGCGGGGTGAACAAGCACTTCGGCGCGCTGCACGTGCTGCAGGACGTCGACCTGGAGATCGCCCAGGGCGAGGTCGTGGTGCTGATCGGCCCGTCCGGTTCCGGCAAGTCCACGCTGTGCCGCACCATCAACCGGCTGGAGACCATCGACTCCGGCACGATCGAGGTGGACGGCCGCCCGCTGCCCGCCGAGGGCCGCGAGCTGGCCCGGCTGCGCGCCCAGGTCGGCATGGTGTTCCAGTCCTTCAACCTGTTCGCGCACAAGACGGTGCTGCAGAACGTGGTGCTCGCCCAGGTGAAGGTCGGCCGGGTGCCGAAGGCGCAGGCCGAGCGGACCGCCCGCGAGCTGCTGGAGCGGGTCGGCGTCGGCGCGCAGGCCGACAAGTACCCCGCCCAGCTGTCCGGCGGCCAGCAGCAGCGGGTGGCGATCGCCCGCGCGCTGGCGATGGACCCGAAGGTGATGCTGTTCGACGAGCCGACCTCGGCCCTCGACCCGGAGATGGTCAACGAGGTGCTGGAGGTGATGCGTTCGCTCGCCGCCAAGGGCATGACCATGGTGGTGGTGACCCACGAGATGGGCTTCGCGCGCTCGGCCGCCAACCGCGTCCTGTTCATGGCGGACGGCCGGATCGTGGAGGAGAACACCCCGGAGGCGTTCTTCACCGCGCCGCGCAGCGACCGCGCCAAGGACTTCCTCTCGAAGATCCTGCACCACTGAGTCCGACATTGATCTAGCGTCAGTTCGCATTTGCCCGGAGCCAGCGATGGCCCCTACCGAGGAGAGAACGACCGCATGAAGGCCCGTCGTACCGTAGCCGCCGCCCTGTCCGTGCTCGCCCTGACCGCGGTCGCGGCCTGCGGCAAGGACGGCACCCCGAACTCGGACGCCGGCGGGAAGGGCGGCTCGGCCGCCCCCCAGCTGCCGACCTACCAGGTGAACGCCGACGCCAAGCTGGACGGCTCGCCGGTGTGGACCAAGGCCAAGGCGAGCGGCAAGCTCCGCATCGGCGCCAAGTCGGACCAGCCGTTCCTCGGCTTCGAGGACGTGCAGACCGGCAAGCGCAACGGCTTCGACATCGAGATCGCCAAGATGATCGCCGCCGACCTCGGCTTCTCCGCGGACCAGGTCGAGTTCACCACGATCAACTCCAGCGCCCGCGAGACCTCGATCGCCGGCGACCAGATCGACTACTACGTCGGCACCTACTCGATCAACGACAACCGCAAGAAGCAGATCGACTTCGCCGGCCCGTACTACATCGCCGGCCAGTCGCTGCTGGTGAACAAGGACGACACCTCCATCACCGACGCGAAGTCGACCAGCGGCAAGGCGGTCTGCACCGTCACCGGTTCGACCTCGGTCGACAACATCAACAAGTACGGCGCCAAGGTCACCACCTTCGAGAGCTACTCGCTCTGCGTGGAGAAGCTGCTCACCAAGGAGGTCGACGCGGTCACCACCGACGACGCGATCCTCAAGGGCTACGCCGCGAAGAACCAGGGCAAGCTCAAGGTCGTCGGCGAGCCGTTCTCCACCGAGCGCTACGGCGTCGGCCTGAAGAAGGGCGACGCGGTGCTGCAGAAGGCGATCAACGACGCCCTCAAGAAGCACGAGGACAACGGCGACTGGAAGAAGGCGTACGACGCCACCCTGGGCCTGTCCGGCTCGGCCGCGCCGTCCGTCCCCGCGCTGGACCCGACCGCCTGACGCCCGACCCGACCGATACCGAGAAAGGAGGGCCGCCGGCATGGGCATACCGTTCGAGGACGGCAACTTCTCGCTGTTCGTCCGCGGGTTCCTGGGAACGCTCGAACTGAGCGCGCTCAGTGCCCTGTTCGCCCTGCTGCTGGGTTTCATGCTGGCGGCCTTCCGCGTCTCGCCGGTCCCGGTGCTGCGGGCCTTCGGCGGCACCTGGGTGACGATCTTCCGCAACACCCCGCTGACCCTGCTGTTCTTCGCGGTGACCTTCGTGCTGCCGCGGCTGGACGTGCACATCAGCAGCTTCACCGCCGCCGTGGCCGCGCTCAGCGTCTACACCGGCAGCTTCGTCTGCGAGGTGCTGCGCGCGGGCATCAACACGGTGCCGCTGGGCCAGGCCGAGGCCGCCCGCTCGCTGGGCATGGGCTTCGGCCAGACCCTCGGCCTGGTGGTGCTGCCGCAGGCGGCCCGGGCGGTGACCGCGCCGATGGGCTCGGTGTTCATCGCGCTGCCCCGCAACTCGGCCATCGCCGGCGCCTTCAACGTGTTCGAGCTGTTCAGCGTGCAGAAGACCCTGACCGAGAAGGGGTACGCCATCTTCGCCATCTTCTTCTGGGTGGCCCTGGCCTACCTGGTGATCAGCTTCGCGATCGGCACGGTCGTCTCCGCCCTGGAGCGGCGCACGGCGGTGACCCGATGAGCACCCGCACCGCCTCCGTCCTGTACGACGTCCCCGGCCCGCGGGCCCGGCGGCGCTACCTGCTGCTCGGCGCGCTCGGCGCGCTCGGCATCGCCGCCCTGCTCTGGTGGGTCGTCTCCACCCTGGCCGACCAGGGCCAGTTCGACGGCTGGCTGTGGGACTCCTTCCAGTACACCGCCGTCCAGCAGCGCATCCTCGACGGCGTCCTGGCCACCCTGAAGGCCTTCGGCCTGGCCGCGGTCGGCTCGCTGGTGCTCGGCTCCCTGCTCGCGGTCGGACGGCTGTCCGACCACCGCCCGGTGCGGGCGGTGTGCACCGCGGTGGTCCAGTTCTTCCGGGCCATGCCGCTGGTGATCATGATCTTCGCGCTCTACCAGGCGGTGTTCACCGCCCGGCCGATGTGGGGCCTGGTCATCGGCCTGGTCCTCTACAACGGCGCCGTGCAGGCCGAGATCATCCGCTCCGGCATCAACGCCGTCCCGCGCGGCCAGTCCGAGGCGGCCCACGCCCTGGGCCTGCGCAAGACCCAGGTGATGAGCCTGGTGCTCGTCCCGCAGGCGGTCCGGACCATGCTGCCCGCGATCATCGGCCAGCTGGTCGTCACCCTCAAGGACACCTCGCTCGGCTACATCATCACCTACCCCGAGCTGCTGTACGTGGGCAAGCTGATCGCCTCCAACTCCGACGGCTACCCGTACATCCCGGTCGTCCTGGTGATCACCCCGATCTACATCGCCATGTGCCTCGCCCTCGGCGGCCTGGCCCGCTGGATCGAGTCCCGCGGCCGTCGCGGCGCGAAGCCCCGCCGCACGTCCGCTGCTTGACGGACACCCAGGTGATCTGTTGCATTGCTCTTCGTGACACCACCTGGGACCTCCCACCCGGCATATGACGCACCGGCGGCCGCGGCCGCCCGCCCGAAGGCCCCGACATGGACGCGGTGATCATCGTCGGGGCCGGGCCGGTCGGTCTCGCCCTGGCCCTCGCCCTGGCCCGCAACGACGTGCCCAGCACCGTCCTGGACGAGGGCACCGGCGTGAGCCCGGAGAGCCCCCGCACCGTCGTGCTCGGCGGCGACACCGCCGCCTTCCTGGCCCGGATCGGCTACACCCGGGTGGTCTCCGACGCCGCCCGCTGGGACGCCTTCACCGTCTGGCGCCGCCGCGCCGAGGTGCTGCGCCTGCCGCTGGACGCCGAACCCGTGCTGCACCTCGCCCAGCACCGCCTCCAGCGCGGCCTGCGCGACGCCGTCGCCGCCACCCCGCTGATCCGCCTGCTGCCGCGCCACCGGGTGGTCGAACTCGCCCAGGACCGCGACGGGGTGACGGTCCGCACCACCTCCGCCGGGGAGGAGGCCTGGTGGCACGGCAGCCACCTGGTCGGCTGCGACGGCGCCCGCTCCACCGTCCGCAAGCTGCTCAAGGTCCGCTTCCCCGGCCGGCCCGCCGTCGACCGGCACGCCGTCGCCACCGTCCGGGTCGACCTGCCCTTCCCCGGCGAGGCCCGGCTGCACCGCGAACCCCCGTGGCGCGGCGACCGCGAGGCCTCCGCCCGCCCGCTGCCCGACGGCCTGTGGCGGCTCGACTGGCGGCTGCCCCCCGGCCGCCCCCAGCCCACCGAGCCCGTCGACCCGCACGCCACCTGGCCCGGCATCGTCACCGGCGACACCCTGCTCACCCGGGTCACCGCCGCGCTCACCGGCTGGTGCGGCGAACTCCCGCCCCACCAGCTGCTGGCCGCCGCCGACCACACCTACCAGCAGCGGCTGGCCGGCCGGTTCCGCACCGGCCGCTGCTTCCTCGCCGGCGACGCCGCCCACCTGCACGGCGCCCTCGGCATGCAGAACCTCGCCGACGGCCTGCGCGACGCCGACAACCTCGCCTGGCGGCTCGCCCTCGCCTGGCACCTGCCCCCCGGCACCGAGCGCGCCGACCGCGCCCTGCTGGACGGCTACGAGGCCGAGCGCCGCGGCGCGGTCGGCGCCCGGCTGCGCGCCGTCGACCAGAGCATGCCGCTGCTGCGCCCGCTGCGCGGCTGGGCCGAGACCCGGCGCGCGCTGATCTCCGGCTCCTTCCGCAAGCACGCTCCGCTGCTCGCCGACGGCCAGCTCGGCACCGGCCGCTTCGGCGGCGCCCCCGCCTACCCGGCCGCGCCCTCCGGCGTCGCCCCCCGCGTCCCCGAGCAGCGCGGCGCCGGCCGCGGCACCGCGCTCACCGAGCAGCTCCCGGCCACCGCCCCCGGCGTCCTGGTCCCCGACCTTCCGGTGGTCACCGCCGACGGCGCCGCGGACACCCTCCGGGCCCGCCTCGGCGGCCCGTTCCTGCTGGTCCTGGTCGCCCCCGGCACCACCGTCTGGTCCGCCGAGCACTGGCTCGGCGCCGGCCTGATGCCCCGCCTGGCCGAACTCGCCGCCGCCCTCCCCGTCCCCACCGAGGTCCTGGTCACCGACGGCTACCCCGGCGCCACCCCGCACACCGTCCTGCTGATCCGCCCCGACGGCCACCTGCTGGGCACCACCCCCGGCCTCCAGCCCGAGACCCTGCACGCCCTGACCGCCCCGCTCACCCCCAAGCCGGGCCTGGAGCAGGAACCGACCAAGGGCTGACCGGCCTCCCCCGCGCCGGGGTCCGACCGCGGGGGTTCGAAGACGGGGGGTTCGAAGACGGGTCCTAGCGGGCTACCTCGGTCGCCCGCGACTCCCGCACCACCGTGATCCGGATCTGCCCCGGGTAGGTCAGTTCCTCCCGGACCTGCCGGGCGACCTCCTTGGCGATCTCCTGCGCCCGCAGGTCGTCCACCGCCTCCGGCTGCACCATGACCCGGACCTCCCGGCCGGCCTGCATCGCGTAGACCTTGGTGACGCCCTCGTGCGCCCGGGCGATCTCCTCCAGCCGCTCCAGCCGGCGGACGTACGCCTCCACCGACTCCTTGCGCGCGCCCGGCCGCCCGGCCGAGCAGGCGTCGGCGGCCTGGGTGAGCACCGCCTCGACGGTCTTCGCCTCGATCTCGCCGTGGTGCGCCGCTATCGCGTGCACGACCTCCTCCGCCTCGCCGTGCCGCCGGGCGAACTCCGCGCCGATCGCGGCGTGGCTGCCCGGCACCCGGTGGCTGAGCGCCTTGCCGATGTCGTGCAGCAGCGCGGCCCGGCGCACCTGCTCGGGGTCGACGCCGAGCTCCGCGGCCATCATCCCGGCCAGGTGCGCGGACTCCACCAGGTGCCCGAGCACGTTCTGCCCGTACGAGGTGCGGTAGCGCAACGTGCCCAGCGTGCGGACCAGTTCGGGCGACATCTCGCCGCTCGCGCCGATCCCGACGGTGAGCAGCGCGTCCTCCCCGGCCCGGACGCAGAGCCGCTCGACCTCGACCCGGCTGCGCTCGTGCGCCTCCTCGATCCGCGCCGGGTGGATCCGCCCGTCGACCAGCAGCGCCTCCAGGGTGAGCCGGGCGCTCTCCCGGCGGACCGGGTCGAAGCAGGAGAGCTGCACCAGGCCGGGGGTGTCGTCGACGATCAGGTTGACGCCAGTGACGGCCTCGAAGGCGCGGATGTTGCGGCCCTCGCGCCCGATCACCCGGCCCTTCATGTCCTCGCTGGGCAGCCGCAGGGTGGTGACCACGGTGTCGGCGGTGTGCTCGGCGGCCAGCCGCTGGACGGACGAGGCGATGATCTCCCGGGCCCGGCCCTCGCCCTCGGTGACCGCCCGCCGCTCGATCTCCCGGACGCTCAGCGCGGCTTCCCGGCGGGCCTCCGACTCGGCGGCCCGGACGATCTCCTCGCGGGCCTGGGCGGCGGTCAGCCCGGCGGTGCGCTCCAGCAGCAGGCGGTTCTCCACTGCCTGGCCGGCGAGTTCGTCGCGCACCCGCTCGGCGTCGGCGGCGCGGGCGGCGAGTTCGTCCTCGTGCGCGTGCAGGCGGTGCAGTTCGGAGGTCAACCGCTCCTCGCGGCGGTCGAGTTCGGCCCGGCGCTGCCGGAGCATCAGGAACCCGGCGGCCAGCACCAGCACCAGGGCGCCGATCAGCACTCCGGCCGCCAGCAGCAGGGAGGAACCCGTTTCGGTGCCCTGAGCGATGCCCATCCGGCCACTCCCCGTCCTGCTCACGCTACCGCCGAGGCGACCTCCGCGATCGTCCTGCCACTGAGTGTGAGGCTAGGCCGAGGTTACGAAACGGTCAAGATGCGATCGAGAATTGGCTCCGGCGATCTGATCACCGGTCATCACATCGCACCGCACCACATCTCGCCCCGCGTCCCGCGCCCCGCACCCGTGGTCAGTCGTCCGCGTCCGCCCAGTCCTCCGCACCCTCCTCCGCACCGTCGGCGCCTTCCGCGTCCAGCGCCTCCCGGACCACCCGGAACGCCAGGCCCTCGGCGTAGCCGCGCCGGGCCAGCACCCCGACCAGCCGCCGGGTCCGGACGTCCCGGTCCAGCCCGGCGGTGGAGCGCAACTTCCGGGCCACCAGCGCCCGGGCGGCCTCCGACTCGTCCTCGGCGTCCACCTGGAGCAGGGCCCGCTCGGCGGCCTCCCCGACGACGCCCTTGGTCCGCAACTCCTGGGCCAGCGCCCGCCGGGACAGCCCGCGCACCGCGTGCCGGGACTCCACCCAGGCTTCGGCGAAGGCGGCGTCGTCGATCAGCCCGACCTCCTCCAACCGGGACAGCACCTGCTCGGCCACCTCGTCCGGGATCTCCTTGCGGCGCAGCGCGTCGGCCAGCTGCTTGCGGGACTTGGCGGCCCCGGTGAGCAGCCGCAGGCAGATGTCCCGGGCCCGGTCCGCCGGATCGCCGACCGGCTCGACGGCCCGCGCCCGCCCGCGCCGTCCCGACCGCGACTCCCCGTCGCCGGTCCGTTCGCCCCCCGCGCGCCCGGTCTCCGCGCGTTCGGTCTCGCCGCGTTCGGCCTTGGTGCGCCGCCGGGCCCGCGGCCGCTCCGCCGCCACCGGCTCCGCGGCCGGCAGCTCCCCCAGCGCGCTGCGCCGTCGCCGCCTGCCCCCGGGCAGCTCGGACGCCCGCACCAGCCCGGGCAACTCCCCCACCGGAGCGGCCGGTTCCCCGGCCGCCGCCGCGAACCAGTCCGGCGGGCCGTCCGACTCCGGCGCCGGCTCCTCCTCTTCCCCCGCGACGGCCGCGAACCAGTCCGGCGGGCCGTCCCCGCTCCCGTGGTCGCCGGCGTCCCCGGGAACGCCCGCACCGGGCCCGTCCTCGGACGGACCCGGTGCCGGGTGGTCGTGCTGCTGGTGGCGTGTCAACGGATCAGCTCTTGGCAGCGGCCGCCGTCTTCTTGGCCGCGGCCTTCGCGGGGGCCGCCGCGGCCGGGACCACGGCCGGGACCTCCGCCGCGGGAGCCTCGCCCTCGCCCTCGGCGACGGGCGACTTCGGGCCGATGCCCAGCTTGCCCTTGATCTTGGCCTCGATCTCGTCGGCCAGCTGCGGGTTGTCGCGCAGGAAGTTGCGGGCGTTCTCCTTGCCCTGGCCGAGCTGGTCGCCCTCGTAGGTGTACCAGGCGCCGGACTTCCGGATGAAGCCGTGCTCCACGCCCATGTCGATCAGGCCGCCCTCGCGGCTGATGCCGACGCCGTAGAGGATGTCGAACTCGGCCTGCTTGAACGGCGCGGCGACCTTGTTCTTGACCACCTTGACGCGGGTGCGGTTGCCGACCGCGTCGGTGCCGTCCTTCAGGGTCTCGATCCGCCGGATGTCGAGGCGGACCGAGGCGTAGAACTTGAGCGCGCGCCCACCGGTGGTGGTCTCCGGCGAGCCGAACATCACGCCGATCTTCTCGCGCAGCTGGTTGATGAAGATCGCGGTGGTGTTCGACTGGTTCAGCGCACCGGCGATCTTCCGCAGCGCCTGGCTCATCAGCCGGGCCTGGAGGCCGACGTGCGAGTCGCCCATCTCGCCCTCGATCTCGGCGCGCGGCACCAGCGCGGCCACCGAGTCGATGATCACCAGGTCGATCGCGCCGGAGCGGATCAGCATGTCGGTGATCTCCAGCGCCTGCTCGCCGGTGTCCGGCTGGCTGACCAGCAGGGCGTCGGTGTCCACGCCGAGCTTCTTGGCGTACTCGGGGTCGAGCGCGTGCTCGGCGTCGACGAAGGCGACGGTGCCGCCGGCCCGCTGCGCGTTGGCGGCGATGTGCAGGGTCAGGGTGGTCTTGCCGGAGGACTCGGGGCCGTAGATCTCGACCACCCGGCCGCGCGGGATGCCGCCCACGCCGAGCGCCACGTCGAGGGCGGTGGATCCGGTGGAGATCACCTCGACCGGCTCGTTCGCCTTCTCGCCGAGGCGCATCACCGAGCCCTTGCCGAACTGTCGCTCGATTTGGGCGAGTGCGGCCTCAAGGGCCTTCTCGCGGTCCGTTCCTGCCATGGCTTCCACCCTCGGGTTCTGTCCTGTGCGCTTCATCGTCACCGACGCTAGCGCGTCCCACCGACAATCGGCCCCGGACGGGCTCGGCCTGTGGAAAACTCCGCGCCGAAGAGTACAAAGAACATCTGTTCGATTCCAGTGTCGCACCTCACCCGCCCGTTCCGGGGCCGCGCCGCCCGGTGCGGCGCGGCGCGGACCCGGACCGACTCAACGGGCGCTGCCCATGCCCCGGTCGGCCTCGGCCCCCTCCAGCAGCAGGGTGGTCTCCTCGATCCGGCGGAACCGGCCGTCCGCCGCCAGGTCGGCGAACACGTAGACCTCCATGCTCACGGTGGAGCCGTCGGTCTTGACCAGGTGCGCGGTGTGCCGGTCCGCGTAGCGGTCGCCGTCGCGCAGCTCCTCGTGGACCTCGAACCGGCCCCCGGCGACGACGCCGCGCAGGTGCGCGATGTGGTCGACGAACTGCGCGCGGTCGGCCCACTCGCCGTCGGTGCGCTGGCGGTAGTCAGGGGTGAAGTGGCGGTCGGCGGCCTCGGCGACGGTGAGGTCGCGGTCGAGCAGGAGGTCGGTGAGCGCGGCCTCGATGCCGGTGCGGGTCATGGCGGGGTCCTTCCGTCGATGCGGATCGAAATGCGTGCGCGGCGCACGCTTCTTCCAGGACTCTAGCCCAGATGCGTGCGCGGCGCACGCATCTGGGCCGAAAAAGCGTGCGCCGCGCACGCTAATCTGGTGGGCATGGAGAACGACACGGGCACCGCCATCGCCGAAGCACTCGGCGTCCTGCTCCGCCGCACCACCCGGGTCCGGCTGCACCGGCAGCTGACCGAGGGCCTGGGGCCGGCCCTGGACGAGTTGACCTACCCGGTCCTCAGCGCACTGGCCCGCACCGGCCCGCACAGCGCCGCCGACCTGGCGCCCGAGATCGGGCTGGACCGCTCCGGCACCACCCGCCGGGCCTCCCGCCTGGAGGAGGCGGGCCTGATCCGCCGCGAGCCGGACCCGGCCGACCGCCGCGCCCACCTGCTGGTCCTGACCCCGCAGGGCGAACGGGCCGTCGCGGAACTCCGCCGCCGCCTGACCGAACGCATCACCGAGGGCCTCGCCGACTGGCCGCCGGGCGAGGCCGAGGACTTCGCCCGCCAGCTGCGCCGCTTCACCACCGAGGGCCCCTTCGCCTGACCCGCCCGGCACCCCCCGCCCGGCCGCGGACCCCGCCCGACAGCCCGACCCCGGGCCCCGCTTCAGCGCCCGCCGGAGCCCGGCCCCGCCTCGACGCCCACCGAGGCGCGGCCCCCGACCCAAGCCCCACCACCGCCACCCGCCGGACCGCTCAGCTCCCCCCGGTCCGCAGGTCGACGCCGTGCCGGTGGGCGTCCGCCGCGACGACCCGGGTGGCCAGTCCGGCCAGCAGGCGCCGCTCGTCCCCGGTCAGCGCCGCCGCGAAGGCGTCGATCCGCTCGGCGAACTCCGCCGCGACCCGCTCCGCGAGCTCCCGCCCGGCGGGGGTGGCGGAGACCCGGTAGGAGCGGCGGTCGGTGGCGCTGGCCTCGCGGACCACCAGGCCGCGGCGCTGCGCCCGGTCGACCAGGCCGGTGACCGAGGACTTGTCCAGACCCAGCAGCCGGCCCAGTTCCCGCATGGCGGGCTCGCGGTCGCGGAGCACGCCGAGCAGCCGGACCTGGATCATCGACAGGTCCTGCCGGGCCGCGATCTCGGCCAGGGCGCCGTGGACGAGGAAGGTGAGCTGGGCCAGCCCGTCGACCAGGCCGAGGTCCGCCACGGAGGCGGAGGCGGAGGCGGAGGCGGCAACGGAAACAGGGGCGGAGGCGGAGTCGGGCCGGGCGCCCTCGGAGGAAGTCATGGGCCCGATCATAGTTGAAAAGGTTTGCGCCACGTACTACTTTTGGTACGTGGCACAAACCAACCCCTGGAGGAACCCCGTGGAGATCCGCGCCGCCGTCGTCGACTCGTTCGACCGCCCGCCCCGCTACCGCCCCTTCGACCTCCCGGCGCCGACCGACGAGGACCACGCGCTGGTCGACGTCCTCGCCGTCGGCCTGCACCCCCGGGTGCGCACCGGCGCGTCCGGGCGGCACTACACCAGCACCGGGCGGCTCCCGCTGGTCCCCGGCGTCGACGGCGTCGGCCGCCGCGCGGACGGCACCGCGGTGTACTTCGTCGCCGACGACGACCTGGTCGGCCCGATGGCCACCCGCACCGTCATCGACACCCGCCGCAGCATCCCGCTGCCCGAGGGCACGGACCCGGTGCGGATCGCGGCCGCGATGAACCCCGCGATGTCGTCCTGGGTGGCGCTGCGCCGCCGCGTCCCGCTCCGACCGGGGCAGTCGGTCCTGGTGCTGGGCGCGACCGGCAACGCCGGGCGGATGGCGGTCCAGGTCGCCGGGCGCCTCGGGGCCGGCCGGGTGGTGGGCGCCGGCCGCGATCCGGAGCGGCTGGCGGCCCTGCCCGGCCTGGGGGCGGACGCGACCGTCGCGCTCACCGCCGACGCCGACGCCACCGCAGCGGCCCTGGCGGAGGCCGCCGCCGAGGTGGACGTGGTGCTCGACTACCTGTGGGGCGAGCCGGCCGCCGCCGCGATGTCGGCCCTGCTGCGGGCCAGGTCGGACCGGAGCCGGGCGCTGGACTGGGTGCAGATCGGCTCGGTGGCGGGCCCCTCGCTCGACCTGCCCTCGGTCCTGCTGCGCTCGGCCGACCTGCGCCTCCAGGGCAACGGCCAGGGCGCCGTCTCCACCCGCGCCTACCTGGCCGAACTGCCCTCCCTGATCGAGGAGATCGACCACGGCCGACTCACCGTCCCCGCCCGGACCGCGCCGCTCGCCGACGTGGAGACGGTGTGGACCGCCCCCGAGGCCCCGGGCGTGCGCACCGTCCTGCTGCCCTGACCGCCCACCCGCGCACGGCCGGCGCCCGGCCTCCGCGGGGCACCGGCCGCGGGGGTTCAACTCAGCATGTCCTCCCCGGCGTTCGGCACCTCGGCGCCGGCCCTGTCGAAGAACTGCCAGGACACGGCCCGCTTCCCGCCCTGCTCCGGCACCACCGTCCGCCGGTACGGGGAGTCCCCGACGGTGACCAGCGGCGGTTCGGAGGCGGTGCCGTCGTCCCAGGTCACCACCACCTTGGCGATGTCCGGGCCGAACGCCATCACGGCGAGCGCGACCGGCAGCGGCCCGGGGTGGTCGCCCTTGGTCCGGGCCGCCATCATGCCGCCGCTGAAGGTCGTGCCCGTCCCCGGCTCCAGGTGCCCGGGGGCCGGGTAGCCGCCCTGCTCGTCGTACTTCTGCCGGACCCCGTCCAGGGTCGCGCAGGTGTTGACGACGTCCTCGTTCGGCTGCCGGTACTGCTGGACGTACGCCTCCGTGGGCCGGTCCGGCGAGGGGTCGACGGCGCTGCGCTCCTGCCAGACCGCGACCGCCTGCTCGTACGCCCGCCCCTGCGGGGCGACCGGCCAGAGCGCCTCCCAGAGCTTCCACTCCTTGCCGTCCACGACGCCCTGCCCGATCACCGCCCGGACGGGCGTGAGCGGGTCCCGGGGGGCCGCGGACGAGGACACGGCCGACGGGGACGCGGCGGCCGGGCCGCCGTCGCCCCCGGTGCCGGCCGGGCCGGTCGACTGCGGGGTGCGCGCACCGGCCGGTCCGGCGTGCGGTCCGGCCGCCGCGCCGCCGCCCAGGACCACCACCGAGGCCAGCGCGAGCGCGCCGACCGCGGTCCGGCGGCGCCGGCGGATCCGCCGTCCCCCGGCCTCGACGCCCTCGACCGGGACCGGCCCGATCGGCACCTGCGCCGCGGCCCCGGCGAGCCCGAGCTCGACCCACATCTCGCCGTCCCCCCGCGTTCCGTCGCCACCCGTGGTCACACCGCACCCCCGATCCGTGTCATGTCCTTCGACTGCCCCAGGCCCGCGGTCTCCCGCAGCCGGGCTGTCCCCTTGGCGGCGTGGCTGCGCACGGCCCCGGCCGAGCACCCCATCGCCGCTGCCGCCTGGCTGTCGCTCAGGTCCTCCCGGTGCCGCAGCACCACGGCCTGCCGCTGCCGGGCCGGCAGCGTCGCGAGGGCCGCCATCAGCTCCCGGCGCTGGTCCGACCTGACGTACCCGTCCTCGGGCCCGGCCGTGTCCGGCACGGCCTCCACCAGCACCTCCGGGGGCCGGCGGCGCCAGCGGCGGGCGTGCTGGTCGACCATGATCCGGCGCACGTGGCTGTGCGGGTCGTCGGCCCGGCGGACCTTCGTCCAGGCCGCGCAGGTCCGCTCCGCGGCGGACTGCGCGAGGTCCTCCGCCGCGTGCCGGTCGCCGGTCAGCAGGTACGCCGTCCGCAGCAGCCAGGGCCACGCCCCCACGATGAACGCCCGGAAATCCTGCTCCGGGCCGCTCCGCGTCTCTTCTCCCATGAACACCTCCTCACCCGTCCGGAGCCCGGAGGAGGTGCGAAACGCTCACCCGCCCGGTCACTCCCCCGGCGGTTCCTCCCGCCGCTCCCCGTCCGACCGGCCCCCACCGGCACCGTCCGCACCCGAACCACCCGCGCCGTCGGAGCCACCCGCGCCGCCGGAGCCACCCGAGCGCCCCGTGCCGCCCGACACCATCCGCCGCAGCCGCCGCACGGTGTGCCGCCGCCGTTCGCGCCGCTCCTCGCCGTGGTCGATCCGCGGGTCGTCCTCGACCTCGTAGCGGCGCACGTACGTCCCGACGAAGCCCTGCAGGGTGGCCGCGACCGGGATGGCGATCAGCGCGCCGACCGCGCCGAGCAGCGCGGCCCCGGCGATCACCGCGCCGAACGCGACGGCGGGGTGCACGTCGACCGTCTTCGCGGTGATCCGCGGGTGCAGCAGGTAGTTCTCGATCTGCTGGTAGACGGTCACGAAGGCCAGTACCCACAGCGCGTCCACCGGCCGCACGGTCAGCCCGACCAGGACCGGCAGCGCGCCGGCCAGGTAGGTGCCGATGGTCGGCACGAACTGCGACATGACGCCGACCCAGACGGCCAGCGCGGCGGCGTACGGCAGCCCGATGATCGCGAAGAACGCCCAGTGCGCGAGCGCGGAGATCAGCGCGAGCAGCGCCCGGGAGTAGAGGTAGCCGCCGGTCTTGGCGAGCGCGATCTCCCAGGCCCGCAGCACCTCGCCCTGCTTGGAGGGCGGCAGCAGCGAGCAGACGGTGCGCCGCACCCGGGGGCCCTCGGCGGTGAAGTAGAAGGTGAACAGGCCGACGGTGAACGCCTGGAACAGCCCGCCGATGACGGTGCCGGTGACGCCCCAGACGTTGTCGGCGGCCTGCTGGGCGTACTTCTCGATGGTCCCGGAGTCCTTGAGCACCTGGTGCTGGAGCTGGTCGAGCGACAGGTCGGTGTGGAAGGTGTGGTTGATCCAGTTGATCAGGTCCTGGAGCAGCTGCGGGAGCTTCCCGGCGATCTGGGTGATCTGGTCGACCAGCAGGGTGCCGAGCGAGGCCAGGAAGCCGGCGGCGGCGATGAACAGGCCGATGAACACCAGGAAGGTGCCGAGGCCCCGGCGCACCCCCCGGGCGGCCATCCGGTCGACGGCGGGCTCCATCGCCAGCGACAGGAAGAACGCCACCAGCAGCATCACGAACAGGTCGATCAGCTGGTGGAAGGCCCAGTCGGCGAGCTGGAACAGCCCGACCCCGAGCAGCGCCAGCAGCAGTGCCCTGGGCAGCCAGCGGGGCATCGCGCCGCCGCCGAGCTCGGCCCGGCGCAGCAGCCGGGCGGCCACCGTGTCCGCCCCCTCGGCGCCCGGGCTCCCGGTGCCCGCCCTCGCGGTGTCGGCGGCTTCCACCGCGTCGGCCGCCCGGGCCGTGGTGCCGGGCGCGGTGTCGGGGGCCGGGTCGCCGGTCGGGTCGGGGTTCTCTGCGCTGCTCGCCACCGGGACAGTCTCACCCACTCCGGCGCGAATAATCTCACCTCAGTTGCGGCGACACCCCCTGCGTGGCGCAGACCACCCGCCAGACGTCCTTGGCCTCCCACCCGGCGTCCAGCGCCTGCCGGACGGTGCGGCCGCCGAGCTCGCCCATCACGTGGTCCTGGGCGAAGGACTCCGCGTACGCCTCGCCGAAGTGCTCGTGCATCCGTCGCCAGAACTCGGTCAGCCTCATGCGCCCCAGTATCGGGCACCGGCCGCCCGCCCCGGGCGGTGGTCAGCCCGTCGGCAGGGTGAGCAGGCCGGCGCCGTAGAAGTCGCGGTCCTGGCAGCCGAGCGGCAGGGTCGTGGTGCAGCCCCGGTCGGCGGCCAGGGCCAGCGCGGCGGCGATCCGGTCGGGGCTCCAGTCGGGGTGCTGGGCGGCGACCACGGCGACCGCGCCGGTGACGTGCGCGGCGGACATCGAGGTGCCGGCCAGCGCGGCGTACCGGCCGCCGGGCCAGTCGGAGACGATCGCGCCCTGGGTGCCGCCGTCGGGGTCGCCGCCGGGGGCGGCGACGGAGACCTTGCCGCGCCCGTAGTTGCTGTACCCGGCGGGCAGGCCGTTGCGGTCGACGGCGGTGACGGTGACCACGCCGGGCAGTTCGCCGGGCAGCCGGATGCACTCGGTGCCGAGCTGCCGGTCGTCCGGGGGGCCGGTGGTGCGGTCGTTGGGGCTGCGCTGGTCGGTGCGTCCGGCGTTCAGGTCCTGGCCGTCGTTGCCGGCCGAGGCGACCACCACGGCGCCCTTGCGCTGGGCGTAGGCGACGGCCCGGCCGACGGCGGCGGCCAGCGCGGCCTGGTCGGCGTCCTCGGGGCAGTTGTACTTCCACGGGTCGGCGAAGTAGCTGTCGTTGATCGCGCGGGCGCCGTGGTCGGCGGCCCAGAGCATGCCGCAGACGATGTTCTCGGTGTAGTACTGCCCGAGCGGTCCGAGCAGCCGGACGGCGGCGATCCGCACGCCGGGGGCGACGCCGGTGACGCCGTGGCCGTCGCGGGCGGCGCCGACGATCCCGGCGACGTGGGTGCCGTGGCCGCTCTCGTTGATCGCGTCGTCGGGCCGCCAGGCGCCGCTGCGGGAGTCGGGGCGGCCGTCGGCGCAGGACGCGGAGGCGGCCGGGTCGACGGCGGCCCGCAGGTCGGGGTGGGTGTCGTCGACGCCGGAGTCCAGGACGGCGACGGTGACCTTGGACAGCTGCTGGGCGGTGGGCAGCGCGCCGGCCCGGTCGGCGGAGGCCGGGCCGGCCCGGTCGGCGACCGGCGGGCGCAGCAGGGCGGCGCCCCGCCCGGCGGGGCGGTCGAGGGCGCCGATCATGGCGAGGTTCCAGTCGGACTGCTCGCCGGGGTCGGGCACGGTGGCGGTGGAGTCGTCGGCCCCCTCGACCGTCTCGACGGCCGCCCCCGGGCCCGTCGTGCCGCGCGCGGCGGCCCGCTCCGCGTCCCCGAGCGGCAGCGCGCCGGGCCGGGCGCCGGCGGCGGTGCCGGTGCCGGTGTCGAAGGCGGCGCCGGCCAGCGGCCGGGGCGGGGAGGGCACCGGGACGGTGCGGGTGGCGCCGACGGCGGCTATCCCGGGCCGTCCGCGCAGCTTCTCGGCGAACCGGGGCCCGGCGTAGGCGAGCACCGCGCCGATCTGCGGGTAGTCCTGGACGACCTTGCCGCCGACCGCCCGGGCCTGGTCGCCGGCGTGCTCGGCGCCCCGGGCGTCGGTGCGCTCGTCCAGCACCAGGTAGCTGAGGTAGGTGTCGCCGGTGCCGGTGACGTAGGGGACGGCGCCGCCGAGCAGCAGTCCGGTGAGCAGCGTCGCGCCGAGCACCCGGACGCTGCGGCGCCGGCGGGGGGCGGGGGTGCTGCCGGGGGCCTGGCTCACCTGCTCCATCGCACGCTCTCCGCTCGTCAGGCAGGGCCGGACACCGGGATCGGGTCCGGTTCCTCACCATATGAGCGATTTGTACGATTTGCTTCACGGGGTTGGGTCAGACGGTGACCGTTCCGTGACCTGTCAGCGTGTCGGGGCACCATGGGGTCATGGCCTCCTCAGACGCTGACCCGCTGCACGGCTTCGCCCCGGCCACCCGGGCCTGGTTCACGGGGGCGTTCGCCGCGCCCACCGAGGCGCAGTCCCGGGCCTGGTCGGCGATCGGGCTCGGGACGGACGTGCTGGTGGTCGCCCCGACCGGCTCCGGCAAGACGCTGGCGGCCTTCCTCTCCGCGCTGGACCGGCTGGCCGCCACCCCGCCCCCGGCCGACCCGAAGCGCCGCTGCCGGGTGCTCTACGTCTCCCCGCTGAAGGCACTCGCGGTCGACGTCGAGCGCAACCTGCGGGCCCCGCTGGCCGGCCTGCGGCAGGCCAGCGTCCGGCTCGGCCTGCCCGAGCCCGAAGTCCGGGTCGGCATCCGCTCCGGCGACACCCCGGCCGCCGACCGCCGCCGCTTCGCCACCCAGCCGCCGGACATCCTGATCACCACCCCCGAGTCGCTGTTCCTGCTGCTCACCTCCGCCGCCCGGGAGGCCCTGCGCGGCGTCGACACGGTGATCCTGGACGAGGTGCACGCGGTGGCCGGCACCAAGCGCGGCGCGCACCTGGCGCTCAGCCTGGAGCGCCTGGACGAGCTGCTGGAGCGCCCGGCCCGCCGGATCGGCCTGTCCGCCACCGTCCGCCCGGTCGAGGAGGTCGCCCGCTACCTCAGCCCGCAGCGCGGCGCGGCGATCGTCCAGCCCGCCGGCGACAAGCGCTTCGACCTGTCCGTGGTGGTCCCCGTCCCGGACCTGGCCGACCTGCCCGCCGCCCCGGCCGAGGAGACCGACCCGCAGCGGCAGGGCTCGATCTGGCCGCACGTCGAGGAGCGGATCGTCGACCTGGTGCAGGCGCACCGCTCGACCATCGTGTTCGCCAACTCCCGCCGCCTGGCCGAGCGGCTGTGCAACCGGCTGAACGAGATCGCCTACGAGCGGGCCACCGGCGCCCCGCTGCCCGAGGCGCACTCCCCCGCCGAGCTGATGGGCGGCTCGGGGGCGGTCGCGGGCGCCCCGCCGCTGCTGGCCCGGGCCCACCACGGCTCGGTGTCCAAGGAGCAGCGCTCGCTGGTGGAGGAGGAGCTGAAGGCCGGCCGGCTGCCCGCCGTGGTGGCCACCTCCAGCCTGGAGCTGGGCATCGACATGGGCGCCGTCGACCTGGTGGTGCAGGTCGAGTCCCCGCCCTCGGTGGCCTCCGGCCTGCAGCGGGTCGGCCGGGCCGGGCACCAGGTCGGCGCGGTCTCCAGCGGCGTGTTCTTCCCCAAGTACCGGGGCGACCTGGTGCAGTCCGCCGTGGTCACCGAGCGGATGCGGGCGGGCGCCATCGAGGCCCTGCGCGTCCCGCGCAACCCACTGGACGTGCTGGCCCAGCAGCTGGTCGCGATCACCGCGCTGGACGTCTGGGACGTCGACGAGCTGCTCGCGCTGTGCCGCCGGGCCGCCCCGTTCGCCACCCTCCCGCGGTCCGCGTTCGACGGCGTCCTGGACATGCTGGCCGGCCGCTACCCGTCCGACGCCTTCGCCGAGCTGCGCCCCCGCCTGGTCTGGGACCGCGTCGCGGGCACCGTCACCGGCCGCCCCGGCGCCCAGCGGCTGGCCGTCACCTCCGGCGGCACCATCCCCGACCGCGGCCTGTTCGGCGTCTTCATCGCGGGCGCGGCCGGGTCCGATTCGAAGGCGGGCAAGAAGGGCGGCGGCCGGGTCGGGGAGCTGGACGAGGAGATGGTCTACGAGTCCCGGGTGGGGGACGTCTTCACCCTGGGCACCACCTCCTGGCGCATCCAGGAGATCACCCACGACAAGGTGCTGGTCACCCCCGCCCCCGGCGTCCCCGGCCGGCTCCCGTTCTGGAAGGGCGACACCCTCGGCCGCCCGCTCGAACTCGGCCGCGCCCTGGGCGCGTTCGTCCGCGAGCTCGGCGCCCTGGAGCCGGCGGCGGCCACCGCCCGGCTGCGCGCGGCCGGCCTGGACGACTGGGCCGCCGCCAACCTGCTCGCCTACCTCGCCGAGCAGCGCGAAGCCTGCGGCCACCTGCCCGACGACCGCACCATCGTGGTCGAGCGCTTCCGCGACGAGCTCGGCGACTGGCGGATCGTCGTGCACTCCCCGTTCGGCGCCCAGGTGCACGCCCCGTGGGCGCTGGCCATCGGCGCCCGGCTGCGCGAGAAGCACGGCCTGGACCCGCAGGTGATGCACGCCGACGACGGCATCGTGCTGCGGCTGCCGGACGCCGACCTGCTGGGCGACTTCCCCTCGGCCACCCCGCCCCCCGGTGCGGCCCCGCCCGCCGACGAGGCCCCGGTCGGCGCCGACGCCGCGGTCTTCGACGCCGCCGAGATCGAGCAGCTGGTCACCGACCAGGTCGGCGGCTCCGCCCTGTTCGCCGCCCGCTTCCGCGAGTGCGCCGGCCGCGCCCTGCTGCTGCCCCGCCGCAGCCCCGGCAAGCGCACCCCGCTGTGGCAGCAGCGCCAGCGCGCCTCCCAACTCCTGGAGGTGGCCGCCGAGTACGGCTCCTTCCCGATCGTCCTGGAGGCCGTCCGCGAGTGCCTGCAGGACGTGTTCGACGTGCCCGGCCTGGTCGAGCTGATGGGAGACCTGGAGTCCCGCGCGGTGCGGCTGGTCGAGGTCACCACCCCCGAGCCGTCCCCGTTCGCCCGCTCCCTGCTGTTCGGCTACGTCGCCCAGTTCCTGTACGAGGGCGACTCCCCGATCGCCGAGCGCCGCGCCGCCGCCCTGGCGCTGGACTCCCGGCTGCTGTCCGAGCTGCTCGGCCAGGCCGAGCTGCGCGAACTGCTCGACCCGCAGGTCCTCGCCGACCTGGAGGCCGAGCTCCAGCGGCTCACCCCCGAGCGCCGGATCAAGGACGCCGAGGGCGTCGCCGACGCGCTGCGCCTGCTCGGCCCGCTCTCCGAGGCCGAACTGGGCCTGCGCGGCGCCGAACCGCTGTGGGCGCTGGAGCTGGAGGCCGCCCGCCGGGCGATCCAGGTCCGGATCGGCGGCGCGCTGCGCTGGGCCGCGATCGAGGACGCCGGGCGGCTGCGCGACGCCCTCGGCACCCCGCTGCCGGTCGGCGTCCCCGAGGCGTTCACCGAGCCGGTC
Source organism: Kitasatospora sp. NPDC090308 (assembly GCF_044769485.1). Classification (NCBI taxonomy): domain Bacteria; kingdom Bacillati; phylum Actinomycetota; class Actinomycetes; order Kitasatosporales; family Streptomycetaceae; genus Kitasatospora; species Kitasatospora sp. NPDC090308. The sequence goes on along the minus strand of NZ_JBIVXY010000017.1, from coordinate 22,863 downwards.
AAGGACCCGCTGGGCGACCTGCTGGCCCGGCACGCCCGCACCCACGGCCCGTTCACCGCGCAGGACGCCGCCGAGCGCTTCGGCCTCGGCACCGCCGTGGTCACCGGCACCCTGCACCGCCTCACCGCCGCCGGCCGCCTGGTCCAGGGCGAGTTCAGGCCGGACGGCTCGGCCGCCGCCCCCGAGTGGTGCGACACCGAGGTGCTGCGCCGCCTGCGCCGCCGCTCGCTGGCCGCCCTGCGCCACGAGGTGGAGGCCGTCCCGGCCAGGGCGCTGGCCGCGTTCCTCCCCCAGTGGCAGCACCTGGCCGGCCACCGGCTGCGCGGCGCCGACGGCCTCTACCGGGTGGTCGAGCAGCTCCAGGGCACCGCGCTGCCCGCCTCCGCCCTGGAGAAGCTCGTGCTGCCCGCCCGGCTCGCCGACTACTCCCCCGCCCTGCTGGACGAGCTGACGGCGGCCGGCGAGATCGGCTGGTCCGGCGCGGGCGCGCTGCCCGGCAAGGACGGCTGGATCAGCCTGCACCTGCCGGAGAACGCCCACCTGCTGCGCCCCGAGCCGCTGCCGCTCACCCCGGGCCCGGTGCACACCGCCCTGCTGGAGGCGCTCACCGGCGGCTACGGCGCGTTCTTCCGCCAGCTCGCCGAGCGCGTCCCCGGCACCCCGGACGCCGAGATCGCCGACGCCCTGTGGGACTTGGTCTGGGCCGGGTACGTCACCAACGACACCCTGGCCCCGCTGCGCGGCCTGCTCGGCTCCGGCCGCACCGCCGGGGCCACCGCGCACCGCGCACCGCGCACCACCCCGCGCGGCCGCTACGGCGGCGCGGGGCGCGGCCCGGCCCGCCCCGCAGCCCGCACCGGCCCGCCGACCACCGTGGGCCGCTGGTCGCTGCTGCCCGCCCTCGACGGGGACCCGACGGTGCGGGCCGCCGCCCGGGCGCAGGCCCTGCTCGACCGGCACGGCGTGCTGACCCGCGGCACCGTGGCCGCCGAGCGGGTGCCCGGCGGCTTCGCGGGCGTCTACCGGGTGCTGTCCGCGTTCGAGGAGCGCGGCAAGGCCCGCCGCGGCTACTTCGTCGAGGGCCTGGGCGGCGCCCAGTTCGCCATGGCCGGCGCCGCCGACCGGCTGCGCTCGGTCAGCTCCCGGCTGGAGCGGGCGGCGGCCACCGAGTGGACGGCCGCCGCCCCCGACCAGGCCCCGCAGGCCGTGGTGCTGGCCGCCGCCGACCCGGCCAACGCGTACGGCGCGGCCCTGCCCTGGCCCGAGCCGCCCGCGGACACCGCCGCCGCGCACCGCCCCGGCCGCAAGGCGGGCTCGCTGGTCGCCCTGGTCGACGGCGAGCTGGTGCTCTACCTGGAGCGCGGCGGCAAGTCCCTGCTCGCCTGGTCCGGCGACGGCCCCGCGCTGGCCGCGGCGCTGGCCGGGCTGGCCGGGCCGCTCACCATCGAGCGCGTCAACGGCCACCCGGCCCTCACCAGCCCACTGGGCGGGCACCTGGAAACGGCCGGTTTCCACCCCACTCCGAAGGGCTACCGGCTCAGGTAGCGGGGGCGGGGTGCGGGCGGTTCACCCGTCCGAGGGAGGGCTCCCCGCCCCGGGCGGCCCCGGCGGCGGGGGGTTCCCGGCGTCCGGGGTCTCCCCCCGTTTCCCGGGTTCCGGCACCAGTCTGGTGTGCACCGGGATCAGCCCGGCCCCCCACCATCCGGCCGCGAGCATGCCGAGGGCGGCACCGCCGTGTATCGCGGTGCCGCCCCTCAGCAGCAGTATCAGGCCCAGACCGACCAGTGCCGTCGCACCGAGCAGCAGCGCACTGCGCGCACTCCGCATCGTGGCCCTCCTTCACCCGGCGCCCCGCGGTGGCGGGGCGGACGAGGTCCGGTCAGGCCGCCACCACGTCCATCGCCGCCTTGGGCGAGATGGACCCGGACCGGTCGACGCCGGGTGCCGGCAGCGGAACCGGTTCGAGCACCGGCCTCAGCAGATCACCCTCCGAGAGTGTCGCCATCGCCGCAAGTTCGGCGAGCGACAGTTCGTCGCTGACCTCCCGCATGACCTCCGACATCCGCACGTCGAGCGCGTCGCAGATGGCGGAGAGCAGCTCGGAGGACGCCTCCTTCTGACCCCGCTCGACCTCGGAGAGGTACCCGAGCGAAACCCTGGCGGCTGCCGACACCTCGCGGAGTGTGCGGCCCTGGCGCTGGCGCTGCCGACGCAGCACATCGCCCAGCAGGCGACGGAGCAGAATCATCGGTGCCTCCCTCCTCGGACTGCGGATCGAGATGTCACGACCCCACCGTACCGCCTTGCCAGCATCCCGTGCCGGGACCGGGGTCGTGTTCACTCTGGGCTGCAAGGCGCCCCCTCCCTGTTTCTTCCCCGCCGGGGCCGTCGAACCACCCGTGACGGGCAGATGTCCGGCTCCGGACGCGCGGTCGACGCCGGGTCGACGGACGTGCCTCCCGGCGAGGCCCCGCCCGGCCGGAGCATCCGGTGTAACACGTTCCCCCGGCGGGTGCGGTGGGTTCCCGGGTTTTCGGCCCGCCGCACCGGGTCTTTCGGCGAAGCTCAGCCGGAGCGGGACGCCAGGCGCCGCAGCAGCAGCTCCAGCGCGGCGTCCACCGACCCCTGCCGGATCGTGTCACGCCCACCCGACAACCGGAGCGGGAGCGCTTCTGTTCCCGCCGGTCCGGCCAGGGCCACGTACACGGTGCCGACCGGCTGCCCGTCCTGCGGCTCGGGCCCGGCCACGCCGGTGGTGGCCAGCGCCCAGTCGGCGCCGAGCAGCCGGCGGACGCCCTCGGCCATCTGCCGGGCCACCACGGGGTGGACCGGGCCGTACACGTCCAGCAGGCCCTCGTCGACGCCGAGCAGGGCGGACTTGAGGTCGGTGGCGTACGCGGTGACCGAGCCCCGGAAGACCGCGGAGGCCCCGGGGACGCCGACCAGGGCGGCGGCCAGCAGCCCGCCGGTGAGGGACTCGGCGACGGCCAGGGTGGCGCCGTCGGCCCGCAGCGCGGCCAGCGCCCGGGCCGCCGCCGCGGTACCGGGCTCACCCACCGCGGTGCCGGGCTCACCCACCGCGGCGCTCCCGGGCGATGCCCTCGCGGCGCAGCCGGACGGCCTGGAGCAGGTAGTCGAGGCCGGTGGCCAGGGTGAGGAGGACCGCGACGCCCATCATCACGGCCCGGGCGGTGGCCAGCGGCCCGGTGAGCACCAGGACGTACATGCCGACCGCGGTGCCCTGGGCGAGCGTCTTGACCTTGCCGCCGCGGCTGGCCGGGATGACGGCGTAGCGGATCACCCAGAACCGCATCAGGGTGATGCCGATCTCCCGGGCCAGGATGACCACGGTGATCCACCAGGGCAGGTCGCCGAGCAGGGACAGGCCGATCAGGCCGGTGCCCATGATCGCCTTGTCGGCGATCGGGTCGGCGATCCGGCCGAAGTCGGTGACCAGGCCCTTGCTGCGGGCCAGCGCGCCGTCGAAGACGTCGGTGATCATCGCGATGGCGAAGGCCGCCCAGGCGAGGGCCCGCCACTTCGGGTCGTGGCCGCCGTCGGCGAACAGCAGCGCGGCGAAGACCGGGACGAGCACCAGCCGGAACATGGTCAGCACGTTGGCGATGTTCCACACGCCGGGCTGCGGCGGGACGGCCGCCGGGGTCGGCCGGGTGGCGGCCGGGGCGCCCGGCCCCTTCGTCATACGTCGGCTCCGGCGAGCTGCTGGACCTCGACGGCCCCGATGGCCTCGACGGCCTCGGCGACCAGGTCGACGCCCTCGGTGCCGGTCACCGTGGCCCGGTAGAACCGGCCGACCACCGCGTCCTGGACGCCGAGCAGGGTGGTCAGGCCGTCGGTCTCCGGGGCCTGGTGGGCGGCCCGGCCCTCGACCACCCCGTCCTCGACCGACTCGACCAGCACGGTCACCTCGCTGCCGACCCGCTGTTCGGCGCGCTGCGCGGTGAGCTCCTCGGCGAGCTTGGAGAGCCGGGCGACGCGGTCGTCGACGACGTCCTGGTCGAGCTTGCCGTCGTAGCCGGCCGCCTCGGTGCCGTCCTCGTCGGAGTAGCCGAAGACGCCGATGGCGTCGAGGCCGGCGTGGGTGACGAACCGTTCCAGCTCCGCGAAGTCCTCCTCGGTCTCGCCGGGGAAGCCCACGATGAAGTTGGAGCGGGCGCCGGCCCCGGGGGCCTTGGCCCGGATCGTCTCCAGCAGGCCGAGGAACTGCTCGGTGGAGCCGAAGCGGCGCATCCGGCGCAGCACGGCGGGCGCGGAGTGCTGGAAGGACAGGTCGAAGTAGGGCACGACCTTGTCGGTCCCGGTCATCACGTCGATCAGGCCGGGGCGCATCTCGGCGGGCTGGAGGTAGCTGACCCGGACCCGCTCGATGCCCTCGACGGCGGCGATCTCGCTCAGCAGGGTCTCCAGCAGGCGGATGTCGCCGAGGTCCTTGCCGTAGGAGGTGTTGTTCTCGGAGACCAGGACCACCTCGCGCACGCCCTGTCCGGCCAGCCAGACGGCCTCGCCCAGCACGTCGCCGGGGCGGCGGGAGATGAAGGAGCCGCGGAAGGCCGGGATGGCGCAGAACGAGCAGCGGCGGTCGCACCCGGAGGCGAGCTTGATCGAGGCGACCGGGGCGTCGTCCAGCCGCTTGCGCAGGGTGCGCGGGCCGGAGGCGGGGGCCAGGCCGTCGGGGAGGTCCGCGGGGGCGCCGTGGCCGGGCAGCGCGATCTCGGCGGCGGCGGCCTGCCGCTCGACCGGGGTGAGCGGGAGCAGCTTGCGGCGGTCGCGGGGGGTGTGGGCCTCGACGTGGCCGCCGGAGAGGATGGTGTTCAGGCGGGTGGAGATGTCGGCGTAGTCGTCGAAGCCGAGCACGCCGTCGGCTTCGGGGAGGGCGTCGGCGAGTTCCTTGCCGTAGCGCTCGGCCATGCAGCCGACGGCGACCACGGCCTGGGTGCGGCCGTGCCCCTTGAGGTCGTTGGCCTCCAGCAGGGCGTCGACGGAGTCCTTCTTGGCGGCCTCGACGAACCCGCAGGTGTTGACGACGGCGACGTCGGCCTCGCTGGCGTCGTCCACCAGCCGCCAGCCGTCGGCCTCCAGTCGCCCGGCGAGTTCCTCGGAGTCGACCTCGTTGCGGGCGCATCCGAGCGTGACCAGGGCGACAGTGCGGGTTTCAGGCATGACGCCAAGATTAACGCGCGCCCCCCGGTGGAGTTCCCTCCGGAGGGCGCGCGGTTCGCTTCGGCGGGCGGATCGTCCCGATTCAGCCCGCCTGCGGGTCGCCCGGGGTGTAGGTGAGGTGCACGACCTGGCCGTCCTGACCGGCCGGGCCGAGGTCCTTGCCGTTGACGAACAGGTGGACGGCCCCGGCGTTGCCGATCACCAGGGTGATCTTCTTGGCGTCGGTGAAGGTCTGGTCCTGGCCGGCTTCCAGGTTGTTGGAGTAGAGCGACTTGCCGTTGCCGTCCTTGGCGGTGACCCAGCTCTTGTCCGACCCGGCGACCAGCTTGACGGTGACCTTGTCGGCGGGCGCGGCGGCGATCGCGGCGACGCTGCTCTCGGGGGCCGGCGGCTGCGCGGACGGGGAGGCGGTGGCCGGGGCGGGGACGCCGGAGGGCAGCGGGGCGCTGGCCGCGCCGGGCTGGTCGCCGGCGGAGGACGAGGAGCCGACCAGGTTGTAGCCGATCAGCATGACCACGGCGAGGATCGCCACCACCATCGCGGCGGTCCAGTTCGGCCGGTTGTGGTCCTTGACCTTGATCGGGCCGGAGTCGATCAGCTGGCCGGCGGTCGGCGCGGGCGCCCCGCCGTGCTCGGCGTCGTAGCGGGCGACCAGCGCCTCGCCGTCCAGGCCGACCTCGCGGGCCAGCAGCCGCAGGTGGCCACGGGCGTAGAAGGCGCCGCCGCAGCGGTCGAAGTCGTCGGACTCGATGGCGTGCACGATCGGCACCCGGATCCTGGTCCGGGTGCTGACCTGGTCGACCGTCAGGCCCGCGTCGATCCGGGCCCTGGCGAGCAGCCGCCCGATGCTCGGCCCGCCGGAGGTACGGCTCGGCTCCTCGGCGGCGGCGGGCGCGGAGGCGTCGGGGGCGGAACTGCGGGGGGACTTGCCGATGGTCACTGGGCACGCCTTTCGAGCGGAGGCCACCTGCTGAAGCACCAGTCTAGGGGTGGGGGCGGAACGTTTCTCAACCGGAGGGGGCCCGAACGTGCCACAGTCTCGCAACAGAACTTGACGGGCGGTCACCGCGGTCTCCGGTCGTGCGGCCGCCCGCCGCCTACCCCCGGAGGGTCACCAGTACACTGTCCAGTTCGTCCGGCTTGACCAGCACGTCGCGGGCCTTGGAGCCCTCGCTGGGGCCGACGATGCCGCGGGACTCCATCAGGTCCATCAGCCGGCCCGCCTTGGCGAAGCCGACCCGCAGCTTGCGCTGGAGCATCGAGGTCGAGCCGAACTGGGTGGTGACGACAAGCTCGGCGGCCTGGATCAGCAGGTCGAGGTCGTCGCCGATCTCCTCGTCGATCTCCTTCTTGGGGCCGCCGCCGACCACCACGTCGTCGCGGTAGCGGGCGGCCAGCTGGTCCTTGCAGTGCTGGACGATCTTGGCGATCTCCGCCTCGGTGACGAAGGCGCCCTGCATCCGGACCGGCTTGGAGGCGCCCATCGGCAGGAACAGCGCGTCGCCCTTGCCGATCAGCTTCTCCGCGCCGGGCTGGTCGAGGATGACCCGGGAGTCGGCCATCGCCGAGGTGGCGAAGGCCAGCCGGGACGGCACGTTGGCCTTGATCAGGCCGGTGACCACGTCCACCGAGGGGCGCTGGGTGGCCAGCACCAGGTGGATGCCGGCGGCGCGGGCGAGCTGGGTGATCCGGACCACCGAGTCCTCGACGTCGCGCGGGGCGACCATCATCAGGTCGGCCAGCTCGTCGACGATCACCAGCAGGTACGGGTAGGGCGACAGCTCGCGCTCGCTGCCGAGCGGCGGCTGCACGGTGCCGGCCCGGACGGCGGCGTTGAAGTCGTCGACGTGCCGGAAGCCGTAGGCCGCCAGGTCGTCGTAGCGCATGTCCATCTCGCGCACCACCCACTGGAGCGCCTCGGCGGCCTTCTTCGGGTTGGTGATGATCGGCGTGATCAGGTGCGGGATGCCCTCGTACGCGGTCAGCTCGACCCGCTTGGGGTCGACCAGCACCATCCGGACCTCGTCGGGGGTGGCGCGCACCAGCACCGAGGTGATCAGGCAGTTGATGCAGGAGGACTTGCCCGCGCCGGTGGCGCCGGCCACCAGGACGTGCGGCATCTTCGCCAGGTTGGCCATCACGGTGTGGCCCTCGACGTCCTTGCCCATGCCGACCACCATCGGGTGGGTGTCCTCGGCGGCGGTGCGCGAGCGCAGCAGGTCGCCGAGGGTGACCATCTCCCGGTCCCGGTTCGGGATCTCCACGCCGACCGCGGACTTGCCGGGGATCGGCGAGATGATCCGCACGTCGGGGGTGGCCACCGCGTAGGCGATGTTCTTCGCCAGCGCGGTGATCCGCTCGACCTTCACGGCGGGGCCGAGCTCGACCTCGTAGCGGGTCACCGTCGGGCCGCGGGTGAAGCCGGTGACCCGCGCGTCGACCTTGAACTCGGCGAACACGCCGCTGAGTTGGGCCACCACGTCGTCATTGGTCTGGGACCGGGCCTTGGCCGGGGCGCCGCGCTCCAGCAGGTCCAGCGGGGGCAGCGCGTAGGTGACGTCGCCGGAGAGCCGGAGCTGTTCCATCCGGGCCGGGGCGGCGCCGTGGCCCTCGGGGGCGGCCGGGGCGCCGGGGGCGGCCGCCGGGGCGTCCGCGGCCCGGGCGGCGGGCACCTCGGGCGTCCAGGGCTCCTCCGGGGGCGCGGTGTTGTCCTTGACCTGGCCGATCATGCTGGCCACCGCGGGCGAGCCGGGCACCCCGTACAGCAGCGCGCCGTCCAGGTCGGCGGCGACCCCGGCCGCGATGTCCCGGGTCTGGTACGGGTCCTTCTCCAGCGGGAGCGGCTCGGTGGGCTCCAGGCCACCGTCGCCCTCGCCCTTGCGGCGGCGGCGCCGGCGGCGGGCGGAGAGCTCGTCGCTCTCGACGGTGATCGGCAGCGCGTCCGGGTCGGCGTCCTCGGGCGGGGCGGTGGAGTAGGCCCGCTCGGCGTCGGACGCCCCGGCCTCCTCCGGGTCGCCGGGCAGCGGCTCGACCACGCCCAGGCGCACGCCGAGCAGCCGCAGCCGCTCGGGGATGCGGTTGACGGGCGTGGCGGTGACCACCAGCAGGCCGAAGAAGGCGACCAGCAGCAGCAGCGGGACGGCCAGCGGCGGGCCGGCCGCGGCCATCATCGGGGTGGACGCGGCCCAGCCGATCAGCCCGCCGGCCTGCCGGATCCTCGTGGCTCCGGCGCCCATCGCGGGCGCGCCGCAGCCGATGTGCACCAGGCCCAGGACGCCGACCACCAGGGTGCTCAGGCCGATCGCGATCCGGCCGTTGGCCTCGGGGAGCTCGGGGTGGCGCATCAGCCGGACGGCGAGCGCGCCGAACAGGAACGGCACCAGCACGTCGAGCCGGCCGAACAGGCCGGAGACCACGTTGGTGGCGGCCTCCCCGAGCCAGCCCTGCGGGCTGAACCACGTCCCGGCGGCGGTCACCAGGGCCAGCGCCAGCAGCAGCAGCGCCACGCCGTCCTTGCGGTGCTCGGGGTGCAGGTTTCGGGCGCCCTGGCCGAAGCCGCGGAACAGCGCGCCCACCGGGTGCGCCAGGCCCAGCCAGAGGGCGCGGAGGGCGCGGAAGAGTATCGGTCGCCTCGGCGGGGCCGGCGGGGGCGGCGGCGCGGCCGGGGCCCGCCGGGCCGGGGCGGCCTTCTTCGCCGGGGACTTCCTGGCGGGCGCCTTGGCCGCGGCGGCCTTGGCGGGCGCCTTCTTGGCCGGCGCGCCCTTGGCCGGCCCGGGCTTGCTGGTGCGTGCGGCGCTTCCGGGCGTTCGTGTGGCCATGGGGGGCAGCCTACCGGCGCGCCCGGGCCGGGGACATGCGCGGGCGCACTTCGGCGGGTTGTGTCGCCGACGCGCCGTCAGCCACCCGGGAACCACCCGGACGGGCGACGCCGACGTCCCGTCAGGGGGAGCCGGGGCGCAGCGCGTCGAGCGCCCCGCGCAGGCCGGCGATCTTCCGCTCCAGGTGCGCGGCGGTGGCGGCGGCGCCGCCGTCCGGGCCCGCGTCGAGCTGCTTGGTGAGCGCCTCGGCCTGCTCCTCGACGGCGGCCAGCCGGGCCGACAGCTCGCCGAGCAGCGCCCCGCCGATGGCCGGCTCCTCGCCCGCCTCCAGTTGCAGGCGCAGCAGCGCGGCCTGCTCCTTGAGCTGGGTGTTCTTCTGGTACAGGTCGACGAAGACGGAGACCTTGGCCCGCAGCACCCACGGGTCGAAGGGCTTGGAGATGTAGTCGACCGCGCCGGCCGCGTAGCCCCGGAAGGTGTGGTGCGGTCCGTGGTTGATCGCGGTCAGGAAGATGATCGGGATGTCCCTGGTCCGCTCGCGGCGCTTGATGTGCGCCGCGGTCTCGAACCCGTCCATGCCGGGCATCTGGACGTCCAGCAGGATCACCGCGAAGTCGTCGGTGAGCAGAGCTTTGAGCGCTTCCTCGCCGGAGGAGGCGCGCACCAGGGTCTGGTCGAGCGCGGAGAGGATCGCCTCCAGGGCGAGCAGGTTCTCCGGACGGTCGTCGACCAGGAGGATCTTCGCCTTCTGCACCAGGACCCGCCCTCCTGCCGGTTGTTTCCCGTGGGCCGGCACCTTCGTGCCGCCCATCACTGCCCCGGTCATGCTAGCCGTACCCCCTCGCCTGCCACAGGCCCGGTGCCGGGCGTCACCGTACGGTCACTGTTGGCAACGACGGGTGACCCTACCGGGTTCCCGCCCGCGGGGGCCAGCCGGAGCGGCCCCCGCGGGCGGCGGTCACCTGACAGGCAGGTGCTGGCGCATCACCGCCAGCAGGTGGTCGGTCTCCACCGGCTTGGTGATGTGGTCGGTGGCGCCCGCCTGGAGGCTCTTCTCGCGGTCGCCCTTCATCGCCTTGGCGGTCAGCGCGATGATCGGCAGGCCGGAGAACCGGGGCATCCGGCGGATCTGCTCGGTGGTCGCGTAGCCGTCCAGCTCGGGCATCATGATGTCCATCAGCACCAGGGCGACGTCCTCGTGCTGCTCCAGCATCTCGATGCCCTCGCGGCCGTTCTCGGCGTACAGCACGGTCAGGCCGTACTGCTCCAGCACGCTGGTGAGGGCGAACACGTTGCGGATGTCGTCGTCGACGATCAGCACCCGCTCGCCGTCGAAGCGCGGCGGGGCGGCGGCGGGGCGGGACGGCTCGCCCTGGCGCGGGACGGTCTCCTCGGCCGGGCGGGGGGCGTCGGCGGGGCGGCGGCGCTCGACGGTGGAGCGGCGGCGCTCCTCGACCAGGCCGCGGGCCTCCTGGGTCCACTGCTCGGCGGGGGTGCGGGGGGCTTCTAGGGCGCGCGGGGCGCCGCCGCGCTCCAGGGTGACCGGCTCGGGGCCCTCGCTGCGCAGCGGCAGGTAGAGGGTGAAGGCGGAGCCGCGGCCCAGCTCGCTCTCGACGTGGATCTCGCCGCCGAGCAGCCGGGCGATCTCCCGGCTGATCGACAGGCCCAGGCCGGTGCCGCCGTACTTGCGGCTGGTGCCGCCGTCGGCCTGCTTGAACGCCTCGAAGATCTCCCGGAGCTTGTTGCCGGGGATGCCGATGCCGGTGTCGGAGACCGAGAAGGCGATCAGCGGCTCGTCCGGGTCGGCCATGGTGCCGGACTCCAGCAGCTGCTCGCGCACGTGCTGCGGGATCTCCTGGCCGGCCACCGGGCGGATCATCAGCTCGACCGCGCCGGCGTCGGTGAACTTCACCGCGTTGGACAGCAGGTTGCGCAGCACCTGCTGGAGGCGCTGCTCGTCGGTGTGCAGGGTGACCGGCAGGTCCGGGGAGACCCGGACCGCGAAGTCCAGGTTCTTCTCGGCGGCCAGCGGCCGGAACGCGGCCTCCACGTAGTCGACCAGCTGGACGAGCGCGATCCGGGCCGGGCGGACGTCCATCTTGCCCGCCTCGACCTTGGACAGGTCGAGGATGTCGTTGATCAGCTGGAGCAGGTCGCTGCCCGCGCCGTGGATGGTCTCGGCGAACTCGACCTGCTTGGCCGACAGGTTGCCCTCGTTGTTGTCGGAGAGCAGCTTGGCCAGGATCAGCAGCGAGTTGAGCGGGGTGCGCAGCTCGTGCGACATGTTGGCGAGGAACTCGCTCTTGTAGCGGGAGGCCAGGGCGAGCTGCTCGGCGCGCTCCTCCAGGATCTGCCGGGCCTCCTCGATCTCGCTGTTCTTGATCTCGATGTCGCGGTTCTGCTGGGCGAGTTGCTCGGCCTTCTCCTGCAACTCCTCGTTGGTACGCTCCAGTTCCTCCTGGCGGGCCTCCAACTCGGCGGATCGCATCGAGAGTTCGGCGGTCAGCCGCTGGGACTCCAGCAGCAGGCCCTCGGTCTTGGTGTTGACCGAGATGGTGTTGACGGTGACGCCGATCTGGTCGGCGATCTGGTTCAGGAAGTCCAGCGCGACGGTGGTGAAGCTGGAGAAGGTGGCCAGTTCGATCACGCCGAGCAGCCGGCCCTCGAACAGCACCGGCATCACCACCACGTGCGCCGGGGAGGACTCGCCGAGGCCGGAGGAGATCTTCAGGTAGCCGGGCGGGGTCTCCTTGAGCACGATCGGCCGCTTCTCCACGGCGGCCTGCCCGATCAGGCCCTCGCCGAGCCGGAAGGTGGTGGGCATGGTGCGCCGGTGGTAGCCGTAGGAGCCGATCAGGCGCAGCACGATGTCGTTCTCGTCGTCGTCCTCGGTGACGAGTTCGGCGGTGCGCCCGGCGGGCTGGGCGAGGAAGAAGGCGCCGTGCTGGGCGGAGACCACCGGGGTCAGCTCGCTCATGATCAGCGAGGCGACGGCGGACAGGTCGCGGCGGCCCTGGAGCAGGCCGGACATCCGGGCCAGGTTGGACTTGAGCCAGTCCTGCTCCTTGTTGGTCCGGGTGGTCTCGCGCAGGTTGGCGATCATCTGGTTGATGTTGTCCTTGAGCTCGTCGAGCTCGCCGGACGCGTCCACGTTGATCCGGGGTGACAGGTCGCCCCGGGTGACGGCGGTGGCGACCTGGGCGATCGCGCGCACCTGCCGGGTCAGGTTGTTGGCCAGCTCGTTCACCGACTCGGTGAGGTCCTGCCAGGTGCCGGCCACGCCGGGGACGCGGGCCTGGCCGCCGAGCCGGCCGTCGGTGCCGACCTCGCGGGCCACCCGGGTGACCTCGTCGGCGAACGCGCCGAGCTGGTCGACCATGGTGTTGATGCTGGTCTTGAGCTCCAGGATCTCGCCGCGGGCGTCGACGTCGATCTTCTGCGAGAGGTCGCCGCGGGCCACCGCGGTGATCACCAGGGCGATGTTGCGGACCTGGCCGGTGAGGTTGTTGGCCATCAGGTTGACGTTCTCGGTCAGGTCCTTCCAGATCCCGGCCACGCCCGGGACGCCGGCCTGGCCGCCCAGGATGCCGTCGGTGCCCACCTCGCGGGCGACGCGGGTGACTTCGACGGCGAAGGCCGACAGCTGGTCGACCATGGTGTTCAGGGTGCCGGCCAGCGCGGCGACCTCGCCGGCCGCGTCGATGGCGATCTTCTTGGACAGGTCGCCGCGGGCCACCGCGGAGGCGACCTCGGCGATGTTGCGGACCTGGCTGGTCAGGTTGGACGCCATCAGGTTGACGTTGTCGGTCAGGTCGCGCCAGATGCCGGAGACGCCGGAGACCCGGGCCTGGCCGCCCAGGATGCCGTCGGTGCCGACCTCGCGGGCGACGCGGGTGACCTCGTCGGCGAACGCGGACAGCTGCTCGACCATGGTGTTGACGGTGGTGACGAGCTCGCGGATCTCGCCCTTCGCGTCGACGGTGATCTTCTTGGAGACGTCGCCGCGGGCCACCGCGGTGGTCACCTCGGCGATCGAACGCACCTGGCTGGTCAGGTTGTTGGCCATCAGGTTCACCGAGTTGGTGAGGTCCTTCCAGGTGCCGGAGACCCCGGGCACGCTGGCCTGGCCGCCCAGGATGCCCTCGGTGCCGACGTCCCGGGCGACCCGGGTCACCTCGTCGGCGAACGAGGAGAGCTGGTCGACCATGGTGTTGATGGTGTTCGTCAGCTCCAGGATCTCGCCCCGGGCGTCCACCTGGATCTTCTGCGACAGGTCGCCCCTGGCGACCGCGGTGGTGACCTGCGCGATGTTGCGGACCTGGCTGGTCAGGTTGTTCGCCATCGAGTTGACGTTCTCGGTCAGGTCCTTCCAGACGCCGGCCACCCCCGGCACCTGGGCCTGCCCGCCGAGGATGCCCTCGGTGCCCACCGCGCGCGCCACCCGGGTCACCTGCTCGGCGAACCCGGACAGCTGGTCGACCATCGTGTTGATGGTGTTCTTCAGCTCCAGGATCTCGCCCCGGGCGTCGACCTCGATCTTGCGCGACAGGTCGCCCTTGGCGACCGCGGTGGTCACCTCGGCGATGTTGCGGACCTGCGCGGTCAGGTTGGCGGCCATGAAGTTCACCGAGTCGGTGAGGTCGCGCCACACGCCGGCCACGCCCGACACCTGCGCCTGGCCGCCGAGCCGGCCCTCGGTGCCCACGTCGCGGGCCACCGTGGTGACCTGCGCGGCGAACGAGTTGAGCTGGTCCACCATGGTGTTGACGGTGTTCTTCAGCTCCAGCATCTCGCCGTCGACGTCGACGGTGACCTTGCGCGACAGGTCGCCGCGGGCCACCGCGGTGGTCACCTCGGCGATGTTGCGCACCTGCGCGGTCAGCCGGCCCGCCATGGTGTTGACCGAGTCCGACAGGTCCTTCCAGGAGCCGGAGACGCTGCGCACCCGGGCCTGGCCGCCGAGCTTGCCCTCGGTGCCGACCTCGATCGCCACCCGGGTCACCTCGTCGGTGAACTCCGACAGCTGGTCGACCAGGCCGTTGACCGTCCGGCCGACCTTCAGGAACTCGCCGCGCAGCGGGTAGCTCGCCCCGGTGGTGTGCAGCGAGCGCAGCTCCATGGTCTGGGTCAGGTCGCCCTCGGCGATCGAGGACAGCACCCGGCCGACCTCGGCCATCGGCCGGGCCAGGTCGTCGATCAGCGCGTTGCAGTTGTCCACGGCCGCCATCCAGGCGCCCTCGCCGACCCCGGTCTCCAGCCGCTCCGAGAGCCGGCCCTCGCGGCCCACCGCCCGCCGCACCCGGGCCAGTTCACCGGTGAGGTGCTGGTTGCGCTCGGCGACCTCGTTGAACACCGCGGCGATCTCGGCCAGCAGGCCGTCGCCCGGGAAGGTCAGCCGGCGCCGGAAGTTGCCGTCGCGCATCGCGGTCAGCGCGGTCAGCAGCTTGCGCAGCTCCGCGGGCTCCGCGCCGCGCCCCGGCCCCGGGCGCCGCCCGCCGCCGGCCCGCGACGGCGGCACCGGGCGGGCGCCGCGCGCAGCGGCGGTCGTCGTACCGGACACGTCCTTGGTCGCCGAACTCAACGGGGCCCTCCCAGGTCCTGACTCGGTTCACCGCCGCGGGAGGATCGGCGTCCGGCCGGTCGGCTCCCGCGCCGTCCCTGTCGACCGTACTGCGGCGGTGACGGCACGCGGACCCCCCAGTGTGGCAGCACCGGCAGCCGGTGTCGGACCGGTTGCCCGGGGTTTTCCCGGCGAGCAGGGAAAGTGGTGAACGAAATCACCCCCAGGTGCCTGTTTCGACGCCCCGGCCCCGCTGGGTACCAACCGGAAAGTAGGGTGGAGGGCCGCACCGGGCCGAGGCGACGCCGCCCCGCGCCCGCAGTACCGCCCGAACCGTCCGCCCGGACCGTCCGCCGGACCAGCAGCAGAGGAGCCGTGGCCGTGGTCACCGCGCGCGCAGCCGCCACCTTCGAACCGGTCGACCGGTCGGCCGCCGCGGCCCGCGGCTTCGTCCGGGACGCCCTGCTCGGCTGGGGCGTGCCCGAGGTGGTGGACGACGCCGTGGTGCTGGTCAGCGAGCTGGTCACGAACGCCGTGGTGCACGCCGGGACGGCCGCCGAGGTGGCCTGCCTGCGCGAGGAGGACACCGTCCGGATCGAGGTCAGCGACCGGCACCCGGAGCGCGGCCTGCCCTCCTTCGCCAATGTGACGATGAACTCGCAGCGCTACGCCGACCCGGACGGCGAGGGCGGCCGCGGCCTGCTGATGTGCTCGGCGCTGTCCAGCAGCTGGGGCGTGGAGTACGCGGCCGGCCGCAAGACCGTCTGGTTCCGGCTCGCCCTGCCCGAGCAGCGGCCCGGCACCCGGTACGCGCTGCCCAGCCTGCCCGGCGGCGAGCTGCCGACCACGGACGGCCCGGTCCGGGTCGCCGTGGTGCAGCTCGACGACCACGGGCGGGTCCGGCACTGGAACGCCGACGCCGAGACGCTCTTCCACCGGCCGGCGGACGCCGTGTTCGGCCGCCCCTGGGCCGAACTGGCCGTCTGGCCGCAGACCCCCGGCCTCGGCCTCGGCGACACCCTGCGGCTGGCCCGCTGGGAGGGCTCGTACGCGGTGCGCGGCGGTGACGGCGCGGTGCAGGAGGTGTACGGCACCCACGTGCGGCTGCGCGACAGCCAGGGCACCCCGACCGTGCTGTGCGTGCTGGTCCGGGAGGCCGACCGCGCGGTGCTGCGCAGCCCCGGCACCCCCGGGGCCGCCGTGGAGAGCGCCGGCACCGCCGTCGAGCCGCTGGACCTGCTGGTCGGCCCGGTCTCCCCCGACGACCTGTCCAGCCTGCTGCAGCGGATCGTCGAGCGGGCCCGCGACCTGCTCGACGCCGACGCCTCCTACCTGCTGCTCACCAGCGAGGACGAGACCGAGTTCGAACTGCGCGCCGCCACCGGCCTGGCCGGCCCGGCCCGCCGCTTCTCCCGGCTGCCGATCGACGCCGGGGCCGGCCGCTTCGACTCGGCCCGGCTGCCCGCCGTCCACGAGGACCTCGCGGTCCGCCCCACCGGCGCCGCCCCGCTGCTCGACGGCACCGACCTGCGCTCGCTGATCACCGTCCCGCTCAAGGTCGAGGGCCGGCTGACCGGTTCGCTCGGGGTGGCCGCGGCCGCCCCCGGCCGCTACGACAACGAGGACGCACTGCGCCTGCAGTTCGCCGCCGACCGGATCGCGCTGGCCCTGGAGAGCGCCCGGCTCGGCGAGCTGGAGCGGCTGCGGCGCGGCTCGCTGTCCTTCCTGGTGGAGGCCTCCGACCTGCTCGCGGGCACCCTGGAGCACGAGCAGACGCTCGCCCTGATGGCGCAGATGGCCGTCCCCACCCTCTCCTCCTGGTGCGCCGTCTACACCACCGGCACGGACGCCGCGGCCGGCGCCGAACTCGCCTTCGTGCTGCACGAGGACGAGGACCGGATCGACGCGCTGCGCGCCCTGCTCGACAAGTCCCCCGCCCCGGAGGCGGTGCCCAGCCCGGGCGCCCGCCCGTGGTCCGCGCCCGCCGAGACCGCCCGGGCCCTCGGCCACCCGGTCGGGCCGGAGCTGGGCGAGACGGTGGTGATGCCGCTGTCCGCCCGCAACCGCGTGATCGGCCTGCTGGTGCTCGGCACCCGGCACGGCGTCCGGTTCCGCCAGGAGATCCTGGAACTCGGCGAGGACCTCTCCCGCCGGGCCGCCCTGGCGCTGGACAACTCGCGCCTGTACTCGGAGCGCACCGCGATCAGCCAGGCGTTCCAGCGCGCCCTGCTGCCGCCGGAGCTGCCGAAGATCCCCGGCGTCGAGGTGGAGGTCTTCTACCAGGCCGCGGGCGAGGGCAACGAGGTCGGCGGCGACTTCTACGACCTGTTCCCGATCCGCGAGGGCACCTACGGCTTCGCCATCGGCGACGTCTGCGGCACCGGCCCCGAGGCCGCCTCGGTCACCGGCCTGGCCCGCAACTCGCTGCGCCTGCTGGCCCGCGAGGGCCTCGACGCCCCGCAGGTGCTCACCCGGCTGAACGCCGCGATCCTGGACGAGGGCAGCCGGGCCCGCTTCCTCACCCTGCTCTACGGCGAGCTGACGCCCCGCGAGGACGGCTCGACCGTCCTGTCGCTGGTCTGCGCCGGCCACCCGCTGCCGCTGCGGCTGCGCACCGACGGACAGGTCGACCAGGCCGCCTCGCCGCAGCCGCTGCTCGGCGTGATGGACGAACTCGACCTCGTCGCCGAGGAGTTGATCCTCGCCCCGGGCGAGGTGCTGCTGTGCGTGACGGACGGCGTGACCGAGCGCCGGGAGGGCCGCCGGATGCTCGGCGACGACGGCCTGGCCGAGGTGCTGACCGGCTGCGCGGGCCTGACCGCGGGCGCCGTCGCGGCCCGGGTGCACCGGGCGGTGGAGCGGTTCGCGCCCGAGCCGCCGTCCGACGACATGGCCATCCTGACCCTGCGCATCCCGACCCAGCGGCAGAGCTGACCGATCACCGGTTTTCGAACCGGTTACGGGCCGGTGTCAGAACCGGTCACGGTTTGCTCACACTTGCTCATCCTGCGTGAGGCGCGCGGGTACGGAACCCGGCGGCCGGGTACACCGCAAGCACCGGGGGCTTCCACCCCGGAGGGCACGACCAGCGGCTCGGCCGCCGGTTCTCTCACTCGCCGCAGCCGCCGCACCCTCTCTTCGGTGCGCCCACGACCCGGCACTCGGCACCACCTCCGCACACCCCACTTTTCACCGTGATCCCGCCATGCCCTGGCGCAGAGTGAAAGGAGCCTCCGGTGAGCAACGAAGCCCCCGGGGCGAACGTCCGATCCGCTGACGCGGGTCCGCTCGGTTACCTGGCCCTCGGTCTGACCCTGCTGGCGTACGGCCTGCTCGGCACGGGTGTCCTCAGCGGCACCTCGGCCGGCGGCGCCGCCACGCTGGCCAACCTGGTCGGCGGCGTGACGCTGTTCGTCGCCGGCCTCTGGCAGTTCCGCGGCGGCGACCGCTTCAGCGGCACCGCGTTCACCGCCCTGGGCGCCTTCTGGGCGACCTGGGCCGCCGCCGGCCCGGCCGGCAAGAACACCGCAGGCCTGTTCCTGCTGCTGTGGGCGCTGCTGGCGCTCACCCTGACCGCCGCCTCCTGGGGCGCCGGCCTGCTCACCCGCGCGGTGTACGGCCTGCTGACGGTCTCCCTGGTGCTCAGCGCCATCGGAGCCTTCGCCGACGCCTCCGGCTGGGCCAAGGTCGGCGGCTGGATCGCCGCCGTCGCCGGCCTCGCCGCCTGGTACTCGGCCACCGCCGCCCTGACCGACGGCCGCTGGGGCCGGGTCGCCCTCCCGGTCAGGTAACCACCGCACCGCGCACCACCGCACCACCGTTCACCCCGGAGCCCGGACGCCACCCCCACGGCGCCCGGGCTCCGGCATGTCCGCAGGTCAACTGCCTCTCCGAAGAAAGGACTTGACAGTCCGACAGACCGCCAGTTCCATAGTGCTAGGAACCTAGATAAATGAGGTTGCGGTGATCGAGTTCCACATCGAGCCCCGGTCCGGCGTCGCCCCCTACCTGCAACTGGTCCACCAGGTGCGGCAGGCGCTGCGGCTGGGCCTACTGTCCGAGGGGGACCGGCTGCCCAAGGTCAAGGAGGTCGCGGCGAAGGTCGCGATCAACCCCAACACCGTGCTCAAGGCGTACCGCCAGCTGGAGAACGAAGGACTGGTCTCCCCCAAACCGGGCGTCGGCACCTTTGTCACCGGCACCCTCGGCACCCCCGCCGTGTCCGAACACGAGCCGTTGCGAAGGGAGTTGCGCCGCTGGCTGACCGCCGCCCGGGCCGCCGGGCTGGACGAGGAGTCCATCGAGGCACTGTTCCGCCAGACCGTCCGAAGCCCCACCGAAGAGGAACGATGACCGCGATCGTCGAAGCCCGGGCGCTGCACAAGCGCTACGGCCGCCGCCCGGCCCTCACCGACTGCACGCTGAGCGTCCCCGCCAGGAGCGTCGTCGGCCTGGTCGGCCCGAACGGCGCCGGCAAGTCCACCCTGCTGCAACTCGCCTGCGGCCTGCTCACCCCCACCAGCGGCAGCATCGAGGTGTTCGGCGCCCCGCCCGGCCGACTCGCCCGGGTCGGCTTCGTCGCCCAGGACACCCCCGTGT
This sequence comes from Kitasatospora sp. NPDC090308, assembly GCF_044769485.1. Lineage (NCBI taxonomy): Bacteria > Bacillati > Actinomycetota > Actinomycetes > Kitasatosporales > Streptomycetaceae > Kitasatospora > Kitasatospora sp. NPDC090308. The sequence goes on along the minus strand of NZ_JBIVXY010000017.1, from coordinate 3,705 downwards.
ACGCCGGGCTCTCCGTCGCCGACCACCTGCGGATGGGCGCGAAGCTCAACCCCCGCTGGGACGCCGCCCTCGCCGCCCGCCGCGTCCGGCAGTTCGGCCTCGACCCCGCGCAGAAGGCCGGCCGCCTCTCCGGCGGCGGGCGCGCCCAGCTCGCCCTCACCCTGGCCGTCGCCAAGCGGCCCGAACTCCTGCTCCTGGACGAACCGGTGGCCGCCCTCGACCCGCTGGCCCGGCGCGTCTTCCTGCAGGGTCTGATGGAGTTCGTCGCCGAGTCCGAACCGCAGACCACCGTGGTGCTCTCCTCCCACCTGCTCTCCGACCTGGAACGGGTCTGCGACCGCCTGGTCGTGCTCGCCGACTCCCGGGTCCGCGCCGAGGGCGGCACCGACGACCTGCTCGCCACCCACTTCCGACTCACCACCACCCGCCGCGGCGCCGACACCCTGCCCGCCGGGATGCACGTCCTGCGGGCCGAACACACCGGGCGCCAGAGCACCTTCACCGTCCGCGCCGAGGGCCCCGTCGACGACCCGTCCTGGGTGATGGAACCGCTCGGCCTGGAGGACCTGGTCCTGCACCTGCTGTCCCACCCGTCCGAACCCGACCCCGGACCCGAACCCGCCGCCCCCCGCCCCGTCCCGGAGCCGCAACGATGACCTGGCTGACCTGGCGCCAGTACCGCGCCCAGTTCCTGACCGCCGCCGCCCTGCTCGCCGTCACCTCCGGCTACCTGGTGGTGAGCGGGCTCCGGCTGCGCGACGGCCTCCGCGGGCTGCCCGTCGGCTGCGCGGACGGCCGGTGCGTCGACGCGGACCGGCTGCTCCAGAGCCACCAGAACGCGTACCTGGCCGCCGGCGCGCTCGTCCTGCTCGCCCCCGCGCTGATCGGCGCGTTCTGGGGCGCCCCGCTGATCGCCCGCGAACTGGAGACCGGCACCCACCGGCTGGCCTGGACCCAGAGCGTCCACCGCGGCCGCTGGCTGGCCGGCAGGCTGCTGATCACCACCGCGGCAGCCGTCCTCGTCACCGGACTGCTCAGCCTGCTGGTCACCTGGTACGCCGTCCCCTTCGACCAACGCGACCACGACCGCTTCCACCCGCTGCTGTTCGACCTGCGCGGCCTCGTCCCGCTCGGCTACGCCGCGTTCGCCGTCGCGCTCGGGGCCTGCGCCGGTCTGTTCCTGCGCCGCACCCTCGCCGCGGCGGCCGTCACCCTGGCCGTCTTCGCCGCCGTCCAGGTCCTGGTGCCGCTGGCCGTCCGCCCGCACCTCCAGCAGCCCGTCCACGCACTCACCTCGCTGGGCGCCGTCCCGGTCGGCAGCGCCCGGATGGCGGGCTTCGAGGGCTCCACCCTCGCCCCCGACTCCCGGATGATCGCCGTCCTCGAGATCCCCGACGGCTGGGTGCTCACCGGCGCCGCCCCGCAGCCGGTCCGCGACGCGACGGGCCGCGTCCTCACCCTCGGCACCCAGCCCTGCACGGGCTCCGCCGGCCTCCTCCCGGACCTCGGATGCCTGAAGAAGTCCGACCTGTACGTCGCCGTCGACTACCAGCCGGCCGACCGCTACTGGACGTTCCAACTCGCCGAGACCGGGCTGTACCTCGTCCTGGCCGCCGCCCTCGCCGCCCTCACTGCGTGGGGTCTGCGCCGCCGCGGCTGACGCACCACCCGCCCGCACCCGCCTGCCCGCCCGTACTCGCGGCGGCCGGACCGGCCAGTCCGCTCCGGCCGCCGCTCCCGTCCGCCCCGCACCTCCCGCAATCGCCTGACCCGTTCACCTCGGGTTGCTACTGTCGGCGTGCGGAGGGGAACGGATGGGTCATTGGCTGGTGGGCACGGAGTCCCTCGCCGCATGCCGTTTCGCGCTCTCACCCCTGGTCGAGACGGTCGCCGCGGTCGGCATCCTCGCCGAGATCCGCCCCGAGCCGTGGCGCCGCGGCTGGCTCGCCACCCACCAACCCGCCTTCCGGGCCCACCTCGCGGCCACCCGGCAACCCGCCCCCCGGCCCAGCGCCCGCCAAGCCTCCGACTGGCCCGGCGAACTGCGCCTGCCCGTCCCCGACCCGGACGCCGACCCCCGGCTGCTCGACCTCACCGGCACCGACCTGCCACCGGACCTCACCGAACTCCTCGACTGGACGTGGCAGCACGTCGTCCGCCCCGAATGGCCCGCCCGCCTGCGCGCCTTCCGCGCCGACCTCACCGCCCGCCGCGAACGCGCCGAACGCCACGGCTGGCCCGCCGCCCTCCCCCACCCCGGCCCGCACCACCGCTGGCTCCCCGACGGCCGCCTGCGCCTCACCGCCCCCGACCTCCCGCCGCCCCCGCACCCCTCCCCCGAACTGCTGCTCGTCCCCACCAGCGCCCGCCACGGCTGGCTCTGCCCGGACGAGACGCGCAACCGGCTCGCCCTCGTCTACCCGACCTCGGCCGCCCCCGTCCCCGGCCCGCGCACTCCGCCCGCCAGCCTGGGCCGCCTGCTCGGCAGCGCCCGCGCCGAACTCCTGGCCGGCCTCGACCGCCCGCGCGACACCACCCAGCTGGCCGCCCTCACCGGCCTCGGCCCGGCCGCCGTCGACGACCACCTCACCGTCCTGCTCGACGCCCGCCTGATCGCCGGCACCACCACCGGCCGCTACTACCGCACCGCCCTCGCCGAAGCCCTGCTCTCCGCCCAGCCCGGCTGACCTCCGGCCTACCGGGCCGCGCTGGGCTCCCGCTCCCCCGGCCCCGACGCCGCGGCCTGCGGCCCGTCCTCCTCCTTCTGGCGCCACCCCGAGACCGCCGCCTGCACCAGGTACACGGTCAGCAGGATCACCACCGCCACCAGGCCGTCCGCCCAGAAGTGGTTCGCCGTCACCACGACCACCCACACCGTCACCACCGGGTGCAGCACCATCAGCCACCGCCACGGCCCGCGCGCCACCGAGACCACCGCCACCGCCGCGATCACGCACCACGCCACGTGCACCGAGGGCATCGCCGACAGCTGGTCCGCCACCACCCCCGCGACCGCGCTGCCGTACACCGACTGCCCGTACTGCTCCGCCAGGTCGACGAACCCGCTGCCCGGCAGCATCCGCGGCGGCGCCACCGGGATGAACTGGATCAGCAGGCACACCGCCGTGGTCGCCACCACCGTGGTCCGCACCCACGCGTACCGCGCCCGGTGCCGCAGGAACAGCCAGAGCAGCACCACCAGCATCACGCCGAAGTGCATGGTCGCGTAGTAGTAGTTCGCCCCCTGCACCAGCCACGGATGCCCCACCACCGCCCGCTGCCACGACGCCTCGTCCGGCAGCCCGAACTCCCCCTCCGTCCGGTGGATCCACTCCGCCCGCTCCAACGCGTGGCCGGTGCCCACCAACGACAGGTGCCCCACCACCTGCCACAGCGCGAACAACGCCAGCAGCGTCCCCGCCTCCCGCAGCGCGTCCGCCGCCACCCCCGCCCGAAGCCGCCGCACCTCCCCGCCGGCCCGCCGAGCCACCCCTCGCCTGACCGCGAACGCCGCAGCGTACAGCGCCACGGAGGCACCGGCCGAGGTTTGCCACGTCAACGTCAGGTTCTGCATTGGCGAAGGCTACCCGCCCGTTCCCGGGAACGCGAAAAAGCCCCCTGACATCCCGTCAGGGGGCTTTCCCACAAAGATTGTTCGGCGGCGTCCTACTCTCCCACAGGGTCCCCCCTGCAGTACCATCGGCG